>DASXSB010000083.1:0-1894 GCA_036506275.1 Candidatus Methylomirabilota bacterium | reverse complement strand
TCGACGCCGCCCGTGCTCTCGCCCACTTCCGCTATGGCGACGTCCGGCTCGAGGTGAGCGAAGCCAAGGCCGCGGCGGCGGAGAACGGCAGCAGCAAGTATTCTGGCGACGACTACGGCTTCGCCCTCGGCGCCCGCGTCCTCGCCGGCGACCGCATGGTGGCTCCGGGCTACGTGGGTCTCGTGCTGGGGGCGGCGGACGTCGAGGCGCTCCCGCGCCTGCTCCGCGAGGCGCTCGAGCGCGCCTACCGTCGCGCCCTGGTCAACGCCGAGATGAAGGCCGACGCGCGAGGAAAGTTCGGCGCCCTCGGCGAGGCGTTCGCCGACACCCGGCTGCACGCGGTCGAGGTCCGCGAGGACACCGTGCCCGCCGTCTTCGTCGTGGATCCACGCTCCATGGACCTCGGCACGATGGTGGCGTACACCACCGACGTCTCGCGGCAGGTGGCCGCGGTCGATCCACGCGTCACCCACAACTACATCTCCACCCTCACCCAGCTCAGCCGCGAGCTGTTCGTCTCGAGCGAGGGTGCCGCCATCGACCAGACCTTCGCGCTCACCCAGGGGATGTGCGCGGTGGTGACGGTGGCGGACGGCACGAGCCAGGAGCTGTACGACGTGGTCGGTCACCAACGCGGCTGGGAGATCCTCGTGCGCGGCGTCGACGAGACCGCCATGGTCTTCCCGCCCTTCGTCGAGTTCGCGCGCGATCTGGCCCGCGAAGGCGTGGCCCTCGTCACCGCGCCGCCCCTGCCGACCTCCGACGACGAGGTCGTGGTGGTGACGGACCCGCACTACAACACCCTCGTCTCTCACGAGATCATCGGTCACCCCGTGGAGCTCGATCGCGCCCTGAAGATGGAAACGGCGTACGCAGGACGCTCCTGGCTCCTGCGCGGGCTCGGCGCCCATCAGATCGGCAAGCGCGTGGCCTCGCCCCTCGTCACCGCCTATTCCGATCCGTCGCTCCCGGGCTACGGCCACTACGTTTACGATCACGAGGGCACGCCCGCCCGTCGCGTGGTCCACATCGAGCGGGGGGTCTTCCAGGGGTTCATGAACAGCCGGCAGACCGCGGCCATCTTCGGCGGGGACCCCAACGGTCACTGGAAGGCCACCGAGGCCTCTCTGGTTCCACTCATCCGGATGTCCAACACGGTCTTCGACGCAGGCACCCGGGACCCGGAGGACATCGTCAGGGAGGTCGATCGCGGCTACTATTTCGTCGGACATCGCACTCCGTCGATCGCGGAGAGCCGCGAGAACTTCCGCATCTCGGCGCGCAAGGTCTATGCGATCGAGCGCGGCGAGCTTACGCGGCTCTACCGCGACGGCGGCATCGCCGCGGACACGCGCGCCTACCTGATGAACGTCGACGCGGTCGGCCGCGACTTCCGTCTCTATCCGATCCCGAACTGCGGCAAGGGACAGCCGATGCAGAGCAAGAAGCTCGGCAACGGCGGGCCGACGATGCGCAGCCGCGCGCGCGTGCTGGGAGGCTGAGCCGTGCGTCGCGCGATGGTGCCGGCGCTGGCCACGGCGATCGTGCTGCTCGGGGCGGCCCCGGCGGCGCCGCCCGATGCGCCCGTCAACTTCATCCACGTCGACGAGCTGAAGGCGGCGCTCGATCGCGGCGAGAAGGCGGACATCATCGACGTGCGGAACTGGGACGCCTACGTCGAGATGCACATCCGCGGCGCGCGCTCGATGCCGCTGCGCAGCGTCGAGCGCCGCGCGGCGGAGATCAGCAAGACGGGGCTCGTCGTCTTCTACTGAACGTGTCCGCACGCGCTGTCCCGTGGGGCCAGCAACGTCCTGTACACGCTCGGCTGGCGCAATCAGCGCGTGCTCGAGGAAGGGCTTCCGGGCTGGCACGCCAAAGGGTACGCGGTCGA
>DASXSB010000082.1:0-23770 GCA_036506275.1 Candidatus Methylomirabilota bacterium | reverse complement strand
CGTGACCATGGCGGTGACGTGCACCTTGCCGCGCGGGCTGAGCACGGTGATCTTCTCGCCGTTCTGGATCCCGAGCTCCGCCGCCAGCTCGTGGCTGATCTCGGCGAAGTGCGAGTGGAAGAGCTCGGCGAGCATGGGCAGATACCGCGACATGACACCGGAGAGGTGGTGCTCCGTGAGCCGGTAGGTGGTGATCACGTACGGGTAATCCGGCGAGCCGACCGGCGCCAGCTCGTTCTTCTGGTCGGGCACCTTCCAGATCTTGGCCACGGGATTGTTCTGCTGCTTGGAGAGCAGGTTCTTCACGGGCGATTCGATCGGCTCGTAGTGCTCGGGGAACGGTCCATCGTTGAGCGGCCCGAAGAAGCCACCGACGAGGTCCGTGCGCATGATGTACGGCTTGTCGCCGTTCTTGGCGTCGGGGGCGAGGACCGGGTTGAAGTCGGGCACATCCAGGCCCACCCACTTGCCCTTCTTGTCGGGCTCGTTGCCGGGGGCCTCCGCGTCCCACCAGATGAGCTTCTTCTTCTCGCTCCATGGCTTGCCCGCGAGATCGGCGGACGCGCGGTTATAAAGGATGCGGCGGTTGGCCGGCCACGCGAAGCCCCAGCCGTGACCGAGATAATCCTTGGCGTCCGCCGGCTTCCGCGAGGCCGCTTTGTTGACGATCTGGCCATCGGGCCCCTGGACCACGACACCGGTGTAGATCCAGCACCCGGACGTCGTCTTACCGTCGTCGGTCAGGTGGCCGAACGTGTTGATGGGCTGGCCCTTCTTGTAGACGACCTTGCCGTCCTTGTCCGTGATGTCCTCGGTGGCGACCCCGTTGATCTCCTTCAGGACCTCCACCATCTCCGGCTCGTCCGGGTTCTTGCCGTACGTGAAGTTGGCGGCGAGGAAGCCCTTGTCGCGGTCCTTCTTGGACCCGGCGTACAGCTTCTGGAGCCGGTGCGCGAGGCGGCAGAAGAAATCCGCGTCCGAGGTGCAGTCGCCGGGCGGCTTGATCGCGCGCTCGTGCCACTGGATCAGCCGCATGGTGTTGGTGAGGGAGCCGTCCTTCTCGGCGGCGGGCGCCATGGGGAGGAAGAAAACTTCCGTCTTGATGTCCTTGGGGTTGATACCGGGCGCCTTCCACACCTCAGCCGTTTCCGTGAGGAAGATGTCCGCGACGACGAGCCAGTCCAGCCTCTGCATGGCGGCGCGGGCGAGCTTGGCGTTGGGGCCGCCCACGGCCGGATTCTGGCCGTCCGCGAGGAAGCCCTTGATCACGCCGTTGTACATGTCCACGAAGATGTGCTGGTGGCTGTAGGCGTCGGCGGACGCGCGCTTCGGCTGCCAGTCGTAGCCGAAGTCGTTCTCCTTGGTGGCCGCGTCGCCGTAGAACGCCTTCAGCAAGCTCACGAAGAACTTCGGCTTGTTGACCCAGTAGCCGCCCTTCGGCGTCTCCTTCTCGATGTAGGTCTTGAAGTCCGGATGGGCGTCCCGCAGCGGCTGCGCCATGTAGCCGGGCAGCTCGTGGTAGAGCAGCTCGAGGTCGGTCGCACCCTGCACGTTGGCGTGGCCGCGCAGCGCCGTCACTCCCCCGCCCGGGCGGCCAATGTTGCCGAGCATGAGCTGGAGCATGCAGAGGGCGCGGATGTTCTCGACGCCGTTGGTGTGCTGGGTGAGGTTCAAGGCGTAGGTGATGGTGCCCGTCTTCTCCGGACCCGACGTGCCGCAGTAGAGCTTCGCCACCTCCTCGAACTTCGCCTGCGGGATGCCGCACACGCGCTCCACCATCTCCGGCGTGTAGCGCGAGTAGTGCCGGCGCAGGAGCTGGAAGACCGTGTTCTTGTCGCGCAGGGTGAGGTCGCGCTTGGGATTGCCTTCACCGTCGAGCTGGTACTTCCAGCTCGAGCGATCGTACGCGCGCTTGGCCTCGTCGAAGCCGGTGAAGAGCCCGCCGAGATCGGTGGGCGTCTTGAACTCGGGATCGATCAGGAACGAGGCGTTCGTGTAGTGGACGACGTAGTCCTTGAAGTAGAGGTTGTTCTCCATCGCGTACCGCATGAGGCCGCCGAAGAACGCGATGTTGGTGCCGGAGCGGAGCGGGACGTGGATGTCGGCGGCCGCGCTCGTACGCGTGAAGCGCGGGTCGACGTGGATGAACTTCGCTCCCCGCTCCTTCGCCTTCATCACCCACTGGAACCCCACCGGGTGATTCTCGGCCATGTTGGAGGTGGCCATGATGACGTCGGAGTTCTGGAGGTCGATCAGGTTCGTCGTCATCGCCCCGCGACCGAACGTGGTCCCCAAAGCTGGGACCGTGGCGGAGTGTCAGACTCGGGCCTGATGCTCGTGGTAGACGATCCCGAGCGTCCGGTTCAGCTTGGAGAGGAGGTAGCACTCCTCGTTGTCGATGCAGGCCGACCCCAGGGAGGCGATGGCGTCCAGTCGGTTGACCGTGACCTCCTTGCCTTCCTTGTTCTTCTCCTTCTCGATGAAGTACTTCTCGCGCGTGTCGTAATATCGCTTCGCGATCTCGTCGTACATCCACTCCAGCGGCTTCTCCTCCCACTTGTCCGAGCCCGGCGCGCGGTAGAGCGCCTTCACGGGACGGAGCGGGTTGTTGGAGAGCTGGATGGTGGCGGCGCCCTTCGGGCACAGGCGGCCCAGCGTGTGCGGGGTGTCGGGATTGCCCTCGATGTCGATGATCTTGCCGTCCTTTGAGTAGATCAGCTGCCCGCAGCCGACGGCGCAGTACGGGCACACCCCGGCCGATGCCTTCGCCTCTTTGATCTTGAGGGAGGTGGCCGCTGCGTGCACGGGCGTCAGATCGACGCCGACGCCGGTGGCCACGCCGGCAGCGGTGGCGCTGCCGAGCTTCATGAAGTCTCTGCGGGACAGACTCATCGCGAACCTCCTTGTCGGCGACAGCGGCGGTGGTAAGCGACGCGAGATGTCGCGGTTATGTTCAGCAGCTCAGAACTCGGGGCTCGTCAGCTCTTCCCACACCCGACGCACGACGACGATGCGCTCAGGACGGTCGGCGGGGCCTTCCACCCTGATGATGTCGCCGGCGTTGAGGGCGTCGAGGCCGGGGCCGATCCCGTCCTCGGTGACGACGACGGTCTGTTCCGGACACGACAGCTCGGAGCACGCTTCCGCATGCCCCTTCACGCGCACGTATCCACGGCTCTTGTCGACGGAAACGACCACTAGACGACTTTGCTGGAGCCAGTCGGTGAGACTCAGGGTCATCGCCGCTTCCTCCTGAAGGTTTCGAAAGGTATCCGAAAGTCGACGCATGGTAGTGTGGTCGGACCGCTCCTGTCAAGTTCTATGGACGCCAAGTAGTTGCAGATATGTGAAATTTCGGACTTACAACGTGCGCACGCGCGGACGGCGCCGGACGGCGCTCAGGGAGCAGGAGTGTCGGTGGCGGCGGCCCGCGTGTAGGCAGAAAGCAGATCGCGGAGGAGCGTGGCTGCCTCCTCGTGATCTCCGCGCTCGAGAAGACCGACGATGCGCTGCCGCATCGCGAGCGGAACGATGGCACCGTCGGTCAAGGGATTGTAGAACCGGCCCAATTCGAGCAGGATGCGATTCACCCGCGCCACGTCCGCCAGGTTCTGCTCGGCCTCGTGGAAGAGGTCCACCGCGTAGTCAGCGTGCTTGTCGACCCCTTTCGTCGTGAAGCGCCGGCGGTAGGCGCGGTCACCCGCCGACTCCGGCCCCGTCTCATCCGCCATGCGGCACCGCCGTTTCCTCGGAGAGCGCCAGCGCCGTCCCCGCGTAGAGATTGAGCCCGTCCGGACGCACGTACCCGCACACGGTGATGTTGAGCTGTTCCGCGAGCGCGACGGCCATCTCGGTAGGCGACGTGCGCGACGCCACCACCGGCACCCCCATGCGAGCCGCCTTCAGCAGCATCTCGGACGACACGCGCCCCGTGGAAAGAAGGATCCGGTCCTCGGTGGGGACGTCACGGAACAACGCCTCGCCCTTGATCTTGTCGACGGCGTTGTGCCGGCCCACGTCCTCCGCTACCACGAGAAGATCCTCGCCGTCGGTGAGGGCGGCGCCGTGGATGCCGCGAGACTCTTGATAATGCACCGCCGCCGCGAACAGATCCTTCATCCGCTGCGAGAGCTGTTCGGGGCGCACGCGCAAGGTCGACGCGAGCGGTGGGAACAAGCGGTGATCGATGCGGAACGTGATGCCGCCGCCGCAGCCCGACGTGAGCACGCGCTCGGTGGGGAGCGTGACGGGACGCGTGAGGGCGACGTCGGCGCGCCCGTCGACCGGCGACACCTCCAGACGTTGCACGTCGGCGAGGGACGTGATGACCTTCTCCATCCAGAGGTAGCCGACGACGAGAGCCTCCAGCTTCAGGGGAGAGCAGAGGAGCGTGAGAAAGCGCTCGCCGTCGACGTAGATGGTGAGCGGCTGCTCCCGGACGACCTCGCTCGTGACCTCGGTGGCGCGGCCACCGCGAATCTTAAGGTAGGACCGCATGATGGTGTCGTAGTTTAACGCGGATACAGAACGCGGACCAACACGAGGCCGTGGGCGGGCGCGGTGGGCCCGGCGCGGCGCCGGTCGCGGGAGGCGAGAACGTCGGCGAGCCACTCGGGAGGATGGGCGCCGCGTCCGACGGCGACGAGGCTGCCCACGATGTTGCGCATCATGTGATGGAGGAACCGGTCGGCGGACACGACGACCGCGAGCCGCTGTTTCCTTCGCACGACGTGGCCGGCGCGCACGTGACAGGTCGGATCTTTTTCGCGTCCGGGCGCCGCGCAGAAGGCGCCGAAGTGGTGACGGCCGCCGAGGAACGCGAGCCCCCGCCGCATGGCCTCCACGTCGAGCGGGGTGGGAACGTGCCATGCGAAGCGGCGGAGCAGCGGCACCCCCACCGTGCCGTTGTCGATCAGATACGCGTAGCGCTTGCCGCGGGCGGCGCGCCGGGCGTCGAAGCCGGCACTGGCTTCGACGGCGCACAGAACGCGGATGTCACGCGGAAGCGTTGCATTGAGCGCGGCCGTCACCGCCGCCGGCGCCAGCGTCGATGACGTGGTGACGGACGCCGCCTGGGCGAGAGCGTGCACGCCGGCGTCGGTACGGCTCGCCCCCACCACGCGCACCGTGGGATCGAGACGGCGGAGAGCGGCGACGAGGGCCCCCTGAACGGTGGGAGCGGCACGCTGGACCTGCCAGCCCTGGTACTCGGTTCCGTCGTACGCGACCGACAGCCGCAGCGTGCGAAGCGTCGCGGCTATCGCGGCGGCGCGCGCCGGCGCGAGCCCGTCCGGCCGGATACGAGCGGCAACCACACGGCGGCGAGAAGGAGGAAGAGCCCGAGGTACACGAGGGAATCCATGCTGATGCCGGGAAGCGGGCCGACGTCGCGATGGCGGACCCAGCTCTCGCGATCGGCATCCTTCGGCTCGTAGCGGGCGGGATTGTAACCGGACAGCGACTCCGACCAGCGCACGACGGGCGGCACGGCCACGTAGGCCACCACCACCACGGTGACGAGAACTGCGAGGTTGAACCGGGCCTGTCGCCCGAAGCGCGGAGCGTAGTTCCGCCGGAGCGACGTCATCCGGCGCTACGTCCGCAGCAACAGCTCCGCGATCTGCACCGCGTTGGTGGCGGCGCCTTTGCGGAGCTGGTCACCGACCACCCAGAAGTTCAGGGCACGCGGATGCGAAAGATCCTCGCGGATCCGTCCCACGAAACAGTCGTCCTGGCCCTCCACGCCGATCGGCATGGGATAGCGGTTCTGGGCGGGATCGTCCCACACGCGGAGGCCGGGAAACCGCGCGAAGACGTCGCGCGCCCGCGCCGCCGAGATCGCTTCCTCCGTCTCCGCGTTCACCGCCACCGAGTGACAGGTGAAGACAGGCACGCGCACGGTGGTGGGCGACACCCGGAGATCGGGCGCGTCGAGGATCTTGCGCAGCTCGTTGACGAGCTTCATCTCCTCGCCCGTGTAGCCGTCGGCGCCGAAGCGGTCGATGTGGGGAATGACGTTGAACGCGATGGGATGCGGGAAGTGGCGCGGCACCGGCGGCTCGCCCTTCGCCCACGCCAGTGTCTGCGCTCTGAGATCCTCGATGCCGTTGACCCCCGCTCCCGAAACCGACTGGTAGCTCGTGGCCACCACCCGGCGCAGCCGCGCGACGTCGTGGAGCGGCTTGAGCGGCATCACGGTCACGATCGTCGTGCAGTTCGGACAGGCGACGATACCCTGGTGGCGGGCGACGGCGCCCGGATTGACCTCCGGCACCACGAGCGGCACCGTGGGCTCCATCCGGAACGCGTTCGATTTGTCTACCACCACCGCGCCCGCCTTCACGATCATGGGCGCGTACTCGCGCGACTGTGCGGATCCCGCCGAGCAGAACGCGATGTCGACGCCTTTGAAGGCGCCGGGCTCCACGCGCCCGACGGTGACGGGCTCACCCTTGAAGGTGAGCGTCTTGCCCACCGACCGCTCGGAGGCGAAGCACCGCAGCTCGGCGACGGGGAACTTTCGCTCCTCGAGGATCCGCAACGTCGTCTGACCGGCGGCGCCGGTAGCGCCCACCACCGCCACCCGCACCCCGGCGCTCACGAGTACTGGGCCTCCAGCTCGCGGACCACCGCCGCTCCCATCGCCCGCGTCCCCACCGCCTTCTCTCCCCGTCCCGCGATGTCGGCGGTGCGCTGCCCGCTCTCCAGCACGCGCAGCACGGCGGTTTCGATGCGGTCGGCGTCGGTGAGCATGTTCAAAGAGTAACGCAGGAGCATCGCCGCCGACAAAATGGCGGCGATCGGGTTGGCGATCCCCTGCCCCGCGATGTCGGGCGCGGTGCCGTGAACGGGCTCGTAGAGGCCGACGGCGCCGCCCAGTGATGCCGACGGCAGCATTCCCATGGAGCCGGCGAGGATGGCCGCCTCGTCGGAGAGGATGTCGCCGAAGGTGTTCTCGGTGACGATGGTGTCGAAGCGCGTGGGCCGGTGCACGAGGGCCATCGCGCAGTTGTCGACGAGGACGTGCTCGAGCTCGACGTCCGGATACTCCTTGCCGACGCCGGTCACGATTTCTCGCCACAGCTGGGACACCACGAGCACGTTCGCCTTGTCCACGGAGGCGAGGCGCCGCCGCCGCTTGCGGGCGACGTCGAAGGCGACCCGCGCCACCCGCTCGATCTCGCGCGTGGTGTAGACCATGGTGTTGACGGCCCGCGCCCCGCCGTCGGGAAAGCGCTCCACCCCCCGCGGCTCGCCGAAGTAGAGCCCGCCCGTGAGCTCGCGGATGACCATGAGATCGGTCGACTCCACCACCGCCCGCTTCAGCGGGGAGGCGTCCACGAGCATGGGAAAACAGCGCGCGGGACGGAGGTTGGCGTAGAGATCGAGCTCCTTGCGGATGGCGAGGAGCCCACGCTCCGGCCGCTTCTCGTGGGGGGCATCGTCCCACCGCGGCCCCCCGACGGCGCCGAAGAGGATCGCGTGCGATTCCCGGCACAGGGCGAGGGTGCGCGGAGGCAACGGCGTGCCGGCGGCGTCGAGAGCGGCGCCACCCACCAGCGCCTCCTCGAACTCGAAGCCGGCGCCGGTGGCCTTGCCCACCGCTTTCAGGACGGAGACGGCCTCCGGGGTCACCTCCTGCCCGATGCCGTCGCCGGGCAGCACCGCGATGCGGTACGTCGCCATTCGTGATCCCTCCGCGCCGCGCGGGCGCCCGTCACCTCGTGGTCAGCGTCGCCGATTCCGCCTCCGCGCCTAGGGCCCGACCTCTTTGACGCGGGGCGAGGCCGTGGGCTGCACGAGACGGTTGATGGCGCTGAGGTACGCGCGCGCGCTCGCCTCGATGACGTCGGTGGAGGCGCCCTTGCCCGACAGCGTGGTGCCGTCGAAGTCCACCTTCATGGCGACTTCGCCGATGGCGTCCTTGCCCGACGTCGCCGCGCGCAGCGAGTAATCTTGCAATCGTCCCTTCACCCCCGTGATGGCGTCGATGGCGGCGAGCACGGCGTCGACGGGACCGTCGCCCACTCCCGAGTCCTGGAACGACTGCCCGTCCTTCTTGAGCTTCACGGTGGCGGAGGGGATCACGCTGGTGCCGCTGATGACGTGCAGGTACTCGAGCTCGTAGGTCACCGGCGCGTGCGTCACCTCGTCGGTGACGATGGCCATGAGGTCCTCGTCGTACACCTCCTTCTTGCGATCGGCGAGGTCCTTGAAGGCACGGAAGGCGCGGTCGAGCTCGGGTCCGGAGAGATCGAAGCCGAGATCTTTCAATCGGGCCGCGAGCGCGTGGCGGCCGGAGTGCTTGCCGAGCACGAGCTTGTTGGAGGGGCGCCCGATGTCCTGCGGACGCATGATCTCGTAGGTGAGCTTTTCCTTGAGCACGCCGTCCTGATGGATCCCCGCCTCGTGGGCGAAGGCGTTCTCGCCCACGATGGCCTTGTTGGGCTGCACGTGGATACCCGTGATGTGGGAGAGGAGGCGCGACGTCTTGAAGATCTCCTCCGTTTTCACGCGGGTGTCGATCCCGAAGAAATCGCGGCGCGTGCGCAACGCCATCACGATCTCCTCCAGGGAGGCGTTGCCGGCGCGCTCGCCGATGCCGTTGATCGTGCACTCGACCTGGCGGGCGCCGTTCATGATGGCCGTGAGCGAGTTCGCCACCGCCTGTCCGAGATCGTTGTGGCAGTGCACGGAGAGCACGACCGTGTCGAGGCCATGCACCTTCTCGCGGATGCGCGCGATGCGCTCGCCCCACTCGCGGGGGATGGCGTAGCCGACGGTATCGGGGATGTTGACGGTGCGGGCGCCGGCGTCGATGACGGCGGAGAGCACGTCGCACATGTACTCGAAGTCCGAGCGGGAGGCGTCCTCCGGCGAGAACTCGACGTCTTCGCAGTACTGGCGCGCGTGCCGCACCGCCTCCACGGCCGCCTTCATCACCTCCGCGCGGGACTTCCGCAGCTTGTACTTGAGATGGATGTCGGAGGTGGCCACGAAGGTGTGGATGCGCGGGCGCCGCGCATAGCGCACGGCCTCCCAGCAGCGGTCGATGTCGGCCAGTCCCACCCGCGACAGCCCGCAGATGCTGGGGCCGTTCTCGAGCGACCCCACCTGCTTCGCGACCTCTCGCGTCGCCTCGAAATCTTCCTCGGAGGAGATCGGGAACCCCGCCTCGATGACGTCGACGTGGAGCCGCGCCAGCTGCCGCGCCATCTCCAGCTTCTCCATGGTGTTCATCGAGAATCCGGGCGCCTGCTCGCCGTCGCGCAACGTGGTGTCGAAGATGATGACGCGGTCCATATGACCTCCCTGGCTACGGATGTTCCTTGGACGCGATGTCCCCGGGGGCGGGCGCCGGTATCCGGCCCCACACCAGCCGCCGGGCGGGACCGGAGGCGGCATAGCCGAGGAACATCAGGAAGAGAAAAACCTCGGGGTTGGTCGCGATGATCATGCCGAGGAGCACGACCACGAGCAGCGTCTGCAGCGGATGCCTCCGCACGACGTCGATCTCCTTGAAGCTCCAGTAGCGAAACGTGGAGACCATGAGCAGCGCCACGAAGTAGGTGCCGGCCGCCACCGCCACCAGCATCCACCGGGTGACGTCGGTGCCCTCCAGGAGCAACACCGCGGAGGCGGCCACCCCGGCAGCGGCGGGCGTGGGCAGGCCCACGAAGTAACGCCGGTCCACCGTCCCCGTGTGCACGTTGAAGCGGGCGAGGCGGAGGGCGCCGCACACGACGAAGAGGAAGGCGCCGAACCATGCGGCTCGACCCAGCTCCGCGAGCGCGAAGGAGTAGAGGAGGAAACCGGGCGCCACGCAGAAGGACACCACGTCGGCGAGGGAGTCGTACTCCACGCCGAACTGGCTGGTGGCGCCCATGAGGCGCGCCACCCGTCCGTCCAGCATGTCCATGACCATGGCCACGAAGATGGCAAGCGCCGCCTCCGTGTAGCGGAACTGGAGGGTGAGGACGAGCGCGAAGAATCCGCAGAACAGGTTGCCGGTCGTGAGCAGGCTCGGCAGCAAGAAGATGCCGCGGCTCCGCTTCTCGCGCAGCTCCTGCCAGCGCCGCCGCCGGCCCCCCTTCCCTCGCCGCGGGATCATGGAAGCATGCCGAGGACGGAGACGCCGCCCGTCACGGGATCGCCGGCGCGGATCTGCAGGCGCGTGGCGCGCGGCATGATGCAATCGGTGCGGGAGCCGAAGCGGATCATCCCGAAGCGCTCTCCCGCCGCCAGTTTGTCGCCTGGCGCCACGCGACATACGATGCGGCGCGCCACCACACCCGCGATCTGGCGCACGGTGACGCGCGCGCCTTCGCCCTGGAGGTGGAGGGTCATGCGCTCGTTCGCCTCCCCCGCCTCTGGACGATAGGCGGCGAGAAACCGTCCCGGCCGGTACGTCGTCTCCGCCACGAGGGCGGCGATGGGCGACCGGTTCACGTGCACGTCGAGGGGGGAGAGGAAGATCGCCACTCGTACGGCCGGCCCCACGAAGTCGTCCTCGACCTCGTCCACCAGCGTCACCCGTCCATCCGCGGGCGACAGCACGGCGTGAGGAAGCGCGGGGACGGCGCGCTCGGGATCACGGAAGAAGCCGAGGGCCACCGCCGCCGCCGCCACGAACGGCACCGCCAGCCGGCGCCGCCCCCCGAGGGCGAGGACGGCGGCGAGAACGGCCGGGGTCGCGATGAAGGGCCAGCCTTCGGGCGCGATCGGCAGCCGTCGTTCCACGCTCACATCCGGGGCGGTTTGATCCATGACATCATCGCGCGCAGCCGCTTGCCGACCTCTTCGATGGGGTGGTCGGCGTCGCGCTTGCGCATGGCGAGAAAGCCCGCGCGGTGCGCCTGGTTCTCGAGGACCCATTCGCGCGCGAACTGCCCGGACTGTATCTCGCCCAGGATCTTCTTCATCTCCGCCTTCGTCGCATCACTCACCACGCGCGGTCCGCGCGTGTAGTCGCCGTACTCGGCGGTGTCGGAGACGGAGTACCGCATGTAGGCGAGCCCGCCCTGGTAGAAGAGATCGACGATCAGCTTCATCTCGTGCATGCACTCGAAATACGCCACTTCGGGCTGGTAGCCCGCTTCCACGAGCGTCTCGAAGGCGGCCTTGATCAGATGCGAGACGCCGCCGCACAGCGTGGTCTGCTCGCCGAAGAGATCGGTTTCCGTTTCCTCCTTGAACGTCGTCTCGATGACGCCCGCGCGCGTGCAGCCGACCCCGCGCCCGTAGGCGAGGGCGGCGTCGCGCGCCTTGCCGGAGACGTCCTGGTGGACGGCGAGGAGGGCGGGGACGCCCGGTCCCTGCGTGAAGAGATCGCGCATGACGTGGCCGGGCGCCTTGGGCGCGATCATGGTCACGTCCACGTCGGGCGGAGGCACCACCTGGTTGAAGTGGATGTTGAAGCCATGGGCGAACATCAGCATCTTGCCCTTGGCGAGGCCGCCCTTGATCTGCTCTTCGTAGACCTGACGCTGCGTTTGATCCGGGAGCAGGATCATGACGATGTCGGCCATCTGGGCCGCCTCGTTCACGCCCGCCACGCGCAGGCCGTCCTTCTCCGCCTTCGCCCAGCTCTTCGAGCCCTTGTAGAGACCGACCACGACGTCCTGGCCGGAGTCCTTGAGGTTCAAGGCGTGGGCGTGCCCCTGACTGCCGTAGCCGATAATCGCGATCTTCTTGCCCTTGAGGAGGCCGAGATCCGCGTCCTGGTCGTAGTAGATCTTCGCCGGCATTCCTTGCGTTCCTTTCTGGTTGGCGTGACCGTCAGTCGGCGAAGCCCACCACGCGCGGGTCGTCCGATGGTCGCGGCCGTTTGGGGGGATCGGGCTTGCGGCTGCGGGTCTTGGAGCCACGGGCGATGGCGACCTTCCCCGTCCGCACCAGCTCCTGGATGCCCATCGGGCGCAGCAGCTCGATGAAGGCTTCCACCTTTCCCTCGTCGCCGGTCGCCTCCAGCGTGAAGCTGGCGGGGGTGACGTCGACCACCTTGGCCCGGAAGATGTCGGCCGTGCGCAGAACCTCGGCGCGATGCTGGGGCTCCGCGTTCACGCGCACGAGCACGAGCTCGCGCTCCACGTGGCCGTCGTCGGTGAGATCGGTGACCTTGATGACGTCGATCAGCTTGTGGAGCTGCTTCATCACCTGTTCGATGACGAACTCGTCGCCACGCACGACGATGGTCATGCGGGACACGCTGGCGTCGAGCGTCTCTCCCACCGACAGGCTCTCGATGTTGTAGCCGCGCGCGGAGAACAAGCCCGCCACCCGGGAGAGAACGCCGAACTTGTTCTCGACCAGGATGGCGATGGTGTGCTTGCGGGGCTCGCTCCCGTTCTGCATCAAAAGCCCGTCTGCGACTTCGCGGCCTTGTCCTTGATGGCGCGCGTGGGCAGCTCCAGGATCATGTCGGTGTTGGCGCCGCCCGCCGGCACCATCGGGAACACGCACTCGTCCTTGTCCACGCACACGTCGAGCACCACCGGCGCCGGCGTGCTCAGCATCTTCTCGATGGCGGGGACGAGCTCGCTCGGCCGCGTCACCCGGAGCCCCACGCAGCCGTACGCCTCCGCGAGCCGGACCCAGTCCGGCACCCCCGGGAGGTCGATGGCGAAGAACCGCTCCTTGTAGATGATGCGCTGCCACTGCCGCACCATCCCGTGCCCGCTGTTGTTGATGATCACCGTCTTCACGGGCAGGTTTTCCGTGAAGCACGTCGCCAGCTCCTGGCTGTTCATGGCGAAGGAGCCGTCCCCGTCGATGTTGATGACGAGCCGCCCCGGACGCGCCGCCTGCACGCCCATGGCGGCGGGGAGACCGTAGCCCATGGTGCCGAGCCCGCCCGACGTGAACCACGCCCGCGGATGCTTGAACTTGTAGTACTGGGCGGCCCACATCTGGTGCTGGCCGACGCCGGTCACGATGTGCGCTTCGCCGCGCGTGAGGTTCGAGATCTCCTGGATCACGTACTGCGGCTTGACGACGTCGTCGTCCCACTCGTAGCGGAGGGGGAACTTCTCCTTCCACTCCGCGATCTGCGCCAGCCATTGCCCGCGCGCCTCGCGCGCCGTCGCCGCCGGCTCCGTGGCCAGCTCCTCGCGCACGGCCGCCACCAGCGCGCGCAGCACGCGGCCACAGTCGCCCACGATGGGGACGTCCACCTTGATGTTCTTCGAGATCGACGACGGATCGATGTCGATGTGGACGATCTCGGCGTGGGGGGCGAAGGCGTCCACCCGCCCGGTGACGCGGTCGTCGAAGCGCGCGCCCACCGCCACCAGCACATCGGAGTGATGCACGGCCATGTTCGCGTAGTAGGTCCCGTGCATGCCGAGCATCTCCAGCGAGAGGGGGTGCTCGGAGGGAAACGCGCCCAGGCCCATGAGCGTGGTCGTGACCGGGGTCTGGGTCAGCTCCGCGAGCTCGCGGAGCTCGCGGTCGGCGTCGGCCGAGATCACCCCGCCTCCCACGTAGAGCACGGGCTTGCGCGCGCGCGCGAGCAGCCGCGCCGCCCGCTTGATCTGGCCGGGATGGCCGTCGTAGTTCGGGTTGTACGAGCGCATGTGGACGTGCTCGGGCCACACGAGCTCCGCGTCCTTCACGAGGATGTCCTTGGGGAGGTCGACGTGGACGGGGCCGGGCCGCCCCGTGGCCGCGATATGGAACGCCTCCCGGATGATAGGGCCGATGTCCTTGCCGTCCTTCACGAGGAAGTTGTGCTTGGTGCACGGACGCGTGATGCCGACGTTGTCCGCCTCCTGGAAGGCGTCGTTCCCGATGAGGTGCGTCGGCACCTGCCCCGTGAAGGCGACGATGGGGATCGAGTCCATCATGGCGTCCTGGAGCGCCGTCACCAGATTGGTGGCGGCCGGCCCCGACGTCACCAGGCACACACCGACGCGGCCCGTCGCGCGCGCGTATCCCTCGGCGGCGTGGCCGGCAGCCGCCTCCTGGCGCACGAGGATGTGGCGGAGCCCTTCGAAGTCGTAGAGGGCGTCGTAGATCGGCAGCACGGCGCCCCCGGGCAACCCGAAGACGACGTCGACACCCTGACGCTTGAGACACTCGAGCACCATCCGCGCCCCGGACATTCTCACGCGCGTCCCTCCTAGAGGAGCCCTGCCGTCGCCAGCAATTCCTTGATGTCTTCGATGGCATCGCCGCCCGGCGTGCCGAGAGGCGGGCGGCACGGACCACCGTAGAAGCCCTGGAGGTCGAGCGCCGCCTTCAATCCTCCGATCCCGTACCGGCCGGGAATGCCGCGATCGGCCGGCATCATCCGCGCCGCCACCTCCCGCGCCTCGTCCCAGCGCCCCGACCTCGCGAACGCGTACACGTCGCAGAACTCTCGCGCGCAGATGTTGGCAAGGGCGAGGATGCCGCCCGCAGCGCCGATGGCGAGCCCCGGCAGCAACGCGGCGGCCGCGCCCACGAGCACGTGGAAGCTCTTCGGCGTCTGGTCGATGATCTGCGCCGCCTGCGGGATGTTCCCCGATGAGTCCTTGATGCCGCACACGTTGGGATGCTCGGCGATCTTCGCCACCGTCTCCGGATCGAGGTTGATGCCGGTGTTGACGGGGAAGTTGTAGAGCATGACGGGGATGGGCGACGCCTCCGCCACCGCCACGTAATGGCGAACCTGCGCCGCGCCCTGGGAGAAGCCCTTGGTGAAGTAATGGGGCGTGATGACGATGGCCGCATCCGCGCCCATCTCCGCCGCACGCCGGGTCTGGCGAATCGTGTGCAACGTGGAGTTCGTGCCGGTGCCGGCCAGGAAGAGCTTGTCGCGCGGGATGGCCGTGCGCGCCGCCGCCAGGATCCGTTCCCGCTCCTCCTCGCTCAGCATCGGGAATTCTCCCGTGGAGCCGAGGACGATGTACCCGGCGAGGGCGGTGGCGTTCCATTTCTCGATGTTGGCGGCGAGACGATCGGGCGCCACGTCGTCGCCCCGGAACGGCGTGGGCGTCGGAATGAAGACTCCCTCGAAGCTAGGCATTGGTGGCTCCCTCCGACGCGTGAATGGCCCGGATGCGGGCCTGCGCCGCCGACAGGCGCGCGATGGGAATCATGAAGGGCGAACACGACACGTAGGTCATGTGCACGCGATGACAGAACTCCACCGACGACGGCTCTCCCCCGTGCTCACCGCAGATCCCGATCTTGAGGTCGGGACGCACGCGGCGCCCGCGCTCGATGCCGATGCGGATCAGCTCGCCCACGCCTTCCTGGTCCAGCACCGAGAAGGGGTCGTGCGGCAAGATACCTTTCTGGAGATACTCGGGCAGGAACTTGGCGACGTCGTCGCGACTGTAGCCGAAGGTCATCTGCGTGAGGTCGTTGGTCCCGAACGAGAAGAACTCCGCCCAGTGCGCGATGGCGTCCGCGATGAGGGCGGCGCGCGGGACCTCGATCATGGTCCCCACCAGGTACGGGACGGGCACGCCCATCTCCGCCACCACCCCGTCCGCCACCGCCTTCGCCGTCTCATAGGTGAGCTTCATTTCTCCCACGGTGCCGGTGAGCGGGATCATGATCTCGGGCTCGACCTTGACGCCCTGCTCGGTCACCGTGCACGCCGCTTCCATGATGGCGCGCACCTGCATGCCGTAGACTTCCGGATACGTGATCCCGAGCCGGCAGCCGCGATGTCCGAGCATCGGATTGGCTTCCTGCAGCGACCGCACCTTCATCATCATTTCTTCCAGCCGCTCCCGGGCGGGGCTGATGCCGCGCGCATCCAGTCGCGTGTACTCCTCGAGGAGGTCCGTGTACTTCGGCAGGAACTCGTGGAGGGGCGGATCGAGGAGCCGGATGGTGACGGGCAGCCCGTCCATGGCGCGGAAGATGCCGATGAAGTCGTCGCGCTGGAAGGGCAGGAGCTTCGCCACCGCCGCTCGCCGCGCCACGGAGTCGCCGGCCATGATCATGTCGCGCACGATGGGGATACGATCGTTCTGAAAGAACATGTGCTCGGTGCGCACGAGACCGATGCCTTCCGCGCCGAACTCGCGCGCCTTGCGCGCGTCCTCGGGCGTGTCGGCGTTGGCGCGCACGCCGAGGCTGCGAGCGCCGTCGGCCCAGCCGAGGAACTCGCGGAACTCGTCGCGCAGCTCGGGGGGAATGGTCTCGACCGCGTCCAGGATGACCTCGCCCGTCGATCCGTCCACCGAGATCACGTCGCCTTCGCGCACGGTACGTCGCGCCGCTTCGAAGGCGCGCCGCTCTTGGTCGACGACGATGTCGCCCGCGCCCACCACGCACGATTTCCCCATCCCCACCGCCACCACCGCCGCGTGCGATGTGCGGCCGCCCCGCGCGGTCACGATGCCCTGGGCGGCGTACATCCCCGCCACGTCCTCCGGCGACGTTTCCGGCCGCACGAGGATGACCTGCTCGCCGTTCTTCGCCCACTCCACGGCGCGGTCGGCGTCGAACACGACGCGGCCGACGGCGGCGCCGGGCGCGGCCGGCAGTCCGCGCCCGAGCAGCCGCCCCGCCGTGATGGCAGCCTCCTTGGCGCGCGCATCGAAGATCGGATGCAGCATCTGGTTGAGGTCTTGCGGCCTCACTCTCATGAGCGCGGTGTCGCGATCGATGACGCTCTCGCGCACGAGGTCCACGGCGACGCGGATGGCGGCGGCCGCCGAGCGCTTGCCCGACCGCGTCTGCAGGAGATAGAGGTGGCCCTCCTGGATCGTGAACTCGATGTCCTGCATGTCCTTGTAGTGCCGCTCCAGGCGATGGGCGATGGCGAGCAGCTCGTCGTAGATCTCGGGCATGCGCTGGTGGAGCGCCTCGATCCCCTCCGGCGTCCTGATACCGGCCACCACGTCCTCGCCCTGCGCGTTGGGGAGGAACTCCGCGTAGAAGCGCCGCTCGCCGGTGCGGGGATCGCGCGTGAAGCCGACGCCCGTTCCCGACGTCTCACCGAGGTTGCCGAAGACCATCGCCATCACGGTGACGGCCGTCCCCCAGTCGGCGGGGATGCCGTGGATGCGGCGATACTCGACGGCTTTCTTGGCGAACCAGGAGTTGAACACGGCCTCGATGGCGAGACGGAGCTGCGTCGGCGGATCCTGGGGGAAGGGCGCGCCCGTGCGCTCGGCCACGACGTCCTTGTACGTCTGGACGAGCTTTCTGAGCTCGGGCGCGGGCACGTCCGCATCGCTCGTGCACCCGAGGCGTGACTTCGCGGCCTCCAGACGCTCGTCGAAGGCTTCGCGCTTGATCCCGAGCACGACGTTGCCGAACATCGTGATGAAGCGCCGGTAGCAGTCGAGGGCGAAGCGCTCGTTGCGCGTCCACGTGACGAGCCCTTCCACCGTGACGTCGTTGAGCCCGAGGTTCAGGACCGTTTCCATCATTCCCGGCATCGACACCCGCGCGCCGGACCGCACCGACACGAGCAGGGGCCGATCGCTGTCGCCGAAAGTCAGGCCTGCCGCCTTCTCGAGGAACTTGAGGCTGTCGAGGACCTGATCCCAGAGTCCGTCCGGGAGCCGACGGCCGGCGCGGCTGTACTCCGCCCAGGCCTGGGTAGTGATCGTGAAGCCGGGGGGAACGGGGATGCCGAGGTTGGTCATCTCCGCGAGCTCGCAGCCCTTCCCGCCGAGCAGGTTACGCATGAGCGAGGAGCCTTCGGCCTTGCCGGACGCGAACGAGTAGACGTATTTCGTCATGGGCGCAGGTCTCCGTCCTGGGCGGCGATCCCCGGTTGAATCCGTGAAAAAGTCTTTCAAGGCTATAGGATCGCGAGCGGGAGTGTCAATCGCTCGCCTGTCTCCGGGATCCACCGAC
Source organism: Candidatus Methylomirabilota bacterium (assembly GCA_036506275.1). GTDB lineage: Bacteria > Methylomirabilota > Methylomirabilia > Rokubacteriales > CSP1-6 > DASXSB01. The sequence goes on along the minus strand of DASXSB010000082.1, from coordinate 5,962 downwards.
CGCCCCACCGTTGCCCCTTTCCTTGGCCGTCGCGCCGCCGCCAAACCGCTCGCGGCCCCTTCAAAAGCAAAGGCCACGGGTCTGTCAACCCGTGGCCTTTCATCGCTCTCCGCGCCACGGGCCGTCCTCCTGCCCGTGGCATCCGGCGAACCGTTACTTCGCCGATGCTCCGGGCAGGCCCGGCAGTGCCAGGAGAATTCGCCCCAGCGTCAGCACGCGCGAAGTCGGCATCAGCATGATCGGCGAGTATACGCGACGCCCGTCGAGGTGGTCAAGGCGGCGGGGCCTTGGCGGCGAGGCCGAGCACGAGCGCTTCCACCGCCGCCACGTGGTCGGCCATCGCGCGCTCGGCGGCGGCGGGCTTGCGGTCCCGGATCGATTCGAGAATTCGTCGGTGATCCTCGTGGGAACGCTGCACGCGACCAGGGGTGTTGAGCGATTCTTCGCGGCTCTGCGTGAGCAGGTCCATGATCGCGTGCACGACGCGGGTGATCGCGCGATTGTGCGCGGCGCTGGAGATGGCGGCATGGAATTCCGCGTCTTGCCGCACGCCGGACTTCCCCGCCGCAATCTCCTTGGCCTGCTCCTCGAGAATGCGTTCCATCTCCTGGATCTCTTCGGGCGTGGCCCGCTGGGCGGCGAGGCCGGCGATCAGCGGCTCCAGGAGGCGACGCGTTTCGAAGAGCTCGGCGGTCGCTTCGCGCTGGGACAGCATCGCGAGCGCGAGCGGCTCGATCAGCGCTTCCACGGAGACTCCGCGCACGAACGTTCCCTCGCCGGGCCGGATCTCGATGAGGCCGAGGCTCTCCAGCGCGCGCAGGGCTTCCCGCACCGACGTGCGGCTCACCACGAACTTCTCGGCGAGATCGCGCTCGGGCGGCAGCCGATCGCCCGTCTTGAGACGGCCCTCCGCGATCATCTGCTTGACCTGGCGGATGATCTCCTCGTAGATCCGCGTCGACTTGATGGGCGCGATCTCCACACCCCGACGCTCCTGGTCACCGCCCGCCCGTCGCCCGTCCGTGCTCATACGTTCTCCGGCACCGGCGACCGGCGTGCCGTGCGCGCGAGCCACCAGCCGAGCATCGTCACCACCGCCCCCAGCACGACCGGAAGCGGACGGTGGAGGGCGGCCGCGGTGTCACCGAGCCAGCGCACGATCATCGGATCTTCGAGCATCATCTCGCCCGCCACGTAGGCGAGGAATCCACCGCCCACCCACACCACCCACGTATGCCGGTTCATGAGCCGCGCCAGAAGACCCGCTCCCCACACCACGATCGGAAGAGAGAGGCCGATCCCGAACATGACGAGCATGAAATCGCCGTGAGCGGCGGCGGCGATGGCGAGGACGTTGTCGAGGCTCATGGTGACGTCCGCCACCACGATGATCCAGATCGCCTCCCACAACGACGCGCCATGGCGTCCGCCCTCGTCGGCCGCGCCCTCCGGACGTACGAGCTTCACCGAGATCCACACGAGGAGGAGGCCGCCCACGAACTGAAGGAGCGGCACCGTGAGGAGCACGGTCACGATGCCGACGAAGACCAGCCGGAGCGCGACCGCGCCCAGGGCCCCCCACACCTGGCCTGCGATGCGCTGGCGCCGCGGCAGCGCGCGGACGGCGAGGGCGATGACGAGGGCGTTGTCGCCGGAGAGCAGCAGGTTCAGCACCGCGATGCTGCCCAGGCGCAGCCAGAACTCGGGGCTCGTGAGCAGGGCCATGACGAGCATGGGCGACCTCGCGCCTAGGTCCGGTGGGCCGCGGGCGCCGTCACGGTGGTCCCCCGCAGCCGCCGCCACCATGGCGTGACCACGGGCAACGCGAAGAAGAGGATCGCCACCGCCGTGATGACGCCTGAGATCGGGCGCGCCAAGAAGATCGTGAGCGAGCCCTGCGACATGATCAGGCTCTGGCGGAGCGCATTCTCGGCGAGGTCGCCGAGCACGAGGGCGAGCACCAGCGGCGCCAGCGGGTAGTCGAGCTTCTTGAAGACGTAGCCCACGACGCCGAAGATCAGCATGTACCAGATGTCGATCATGCTGTTGTGCACGGCGTAGGAGCCGATGGCGCACACCACCACGATGAGCGGGGTGAGGATCGCGAAGGGGATGCGCAGGATGGCCGCGAAGAACGGCACGAAGATGAGCACCATGAGCACGCCGATGATGTTGCCCGTGTACATGCTCGCGATCAGGCCCCACACGAAGTCCGGCTTCTCCTTGAAGAGCATGGGGCCCGGCTGCAATCCCCAGATGATGAGCCCGCCCAGCATCACCGCCGCCGTCGGTGAGCCGGGGATGCCGAGTGTGATCATGGGCAGCATGGCGGCGACGCCGGCGGCGTGGGCGGCCGTCTCGGGAGCCACGATGCCCTCCAGCTCGCCCGTCCCGAACCGCTCCGGATGCCGCGAGAAGCGCTTGGCGAAAGCGTAGCTCATGAAGGAGGCGGGGGTGGCCCCGCCCGGCTTGAATCCCATCCAGAAGCCGATGAAGGAGCCGCGCGCGAACGTGCGCCAGTAGCGGGGCAGCACCTTCCAGGTCTCGAGGACGACGGTGGGATTGATACGCGTACGCGCGCCCTGGAAGCGCAAGCCCTCTTCCACCGTCAGCAAGATCTCGCCGATGCCGAAGAGCCCGATGACGGCCACGATGAAGTCGAAGCCCTTCATGAGGTCGGTGAAGCCGAACGTCATGCGGAGCTGCCCGGTGACGATGTCGAGCCCGACCGCGGCCAGGATGAAGCCGAGCAGGATGGAGACGAAGGATTTGAGGGGGTTGCCGCCGCCGAGACCAACGAAGCTCGAGAACGTGAGGAGCTGGATGGCGAAGAACTCCGGAGGCCCGAACTTGAGCGCGATCTCGGCGAGGATGGGGGCGAAGAGCGTGATGAGGACGATCGAGAAGAAGGCGCCCACGAAGGACGACGTGAAGGCTGCCGTGAGGGCCTGCCCTCCGAGGCCTTGCTTGGCCATCGGGTACCCATCGAACGTCGTCGCCACCGACCACGGCTCCCCGGGGATGTTGAAGAGGATCGACGTGATGGCGCCGCCGAAGAGCGCCCCCCAGTAGAGCGACGTGAGGAGGATGATCGCCGACGTGGGCGGCATGGTGAACGTGAGCGGAAGGAGGATGGCGACGCCGTTGGCGCCCCCCAGCCCGGGCAACACGCCGATGATCGTGCCGAGCGCGATACCGATCACGGCCACGAAGAGATTGAAGGGCGTGATCGCGATGTGGAAGCCGAGAAGGAGGTTCTCGAAGCCCATCGTCAGTAACCGAGCCAAGCCTCGAGTGGCCCCTTCGGCATGGGGACGAGGAACCACTTCTCGAAGACGAGAAAGGTGACCACGGGAAGGCCGATGGAGACGAGCAGCACCACCGGCCAGCGGTGGTGCCCGATCCAGCGCATGTAGACGGCGGTGTAGAACGCGGACGCAACGTAGAGACCGATGAACTGCGTGAGGACCACGAGCGCCGTGGCCGGAATGAGCACCTTGAGGACGGGACCAGCCTGTTCGCGGGTGACGAAAGGCCTCGCCGGGCGCGCGCGCCACGCCTGCACCAAGATGGCCACACAGGCCGCGAGCATGAACACCGCCAGCCAGAACGGAAAGAAGCCGCTGCGGGGACCGTCGCTACCCCACCCCACCCCCAATCGCACGGAGTCGAAGAGCACGACGCCGGCGATGAGAGCGAGGAACGAGGCGGTGACGAGGTCCGCCGTCCGCATCACTTCTTCAGGAGGCCGCCCTTGGTCATCAGCTCCTTGTGGAGTTGCTCGTTCTCCTCCACCCACTTCACGTACTCGGCGCCGGTGGCGAAGGCCGGCTTGAGGGCGCCGTCCTCCATGTACTTCTTCCACTCCGGCGTCTCCACCACCTTCTTGAAGAAGGCGACGTACCAGTCCACGGCGTCCTTGGGCATGTTGGGAGCGCCGAAGATTCCGCGCAGCATCAGGTAGTGGACGTCGGTGCCGAGCGCCTCCTTGATGGTGGGTATCGTCTTCCATTCGCCGTCGGGAATGCGAGCGGTGTCGAACACACCGAGAGGCCGGACGCGGCCGGCTTTCCACTGGCTCGCGCACTCGATCGGGTTGTTGACGGTGGAGTCGACGTGCTTGCCCACGAGATTCACGCACACCTCACCGCCGCCCTTGAAGGGCACGTACGTGAATTTCGCGCTCTGCGCCTGCTCGAGCTGGATGGTGAGGATCTGGTCCTCCTGCGCGGAACCGGTGCCGCCCATCGCGCACTGGCCGTTCTGGCGCTCCTTGCACTGCTTCTCCTTCACGGCCGCCAGATATTCCTTGGCGGTCTTGTAGGGCGTCTCCGCGTTCACCCACAGGATGAACTGGTCGAGGGCGAGGCGGGCGATGGGAGTGAGATCGCGCCAGTTGAACGGGATCCCGGTGTGGAGCGGCGTCGTGAACAGGTTCGAGAGGGTGATGACGATCGTGTGGGCCTCGCCCTTCTTGCCCTTCACGTCGAGGAAGCCTTCCGCCCCCGCTCCGCCCGACTTGTTGATGACGATGAACGGTCGCGGCGCCAGCCGGTGCTTGTCGGCGATGCCGGCGATCAGGCGCGCCATCTGGTCGGCGCCCCCGCCCGTGCCCGCCGGCACCACGAACTCGATCGGCTTCGTCGGTTCCCATTCCGCGCGCGCGGGAATCACCATGGCGAGGATCACAAGGGCAACGATGCCGCAGCCGAGACGACTGTGTCCCATGGGCGCCTCCTCACGTTTCCGAGAAATGCAGAGCAGGGCCAAGCACGCGTGGCGCTTGGCCCTGCTATAAACCCATCGACCAGTAAATGGTTCCGGGAGCTAGCTACTTCACTCCGAGGGCGGCCTTGCTCGCGTCCAGCCGCCGGAACGGTATCACCGCCGGGATTTCCCACGTGTCCCACATCTCGTCCACCTTGGCCTGGAAGTAGCCGAGGTCTTCTTCCGTGAAGTGGGCGAAGCGGCCCTGCTTCAGGAGATATTCGCGCACGGGCTTCCGCTTGCGCCCCTCGATGAGAGCTTTCGTCTTGCCGTAGTACTTCACCACGCCGTCCTCCACCTCGTAGAGGGGAAAGAGGCCGGTCTCGATGGCGAGCTCGCCCAGCTCGTGAGAGAGCATGGGGTCGTAATCCCACCCCTTCGGGCACGGATCGAGGGAGTGGATGAAGGTGGGGCCGCCGATGGTGAGTGCGCGCCGGACCTTGTTCATCATCTCGACCGCGTAGGACGCGCACACGGTGGCCACGTACCGGCATTCCGGATGACCGACGGCCATCATGCCCGCCATGTTCTTCTTCCAGCGCGTGTGGATGAGGCGCTTGACGGAGCCGGGCGGGCTGAACGTCGTGTTGGCGCCGTACGGTGTCATCCCCGAGAGCTGGATGTCGGTGTTGGCGTACGACTCGTTGTCGTAGAGCAGGATGAGCGAGTTGTACTCCTTGTGCGTGAGCGTGGCCGAGATGGCGCCGATCCCCATGTCGGCGCCGCCGCCGTCACCGCAGAACGCGATCACGTTGATCGGCTCCGCCTTCATCTTGCCCTTCCGCATGAGCGACTTGAGCCCGGCCGCGGTGCCGAGCGCCGCCGAGCCCGAGGATCCGAGCTGGGTGTGCATCCACGGCACCACCCAGGGCGTGGTGTAGTAGGTGGTGTTCGCCACGTACATGCACCCCGTAGAACCGAGCACGATCGTGCGCGCACCGGCGGCCTTGACCATCAGCTTCATGACGAGCGCCGACTCGCAGCCCTGGCACGTACGGTGGCCGGACGTGAAGTACTCCTCGATGGTCACCTTCTTGATCCCCTTGAACGGCTCGAGGATCTGGGTGGCGTTGCTGAACGTCGTCTCCGCCATGGAGGTCTCCTATTCTCGGACGCCGAGCCAGTGCGTCTTCACGTCGGATTTGCCGGATTTCGCGGCATTGTAACAAAGGTCCGTTGCCTTGTAGACGTCCTC
>DASXSB010000081.1:0-30164 GCA_036506275.1 Candidatus Methylomirabilota bacterium | reverse complement strand
GATCACGAGGCGGAGGTTGGCCTCCACCATCTCCTTCTTGGCGATGGCGGCGCGCTGCTGCCCCTGCTTGATGACCGTCATCACCTTCTTGATCTCGTCCGCGCGCGCGTTGGCGCGTGCCTCCGCCGCCTTGATCTCCTGCTGGGCTACCCAGATCTGCTGCTGCTTCGGACTCTGGAACTTCTTGGCCGCTTTCAGGTGCAGATCGCCGGTGACGCCGTTGGCGGGGGCGGCGCCCGGGTCCCGGAAGGCCACGTAGATGAGGTTCTGGACTTCCTCCGGGGAAGGCCGGCGGCCGTTCGTCCACAGGCCGATTACGCGCTCCGCGCGCTCGATATCGTCCACGAGGTCACGCAGCCGCTGCACGAGACCCCGGCGGCCGCTGTCCCCGTCCTCGCGGTCGATGATCTGGTTGCCGATGTTGAGGGCGCGCAGCTTCTCGAGCACCTTCTGCTGCCGCTGCTGCGCCTGCGTCTCCACTTTCTTCCAGGCGGGATCCTTGCCCTTGACCTTCTTCTTGCCGGCCGCCTTCGCGCGGAGCTTCTTGGCGTCCTCGATGAACTTGTCGCGCTCGCGGAGCAGACGGTCGACGGTGGCGAAGGCGGTCACGACCTGGCGCTTGAGCGCTTCTTCCTTCTCCTCCGTGAACTCTTCCTCGTTGACGTCGACCACGTCTTTGATCGACACCTCGTCCTTGCGCAGCTGCTCGCGCAGCTCCCGAAACCGCTCGAGGGCGAGGTTGGTGCTGAGGATCGCGCGCGTGACCTGTTCCTTGCCTTCCTCGATGCGCTTGGCGAGCGCGATCTCGCCCTCGCGCGTGAGGAGGGAGACCCGCCCCATCTCGCGCAGGTAGAGCCGCACTGGATCCTCGGTCCGTCCCACGGGGCCCGGGGTGAGATCGATGGCGTCGGCGGGACCGTCGTCGTCTTCCTCCACCGGCGCCGGACGTTCCACTTCCGAGGGGAGCCGGGCCGCCTTCGCCGAGTCGACGACTTCGATGTCCATGGCGCCGAACATCATCATGATGTCGTCGAGCTGATCGAGCGACACGATGTCCGACGGCAAGGCGTCGTTCACCTCGTCGTAGGTGAGGAAGCCTTTTTGCTTCCCCATCGAGATCAGGCGGTCCAGCTCTTCCAGCTTCGGTTCTTCAGTCATTCGTGTCGACTCCTTGCTTGCTGGGTGGCCCGGTGGGGGACGACGATGCGACGCCACGGGTGAACTCGAGCACCGACCGCCCCTCGCGCGTGAGGGTCCGGAACTCGTCGTGCGGCAGCGTCGCCGCCTCCGTGTGCGTCTCCGCGATGCCGCGACTGAGCTCGCGCATTCGCCGCAGCGCCTGCTGGCGCTCGAGACGGCGGGCGAATTGTTCGATGGTGGCGGGAAGATCCTCGTGCTCGTGCTCTTCCACGAGGAGGGCGGCCAGGAGGTTGCGGGCGGCGTCGGGAAGATCCGCCAGCAGTGCCTCCGCGGGGGCGTCCGGCCGTGCTCGGAGCGCCCCCACGATCAGACGCAGCGGCTCCCCGCCGAGGTCGCGCTCGTCGAGGAGCGGGAGCAACCGCGCGCGCGCATCCGGCGCGTGGAGGAGAAGCGAGATCAGATCTCGCTCCACGGCGGCGACCGTGGACGGCGCGGGAACGGGACGGGATGCCGGCGACGGGCGCAGGAGCGCGGACTGCAATCGCCGGGACTCCGTCCAGAGCTGGGTGGGATCGACGCCGAGGCGCGCCGCCGCCTGCCGCGACAGGGCCGCTGCCTCCTGCGCGTCGCCCACCTTCGCGAGGAGAAGGGCGGCGCGCGCGAAGGCATTGGCGCGCGCGCGGGGACCACTGGCGCCATCCGGATCGGCGATGGCCCGGTCCAGCGCAAACGCGAGCAGGCTGCGCGCGGAGCGGATGCGAGCCTCGAACGCCGCCGCGCCCTCCGCCCTCAAGAACGTGTCGGGGTCGTGACCGGCGGGAAGCAACGCCACCCGGATGCGGAAGGTGGGCCCCCCGTCGAAGACGCCGGCGCGGTTCACCGCCCACGTCGCTCCCTGTGTGCTTGGCTCGAGCAGCTCTTCCGCGCGCTCCGCCGCCTTCTGCCCGGCGGCGTCGGCGTCGAAGAACGTCACCACTTCTTCCGCGTACCGGCGCAGCAGTCCGAGCTGGGCGGCGGTGAAGGCGGTCCCGAGGGCGGCCACCGTTTCCGCGAACCCGTGCTGATGCGCCATGAGGCAGTCGACGTAGCCTTCGACGATCAGCGCGCGATTCTTGGCCTGGATCGCCTCCCGGGCGACGTCCGCCGCGTACAGCATGGTGCCCTTCGAGTAGAGGGCGGTCTCGGGCGAGTTCAGGTACTTGGGCTGCTCGTCGCCGAACGCGCGGCCGCCGAAGCCGACGACGCGGCCCTGCAGATCGCGGATGGCGAAGAGGAGCCGGCCGCGGAACCGGTCGTAGAGCGACGTGCGATCCTCGCGCTGCACCACGAGGCCGGCCGCGACCAGCGTTTCCTCGGCCACGCCTTCGCTCTTCATGAAATCGAGGAGCGTGCGCCAGCCGTCGGGGGCGTAGCCGAGACCGAATCGTCGCGCGACCTCGGGGGCGATGCCGCGCCCATCCAGGTACCGGCGTGCACGCTCACCGCCGGGCGCCCACAGCGCGTCCGCATAGAAGCGGGCGGCGAGATCCATCGCCCGGCGCAGCTCCTCGCGCCCGGAGTCCTCCCCGCGCCCCCCCGCCTCCGGCAACGCCACGCCCGCCGTCTTGGCGAGAGCGCGCACGGCCTCCGGGAAGGAGAGCTTGTCCTGGCGCATCAGGAATCCGAAAACGTCCCCGCCCACGCCACATCCGAAGCAGTGGAAGATGCGCTTCTTCGGATTGACCATGAACGACGGCGTCTTTTCGGCGTGGAAGGGGCAGAGCCCTTTCCAGTTCACGCCCGCCTTCTTCAGATTCACGAAGCGGCCCACGAGGTCGACGATGTCGATTCCGTTCCGGATGTCGTCGAGGAGGGCCGGCGCGTACGCGGCCATCACCCGACCTTGAGCATGGCCACGGTGGCGCCGGCGCCGCCTTCGGAAGGCTCGCCATCGCGGAACGACTCCACGAGGGGATGGCCGCCCAGCAACTCGCGGACGGCCTTGCGCAACGCGCCCGTCCCCTTGCCGTGGACGAGCCGCACGCTGGCGAGCCCGGCCAGGAAGGCGTCGTCGACGTAGCGCTCGACGAGGTCGCGCGCCTCGTCCCGCGTGCGGCCGATGAGCATCAGCTCGGTCGCGATCGATCGGCGCGCCACCGTCGCTTCAGCGTCGCCGCCGCGCGCCGGCGGCGATGCCGCGGGGGCTCCGTTGACGCGGGCGTCGGCGACGCGCAGGGACTCCACAGGCACGCGGACGGTGACGGTGCCCGCCCGCACGGTAGCGGTGCGGCCATCGATCGCGATCAGCTCGCCGCGAAGGCCGAGGTGCTCGGCGGCGACGGCGGTGCCGGGGACGAGCGTCACGGGCTCACGGGTGGGCGGCGGCGCCGTCTCCGTCACCCGCGCCGCCGCTTGCTGCACGCGGCGCCGGCTTTCCTGCAACGAGGCCCGCGAGTGCTCGCTCCGCTTCAGGCGTTCCCACTCCGTGGAAAGCGCGCGCCGGATGTCGGCGAGGAGCGCCGTCGCTTCCGTGCGCGCCCGACCGACGATCGTCTCCGCCCGTCGTTCCGCGGCCGCTTCGGCTTCGCGAGCGGCGGCGAGGCGGGCCGCCGCCTCCTGCTCGCGGCGCTCGGTCACGAGGGAACGCTCCGCCTCGTACCGGCTCTGGGCGTCGAGCCGGGCGACGAGGTCGGCAAGCCGGGCCGCCTGCGCGGAGCGGTGACCGTGGGCACGCGCGACGAGGTCGCGGCCGAGGCCGAGGCGGGCGGCGATGGCGAGGGCGTAGCTCTGCCCGGGACGATCGTAGAGAAGGCGGAACGTGGGAGCGAGGGTGGTGGTGTCGAACTCGACGGAGGCGTTGCGGGCGCGGGGAGACGTGCTCGCGAACGCCTTCAACGGCTCCAGATGCGTGGTCGCCATCACGAGGGCACCGCGCGCGGCGAGCTCCTCGAGAATCGCCTGGGCGAGGGCGGCCCCCTCGTCGGGATCGGTGCCGGCGCCGAGCTCGTCGAGGAGGACGAGGGAGCGATCGTCGACGACGTCGAGCAGCTCGCGCACCTGCTTCACGAACGCGGAAAACGTGGAAAGGTTGTTGGCGACACTCTGATCGTCGCCGATGATCGCGTGCAGGCCCGTGAAGACGGGCAACCGCGCGCCCTCGGCGGCGGGCAGATGACAGCCGACCTGGGCCATCAGCACGAGGAGCGCGAGCGTCTTGAGGGCGATCGTCTTGCCGCCCGCGTTCGGGCCCGTGATGACCAGCAACGGCCGCTCCGCATCGAGCTCGAGATCGACGGGGACGACCGCGCGCGGCGGGTCGGCCCACGCCTGGGCCACCAGCAGGGGATGGCGGGCGCGGCGCACGGACACCGACCGCTCGTCGGTCACCGCGGGCGCGGTGGCGTCCATGCGCTCGGCGGCGTGGGCGCGCGCGAACACCCAGTCGATCTCCGCGATTCCGTCGAGGAGCTGGACCAGCTCGTCCACGTGGAGGCGCACGGCCTCCGTCAGCTCGGCGAGGACACGGGCGGTCTCCGTTTCCTCCTCGCGCATGAGCTGGACGAGATCGTTGTTGGCCTCCACCACGCTCTCGGGCTCCACGAACACGGTCTGACCGCTCTGCGAGCGGTCGTGCACGATGCCACGCACACGCGCGCGGGCGTCGGCGCGAACGGGGAGCACGTAGCGACCGTGGCGTAGGGTGACGAAGCGATCGGCGAGCGTCCGCTCGTCCAGCGACTGCATCAGGCGCTCCAGATCCTGGCCGAGCCGACGGCGCCGCTCCCGGATGTCGGCGCGCAGGCGGCGCAATCGCGCGCTCGCGTGATCGGTGACGGCGCCCTCGTCGTCGAGAGCGCGGCGCAGTCGATCGTGAAGATCCGGAAGGCGAGGCAGCGATTCGGCGGCGTCCGCGATCAGAGGAGCGACCGGCCGCGCCGCGCGGCCGTAGGCGGCGAGCTGAGGACTGGCGGCGAGGCTCGGGATGATCAGAACCAGCTCGGGGCCGTCGAGCGTGCTGCCCGGCGCCCGGCACCGTTCCAGCGAGGATCGAACGTCAGGAACTGCCTCCAGCGGCGGCGACCCGGGGTTGGCGAGGGCCTGCCGGGCCTGCCCGGTCATCTCGATAGCGGCGTGGATCTCGGCAATTACGGTGAGGGGCTCCGCCGTCAGCGCCCGCTCCCTTCCCATCGTCGTCCGCGCCTCGCGAGCCAGAACCGCCCGCGCGGCGTCCCACTCGATGCCCCGCCCCCAAATTCGGCCTGGCTCCACGTCGTGCCTCATTCGCTCCCGTGACCGGGAGGGCCGGCGGCGCAATCAGCAGTGTTGCTATTAATCGGACATCCGCTCGCGACGTTTCGCTTTCTTACGAGCTGCGAGCGCCTTTCGCTTGCGGCGGACGCTGGGCTTCTCGTAGTGCTGACGTTTCTTGAACTCGGAGAGGAGCCCGGCCTTCTCGCACTGCTTCTTGAAGCGCTTGAGGGCGCTCTCGAAGGACTCGTCGGGCTCGACGATGACTTTTGTCACTATCTTCCCCCCTCCCCGAATGCCCCGCTGGATAAACGACAACTATATACCACGTGACCCTACACCACGCTACCGTAAGCCCGCTCGATGTGCCCCGGGATGCGTCCCGGCCGCCCCTCCGGCCCGGGCCCCTGTCACCGAAGTGGCGCCGTCAGCGTGCTTTTTCGCGTTCGGCCGGGTACCGCCGCCTTCCGGAGTCCCCGTCACGGGACGGGAGGGGCGATGACCAGCGCGAGGACACGGTCGGCGGCGGTCGCCACCGCGGTCTCCACGGCGGCGAGCTCGTCGGCCTCGAACGGCGCCAGCACGTGGTCGGGGACCTCCGCCTTGCTCGCCGGCCTGCCGATGCCGAGCTTCACGCGCCGGAAGTCTTCGGTTCCGAGCGCGTCGATGATCGAGCGCATGCCGTTGTGGCCGCCGGAGCCGCCCTTCATCCGCACGCGCACGGTGCCGAGGGGCAGATCGATGTCGTCGTAGACCACGATGAGGTGGGCGGGCCCCGCCGACGCTCGTCGGAGGGCGGCCGCCACGGCGGGACCGGTCACGTTCATGAACGCGGAGGGCTTCACGAGCTCGACGGGCGCGCCCCGCCACTGGCCACGCGCCACCATCGCCGGGCCCTCTCGCGTCCACGGACGACGCAGGATGCCGGCGAGATGATCGAGCACGCGCTGGCCGATGTTGTGTCGGGTGTCGTGATACTCGGCACCTGGATTGCCGAGCCCGACGACGACATCGGCCACGCGCGTTCGTCTCGATTACTTGTCCGACTTCTCGGGCTTCTTCGGCTTCTTGCCTTCCTCCGCGGCCGCTTCCTCTTCCTTCGGCTTGCGCTCGGTGAGGACTTCGGGCTCCGCGGTCGCGGCCGCCGTCGTCGGCGCCACCGCCGGTTCCTCCTCCGCCATCGGCGGGGCCACCGTGGCCACGGCCTGACCGGCGTCGTTCAGAATCCTCACGCCCTCCGGCACCTGGAGCGCGGCCACGGTGAGCACGTCGCCGATCATCAGCGCGGACACGTCGGCGTCGATGCGGGCGGGAATCCGCGACGGGAGGCACGACACCTCCAGTTCGTGGAGGACCAGGTTCAGGATGCCCTTCTGGTCCTTCACGCCAAGGGCCTCGCCCACGGGATGGACGGCGACGCGGACGGTGACGGCACGATCCGCGGAGACCTCCTGGAGATCCACGTGGAGCAGGCGCTCGGTGACGGGATCGAACTGAAGATCACGGATGATCGCCATTCGCGATCCGCCGTCGCCGTCGAATTTCAGCGTGAGGAGCTGCGTGGTGCCCTCGTGGCCGTGGATGACCCGCAGCACCGCGCGCGGATCGACGGTGACGGCCTCCGGCTTCGTACCCCCGTACAGCACGGCAGGGACGATGCCCTGGCGGCGGAGCCGCTTGGCGACTTGTTTGCCCGTCGCCTCGCGGCGCTTGATCGTGAGCTCTTGCATGTCCATCGTCGGATTCCCTTTCTACACGAACAGCGTCGATACGGATTCCTCGTCGTGGATGCGTCGGATGGCCTCGCCGAGCAACGGCGCCACGCTCAAGACCGTGATCCGTGCCGTCTGCTTCTCGGACGGGAGCGGGATCGAGTTGGTGACGACGACTTCTTCCAGCGCCGAGCTCGTGATCCGCTCCACGGCGGGACCGGACAGCACCGCGTGGACCCCGCACGCGAGAATCCGCCGCGCGCCCTCGCGCTCGAGAGCGCTCACGGCCTGGATGAGCGTGCCCGCGGTATCGATCATGTCGTCGATGACCACCACGTCGCGGTCCTTGACCTCGCCGATGAGGTGCATGACCACCGCTACACCGGGGCCGTCGCGACGCTTGTCGACGATGGCCAGGCCCGCCTTCAGCCGCTTGGCGATCGCGCGCGAGCGCTCCACGCCGCCCGCGTCGGGAGCGACGATGACGGGATCGCGGAGATCCTTCTTGCCGAGGTAATCGATGATCACCGGGTTGGCGAAGAGGTGATCGACGGGCACGTTGAAGAAACCCTGGATCTGGGCGGCGTGAAGATCGAGCGCGAGGACGCGATCGACCCCGGCTGCCTCCAGGAGGTCGGCCACCAGCTTGGCCGAGATGGGGACACGCGGCTGCACCTTGCGGTCCTGACGCGCGTAGCCGTAGTAGGGGAGCACGGCCGTGATCCGGTGCGCCGACGCCCGCTTGAGGGCGTCGATCATGATGAGCAATTCCATCAGGGCGTCGTTCACGGGCGGGCACGTCGGCTGGACCACGAAGACGTCGGCGCCGCGCACGTTCTCGTTGACCTGCACGAAGACCTCGCCGTCGGAGAAGCGCGAGACGTCCGCGTCGCTGACGGGCAGACGCAGGTACTGCGCGATCTCTTCGGCCAGGGGCCGATTCGCGTTGCCGGAGAACAGCCTCAGCTCGTACGCCATGGCGCCTCTGGAAAAATGGTTGGGGCGGGAGGATTCGAACCCCCGAATACGGGATCCAAAGTCCCGCGCCTTACCGCTTGGCCACGCCCCAACGTTGGTTGTCGGCCGTTCTGTTGTCGGTGCGTTTCCGGACGTGGCGCCGAGCGCCGTCGCTCAACGCCTGCGCTCCACGCGCACGGCCGGACCCCCGACGGTCCGGACCGCCCAGCACGCCCATGATACCCTCGTCAGCCGCGCGCGGATCTGCCGGGCGTGCTCGAACGAGCGCGCCACGCCGAAGACCGTCGGCCCGCTCCCCGACATCACCGCCCCCAGCGCGCCCGCTGCCATGAGCGCCGCCTTCATCTGCTGGACCTGCGGCACCGTGCGCCCGACCGGCGCTTCCAGCGTGTTGTAGAGCGCCGCCGCCGCGCGTATCGGCCGCCGTGTCGCCAGCGCCGCCACCATCGTGCGGGCGCGGGCGCCATCCGAGTACATGGTTGGCTGCACGCGCCCGTAGGCCTCGGCCGCGCTCACGCCGATTTTCGGATTGACGAGCACCAGCGCGAGGCTGCCGCCGCGCACGGGCGTGAGACGCTCGCCCCGTCCGGTTGCGAGAGCGGTGCCGCCGCGCAGGAAGAAGGGCACGTCCATCCCGAGCGTCTCCGCCACGGCGGCGAGACGGTCTCCGGGCCACCGCAATCCCCACAGCCGGTTGAGACCGATGAGGACGGCCGCGGCGTCAGTGGAGCCGCCGCCAAGACCGGCCGCCACCGGGATGCGCTTGTCGAGCCTCACCCTGACGCCGCGCTTGGTGCCGGCGGCGTCGCGAAGCGCGACGGCGGCTCGCACCGCGAGGTTCGTCCCGTCGGTGGGGACGTCCGGCGACAGGCTCTCGAGCTCGACGGAATCGTGCTCTTCGAGCACGAGGCGATCGGTGAGGTCGATGGCCTGCATCACGGTGACGATCTCGTGGTAGCCATCGTCCCGGCGGCGCAGGATCTCGAGGGCCAGGTTGACCTTCGCCGCCGCGCGAAGCACGAGCCGACGCGCTCTTCCCGAGCCCTTCGTCAAGACGCGCTACGGTATCACGCGCGTTCGCGGGGCGTCAACGCAGGTTCTGTATTTTCGCGTCCTTGGGGAGCGTGAGGCTGAATCGATCGGCGTCCACGCCGGCGTCTCGTGTGAGGTTTCGGTAGGCCACGGTGCCGCGGATGTAGGACTGGGCGGCGGTGACGTCGAAACCCGTGAGCGTCCCCGCGGCATCGCGACGGTAGGTCACCCGGGCGTCGGTGCGGCCGCCCGCGATCTCGAGCTGGCGGACCACGCCCGTCTCGAAGTCCATCCACACGCGCTGGCGGTTCACCGCTCCCACGATCTCCAGCGAGGGGCCGCTCTCGTCCGGGGCGAGGAACTGCGCCGTCCGGATGTCCTTCGGCGGCACGGCGAGCCCGGCGAGGACGGCGACGAGATCGTCCGGATCGAAGGGGAGGCCGAGCAGACGCGCCGCGCTTTCCGCGCTCGCGGGCGCCACCACCGCCTCGTTGGTCGTCGTGTCGTACGACGTGAGGCGGCCGTCGTGGATCGTCACCAGCAAGAGAGGCTGCGCGAACGGCGAGAGCGCCTCCAGTCGCACCGACGACGGAGCCTTGGCGAGGAGCACCCCCGCCAGCCGCTGGCGCTGGCCGCCGCGCTCGAACGTCAGGTCGGCGAGGGCGCGCAGGTCGGAGAACGCGTGCCAGCGCGTGATGAGGAGCGCGATGGCCTGGCGGACCTCCTCCGCGATCGGTTGGCGGAGGGTGGGCGGCGCGATCGCGCAACCGCCGAGCGACACCACGAGAAAGGCGCTACTGAGAAGCCTTCGACCGCTCACCCTGCGCCCGGCGTAGCCGGCTCTTCAGCTCCTCGACCTTCTTCTTGACGCCGTCGGCGGCGGGGTCGAGCTGCAGCGATTTTTCCCAGGCCGCGAGCGCGTCTTCCTCGAAGCCGTTCTTGGCGTAGGCGTCGCCCAGGTGCTCGAAGATGACCGGGTCTTCCTTCGCCTTCTCCACGGCGCGCTTCAGCTCGCGCAGAGCATCCACGTACTTGCCCTGCTGGTAGTACGCCCAGCCGAGGCTGTCGATGAAGTAACCGTTGTCGGGCTCGAGCTCGAGGGCCTTGCCGATGAGCTTGATCGCCTCGTCGAGGTTCTGACCGCGCTCGGCGTACATGTAGCCGACGTAGTTGTAGGCCTCGGCGTGCTTGGGATCGAGCGCGATCACCTGCCGGAAGGCGCGCACGGCGTCGTCGACACGGGCCTGCTTTTCGTAGACGACGCCGAGCTGGAAGTAGAGATCCTTCTGCTTGTCGTCGAGACTCAGACCCTCGCGCAGGGTATCGATGGCGCGATCGTACTGACTGGCCCGGAAGTAGGCGGTGCCGAGATAGAGGAACAGCTCGGGGCGCTTCGGTTCCAGGTTGATGGCTTCCCGCAGCACCGCCACCGCCTCGTCGTAGCGCTTGGCGCGGCCGTGCAGGAAGCCGAGCTGCACGCGGGCGTCGACCGACCGCGGATCGGCGCGCAGGATGCGCTCGAGCTCGGCGCGGGCCTCGGCGTCCTTGCCGCCATCCATATAAGTGGTCGCGAGGAAGTACCGCGCCCGTAGATTTGTGGGCTCGAGCATGATGACGCGGCGGAACGCGTCGCTCGCCTTGTCCCACATCTTTTGCTCGTAGTACACGGCGCCGAGCTTCATCCAGACGCGCGCGTCGCGAGGCGCCGCTTCCGTGAGGGCCTCGATTTCCGCCTGCGCTTCCTGGTAGCGGCCGAGGCGAATGAGGAGATCGCCCAGACGCTCGACGAAGGCGGGATTGTCCGGGTTGGCGCGCGCGGCCTCGTGGTAGATCCGGATCGCCTCTTCGGGCTTTTGCCGCGCCTCGTAGACGTAGGCGAGAGCGGTCCAGGCGCCGTCGTGATCGGGGTCGAGGTCGACCGCGCGCGTGAGGCGCGTGACCGCTTCGTCCCACGATTCCGTCTCGATGGCGAGGCGGCCGAGGAGGAAGTGTGCCTGCGCGAGGTGCGGGCGCCGCTCGACGAGGCGAAGGAGGACCGCGCGCGCCCGGTCGTACGCCTTCTGCTCGACTTGATAGCGCGCGAGCGTGAGGTACGGCTCCTCCGCGTTCGGGTTGAGCGCGATGACCTTCTCGAGCTCGCTCTCCGCCTCCGCATACTTCTTCTCGGCGCGCAGGAGCTCGGCGAGGGTGACGTGACTGGCCGGCTGCTGGGGCGCGAGCTGCACGGCGCGTCGAGCCGCCGCCACCGCCTCCTCGGGGGCATCGGTGCGCGCAAGCCACTGGGCAAGCTGGGTCCAGAGGAGGGCGGAGTTGGGATCCCGCTTCACGGCCTCCTTCAGGGATGCGACGGCTTCCTTGAAGCGGCCCGCCTGGGCGTGCATCTGGGCCACGCTGAAGTAATAGTAGGCGTCGGCGGCGACGTCGGGACCGGGCGTCCGCGACGGCGTCGGCTCGTCCGAGCCCTGCGCGCGGCCGGGCGCCGATCGTCCCGTGGCGCACCCCGCGACGATGGCAGCGAGCCCCAGCGATACTCCGAGGAGGCGAAAACGCATCGGGCCTACCTCATGGGCGCGGGAACTGCCGCGCCGTCGTCAACAGCCGGCGTGCAGCTTCCGCCAGCGTGGAGTCCGTTATGGCGGAACTCGCCGCCTCGATGTCGTGAACCTCCTCCGCGCTGAGGCGAAGCGGACGTCGTTCCGGCACCCGGCGCGGCGCTGCCCCCGCCGGCGCTATCGCGCCCGCCACGAAGCGCAACGAGCGGACGGTCGGAAAGCCGTCCGTGACACGCGCCGTCAGCTCCTCCGTGCGCAACGTCAGCTCGTGCAGCCACGGGGAGTTGTCGACGGTGACAGTGAGACAGCCTCCCACCAGCGCCACCGGTTGCGTGCGTCGAGCGACGTCCACCCCGACGATGGAGGCCCACCCGCGGCGGATGTGCAGCTCCGCGAGCCGCTCGGAGAGCTGCGGCAGGGCGTGCGGGATGAGAGCGCTGACGGCCCGCGGCGCCTTTGTTGTCACGCTCGGTATCATACCCCCCGCCCCCGTCACGTCGCCAGCTTCGATGAATTGACTCGTCTCGGACCGCTCTTTATAGTGGCGTCTGCAATGGCAAAACCGCGACGGGGTGAGAGTCTCTCCCTCACCATCGACGATCTCGCGTTCGGCGGCGAAGGCGTCGGACGGGTCAACGGCTACGTCATCTTCGTGCGGGGTGGTCTTCCCGGCGACCGTCTGCGCGTCCGGGTCCAGGAAGCTCGCGCACGCTACGGACGGGCGGTGATCGAAAGCGTGGAGGAGCCATCGCCGGACCGGGTCGCCGCTCCCTGTCCCTACTTCGGCCGTTGCGGCGGTTGCCGCCTCCAGCACCTCGCGTATCCGGCGCAGCTCGCCTTCAAGGAAAAGCAGGTGCGCGATTGTCTCGAGCGGCTCGGTGGCCTGGGCTCCTTCGAGCTTCGCCCCATCCTGCCCGCCCCCGACACCTACGGCTACCGGAACAAGATGGAGTTCACGGTGATGCGCGGCGCGGAGGCGCCCGTGATCGGCTTGCACGAAGCCGATCGCTACGACGTCGTGCTCGACATCGAACGCTGCCTGTTGCAGTCGGACACGATGAACGAGCTGCTCTCTGAGGTGCGGGACCGTCTCCGGGGACTCTCCGTCTACGATCAGGACACCGAGCAGGGACTGTTGCGGTTCGTCACCCTCCGGGAGGGGCGTCACACCGGCGAGCGCATGGTCAACGTGGTGGCGGCCGCTCCCGACGTGGAATCGCTGGGTGCGGTGGCGGCGGCGGTGAAGCGACGGGTGCCGTCCACGGCCAGCGTGGTGCTGAACGTCAACGGCAAGAAGGCGAGCGTGGCGGTGGGGTCGGAGGAGCATCTCCTCCTCGGCCGCGAGCACATCACGGAGCGGATCGGCGACGTCGTCTTCCAGGTGTCGGCGAACTCGTTCTTCCAGACCAACACACTCCAGGCCGAACGTCTGTTCGCGGTGATCGCGGAGGCATGCGAGCTGGCAGGCGGGGAGACCGTCATGGACCTCTATTCCGGCACGGGAGCCATCAGCTTGCTGCTCGCGCGCCGGTGCCGTCGAGTGTACGGCGTCGAGGTCTCGCCGGCGGCGGTGGCGGACGCGGTTCGCAACGCCCGCGCGAACGGCATCGACAACTGCACCTTCCTCTCCGGCGAGGTGCGGCACGTGCTGCCGCGGTTGCTCGACGAAGGCGTGCACGCCGACGTGGTCGTCGCCGATCCCCCCCGCGCCGGGTTCCACCCGAAGGCCCTCACGGCACTGACCGCTCTCAAGCCGGATCGGCTCGTGTACGTCTCCTGCAACCCGTCCACGCTCGCGCGCGACGTGGGCGACCTCGCCCGGGACGGCTATCGGCTGGAGTGGGTGCAGCCGGTGGACATGTTCCCGCAGACGCCGCACATCGAGGCCGTGGCCCGTCTCCGACGGGCGGCATGAAGGTCTATCTCCTCCGGCGACTGTGGCAGTCGCTGGTGGTGCTGCTCGGCGTCTCCTTCGTCGTCTTCTTCATCCTCCACCTCACCGGCGATCCCGCCGCGGTCCTCCTCCCGCCGGAGGCGACGGCGGAAGACCTCCGGCAGTTCAGGGAACAGATGGGCTTCAACGATCCGTTCATTGTGCAGTACGGCCGTTTCCTGCGCGGCGCGCTGCACGGGGATTTCGGTCTGTCGGTCCGGCATGGGGAGCCTGCGTTCGATCTCGTCATCGAGCGCATGCCGGCGACGTTCCAGCTCTCGGGGGCCGCCCTCGCCCTTGCCCTGTGCATCGCGATTCCGGCCGGCATCGTGTCCGCCGTCCGGCGCAATTCCGCCCTCGACTACGTGTCCACCATCGTGGCCCTCCTCGGGCAGTCGATGCCGACCTTCTGGCTCGGGATCATGCTGATCCTGCTCTTCTCGGTGCAATGGAACCTCCTGCCGTCGTCCGGACGCGGCACGTTCTCCCACCTCATCTTGCCCGCGGTGACGCTCGGCCTCTTCACGACCGCGCGCATCGCCCGCCTCACCCGCTCCGGCATGCTCGAGGTCCTGAACCAGGACTACATCCGCACCGCGCGCGCGAAGGGTGTCAACGGCCCACCGGTGGTGTGGAAGCACGCCCTCAAGAACGCCGCCATCCCGATCGTCACCATCGTCGGCATCGAGCTCGGGACGTTGCTCGGCGGCTCCGTGATCACGGAAACGATCTTTGCCTGGCCGGGAGTGGGCCGACTCTCGGTGCAGGCGATCGCGAATCGCGACTACCCGGTCGTGCAGGCGGCGGTGTTCCTGCTGTCGACCACGTTCGTCGTCGTCAACCTCCTCGTCGACCTCGTCTACACGTACCTCGACCCGCGCATCCGACTCCGATGAGCACTCCCGCCGTCGCCCCTGCCCTCGCCCTCGGGCGCGAGGCGAGCCCCGCCCGGCGGGAGTGGCTGGCGTTTCTCTCACGACTGGCGCGACGGCGGACGGCGCTCTTCGGGCTCGTGGTCGTGGTTCTCGTGGTGCTGGCGGCGGCGGCGGCGCCCTGGCTGGTGGCGTTCGATCCCATCCAACAAGATCTGGACGGCCGGCTGAAGCCGCCGGGGACGCGCACCGAAACGGGCGCCCTCCACGTCCTCGGCACCGATCACCTCGGACGCGACCTCCTGGCGCGTATCGTGTTCGGCGCGCGGCCGGCGCTGATGGTCGGCATCGCCGCCGTCGCGCTCTCGGGCGCGCTCGGGATGCTCGTGGGCCTCCTCGCCGGATACTTCGGGGGGCGAATGGACGACGTCCTCATGCGGCTGGCGGACATTCAGCTCGCCTTTCCGTTCATCCTGCTCGCCATCGCCGTCATCGGCGTGCTCGGCCCCAGCCTCCAGACCATCATCGTCGTGATCGGCGTCTCGAGCTGGGTTGTCTACGCGCGTGTCGTGCGCGGCACCGTGCTCACCCTGCGCGAACGCGAGTTCGTGCAGGCGGCCCTCGCCCTCGGCGGTCGCGACGGCCGTGTGATCTTCCGCCACATCCTGCCCAACGCGTTCACGCCGTGGCTGGTGGTCGCCACCCTCGACATGGCGCGCGTGATCGTGATCGAGTCCGCCCTCTCGTTCCTCGGCCTCGGAGTGCAGCCGCCCACGCCGACATGGGGAGGCATGCTCGCGGATGGACGGGTCTACATCTCGACGGCGTGGTGGCTCGCGACGTTTCCGGGGCTCGCCATCCTCGTCACCGTCCTCGGCATCAACCTCTTCGGCGACGGGCTGCGCGATACGCTCGATCCGCGCTTGAAAGTCTGACGCTCAGGGCGTGGGGCCGCCCGCGCCCGCGCGCCAGCGTCGCCGAGCGATGAGACCGAGAACCGCGCTGGGGACGGTCGCCCACAGCACTCCCGAGCCCACGCCGGCGGCGGTGTCGAGCACCAGCAACGCGGCGCCGCCCACGGCGGCAATCCAGAGGAGCACGCCCGTGGCGCCATTGAGCGTCGCCCGCCAGCCGGCTCCGGCCGCGATCAACCCGGCCATGGCGCCTACGGCGTCGATGGCCACGTCGCGCGGGCTTCCTGTCCGTGAAGGCACGAACGCCTGGTGTGTCTCGTCGAGGGCAGCCCACGCCACGCAGATCACGAACGCGAGGGCCGCGCGCGCTCGCGGCCGGGGCAAATCGGTGGTGAGGGCGCGCATCCAGAGGACTGCGAGCACCGCGTACTCGAGCACGTGCGCGACCTTGCGGCTCAGGAAGTGGATGCTCTCGAGCTCGGGACCCGTGGCTGACGGCATCAACCACCGAAGGGCGGGGACGATCACCCCTGCGGTGTTCTCGGCGCTGCCCATCGGCGAGGAGAAGACGGTCATGGCGATCATCCACACCACCGGAGGCATCCACGAGGCGCGTCCCATCACGCGGCCATGATACAGGGGCCCGGCACCGCCTTCCGCGGTGCCGCGCATTCCCGGCGCTGCGCGCGCCACGCGATGCCGCGGCGTCTTGACTCGGGCGCTGGCCGCGCTCTATTCTCCTGGCCTTGGTTCGCGCGCAGCGCCCGTCGGTTGTCTTGGAGGCACGCATGCCATCCGGATCCAAGGAGCCGTTGACGCGGGCGCGGGGGTGGTGGCGCTCGTCAGGGACGGCGTCGTCCCTCGCCCTTCTGCTCGTTCTCGCCTGCCTTCCGCGGCCGGCGACGGCCCAGTCGACGCCGTTCGCATCGTTCTTCTTCTGTCAGCCCACGTACACCGTGAACGAGAACGGGGGCTCCGTGACGGTGGAGATCCCACTGGTGGCGAGCGTGGGGGGAACCGTCAGCGGCGATACCGTGGACGTCGTCGTGGCGGGCGGCACGGCCACCCGTGGCG
Organism: Candidatus Methylomirabilota bacterium; assembly: GCA_036506275.1. GTDB lineage: Bacteria > Methylomirabilota > Methylomirabilia > Rokubacteriales > CSP1-6 > DASXSB01. Next base: position 13,730 of record DASXSB010000081.1, on the reverse strand, counting down.
TCGACTACACGCTGGCCTCACGTGTCACGCTGCCCATTGCGTCTCCCACGCGTCGCACCGTCGTGATCCCGATCACCGCGGACAACCTCATCGAGGGCAACGAGACGATCGTGCTCAGCCTGTCCAACCCCCAGGGCACCTTCAGCCCCTTCAGCAACCCGTCGCAGGTGATTCCCATCACGCTCGCCTCTCCCAGCTCGCTGGTGCTCTCCGACTGCGACTCGAGCAATCCGATCACGACCACGGTCACCATCGTCGACGTCGCCCCCGCCGCCGGCGCTCTCAACGTCGCCGTCGTCTCGGGCAACAACCAGATCGGGACACCGAACCGCCCGCTTGCCGCCCCGCTCGTGGCGCGCGTCGCCGACCCCGCCGGCACTCCCGCCTCCGGCGTGCTGCTCACGTGGTCGAGCAACAAGCCCGGCGATTCGTTTTCGCCCACGTCCAGCACGACGAGCAGCAACGGCCAGGCGAGTACCGTCATGACGTTGGGGCCAGATCCCGGCGAGCGGACGATCACGGCGACGATATCGGCGGGAAGCTCGACGACGTTCTCCGTCAACGGTGGCTTCACGGCGGTCGCCCTCACGCCCGCTCAACAGGGTGTCGCCAACGCCCTCGACCGCGGATGCGCCGTCGCCACCGGTGCCTTCCGAGCCCGCTGCGATCAGATCGCCGCCTTGCCCGACGCCGAGAAGCGCAACGCCCTTCAGCAACTGGCGCCGGAGGCGGTCGCCACCCAGGCGCGCATCGGCATCGAAGGAAACACGGTGCAGAGCACCAACATCGGTCTGCGCCTGGCCTCGCTCCGCAGCGGTGCCACCGGCATCAACATCACCGGGCTGTCCCTTGCCCTCAGCAGCGACTCCGTCAGCGGTTCATTCGCGAGCCCGTTCTTGCCGGCGCCGATGCTTCGCGGCGGGGGGGCGAGCGCGGATGCGACGCCGCTGGAGCGCCTCGGGATCTTCATCAACGGCCAAGGCGCCTTCGGCGATCGGGACACGACCTCGCGCGAGCTGGGATTCAAGTTCCACACGAAAGGCATCACGGGCGGCGCCGACTATCGGGTGACCGAAAACTTCATCGTGGGCGCCGCCTTGGGGTACCTCGACAGCGCCTCCGAGCTGGACGCCGGCGCGGGCAGCCTCGATACGCGGGGCTTCACGCTGTCCGCGTTCGGGACGTACTACGTCACCGACCGCTTCTATCTCGACGGCATCGTCAGCTTCGGGTGGAACGAGTACGACACGCGACGCCGGATCGTCTTCACGGGGGTCGACACCACCACCAAGGGCGACACGAGCGGGACGCAGTTCGGGTTCAGCGTGAACGGCGGCTACAACTTCAACTTCGGCGCGTTCACGGTGGGCCCGCACCTCCGTCTCGACTACGTCCGCATCGAGATCGACAGCTACACGGAGCGCGGCGACGATGTCGCGAGCCTTCTCAAGATCAGGAGCCAGTCGGTGACGTCCTTGACCACGGCCCTCGGCATGCAGGCCGCGTACGCGATCAGCACGCCGTGGGGCATCGTGTCGCCGAACCTGCGCCTCGAGTGGGAGCATCAGTTCGAGAACTCGAGGCGCCAGATCCTCGCCAGCTTCGTGGCCGATCCCCTGCAGACACCGTTCGGCGTCCCCACCGACGATCCGGATCGCGATTACTTCAATCTCGGGGCGGGGGTGGCGATGACGTTCAAGAAGGGGGTCTCGAGCTTCCTCTTCTACGAGACCGTCCTCGGACAGACGCACACCACCGTCCACCAGTTCACGGCGGGCCTCCGCCTGGAATTCTGAGGTCGCGCGGCACCACGTGCTAGAGTGTCGCGATGCTCGGCGAGATCCTCGACGATCTCTTGATCTCGAAATCTACCGGGCCCTGCATCACCGCCACTCGACATTTCCCCGCGCGCCCCCCCCTGTGGGCGCCGTTTCCTCCCGGGCTCGATCCCCGCCTCGTGGATGCCCTCGCCGCGCGCGGGATCGAGCGGCTCTACTCCCACCAGGCCCGCACGTGCGAGCTCGTCGAGAAGGGACACAACGTGGTGGTGGTGACGCCCACCGCGTCGGGGAAGACGCTCTGCTACAACCTGTCCGCGCTCCAGACCCTGCTCGTCCAGCCGGACGCGCGCGTCCTCTATCTCTTCCCCACCAAGGCCCTCGCCCAGGACCAGCTCGCGGAGCTCGAGGAGATCGCGAAGGCCCTTCCCGATCTGCGGATGTTCACCTACGACGGGGACACGCCGCAGGATGCGCGGCGTGCCGTGCGCGCGCGCGCCAACCTCGTGCTCACCAACCCGGACATGCTCCATTCCGGGATCCTGCCCCACCACACGAAGTGGGCGATGCTCTTCCAGAACCTCCGCTACGTCGTCATCGACGAGTTGCACGCCTACCGCGGCGTGTTCGGCAGTCACCTCGCCAACGTGCTCCGCCGTCTCCGGCGTATCTGCCGGCACTACGGGTCGGCTCCCCAGTTCGTCATGGCGTCCGCCACCATCGCGAACCCCGGTGAGCTGGCGGCGCGACTCATCGGCGACGCCGTGGAAGAGGTCACGGAGAGCGGAGCGCCCACCGGAGAAAAGACGTTCCTCTGCTACAACCCGCCCGTGGTCAATCCGGAGCTGGGCATCCGTGCCCCTTATCTCGGCGAGGCCGCGAAGATCGCGCTCCGCTTCCTCACCGAGAAGCTGCCGACCATCGTCTTCGCCCAGAGCCGGCTCTCCACCGAGGTGCTTCTCTCCACCATCAAGGATGGTGTCGCCACCCGCACCGGCGACAGCGGCATCGTGCGCGGGTACCGGGGCGGGTACCTCCCCACGCGGCGGCGCGCGGTGGAGCAGGGTCTCCGCGCGGGCGACGTCCTCGGCGTCGTCTCCACCAACGCGCTCGAGCTCGGCGTGGACATCGGCCACCTGGACGTCGCGATTCTCGCCGGCTACCCGGGCACGATCGCCTCTCTCTGGCAACAGGCGGGGCGGGCCGGGCGTCGGAGCGGGCCCTCGGCGGCCGTCATGGTGGCGAGCAGCGCGCCGATCGATCAGTTCATGGCCACGCACCCCGGCTATCTCTTCGGCACGCCGCCCGAGCACGCGCGCGTGAACCCGGACAATCCATTCATCCTCGTCAGTCACCTGAAGTGTGCGGCCTTCGAGCTGCCCATCGCCGAGGAGGAGCGCTTCGGCGACGTCGACGTGCGGCGCTACCTGGCCGCGCTCGAGGACGAGGGAGTCCTCCATCGCGCGGGGGCGCGCTGGCACTGGGCGGCGGAGACGTATCCCGCCGACCACGTCTCGCTGCGGACCGTCACCACCGACAACTTCGTGGTGATGGACACCACCGCGCGCGACGAGAAGCAGACGAAGAAGCGGCAGATCATCGCCGAGGTCGACTGGGGGAGCGCCTTCGCCACCATCCATCCCAAGGCCATCTACCTCATCGAGAGCGACGCCTACGAGGTGCAGGAGCTGCGCTTCCGGGAGGACGAGGAGAAGGTGGCGTACGTGAAGAAGGTCGTCGTCGACTACTTCACGGACGCCGTGAGCGCGAAGGGGGTGTGGATCCTCCAGCGCCTGGCCGATCGCGAGCACCGCGCCTACGTGGCGGAGCAGGGTGAGGTGCTGGTGGCGGAGAAGGTCGTGGGTTTCAAGAAGATCAAGCTGAGGACGCTCGAGAACGTGGGGGCGGGGGAGGTCGAGCTTCCCCAGCAGGAGATGCAGACCACCAGCGTGTGGATGACGATTCCGTCGGACACGCTGGAGGCCGTGAGCCGATCGCGGGAGGAGCTCATCGACGGCCTTCGCGCCGTCACCTACCTGCTCCATCACCTCTCGCCGATTTTCCTCCTCTGCGACATCCGAGACCTGGGATCCTGGCTCGGCGACACCACGCCCGCCCACACCGGCGCCGTCGCCACGCGCGAGTCGACCCGTCGCCGCCTGCTGGAGGCGGAGCATTTCCAGCCCACCATCTACCTCTACGACTCTCATGCGGGGGGCATCGGCCTCGCCGAACGCCTCTTCGAGGTTCTGCCCGCGCTCCTCGCGCGCGGCCTGGAGACGCTCGAAGCTTGCGGCTGTCGCGCCGGCTGCCCGTCGTGCGTCGGCCCCGTGAACGAGGTCGGCCGCCGCGCCAAGACGACGGCGGCGGCGCTCCTCCGCGCCCTCACGGTCTGATCGCCGCTCGTGGATACGCTCGACGATCTCCGTCGCATCATCCGGCGGATCGAGCACGCTCGCCCCCCCCGCCCGGCGCCCGAAGCCGTCGAGGACGCGGTGGGAGGAACGCTGGTGGAGACGGCGAATGGCACCGTGGTGCTCGTTCGTCGCGAGTATGCGCGCCATCACCGTCATGGCCGCTATCCGATCGACGCTGCCTTCAGCGCTTCCGCCGACGTCCTGAGCGTCATCGCACGCAACGGAGACGTCCCCGCCGATCCCGCCCGGTTCGTCTTCGTCGATACCGAGACGACCGGCCTCGCCGGGGGCACCGGGACATATGCGTTCCTGGTCGGAGTCGGATACCTCGAAGAAGACCGGTTCGTGGTCGACCAGTACTTCATGCGCGACTTCGACGACGAGGCCGCCCTCCTGTCGGCGCTCGAGCCCATCATCGCCGGCGCGACCGCGCTCGTGACGTTCAACGGAGCCGGCTTCGATCTTCCGCTGCTCGAGACACGCTTCATCCTCGCGCGGCGGCGCTCACCCGCCGTCCTTCCGCACCTGGATCTGCTCGCCCCCTCGCGTCGAATCTGGGGGCCCTGGCTCGACGACTGCCGTCTGCCGACGCTCGAGCGCGAGGTCCTGGGCCTCCTGCGCGAGAACGACATCGCGGGCGGGCTGATTCCCGCCGTCTACTTCGACTTCCTGCGGCGGCGCAATCCGAAGTCGCTTCCCGCCGTCTTCAGCCACAACCGTCACGACGTGCTCTCGCTCGCTGCGCTCCTGGGCTGGCTCGCGCGCGTGCTGAGCGGCGACGAACGAGGCCTCACGCCGGAGGAACACGCCGGCCTCGGCCGGCTCTGGGAGCGAGCGGATCTGGAGCGCAGCCGCGCATGCTACGAGGCGGCGCTGATGGCCGGCCTCGGCGGCGACGGCGCGCGGTGGGTCCGTCTTCGACTGGCGCTGTGGGAGAAGCGTTGCGCGCGCTGGGAGGCGGCGTGCGCGTTGTGGGAGGCGGCGGCGCGGGAGTGCGTCTTCGACCCCCGGCCGTGGGAGGAGCTCGCGAAGTTCCACGAGCATCGCCGCCGCGACGCGCAGGCGGCGCGCGCCATCGTGACCACCGCCCTCGGCGCCGCCGAGGCCGCCCGCGCGCCTTCCCGAGTCATCGAGGCGTTCGCGTACCGGCTCGCGCGTCTGGAGCGCCGCCTCCAGCGCTAAGACCGGCCGCCCGGCGCCGTCACGCGACGGGTGTGATGGGCGGCTTGCCGTCGAGAACGGCGAGACAGTTCCGGACGGCCAGGGTCGCCATCGCCACTCGCGTCTCCAGCGACGCGCTCGCGATGTGGGGTGCGAGCACGACGTTCTGGAGCGGGAGGAGGCCGGGGTGGATCTTCGGCTCTTCCTCGAAGACGTCGAGCCCCGCCGCCGCGATCCAGCGCTCGCTCAGCGCCCGCACGAGCGCGGCTTCGTCCACGATGGGGCCGCGGGCCGCGTTGATGAGCACGGCGGACTTCTTCATGAGCCGGAGCGCCCGCTCGCCGATCAGATGGCGTGTCTCGGGCAGGAGCGGCGTGTGGAGCGTCACGAAGTCCGCCTCGCGTAGCACGGTGTCGACGTCCGCGTACGTCGCGCGCAGCTCTCTCTCGACGTCGGCGCCGGGTCGAACGGCGTCGTGGTACAGCACGCGCATGTCGAAGCCGAGGGCGCGCCGCGCCACCGCCCTTCCGATGCGGCCGAAGCCGAGGATGCCGAGCGTCTTGCCGTGGACGTCGAGCCCCCACAGCAGGTCCCATTGCCAGCGTTGCCAGCGACCGGCGCGAGCGTACGCGTCGGCCTCGACGACCCGCCGCGCTGTCGCCATGAGGAGCGCCCATGCGAAGTCGGCCGTCGTCTCGGTGAGGACATCGGGAGTGTTGGTCACGACCACGCCCCGGCGCCGGGCGGCCGCGAGGTCGATGTTGTTGTAGCCGACCGCGATGTTGGAAACGACCTTGAGCTCGGGCGCGGCCGCCAGCACCTCATCGTCGATGGCGTCGGTGATCTGGCAGATCAGGCCCTGTTTGCCGCCCAAGCGAGCGATCAGCTCCGCCTTGGAGAGGGCCACCTCGTGCCCGTTCAGGTCGACCGCGATATCGCGAGGGATGAGCGCGAGCGCCTGCTCGGACAAACCACGCGAAACCAAAATACTTTTGGCCATCTCTGGGTCCTCCGGATTTGCGCTTGACAAGGTGCGAAGCGCCGGTATATTAGCACTCGCTTGTATCGAGTGCTAATAGCAGGGGCCAGGAACACACGATCCAGCAGCCGTTCATCACCAAAGGAGGCGCAGCACCCATGAAGATTCGTCCGCTGCATGACCGCATCCTCGTCGAGCGCGTCGAGGAGCAGGAGGTCCGCCGGGGCGGGATCATCATCCCGGACACCGCCAAGGAGAAACCGCAAGAGGGCAAGGTCATCGCCGCCGGCAACGGCAAGGTGGGCGAGGACGGCAAGAAGATCCCGCTGGACGTGAAGGCGGGCGACAAGATCCTGTTCGGGAAGTATTCGGGTTCCGAGGTCAAGATCGAGGACAAAGAATACCTGATCCTCCGTGAGGAAGACGTCCTCGCCATCCTCGAGTAGCCGGCACGATTTTACGACTCCCGATCTCACGACTTCCAAGGAGGGAAGCGATCCATGCCGAAGCAGCTGAAATTTGAAGAGGAGGCCCGCACGAGCCTGCTCCGGGGCGTCAACATCATGGCGGAAGCCGTGAAGGCGACTCTGGGGCCGAAGGGCCGCAACGTGGTCATCGACAAGAAGTTCGGCAGCCCGACCATCACCAAGGACGGGGTGACCGTCGCCAAGGAGATCGAGCTCAAGGACCCCTACGAAGACATGGGCGCGCAGATGTTGAAGGAGGTCGCCTCCAAGACCTCCGACATCGCCGGTGATGGGACCACGACCGCCACCGTCCTCGCCCAGGCCATCTTCCGCGAGGGTCTCCGCAACGTCACCGCCGGTGCCAACCCCATGGGCCTCAAGCGGGGCATCGAGGCCGCGGTCGAGGCCGTGACCGAGGAGCTGAAGAAGCTCTCGAAGTCGACCAAGGACAAGAAGGAAATCGCCCAGGTCGCCACCATCGCGTCCAACAACGACAAGACGATCGGCAGCTTGATCGCGGAAGCCATGGAGAAGGTCGGCAAGGACGGGGTCATCACGGTCGAGGAGTCGAAGTCGGCCGACACCGTGCTCGACGTCGTCGAGGGGATGCAGTTCGACCGCGGGTACCTAAGCCCCTACTTCGTTACCGATCCCGAGCGGATGGAGTGCGTGCTCGAGGACGCCCTCGTTCTCATCCACGAGAAGAAGATCAGCGTGATGAAGGACATGCTGCCGCTGCTCGAGCAGGTGGCGCGCTCCGGCAAGCCGTTCCTGATCATCGCCGAGGACGTCGAAGGTGAAGCGCTCGCCACCCTCGTCGTGAACAAGCTGCGCGGCACGCTACACACCTGCGCCGTGAAGGCGCCCGGGTTCGGTGATCGCCGCAAGGCCATGCTGGAGGACATCGCGACCCTCACCGGCGGCAAGGCCATCACCGAGGATCTCGGCATCAAGCTCGAGAACATCAAGCTCGAGGATCTCGGTCGCGCCAAGAAGGTGGTGGTGGACAAGGACAACACGACCCTCGTCGAGGGTGCCGGCAAGTCGTCCAACATCGAAGGCCGCATCAAGCAGATCCGCGCCCAGATCGAGGAGACGACGAGCGACTACGACCGCGAGAAGCTGCAGGAGCGGCTCGCCAAGCTGGCGGGCGGCGTGGCGGTGATCAAGGTCGGCGCGGCCACCGAGACGGCGATGAAGGAGAAGAAGGCGCGCGTGGAGGACGCTCTCAACGCCACCCGCGCGGCGGTGGAAGAGGGCATCGTGCCGGGCGGCGGCGTCGCGCTGCTGCGCGCGTCCAGGGCCATCGATGCCCTCAAGAACCTGGACGGTGACGAGAAGGTGGGCGCCACCATCGTGAAGCGGGCGCTCGAGGAGCCGATTCGTCAGATCGTCGAGAACGCGGGCCTGGAGGGAAGCGTGATCGTCGAGAAGGTGAAGGCGGAATCGGTGGCCACGCGGGGATTCGACGCCGACAGCATGGACTACGTGGACATGCTGCAGGCGGGCATCATCGACCCCGCGAAGGTGGAGCGCGTGGCGCTGCAGAACGCGGCGTCGATCGCTTCCCTGCTGCTGACCACGGAAGCGCTGATCACGGACATCCCGGAGGACAAGCCGGCGGCGGCGCCGGCGATGCCGCACGGGGACATGTACTAAACTCGGAGGGGGCTTCGCCCCCTTCCGATACCTCCCCCAGACGGAGATTGCGCCGGCGGAGCCGGCGCTCGGAAAAAGCGGTCGGTAAGGACGCGGGATCGAGATGGGGGAGCGGTAGCGTCGTCTCGTAGAAGCTACGCGGCCCGGATCGGGGTGACTCGGTCCGGGCCGTATCGTTTTCGCAGCGTTGACCGCGCGGCCTCCCGTGATGTACGGTTAACGGGCTTCAACGAGGGGGTGAACTTCACTGCGACCATACGAAATTCTCGTGATCGTCGATCCGCGCCCCGCCGATGAGGAGGTGGCCGCGCTGCTCACGCAGCTCGGCGAGAACCTCAAGGCGCTCGGGGCCGACGTGACCAAGGTGGAGAACTGGGGCAAGCGCCGGCTCTCGTACGACATCCGCAAGCAGCGTGAGGGCACGTACTCGGTGTTCGAGGTCACCGCCGAGCCCGCGATGGTGAAGGAATTCGAGCGGCAGCTTCGCCTCAACGAAACCGTCCTCCGTTTCCTCAGCACGCGGGTGCCCGTCCGCAAGAAGGTTCGGTCGGCGAAGACCCAGGAGCCTCCGACAGGGGACACCGTGCTCGAGGAGGTCGTCTGATGGCGAGCCTGAACAAAGTTTTCCTGATCGGTAATCTCACCCGCCCCCCCGAGTTGCGGTATACGCCGAGCGGAACGGCCGTCGCCGATCTGCGCATGGCCGTGAACCGCAACTACACCACGCAGGGGGGCGAGAAACGTGAGGACACGTGCTTCCTCACGGTGGTGGTGTGGGGGAAGCAGGCGGAGAGTTGTGGCGAGTATCTCGACAAGGGAAGCCCCATTCTCGTCGAGGGCCGCCTGCAGACGCGTGACTGGGAGGCCAAGGACGGCCAGAAGCGCACCGTGACGGAGATCGTCGCCGAGCGCGTCCAGTTCATGGGGCGCGGCAAGGCGGTGGGGACGCCGGCGGCGGTGCCGGCGGCGGAACCATTCACGGAAGAGCCCGGCGCCGCAGACGACGACGTTCCCTTCTAGTCGCGAGCGAGCACAAGAGGAGGAGCAGCGATTCCCACGCCCCAGAAACCGATGAAACGCCGGCGCTTCGGCCGGCGGAAGGTCTGCAAGTTCTGTGTCGACAAGGTCGGCCTCGTCGACTACAAGGACGTGCGCCGTCTCAAGAGCTTCGTCACCGAGCGGGGCAAGATCATCCCTCGCCGAATTTCAGGGAGTTGCGCGCGCCATCAGCGCCAGCTCACGCACGCCATCAAGCGTGCGCGCACCGTCTCCCTCGTGCCGTACATGGCGGCGGACTGAGCGATGAAAGTCATCCTGCTCGACGACGTTTCCAAGGTGGGACGGCGCGGCGACGTCCGTGACGTCTCCGACGGGTACGCGCGGAACTTCTTGCTTCCCAAGAAGCTGGCCCTCACCGCGACCCCTGGCAACCTCAAGAACCTGGATCACATCAAGACGCAGCAGCAGGCGAAGGCGGATCGCGTGAAGGGCGACGCCGAGACGCTGGCCGCGCGCATCGAGGCGCTGGCCTACGAAGAGCGCCGGCAGGCTTCAGAGGAGGGCAAGTTGTTCGGGTCGGTCACCGCCCAGGACATCGTCGACTTCCTCCAGAAGCAGGGCGTCAAGATCGAGCGTCGCCGGATCCAGCTCGTCGAGCCCATCAAGGCGCTCGGCGAGACACTGGTCACGATCCGCCTGCATCAGGAGGTAACGGCACAGCTCAAGGTCAACGTCGTCCGGGAATAGCGAACGAGAGCCTTGGACCTTCCGTCCAGGATCCCCCCCCACAACCTGGACGCGGAACGGGCCGTGCTCGGCGCCGTTCTCCTCGAGGGGCGCGAGACGCTCCCCCGCGTCATCGAGGTTCTGCGTCCGTCCGATTTCTACACCGAAGCCCATCGCGGTGTGTACGACACCATGCTTCAGCTCTTCGACCGCGGCGAACCCGTCGACCTCATCACGCTCAGCGAGGAACTGCGCCGGAACGATCAACTCCAGTTCGTGGGCGGGCCCGCGTCCCTCGCGCTGCTCGTGGAGCAGGCCGCCATCGCCGCTCATCTCATGTCGTACGCGGCCATCGTGCGCGACATGGCCGTCCTCCGCGAGCTCATCCAGACCTCGACCCAGATCATCACGCAGGCGTTCGAGGCCAAGGAGGACGTGCAGAGCCTCGTCGACGACGCCGAGAAGAAGATCTTCGGCCTCGCGGAACGGCGGCTGGAGGGCAGCGCGCTCCCGGTGGGCAAGATCCTCAAGAACACGTTCGAGTACATCGAGCGTCTCTACGAGCGCAAGGAGCACGTCACCGGCGTCGCCACCGGTTTCGAGAAACTCGATCTCGAGACGTCGGGTCTCCAGCCCTCGGACTTCATCATCATCGCGGGCCGCCCGAGCATGGGCAAGACGGCGTTCGCCCTCAACATCGCGCAGTTCGTCGGCGTGCACCTGCGCCAGAAGGTCCTCGTGTTGAGTCTCGAGATGTCCGCGCAGCAACTCGTGCAGCGGATGCTCTGCTCGGAGGCCAAGGTCGATTCCCAGGCCGTGCGCACGGGCTACCTGAGCCCGTCGGACTGGCATCGCCTCACCGCCGCCGCCGGCCGTCTCAGCGAAGCGGCGATCTTCATCGACGACAGCCCCGGGCTCACCGTCCTGGAGGCGCGCGCGAAGGCTCGCCGCATGAAGGCCGAGCACGGTCTCAACCTTCTCGTCATCGACTACCTGCAGCTCATGCGCGGCCGCGGCGGTATCGAGAATCGCCAGCAGGAGATCTCGGAGATCTCGCGCTCGCTGAAGGCGCTCGCCAAGGAGCTGAACGTGCCGGTGGTGGCGCTGTCCCAGCTCTCGCGGGCGGTGGAAGCCCGCGCCCAGCGGGATTTCCGGCCGCAACTCTCCGACCTCCGCGAGTCGGGGGCGCTCGAGCAGGACGCCGACGTCATCCTGTTCCTCTACCGACAGAAGGTCTATAAAGAAGATGTGCCCCCCGAAGAGGAAAAGATCGCCGAAGTCATCATCGGCAAGCAGCGGAACGGCCCCATCGGGACCGTCAAGCTCGTGTTCCTGCCGGAGTACGCCCGGTTTGAGAACGCGGCCGATGTACACCGGCAGCCCCAGCCCTTCTGAGCGGTGACGAACGTCGTCATCGTCGGCGCCGGCAAGGGAGGGCGGGCCCTCCTCGAGATGTTCGCCGGTGACCCGACGATTTCCATCCTCGGCGTGGCCGACCTCAGCCCGTGGGCGCCCGGCATCGAGCTGGCGCGCCGGCTCGACGTGCCGGTCGCCACTGACTTCCGCGACCTCGTCACCGATCCCCGCGCCGACCTCATCATCGATGTCACCGGGAACGACCAGGTGCACCGTCGCATCCTCGAGCTGAAACCGATCTCCGCGGAGGTGATGGGCGGCATCGGCGCCCGCTTCATGTGGGATCTCCTCGCCGAGCGCAAGCGGTCCGAGGAGCTCGAAGATCGCTATTCGCTCGTCGTGCGGGAGCTCCAGGCTCAAGCCGAGGGCGACTTCATCCTGGGTCAGAATCCGAAGATGCGCGAGGTGGCGGAGCTGCTCGCCCGCGTGGCACCCGCACCCACCACCGTGCTCATCCGCGGCGAATCGGGGACGGGCAAGGAGCTGGTCGCCCGCGCCATCCACAAGTACTCACCGCTTCGCGACAAGCCGCTGCTGACCATCAACTGCACGGCGCTCACGCCGACCCTGATGGAATCGGAGCTGTTCGGGCACCGCCGCGGGGCCTTCACGGGCGCCGTGAGCGACAAGATCGGGCTCTTCGAGAAGGCGGATGGGGCCACCATCTTCCTCGACGAGATCGGCGACATGCCCCTCGAAATGCAGGGCAAGCTGCTGCGCGTGTTGCAGGCGGGCGAGATCAAGCCCGTCGGCGACGTGGTCACGCGGCGCGTCCGCGTGCGCGTGATCGCCGCCACCAACCGGGATCTCGAGAGCGCGCTCCAGCGCGGAGAGTTCCGCGACGATCTCTTCTACCGCTTCAACACGTTCACGATCACGCTCCCGCCCCTGCGCGACCGCGTGGAGGACATCCCGATCCTCGCGTATCACTTCCTCCGAAAGGCGGAGGCGAAGGTCAATAAGAAGGTCGAGCGCATCTCACCGGAGGCGCTCGATTTCCTCAAGCGGTACGCGTGGCCGGGAAATCTGAGGGAGCTGGAGAACATCGTGGAGCGGGCAGTAGTGCTGGCGTCCGAGCGCACCATCGAGGCGCGGCATCTCCCCCTCCACGTCCAGGAGGCGACCACCCTGGAGATCTCCGTCGACGAGGGGCTGCTCCGGGCGAAGGAGCGCGTTATCCGGGAGTTCGAGCGGCAGGCGGTCCTGCGCTTCCTGAAGGAGACGGGCGGCAATATCTCGCGCGCCGCGAAAATGGCGAAGATTACTCGCCGAAATTTCCATCGTCTCCTGCTGAGATACTCTATCAATCCCCGCAGCTCGCGATCTGGGACAGCCAAGACTCATAACTGAGTCGAATCAGTCACATAGACTATATATAGCTGTAAATACCTTAATAACAAGACGTATTCTAGATATCCCAATTACATATCTCGATGACATATGAGACACTAATGTCTCATATGCTCAGCAATCACTTAGTTTTACGCCCTGTTAGGTTCGACTCACGCTGGAACGGTCCTTGAATATCCTCCGGGTCAATACCTCGAACGGAGGCGCGCCATGAGCGCGAACTGTCAGTGCGGAAGCAACGTCGACCACGGGTGTCAGCATTTCGGATGCATCGAGTGCGGGGCCACGTGCTGCGCGGGCTGCGCGGTACACCTCGAATCCGTCCTCTACTGCGCGCGCTGCGCGGGATCGCTGCTGGAATCCACGGCCGTCGGTATCGGCGGACCCTTCGACCTTCAGTAGGACTGCGACCGGGGAATGCCATGAACGCGACGTGTGAATGCGGAATGACGCTCGAACAGCCTTCCCGCCCGGCGGGCTGCGCGGAGTGCGGCACCAACTGCTGCCGGAGCTGCTCCGTGGAACTGGAGGCGAACGCTTATTGCCGCTGGTGCGCCACGTCGGTGGCGCCGGCCTAGGAGAGGGACGTGGAAAGCATGGGCCGGAAGTTCCGGGAGCTGCTGGAGACGGAGGCGTGCGTGTACACGGGCGGGGTGTACTCGCCGCTGGACGCGCAGATCGCGGAGCGGGTGGGGATGAAGGCGATCTATCTGAGCGGGTACTCGATGGCGCTGGCGAACGGGTGGCCGGACATGGGGTTCCTGACGCAGACGGAGGT
>DASXSB010000080.1:0-46634 GCA_036506275.1 Candidatus Methylomirabilota bacterium | reverse complement strand
ACCTCCGTCTGCGTCAGGAACCCCATGTCCGGCCACCCGTTCGCCAGCGCCATCGAGTACCCGCTCAGATAGATCGCCTTCATCCCCACCCGCTCCGCGATCTGCGCGTCCAGCGGCGAGTACACCCCGCCCGTGTACACGTACGCCTCCGTCTCCAGCAGCTCCCGGAACTTCCGCCCCATGCTGATCATGCTCAGACCCCCGCCGGTGCGCCGGCATACGCGACCGAGGTCGCGCACCAGCGGCAGTAGCTATTCGTGTCGAGCTCGATCGCACACGTCCGACACGTCGACGCCCCACACTCGTGGCAGCTCCGGCCGCTCCACCGCGGCTCGAGCGCCATCCCGCACTGACACGTTCCGTCCATGACTGTCTCCTCATCGCCGGTCGGCCGCTGCCCCGGCTGGTGGTTCCGTCACTGTGCCGGCGGACCACCTATCAGGCAAGATCATTGTTTTTATCGCCTCGATAAAAAACTCGAATCAGCGGCCCTCGAAATTGCCGATAATGGGGGCGCACGAAAGAGGGTGTCCGTCATGGACGTCAGTCAGGTGGAAGCATTCCTCGCCGTGGAGACGTTCGGTGGCTTCCGCAAGGCCGCCGACGCCCTCCGCCTCACCCAGCCCGCCGTGAGCGCGCGCATCAAGGCCCTGGAGGATTCGCTCGGGGTGGCGCTCTTCGACCGCGCCGGCGGGCGCCCATCGCTCTCCGCGGCGGGGCGGGCGCTCCGACCTCACGCAGAACAGATCGTGCACGCGCTCGCGCGAGCCCGTCAGGCCGTGCACGACCTTCAGCCGTCGGCGGGGGGCGCCGTGCAGATCGCGGCCGCCCTCTCCATCTGCACCTATCTCCTGCCCGACGTCCTCACGCGCTTCCAGGCCGCGCACCCGCGCGTGATGATCACCGTCCGCTCCGGCCACTCCAAGGAAGTGCTGGAGATGGTGCTGCGCGGGGAGGCCGACATCGGTCTCGCCCGCTCCCTCCACCATCCGTCCGTGCAGACGGTGAGCCTGCGCGACGATCCCCTCGTGCTGGTGGGCGATCCGACGGTGTGGCCGACGCGCACGCGCCGGGCGCGCCTGGAGGAGGTCGCGAACCGCCCCCTGATCTTCTTCGACCGCGGCTCCAGTGACTGGACGTTGAGCCACGGGCTCTTCCGGCGGGCCGGGCTCGTCCCGAACGTGGTGCTGGAGGTAGAGACCATCGAGACGGCCAAGAGGATGGTGGAGCGCGGCATGGGCCTCGCGTTCTTGCCGCACCTCGCCGTCGCGCCCGAGATCCGTCGTGGCCGCCTCGCCGCCATCACCATCGTGGACGCGGAACCGCTCACCCGTAGCCTCGACGTCATCCATCCTCTCCAGCGCGCGCTGAGCGCGGAGGCGAAGGCGCTTCTCGCCACGCTGCGGACCGCCGTGGCCGAGGGACGGCCGGCGGGCGCGCGGCGCCGCCGACGACAGCGTGCTCGTTAGGCACAGGCAGGGGCGTGGAGCGGATCTGGACGGTCGGACACTCGACGCGCGCCCTCGAGGATTTCGTCGAGCTCCTCCGCGCCCACGCGATCACGCGCCTCGCCGACGTGCGGACCATACCCCGCTCGCGCCGCCATCCCCAGTTCAACCGCGAGACGCTGCCGGGGTCGCTCGCCGCCGCCGGCATCGGCTACGTCCATCTCGCCGCCCTCGGCGGCTGGCGCCGACCTCGCGCCGACTCCATCAACACTGCCTGGCGCAACGAGAGCTTCCGCGGCTACGCCGACCACATGCAAACGCCGGAATTCGAGACGGCGCTCCCGGGATTGATCGCGCTCGCCGCCGTCGATCGCGTGGCGATCATGTGCGCGGAGGCGGTGCGCTGGCGGTGCCACCGCTCGCTCATCGCGGACGCGCTCGTCGCGCGCGGGGTGGGCGTCGAGCACATCGAGAGCGTATCGCGCGCGGTGGCGCACACGCTGACGCCGTTCGCACACGTGCGGGAGGGGCGCGTGACGTATCCAGGAACGCAGGGCAGGCTGCGACTCTAAAGAAAGCTGCTACCATCCGCCAGGATGCCCAGGACGAAGGCGTCGTTCTTCCCGCGCGTCGTGGGCCTGGTATCTATAGGGATGCTGCTCGGTGCCGCTCCCGGCACGCCGGCGACGCCATCTTCGAACGTCGCCTACCGTGCGATCAACCTTGAAGACGCGACCACCGGCGAGTCGTTCCCGGTTGCTCTGTGGTATCCCACGCGGGCGGCACCCGCTCCGCTGTTCCTGAACGCCTCCCTCTCCGCCTGCGGGTGGCCCGCGATGCTGTGTCGGCTCATCGCGTTCGAGATGCAGGTCGCCCCCAATGCGGCGCCGGCTGACGGGAAGTTCGGCTTGATTGTCATCTCACATGGCGCCGGTGGGCTCGCCTTGAACCATCGAGACCTGGCGATCGCGCTCGCCGCGCATGGCTATGTCGTCGCCGCGCCTACACACCCGCGCGGAACAAACAAGGATATCGCCGGTGTCAGCGTGTGGGTCGGACGGCCGAAGCAGATCGCCCAGATCATCGATGCGGTGCTCGGAGACGCGGCACTGGGCTCTCACATCCAGCGGACCCGCATCGGGGTGGTGGGACATTCCAATGGCGGCTTCACGGCGCTCGCTGTCGCCGGCGCCACCGCGAGCCCAGGTGCGATCCTTGCGCACTGCCAACAGCATCCTGACGATCGCAAGTTCTGCTCCTTTGGTGGTGCGGCCACCCACGACGCCACCCGCCAGGTCGGCGACGTTCCGGATGTCCGTGATCCTCGTGTTCGGGCCATCGTCCTTCTGGCGCCGAACGCCGCCCCCTTCACCGACGACGCGCTGGCACGAGTCGCCATTCCGGTCCGTCTGTACGGCGCGGAGCGCGATGACCTGACCCTCGTCCGGTATCATGCCGAGCGCCTCGCGAAGGCGCTGCCGCCCCCGACGGAATACGTCCTCGTCAAAGGCGCCGGCCATTTCTCATTCGTCGCAAGCTTCCCGTGGGGATTGAAGCTCCTCGCCGGTGAGGCCGCGCAAGACCCGCCCAGCTTCGATCGCGATGCGATGCACGAGGTGCTGAACCCGGAAATCGTGAGCTTCTTCGATCGAAAGCTCCCGGGTCGGCTCGGGCCCGGATGAGCGAGGACGCGTCACGCGCGGCCCGAGCCGACGACGCCGCGAGCGAGCGGGCGACTATCCGCCGGGCGCCTCGCGCTTGGTGCCGGCGGCGGGACTGGAGCGACGGGCCCCGCGCGCGTTCGCCATGTCGTGACGAGGGGCGTCGCGGAGCGTGTTCTGGTCCATGACCACGAGCAGCTTCTGGTCCTTCCACGCCACGTTCAGATCCTTCCACTGCACCAGCTTGTGCTTGTCGCCGATACCGAGGAAGCCACCGAGCCCGATCACGACTTCCTTGATATGACCGTTCTTCGGATCGAGCCAGACCTCTTCGATCTTCCCCATGTCCTGCCCGTCCGCGTTGCGCACGGGGCTGCCCATGAGCCACTTGCTCTCGATGAGACCGCCGGGGTGTGAACGCACCGCGTCTTTGGACGCCGGCGCCTTCGTGTCGCCGGCGAACGCGGCCGGCGCCAGCGGAAGCGCGAGCACCGCCGCTGTCGTGAGCATTACGCTGAGCTTCGTCATGGCCGAGGCTCCTTTCAGACTGTCCTAGATTGGCTGGAGCAACGGCTGTGCCAGCGAAGCTCTGCCAGCGAAGCGTCAGGCGCGAAAGCGCTGGAGCGCGCGCGGAGCGAGCTCGACGCCGAGACCGGGGCGATCAGGGACGACCACGCATCCGTCGTCGACGGCGAGCGGCTCCGTGAAGAGCTCTTGCCACCAGTTCATGTGCTCCAGGATGAGCGCGTTCGGAGCGGCCGCCAGCACGTGACACGAGGCTTCCATGAACAGGTGCGACGACACGGGCTGGTGATAGGCGTGACAGAGCTCGGCGGCTCGCCGGTATTCGGTGATGCCGCCCATGCGTTGGAGGTCCGGCATCAGCACGTCGGCGGCGCGGACGTCGAGGTGGCGCTTCATGCCGAGGCTGCCGTACTCCGTCTCGCCGGTGGCGATGCGCGTGGTGAGCGCGGCCGCCACGCGGGCACAGCCCTCCAGGTCCTCGTAGGGCAACGGCTCCTCGATCCAGTAGAGGTCGAAGGCCTCGAGCTCCCGCCCCATGCGGATCGCCGTGGGTTCGTCCCAGCCCTGATTGACGTCGACGAGCAGCCGGATGCCCGCGCCCACGGCTTCGCGCACGCGGCGCACGCGGTCGATGTCTTCCCGACCGTCCGCGCGTCCCACGCGAAGCTTCATGGCGCGGTGCCCGTGCGCGCGGAATCGCTCCGCCTCGGCCAGGAGCTCGTCCACCGTGTAGTCGATCCACAGACCCGACGACGCGTAGGCGGGCACGCGGGCGCGATCACCGCCGAGATAGCGATAGAGCGGGAGGTCCGCCGCGCGCGCGGCCAGATCCCAGCACGCGGTGTCGAGCGCGGACAGCGCCATCATCGACACCCCGGCGTGACCGATGAAATTGATCCCGCGCCACGCCGCCTCGAAGTGGGCGACGACCGCGGACGGATCACGCCCCTCGTAGAACGGCAGGAGATCCTCGACGAGGGCGGCCAGCGCCCGCGCCCGGGTGGAGCCGAACGCGAAGCAATAGCCGGCGCCGACGGCGCCGGCGTCCGTTCGCATCTCGACGACGACCGTATCGGCGTGCGTGTAGTTGTGGATGGCGGTGCGGACAGGACGGGGCAGCGGCACGGACAGGCGATGGATCTCGATGGCGGTGATCTTCACGCGTCGCCTCCTCGCGGATCAGCGATTGTCGGAGGATACCGCCGATCCGCGAGGAGCGCTTCCCGCCTCAGGAATTAGTGGACCGAGAGGTTGCCGCCTCCCAGCAGCTGCTCGAGGGTTGCTGCCCCGGTCCAGGAGCTCGAGTACCAGAGGGTTCCGTTGGCCGCATAGACGGAGATTGCGATCGTATCCGCCGTTCCGGGCTCGCCCTTGTCCGTGAGCGACAGGCGCAGGCTGAAGTTTCCGCCCATCGAGACGGGGTTCGCCGGGTTCGTCACGTCGGTGATGTTCGCCTTCGCCGTGAACTCCGCCTTGCCGGTGTTGTCGGGATTCGCGAGCACCCCAAGCGTGTCGGTGGCGTTGCTCTTGATCTGGTACACGCGCCCGTTCGACCTCACGATGATGTTCGCCTGGCCCTGCTGGTTCGTGAGGTTCCGGTTGTACTTCACGTTGAAGCCGAAGTTCGTCTTGCTGCCCGGCGCGCCCGCGATCTGCCCGGCCGAACCGTTCATAACCAGGTAGCCGCCGCCCGTGATGAAGTTCGGCAACGGCTTTGAGACCGTCACCACACCTACGTCAGCCACATCATTGCGCGCGTAGTAGCCCTTCACTTCGATCCCGACGGTGTACTGCAAGGAATCGCCATTGCCAATGTCCGCCGCCCAGTTACAGGCCGCGGTACCAACCTTGGGATCGCCGCTGAGGAGGGCGATCGGAAGGTTGTCGCAGTTCGAGAGCGTCGCGTTGGTGTCGCGGTTGAAGAATCGGACCACGGCGTTCCTGATATCGCCGGGGTTCGAATCGGTGGCGGGATCGCCCGTCACCGCCGTGATGTCCTGGATCGTCGCACGGAGCGGGACCACCGCCTGTCCGGAGGACGCCGACGTAGTCCAGACGAGCATCGCGCCGGTATACGTGGCGCGCGCATCCTCGGGCTTCACGTCGATCGTCGCGTCCGCGAACCCCGCCGCCCCGAAGTCGTCGGTGACCGTCACGCGGACGAGGTACGTCGCGGGCGCTACGAACGCGTTTCCAGAGACCGTCCAGCTACGACCATTCGTCGCCGTGCTCGTCTCGGCAAGCGTCAACCCCGCCGGCAAACCGGCCGTCCATGACGCCGCGCTCGAAAGCTTCCACGAGGTTGTCGCCGTGAGCGTCGTCCCGGCGCTGTCGACATCGCCCGCGGTGAAGACGACCGGGGCGATGGCGTCGCTGTACTGAACTAGTTGCGTCGTCGGCGCCGCCTGCACTGTCGGTGCATCATTCACGGACGTAACGCTCACGAACACATTTCCGTAAGCGCACTGGGGGTCCGGGTTACCGTTCGTCGTTCCGTTGTCGCACACCGTGTACCGGAAGCTCGCCGGCCCGTTGTAGTTCAGCGCCGGCGTGTAATACACGCGCCCACCAGCGAGGCTGACCATCCCGTGGGTATTCCCCGTAGCCGTAACCGCAGTCACCGTCAGAATCTGACTGCTCTCGTTCGCAGGACCCTTGGAATCGTTCGCGAGCAAATTGGCCGCGTCGAAGACGAGCGGCGTGTCCTCCGCCGTCGTCACGCTGTCGTCAGCCGCCACGGGCGGATCGTTCACCTCGGTCACCGTCATGGAGATGGTGGCGATTGCCGTCTTGAAGTCTTCTACCCCGTTCGTCGTTCCGTTGTCCCGGATCGTATACGTGAAGCTGTCGGGGCCGTTGTACTCCGGCGCCGGCGTATACGTGATGCTCTGGTCGGCATTCAAGACGACCGTCCCATGAGCTGCCTGGGTGACGGCGACCACCGTCAAAACTTGACCGCTCTCGTTGGCGGGGCCGGCCGAGGCGCCGGCGAGGATTTGGGCCGCCGTGATCGTGAGCGCCATGTCCTCCGCGGTCGAGAACGACTTGGTCGCCGCGGTCGGCTCGTCGTTCACCTCGGTCACCGTGATCTTGAACGTCTGAGCCACGCTCGTGTCCACGCCTCTGTTCGCGGTCCCACCGTTATCGTGGATCTGCACCGTCACCGTGGCGAAGCCGTTGGCATTCGGCGCCGGCGTGTACGTCAACGTACCGCTGGCGTCGATGGCCGGCTGCACGGAGAACAGGGCATTGTTGTCGTTCGTGACGATGAAGGTCAGCAGCTGTGTCGCTTCATCGGGTGGTCCTGCGCTGATGGCCGTCGCCCAGTTCGGCACGGTCTGCGAACCGTAGTCTTCTTTAACAGTCTGATCGGCACCTTTGGTGAAGCTCGGAGCGTCGTTCACGGCGGTGACGGTGATCGTGAAGTACTGCGGAGCGCTCGTGTCCACGCCCCCGTAGGCCGTGCCACCGTCGTCCTGCGCCCGTACCGTGACTGTCGCCTGTCCATTGGCATCAGGAGCGGGCGTGTACGTAAGGGTGCCGTTGCCCGAGATCGCGGGCTGCGCCGAGAAGAGCGCGCTGTTGTTGTTGCTCACCAGGAAGCTCACCGTCTGCGTCGACTCGTTCGCCGGCCCCGCGCTGATGTTGGTGGCCCACCCCGTGACTGTCTGGGGCCCGGCGTCCTCGAGAACCGTCTGGTCAGCACCCTTCGCGAAGGACGGCGGATCGTTCACGGCATTGACGGTGATCGTGAACATCCGCATTGCGGTGTCGACGCCGCCGTACGCGGTACCGCCGTTGTCCTTGGCCGTCACCGTGATCGTGACGACGCCATTGGCGTTCGCAGCCGGCTGATAGGTCAGCGTCCGCGTGGGGCCAGAGCCCGAGACGACGGGATGCGGCACGATCGCGGTGTTGCTCGACATCGCCGTGACCGTGACCGTCTGCCCGCTCTCGTTCGCCGGGCCCGCGGACACACCGGTGATCGGCACGTTCTGCGGCGGCGCGTCTTCATTCACGACCTGGTTGGCGATCATGTCGAGCGTCGGCGGGTCGTTCACCGGCCTCACGGTGATCTTGAACGTGCGGATGAACGTATCGTTGCCGCCGTAATCCGTCCCGCCGTCGTCCTTGGCGGTGACGGTGATGGTGACCTCGCCGTTGGCATCCGCGACCGGCTGATAGCTGAGACTGCGCGTCGCCCCCGTGCCGGTGATCGTGGGATTGGGGACGATCGTCGTATCACTTGACGTCGCCGTGAACGTCACGGTCTGGGTGCTCTCGTTCGCGGGTCCCGCGGCGACGCCGGTGATGCTCACGGTCTGGAGCGGCGCGTCCTCGTTGACGGTCTGGTCGGCGATCGCGTCGAACGTCGGCGGATCGTTGACCGGCTGCACGGTGATGGAGACGCTCGCCGCCGCCGAGTAAGCGGTGGCGTCCTTCGCCTTGAACGTGAAGCTGTCGGGCCCGAAGTAGTCCGCGGCCGGCGTATACGTGACCGTCGCCGTGCACATCGAGCCTTGATCGTCCGCCACGCAGCTCGGAGCGCTGATCGCGCCCAGTGACCCGTGCGCCGGCGCGGTGGCGACGCTGAACGTGAGGCTGGAGCTATCGATGTCGGCGGCGCGCAATGTGATCTGCTTCGCCGTCTCCTCCTTGGTGGTGACGCTCTGGCTCTCGGCGACCGGCGGGTCGTTCACCGCGGTCACCGTCAGCGTCACCATCGCGACGTTGCTGAACTGCGATGCCGTCGCGTCCCGATACGTAAAGCTATCGGGCCCGAAGTAGTTGGGCGCCGGCTCGTACTGGAACGTCCCGTCCGGATTGAAGGTGAAGCTCGCGGCGTGTAGCGGCGCCGTGACGAGCGCGGCAGCGGTGGGGCTGCCGTCGTCGTTGCCGAGCACGGTGGCGCCGAACGCGGTCGTGTCCTCGGCCGTGGTGGCAACGTCGTTACGGGCGATCAGCGTGGTGCCGGTCGGCAACACCGAGATCGTCACCATCGCCAGGTTGCTCACGAGCGTACCGTTCGTCACCGTGTACGTGAAGGTGTCGGGCCCGGTGTAGCCGCTGGCCGGCGTGTAGACGAAGGATCCGTCAGGCTGCGGCGTCAGCGTCCCGTAGGCGGGCAGACTCACGGCCACGGCGGTGAGGGCAGCGCCGAAGCGCTCGAGGTCGTTGAGGCGAACGTCGAAGGCGAGCGGCGTGTCCTGAAAGACGCTGTAGACGTCGTTCACCGCCACCGGGTTCGCGTTCCCCGCCAGCACGTTGAGAGTCACCGTCACCTCGCTCGATTCGAGCCAGCCGTCGACCTCCCTCACTTTGTACTTGAAGGAGTAGACACCCGGATCCGGAGGTGGCGTGTACGTGAACGAACCGTCCGGGTTGAGGGCAACGGACCCGCGCGCCGGCGGCATCGTGACCTCGACCGTGAGCGAGGAGTCGATGTCGAAGTCGTTGCCCAGAACGCCGGGCGCTCCCACCGTGAGCGTGGTACCGGCGTAGAGCGTGTAGACATCGTTCCTGGCGACGGGCGCATCGTCCACCGGGGCGATGGTGATGGCGACGGTGACCTCATCGGAATCGAGCGCAGGTGACGCCCCGTCGCCGGTGTCCGTCACCTTGAACTTGAAGCTGTCGGAGCCGTTGAAGTTGGCAGCGGGCGTGTAGGTCACGGTGGTGGGGCTGCCGACAAAGGTCGACCCCGCCGCCAGCGTCGTGGCGCCGTTCTTGAGCACGCCGTGCGCAGGCGCCGCCGTGATCGTGAACGTCAGCGCGGCCGCCGCCGTCTCCACGTCGGTCCCACTGAGCTCCACTGTGCCGCTGGTGTCCTCATTCAGAGTGAGGCTCGCCGGCGTGGCGGCGGCAATGGGCTTGTCGTTCACCGCGTTGACGGTAATCGGTACGGTGACCTCGTCGGAGTCGAGCGCGGCCGAAACACCATCGCCGGTGTCCGTCACCTTGAACTTGAAGCTGTCGGAGCCGTGAAAGTCGCCGGCCGGCGTGTAGGTAACGGTCTTCGGGCTACCGACGAGCGTCGAGCCCGTGGCCAGGGTCGTCGCCCCGTTCGTCAACGTCCCGTGGATCGGCGCCGCCGTGATCGTGAACGTGAGCGCCGCGTCCGCCGTCTCCGTGTCCGTTCCGCTGAGCTGGACGGTGGCACCGGTGTCTTCGTTCACGCTGAGGCTGGCGGGCGTGGCCGCGGCAGTGGGCTTGTCGTTCTGCGGGTTCACCGTGATCGAGACCGTCGCCACGCTGGAGTCGAGCGCCCCGTCGTTCACCTTGAACGTGAAGCTGTCGGATCCATTCGCGTTGGCGTTCGGCGTGTAGGTCACGCTCGCGGTGCACGTGGATCCCGACGTCCCTGTCCCGTTGGTGACTGGCGAGCATGCCGGTGCGCTGATGGCGCCGAGGGCGCCGCGCGTGGGGCCGACAACGATGCTGAAGGTCAGGCTCGGACTGTCGATATCGGCCCCGCTGAGCGTGATCGGCTTGGCAGTGTCCTCGTTGGTGCTCACGGCCTGGCTGCTCGCCGTCGGTGCGTCATTCACGGCGGTGACGGTGATGGAGACGGTCGACGACGTGCTGTTGAGCGCACCGTCGTTTACGCTGAACGTGAAGCTGTCTGACCCGTTGTAGTTGGCATTCGGGGTGTAGGTGACACTCGCGGTGCAGTTCGAGCCAGGCGTGCCCGTGCCGTTGGCGACGCTCGAGCACGATGCGGGGCCGGGCCCGGTGAGGGATCCATGGGTGGGTCCCGCCACGATGCTGAAGGTCAGGGAGGGACTGTCGATATCGCTGCCGCCGAGGCTAATGATCTTCGCCGTGTCCTCGTCGGTGGTGACGGACTGGGCGGCGGCGGTGGGGGCGTCGTTCACGGCGGTGACAGTGATGGAGACGCTGGCCGCGGTGCTGTCGAGGGCGCCATCGTTCACGCGGAAGGTGAAGCTATCTGAACCGTTGTAGTTGGGGTTCGGGGTGTACGTGACATTCGCGGTGCAGTTCGCGCCTGGGGTGCCGGTCCCGTTGGCGACGGTCGAACACGATGCGGTGCCAGGCCCGGTGAGGGACCCGTGGGTGGGTCCCGCGACGATGCTGAAGGTCAGGGAGATGTTGTCGATATCGCTCCCGCCGAGAGCAATGATTTTCGCGGTGTCCTCGTCGGTAGTGACCGATTGGGCGGCGGCAGTGGGCGCGTCGTTCACGGCGGTGACCGTGATCGTCACCGTGGCCACGTTGCTATTCGCGGTTCCATCGTTCGCTCGATACGTAAACGTATCGGTTCCGTTGAAGTTCGCGGCAGGCGTGTATGCGAAGGAGCCGTTCGCATTGAGCGTGAAGCTCACGGCGCGCGAGGGGCCGGTGACCAGCGCTGCCGTCAGCGTATCGCCGTTGGCGTCGGTATCGTTGCCGAGCACGCCGGGCGATGCGACATTGAGCGGCGTGTCCTCGTTCGTGGTGAAGCTATCGTTGTTGGCAACGGGCGCGGTGTTCGGGGTGAGGATGGCGGTACCGCTGCTCGTCGCGTGGATCGCACTTCCCCCGTAATTCGCGGTCAAGGTGTGCGCGCCACTCGTGGCGGAAGCGGTGACGGTGACCGAGCACGTCGAGGAGTTTGCTCCCGGCGTGAGCGTGCAGGGATTCGGAGCAAATCCATCGCCCGCGCTCGATGTGAAGCTCACGGTACCGGTCGGTGCGCTCTTCTGACCGGAATTGGTATCCGCCACTGTGATCGTGAAGACTTGGGTGCCGCCCGCCGCCACGGTGGCGGACGTCGGAGACCACGTCGTGCTCGTCGTCCTCTTCGGTGTCAGCGAGATATTGACGTTATTGACCGTCGCCTGATTGCCCGGGATGTTGACGGCTCGCGTTTGCGAGACAAAGTTCGTCGCCGAGACCGTCAGGGTTACCGTGGTCGCACCGTTCCCAGCGAAACTGACCTGGAGCGAGTAAGTCCCACCGGCACCCGTCGTGGCCGTGAACGTGCCGTTACAGCCGGTGGAAGCGGTACATTGCACCGTAGCTCCGAGAATTCCGGCGCCGCCGATACTGCTGGTGACGGTTCCGTTTATGGTGGCGTTGCCGGCCGCTCGATACGGACCCACGAGCGGCCCGCCGTCGCCCACCGGCGGAACCCCCGCCGGCTGCACGAAGTCGGTGCTCGTATCCGCTAGCGCGCGCGGCAAGAAGACTCGCCCGTTGCCCGTCTGGTCCGTGGTGCCGGCGGGATCCGCGTTGCGCGCGAGGCGGCCCACAATGATGCCGTTCGTCAGCGTTGGATCGACCGCCTTCATCAGCGCGGCGGCGCCGGCGACGATGGCGGCCGACGTCGACGTCCCGCTGATGACGTTGTAGGCGTCGCCGAGGTCGATGGTCTGGATGTCGACGCCGGGAGCGGCGATGAAGACGGACTTGCCGTCGTTGCTGAACGAGGCGAGATTGTCGGACTGATCCGTGGCCGCCACTCCCATGACGCCGCGATCCCCGGCCGGGAACGTCGGGTCGCTGGAGGCGTTGTTGCCCACGGCGGCCACGACCACCGCGCCCTGGCTCCACGCATAGTCGATGGCGTCCTGAAGATTTTGGCTGAAGCCCGGGTTGCTGAAGGCCATCAGGATGACGTTGGCGCCGTGGTCGGCCGCCCAGAGGACGCCTGCGATGACATCGCTGTCCAGACCCTCGCCGTGCGAGTCGAGTACGGTGACCGGCATTACCTGGACTCCGGCATACGCCACCCCCGCGATACCCTCCACGGGAATCGTATTCGTGTTGGCGGCGATGATGCCGGCGAGCCAGGTGCCATGCCCGGCGGGGTCGGTGGTGCCGTTGGTGCCGTCGAGGATCGAGATACCGGGAACCACTTTGCCGGCGAGCTCCGGATGGTGGGCATCCACGCCGGTGTCGAGGATGGCCACCGTCGCGGTGCCGACGGGCGTCACGGCGCCGAATACTTGATCCCAGCCGATCTTCGGTAGTGCCCACTGGCTGGCGTACAGGGGATCGGAAGGGATGGACTCCGAGATGCGCACCCGGTTGGCTTCGACATGCTGGACCTGGGGGTCCGCGCGGTAACGGTCGGTCGCGGCTGCCGCCTCCTCCACGGTGACGAGGATGACGTGAATACGCAGCGCGGGAATTGACGACACCTCGATGCCACCGTTACGAGTCACGACCGCGGCTTGCTCAGCAATGGAGAGACCGGGGACGAGCTTCACGAGCAGGGACGTCGTCGGAGGCTGCTGGGCGGCGACGATCGTCGGCAACAGCAACGTAACGACCGTCAGGAGGAGCGCGCCCGCGAGCCAGGTGCTCAGCGCGCACTCTTGCCGCGTGCGCGGTGTCGGCAACCCTCCGCCTGGTGCCTGTCGTCGCTTCAACATGGAGAAGCGGCTGCGGCGCCTCGCAGTTCGCATGCCACATGGACGGCCGCCTGCGTTGGCGGGGCTTTCCCTGCCGCCGGAGACGGTCAGACGGCGTCCATGTAAATTCCCTCGACGTTTTGGGATCAGTTCGAGGGCGCAACGATGTCCTCACGCCATGAAAACGGTTGGGAGGCGTTCGAGGCGCGTGATCGCTGCCGTTGCAGCGCGCGCACTTCGCGCGCACTTGAGGAGGGGGCATGTCGGTGGGCCGCCGACGTGGGCACCGTCATGATGTCACCTTTAGCGACATCAATTCGGCTGCGAATAACCTATGGAGATCACGCTATCCAGAAGTGAATAGATCCCGACATGGACGGATCACGAGCCGACGGCGCTCTGTAGATCGAATGCGACTGCACGCGCGGAGGCGAGACCGGCGAGCTCTTCGTGGACAACGCCACTGAGCGGGATGCCGTGGCGCGAGCGATGCTCGTGGCGACGACGCTCCGGCTCGCCGGGCACGAACACTTCCTCCACGCCCGCCGCCCGTTCCGATGACGTGATCATGTCGACGAGCCGATCGATTCGGGCGCGGAACTCCTCGAGCGGCATGAAGCGTTCGGGGTCGATGGCGAGGTAGAACGCGCTCGTGGTCAGTGGCTCCCGTCCGAAATTCTTCATCGGCGGCACGTCCGTTCCGAAGAGACCACCGGAGAGCACGCCGCCCAGCACCTCCACCACCGTCGCCATCCCGAAGCCCTTGTAGCCGCCTGCCCATTGCAGGAATCCGTGGAAGATCGCCTCCTGCGGATCGGTGGTGGGACGGCCGTGACGGTCGAGTGCCCAGTCGGGCGGGATGGGCGCGCCCTTCTTCGCCGCGAGACGCATCTTGCCGGCCGCGACCATCGACGTCGCCATGTCGAGCACGATGGGCGGACGCGCGCCGGCCGGAAAGGCGGCCGCGAACGGATTGGTGGCGTACGTCGGCGTGGTGCCGCCGAACGGCGGCAGGATGGTGGGCCCGTTGTTCATGGAAACGCCGATCAACCCTTCGCGCGCGGCCATCATCGGGTAGAAGCCGACCATGCCCGTGTGCGTGACGTTGCGCGCGGTCACGCACGCGATGCCGTGGGCGCGCGCCTTGTCCATCGCCATGCGCATCGCGCGGCGGGCGACCACAATGCCGAACCCACGATCGCCCTCCAGCATCGCCGTCGACGGTAGATCGCGGAGCACGGTGACCTTGGGCGTCGGGTTGAGGAGGCCGTGCGCGATCATCGAGATGTAGCCGGCGACGCGCGTGGTCCCGTGCGACTCCACCCCGCGCAGATCGGCCTCGACGAGGACCTCGGCGACGTCGGCAGCGTCGTCGGCCGGCACACCGCTGGCGGCGAAGAGCCGCGTTACGAGACGGCGCAAGCTCTCCGCGGTGACGTGACGCGGGCCGGGTCCGACGCGCTCGCTCATGACAGGCGCGACCTCATGACGGACGCGAGCTCATAGGCAGGCGCCGGCTCATGACAGGCGCGATCTCATTGACAGGCGGGCGGACAAGCGCGCAACGAATTCATCGGCGCGGTCCGGGGACACCGCGATCCATCCGCCGCTGGTCTGCAGCCACACCGCATTCTGTCGGTTCGTCAGACAGAGCCGATACCGACCGAGACCGGGCCGCCAGGCCCGGCCGAACGTGAAGTCCCCGAGAAATCCCTTGGACCCCGCTCCCAGCCCGACGAACGCGCGCTTCGTGCGATCGACGCCGCGGATCGTGTGATACGGGACGACGAGGTCCGAGGCGCGACGCTCGACGTGAAGACCGTCGACGCCGAGAAGGTAGCCGCGGGGCGCATAGCGCGCGGTGAGGTAAAACCCGAGCGCGAGCGGGGCGCCGATGGCGACGGCGCCCGCCACGGCGAGGTCGAGACGGCCCGTGAGCAGCGCGACTTCGACGGCGACGACGACGGGCATGGCCGCGGTCGTGACGAGGGAGAGCACGGTCCAGAAGCGCTCGGACGTCCCCAGCGACGCCGTGAAGCGCTCGCCGGTCAGCGAGGATGGAGCTCGAGCGTGCTGAAGAAGTATGAGATCTCGAACGTCGCCGACTCCGGGGAATCCGAGCCGTGGACGGCGTTCGCCTCGATGGAGGCCGCAAAGTCGCGCCGGATGGTGTTCGGCGCCGCCTTGGCGGGATCGGTGGCGCCCATGAGGTCGCGCCAGCGTTGGATCGCGTTCTCGCCCTCCAGCACCATGACGAGCGACGGCCCCTGCGTCATGAACGCGCACAGGCTCGTGTAGAACGGACGGTGGCGGTGGACAGCGTAGAAGCCGCCCGCCTCCTCGCTGGAGAGATGCAGCAGCTTGAGCCCGATCACCTTGAACCCGGCGCGCTCCACGCGCGTCAGGATCTCGCCCGCCACGCCCTTGGCGACAGCGTCGGGCTTCACGATCGCGAGTGTGCGCTGCACGGCGCGCGTGCTCATGCGTGGAGCACCTTCGCCACCGTGGCCCCCATGTCGGCGGGGCTGCGGACGAGCGTGGCGCCCGCGGCCTCGAGCGCCTTCATCTTCTCGGTGGCGGTGCCCTTCCCGCCCGCAATGATGGCGCCGGCGTGGCCCATGCGACGGCCCGGCGGCGCCGTCTGCCCGCAGATGAACGCCACCACCGGCTTCCGGACGTGCGCCTTGATGAAGGCGGCCGCCTCCTCTTCCGCGCTGCCGCCGATCTCACCGATGAGCATGATGGCGCGTGTCTCGGCGTCGTCCTCGAAGAGCCGGAGGATGTCCACGAAGCTCGTCCCGTTCACGGGATCGCCGCCGATGCCGACGCACGTCGTTTGCCCGAGGCCGCGCGCGGTGAGCTGTCCCACCACTTCGTAGGTGAGCGTGCCGCTGCGTGAGACCACCGCCACCGGCCCGGGGCGATGGATGTGGCCGGGCATGATCCCGACTTTCGCCTGGCCGGGCGTGATGACGCCGGGACAGTTGGGACCGATCAGCCGCGCGGACGTCCCCGCCACGAAGTGCTTCGCGCGCACCATGTCGGTCACGGGAATGCCTTCGGTGATGCAGATCACGAGGGGCACGCCGGCCGCCGCCGCCTCCATGATCGCGTCTGCTGCCGCCGCCGGCGGCACGAAGATCAGGGCGCAGTCGGCGGCCTCGTTCGCCACCGCGTCCGCCACCGTGTTCCAGACGGGAAAGCCCTCGTGCGTGATCCCGCCCTTGCCGGGCGTGACGCCGCCCACGACCGTCGTTCCGTATTCCTTGCAGCGCGCGGCGTGGAAGGCGCCCTCCTTGCCGGTGATGCCCTGCACCACCACGCGGGTCCGCTTGTCGACCAGAACCGGCATCAGCGCTTCCCGCGCGCGAGGGCCACGGCTTTGCGGGCGCCATCGCCCATGTCGTCGGCCATCGTGAGCGCGAGGCCGGAGTCGGCGAGCATCTTCTTGCCGATCTCGACGTTGGTGCCTTCCGCGCGGAGCACGACGGGCAGCTCGAGCCCGAGCTTCCTCACGGCCGCGATGATTCCTTCCGCGAGACGATCGACGCGGAGGATACCGCCGAAGACGTTGATGAAGACGGCCTTCACGCTCGGGTCCGACGACAGGATGCGAAACGCGTTCTCGATCTGCTCGGGGGAGGCGCCGCCGCCCACGTCGAGGAAGTTCGCCGGCTCCCCGCCGGCGAGCTTCACGATGTCCATGGTGGCCATGGCGAGCCCGGCGCCATTGACCATGCAGCCCACGTTGCCGTCGAGCTTGATGTAGTTGAGGCTGTACTTGGAGGCCTCCACGTCGAGCGGATCCTCCTCGGCCACGTCACGCAGAGCGGCAATGTCCGGGTGCCGGAAGAGCGCGTTGTCGTCGAAGTTCAGCTTGGCGTCGAGGGCGAGGACCCGCCCCTCCTTGGTGACGACGAGCGGATTGATCTCCACCAGCGAGCAGTCCTTGGCGAGGTAGAGCGCGAAGAGATTCTTGATCAGCCCCACCCCTTGCTTGAACTGATCACCCGCGAGCCCGAGGTCGAAGGCAAGGCGCCGCGCCTGGAAATCCTGCAATCCGAGCGCCGGATGCGTCCACTCGCGGAAGATCTTGTCCGGCGTGCGCGCCGCCACCTCTTCGATCTCCATCCCGCCCGCCTGCGATGCCATGACGACGTGCGTGGAGCGCGCGCGATCGAGCGTCATCGAAAGGTAGAGCTCGCGGTCGATGGCCGACGCTTCCTCGACCATGATCTTCCGTACGAGAATCCCGTCCGGCGGCGTCTGCGGTGTCTTCAGCTTCATGCCGAGGATCTGCCGCGCCGCCGTCGCCGCCGCGGCGGACGTCTCCGCGAGCTTGATGCCGCCCGCCTTTCCCCGCCCGCCCGCGTGCACCTGCGCCTTGACCACGATCTTGCCGCGGAGGCGCTCGGCGATCGCGCGCGCCGCCTCCGGCGTGTCGGCCACGTCGCCCGGGGGAACCGCCACCCCGAACTCGCGCAGGAGCGCCTTCGCCTGGTACTCGTGGATTTTCATTTTAGGAGCCGCCAGCCCGGCTTCAACGGCAGGTGGGCTGGGAAAGGTGCGGAATGGCTGCGTTGTTCCAAGTCCGATCTATCGCGTCGGCCACACCGTCTTTCACCCGCATCTGCTGAGAGGGGTGCGGAGTGGCTGCGTTGCTTCAAGTCCGATCTATCGCCTTCGCGGCGCCGTTCCATATCGATTCCGTTCACGCCGGCCGGCGTTGGCCGCGGAATTTGCGCAGCAGCCACACCACGGGGTCCATGTTGTCGGCAGCGCGCTCCTTCATGGGGATGATGCCGTTATCGGTGATGTGGATGTGCTCCGGGCAGACCTCGGTGCAGCACTTCGTGATGTTGCAGAGACCGATGCCGGCCTGCTCGCGCACGAACTCCGTGCGATCGACCCGGTCGAGCGGATGCATGTCGAGACCGGCGATCTTGATGAAGAAGCGCGGGCCCGCGAAGGCCGGCTTCAACGGATGGTCACGGATGACGTGGCACACGTCCTGGCAGAGGAAGCACTCGATGCACTTGTGGAACTCCTGGATGCGATCGATGTCCTCCTGCCACATCCGGTACTTGCCGTCGGGATCGGGCGGCTTGAGACGCAGGGGCGGGATCTGCTTCGCCTTCTCGTAGTTGTAGGAGACGTCGGTGACGAGGTCCTTGACGAGAGGAAAGGTCCGGATGGGCGCCACCGTGATGACGGCGCCGGGCTCGAAGAGATTCATGCGCGTCATGCACATGAGTCGCGGCTTGCCGTCGATCTCCGCGCTGCAGGAGCCGCACTTGCCCGCCTTGCAGTTCCACCGGCAGGCGAGGTCGTTGGCCTGCGTGGCCTGGATGCGATGGATGACGTCGAGGACCACCATGCCCTCGTCCGATTCCACGCGGTACTCGCGGAAGTCGCCCGCGCCCGGACCGCCACGGAAGACCTTCATGGTGAACGTCGGCATTACTTCCGCTCCTGGAAGATCTGCTTCAGCTCCTCCGGCATGGCCGGCAGCGGTTCGCGCGCGAGCTGGAGGGCGCCGTTTCGGACCCGGATCACGACGTTGACCTTGCCCCACTGGTCATCCGTATAGGGACAGTCCTCGCGGGTGTGGCCGCCGCGGCTCTCCTTGCGCTCGAGCGCGGCCAGCGCCGAGCATTCCGCCACCGTGAGGAGCGCGTCGAGGTCGAGGGCGGCGTGCCAGCCCGGATTGTATTCGCGCCCGCCTTCGACGCGAGCCTTCCGCGCCCGGTCTTTCAAGACCTGGATATGGTCGAGGGCCTGGCGCAGCTCCGACTCCTTCCTGATGATCCCCACCAGCGACTGCATTGTTTCTTGAAGGTCGGCCTGGATCGCGTACGGATTCTCCCCGCTCGTGCGGGCGAAGGGCGCGAGCATCTCGCGCGAGACCTGTTCCAGCTCCGCCGCGTTGACGGTGAGCTGTCCGCCGAAGTCCTTGGCGTAGAGGGCGGCGTGGAGGCCGGCCCGCCGCCCGAAGACGAGCAAGTCCGAGAGCGAGTTGCCGCCGAGCCGGTTGGACCCGTGCATGCCGCCCGCCACCTCGCCGGCCGCGAACACGCCCGGCACCGTCGACCGCGTGGTGTCAGCGTCGACGCGCACGCCACCCATCACGTAGTGGCAGGTGGGCCCCACCTCCATCGCTTCCTTCGTGATGTCGACGTCGGCCAGCTCCTTGAACTGGTGATACATCGACGGCAGCCGCTTCCTGATGTAGTCCGCGGAACGCCGCGTATGGATGTCGAGGAACACGCCGCCGTGGGGGCTGCCGCGACCCGCCTTGACCTCGGCGTTGATCGCGCGCGCCACCTCGTCGCGCGGGAGGAGATCGGGCGTGCGGCGGTTGTTCTTCTTGTCCTCGTACCAGCGATCGGCCTCGGCCTCGTTGTCGGCCGTCTCGCCCTTGAAGAACTCCGGGATGTAATTGAACATGAACCGCTCGCCGGTGTTGTTCTTCAGCGTCCCGCCATCTCCGCGCACACCTTCGGTAACGAGGATGCCGCGCACCGACGGCGGCCACACCATGCCCGTGGGATGGAACTGGATGAACTCCATGTCGATGAGGTCGGCGCCTGCCCACAGCGCCATCGCGTGCCCGTCGCCCGTGTACTCCCACGAGTTGGACGTGAACTTCCACGCCTTGCCGATACCGCCCGTGGCCAACACCACCGCTTTCGCCTTGAAGAGGACGAATTTCCCGGAGGGGCGCCAGTAGCCGAAGGCGCCCACCACGCGGTCGCCGTCCTTGAGGAGGCGCTCGATCTTGCACTCCATGTAGACGTCGATGCCCTGGTGGATGCCGTGGTACTGGAGCGTGCGGATCATCTCGAGACCGGTACGATCGCCCACGTGCGCGAGGCGCGCATAACGGTGGCCGCCGAAATCGCGCTGGAGGATGAGACCATCCTTGGTCCGATCGAAAAGCGCGCCCCAGCGCTCGAGCTCCAGCACGCGCTCGGGCGCCTCCTGGGCGTGGAGCTGCGCCATCCGCCAGTTGTTGAGCATCTTGCCGCCGCGCATGGTGTCGCGGAAGTGGACCTGCCAGTTGTCCTCCGCCCACACGTTGCCGAGGGCGGCCGCGATGCCGCCTTCCGCCATCACCGTGTGGGCCTTGCCGAGGAGGGACTTGCAGACGAGGCCCACCGACACGCCCTGCGCCGCCGCCTCGATGGCCGCGCGCAGGCCGGCGCCCCCGGCGCCGATCACGATCACATCGTGCTCGTGCGTTTCGTAGACGGGCGTGGCCATCAGAAGATCCTCAGGTCGCGGATGATGCCCATGGCGACGAGACGAATGTAGAGATCGGTGAGGCCCACGCTGAAGAGCGACAGCCACGCGAAGGTGGGGTGCCGCTCGTTGAGCAGGGTCAGGAACCGCCACGCGCGGTAGCGCGCGGGCGACCGCGAGAAGACGTCGACGTGACCGCCGCACACGTGACGGCAGGAATGGCAGGAGAACGTATAGCCGGCCAGGAACAGCACGTTGATCCACATGACGATCGTCCCCACCCCGATGCCGAAACCGTCACGGAAGCGGAAGGCGAGGATCGCGTCCCACGTGAGGAGCACGATGAAGATCACGGCGACGTACCACGTATAGCGGTGAAAATTCTGGAGGATCAGCGGGAACCGCGTCTCCCCGGTGTAGCCGGTCTTGACGTCGCGGACGGCGCACGCGGGCGGCGACACCCAGAACGACCGGTAGTACGCCTTCCGGTAGTAATAGCAGGTGAGTCGAAACAGTCCCGGCCCCCACAGGATCAGGAACGCGGGAGACAGGATCCCGATGATCGGGAACGTCATGTCAGGCAACCCGTACCCGAACGTCGAGTGCAAACACGATTTCGAGATGCACGGCGAGTAGAACGGTGAGAGATAGGGCGGCGCGAAGTAATACGCGTTCTGGAAAGCCGCCCACGTCGAGTAGACGATAAAGCTGCCGAGCACGAGGACGACGATGGCGGGTTGTACCCACCACGTGTCCTTGCGCAGCGTCGCCGCCGCCATGGGCGGGCGCGCCTCCCCGAGGACGTGCCCTCGCTGATCTCGCAGAATCTTCCCGACCATCCGGCCTCCCGCCCGCAGCCTTCGCATATCGTCAGCGCCCCGTGATGACCGTGCGCTCGCCGTAGGCGAGCGGCTTCAGATTGGCGTCGCGCGCGATCACCTCGATCTGATAGCGATGCGTCCCATTCGGCGGGCACGGCCCGTAGTAGCGGACCCCACCCTCGGCCCGTCCGCGATCCTCGCGGATCACCGCCCCCTCCGCGGGAAGCGTCTGCGACCAGTGCTGGAAGCTCGGGGCGTCGAGATCCGTCATCCTGACCTCGTAGCTCACGGTCCCGGCCGGCACGTTGCCGAGCCGGATCTCCGGCGAAACGCCGAGACACTTGTGCTTCGGCGCCATCGCGTAGTCGACGTCCATACGCGGCAGGCCGGCGTCCTTGCTGGGATCGGTGGCGCAGGCGGCGGCGGCGAAGGCCGCGAGCATGAGCGCGGCTCGTCTCATGCCCCGTCCCTCGCGTATGCTTTCATCCCGTCCTGGTAGAGGTCGCCGCCATGGCAGTCGTTGACGACGATGGCGGGGAACCCTTCCACCTCGAGCCGGCGGATCGCCTCCGTCCCGAGATCCTCGTAGGCCACGACCTCCAGCTTCTTCACGAACTGCGACAGCACCGCGCCCGCCCCGCCGATGGCGCCGAAGTAGACCGCCTTGTAGCGCTTCAGCGCATCCTTGACCGGCTGCGAGCGCGCGCCCTTGCCGATGGTGCCCTTGAGGCCGAGCTCGAAAAGCGCGGGCGTGAACTTGTCCATGCGCCCGCCCGTGGTGGGCCCGATGGATCCCACCACGTCGCCCGGCCGCGCCGGCGACGGGCCCGTGTAGTAGATGATCTGGCCCTTCACGTCGATGGGCAGCCGCTCACGCTTCTCGATGAGCGGAAAGAGCCGCCCGTGCGCGGCATCGCGCGCCGTGTAGAGGACGCCCGTGATCCGGACGCGATCGCCCGCCTTCAACGCCTCCACGTCCGCATCCGAGAGCGGCGTCCGCACGTCCACGATCCCGTCGCCGGCGCGCTCGATCACAGCGTCACCTCTTTGTGGCGGTGCGCATGGCACTCGATGGTGACCGCGACCGGGAGTGACGTGATGTGACAGGGGTACGTGAGAATGTGGATGCCGAACGACGTGGTGTCGCCGCCGTAGCCCTGAGGGCCGATGCCGAGGCGGTTGGCCTTGTCGAGCAGCTCGCGCTCGAGGGCGTCGACGACGGGATCTGGATTCGGTGTCCCCAACTCGCGGAAGAGCGCCTTCTTCGAGAGCAGCGCCGCCTGCTCGAACGTCCCTCCCACGCCCACGCCGAGGATCAGCGGCGGACAGGCGTCGGGGCCCGCCGTCTTCACGCACTCGATGACCCAGTCCTTCACGCCCGCGATGCCCTCCGCCGGCGTGAGCATCTTGTACTTCGAGCGGTTCTCGCAGCCGCCGCCCTTGGCCATGATCATGAGCTTGAGGGCGGCGCCGGGCACGACGTCCACGTGGATGACGGCGGGCGTGTTGTCGCCGGTGTTGACGCGATCGAATGGCGATCGCACGATCGACGCGCGCAGGTAGCCTTCCTGGTAGCCCTGGCGCACGCCTTCGTTGATGGCGTCGTAGAGCGCGCCGCCGGTGACGTGCACGTCCTGACCGAGCTCCACGAAGCACACCACGAACCCCGTGTCCTGGCAGTACGGGATGCGCTTCGTGGCCGCCATCTTCGCGTTGTCCTTCAGGATCTGGAGGACCTGCTTGCCCGCCGGCGACCGCTCCGTGCGGAGGGCGCGGTCGAAGGCGTGCAGCATGTCGGGCTCCAGATTCCAGTTCGCCTCCATGCAGAGCTTCTTCACCGCATCCGTGATGGAGGAGACGTGGACCTCGCGCATCGGTCCCGTTCCTACCTCTGCTCGCCCATCGACGCGAAGAACTGCTGCTGCCGCTTCGTCATCTCTTCGGGACTCACGTCTTCCTTGTGGGTGGCGAGGCCCCAGCGCTGGCCCGCGGGATCCTCGACCTGCCCGAAGCGATCGCCCCAGAACATGTCCGTGGGCGGCATGATGACCTTGGCGCCCGCCTCCACCGCCTTCTTGAAGACGCCGTCGACGTCCGGCACGTAGAGGAAGACGTAGCCGGTGCAGCCGCCCACCGACGCCGGCGCGCGGCAGCCCATGGGCTGCTCGTCGCTCAGCATCACGATGGAGTCGCCGATCGTGATCTCGGCGTGCATGAGGCTGCCGTCGGGACCGGGGATGCGCATGCGCTCCTCCGCCCCGAAGGCGCGCTTGTAGAAGTCGAGAATCTTGGCGCCATCGCGGACCGTGAGGACAGGCGTGGCCGTGTGGAAGCCGGCGGGAATGGCCTGCATGGTGCTGCTCCTTCCTGGTTCGGGTTACAGCTTGAGCTTGTCGACGAGCTCGCGCACGGCGGCCGCCGACTTGTCGAAGGCGGCCTGTTCGTCCGGCGTGAGCTTGATCTCGATCACTTGCTCGACGCCGGCCCGTCCCAGCTTCACGGGCACGCCGACGTAGAGCCCGCGCACGCCGTACTGGCCGTCGAGGTACGCGGCACAGGGGAGGATCTTCTTCTTGTCCTTGAGGATCGCTTCCACCATCTCCACGGTGGAGGCGGCAGGCGCGTAGTACGCGCTCCCGCTCTTGAGGAAGGCGACGATCTCGGCGCCGCCGTTGGCCGTCCGCTGCACGAGGGCGTCGATCTTCTCTTTCGACAGGAGCTCCGTGATCGGAATACCCGCCACCGTCGAGTAGCGCGGGAGCGGCACCATGGTGTCGCCGTGGCCGCCGAGCACGAAGGCGGTCACGTTCTCGACCGAGACGTCGAGCTCGCGCGCGATGAAGGTGCGGAACCGCGCCGAGTCGAGGACGCCCGCCATGCCGATCACGCGCCCGGTGGGGAAGCCCGACTTCTTCCACGCGAGCTGCACCATGGCGTCGAGGGGATTGGTGACGAGGATCAGGATCGCGTTCCGCGAGCGGCGCACGACCTGCTCCACCACGCTCCCGACGATCTCGGCGTTCTTGAAGAGGAGATCATCACGCGTCATCCCCGGCTTGCGGGCGAGCCCGGCCGTGATGACGACCACGTCCGAATCCGCGGTGTCGTCGTAGCCGTTGCCGCCGGCGATCGCGCAGTCGTAGCGATGGATGGGACCCGCCTGGGCGAGATCGAGCGCCTTGCCCTGCGGGATGCCCTCGATGACGTCGACGAGCACGACGTCCCCGAGCTCGCGCTCGGCGGCATACTGGGCGACGGAGGCGCCCACATTGCCGGCGCCGACCACGGTGATCTTGGGACGGGAGTGGCGGACGCTCAGCACCTCGGCCTTGCCGACCTCCATACCGTTCTCCCGGGCGCCCTTACGGGGTCGCCATGTTCTTGATGATCGCCGTCCCGAACTCCGAGCACTTCACCTCTTTGGCGCCTTCCATGAGGCGGGCGAAGTCGTACGTCACCACCTTGGACTGGATGGTCTTCTCGAGGCCGGCGATGATGCGATCGGCGGCGTCGGTCCACCCCATGTAGCGGAGCATCATCTCGCCGGAGAGGATCACGGAGCCCGGATTCACCTTGTCCTGGCCCGCGTACTTGGGCGCGGTGCCGTGGGTGGCCTCGAAGAGCGCGTGCCCGGTCTCGTAGTTGATGTTGGCGCCAGGCGCGATGCCGATGCCGCCCACCTGGGCCGCGAGGGCGTCGGAGAGCAGATCACCGGTGAGGTTCGGGCACGGGATCACGTCGAACTCGTCCGGACGAGTGAGGATCTGCTGGAGGAAGGCGTCCGTGATGGCATCCTTGATGAGGATCTTGCCCGCGGGCGGCTTGCCGCCGCACTCCTCCCAGCCCACCGTGCGATCGCCGAACTCGCGCTTGGCGAGCGCATAGCCCCACTTCATGAACATCCCTTCCGTGTACTTCTGGATGTTGCCCTTGTGGACGAGGGTCACGTTCCGGCGCCCGTTCTCGATGGCGTAGCGAATGGCGGCCCGGATGAGCCGCTCCGATCCCTCCTTCGAGATCGGCTTCACGCCGATCGAGGACGTCTGCGGGAAGCGGATCTGCTTCACGCCCATCTCGCGCACGAGGAAGTCGACGATCTTCTTCGCCTCCGGCGTCCCCTGCTCCCACTCGATGCCGGCGTAGATGTCCTCGGTGTTCTCGCGGAAGATCACCATGTCGACCTTGTCCGGACGCTTCACCGGTGACGGTACGCCCTTGAAGTACTTCACCGGCCGCAGACAGACGTAGAGGTCGAGGACCTGGCGGAGGGTGACGTTGAGGGAGCGAAAGCCCTCGCCCACGGGCGTGGTCAACGGCCCCTTGATGGCGACGAGGTATTCGCGAATGACGTCGAGCGTCTCCGCCGGCAGCAGGTTGGGCGGGCAGTCCTTGCCGTAGACCGCATGCGCCTTCTCGCCCGCGTACACCTCCGCCCACGCGATCTTCTTCTGACCGCGGTAGGACTGTTCGACGGCGGCGTCGAGAACGCGCACGGCCGCCTTCCAGATGTCGGGGCCGGTGCCGTCGCCTTCGATGAACGCCACGATGGGATGATCGGGCACGCGGAGCTTGCCGTGGTCGATCGTGATCTTCTCGCCCTTCGGCACCGTCACCTTGCCCGCCATTTATACGTTCCCTCGTGGTTTCGCCCGCGTGTCCGTGGGTTCGAGCTTGACGTCGCCGAGATGCGCCTTGGCCCCGGTGGCCGGGTCCAACGGCTGGCCCGCGTTGAGGGCCGAGCCCGCTTTGAACCACGCGATCTGCTCGCGCGTCATGCTGTGACTGGCCTGGATCTCCTCCACCCGACCGTCCGCCTTCTTGATCTGCACCGTCACCGGCTTCCCGGGTTCGAGGGCATAGAGACCGACGATGCTGAGGCGATCTCCCTGCTCGAAGCGGTCGTAGTCTCGGGGATCCATGAACGTGAGGGGCAGGATGCCCTGCTTCTTCAGATTGGTCTCGTGGATGCGCGCGAAGCTCCGCACGATCACCACCACGCAGCCGAGATAGCGCGGCGACATCGCGGCGTGCTCACGGCTGCTGCCTTCACCATAGTTGTCGTCGCCGATCACCGCCCACTCGAGGCTGGCCGCCTTGAGCTCCCGCGCGACCTTCGACAGCGGCTGGCCGGCCGCCCCCGTGAGCGGATTCACGCCCTTGCCCGTCTCGCCCGTAAAGGCGTTGACGGCGCCCATGAACATGTTGTCGCTGATCTTGTCGAGGTGCCCCCGGTAGCGCAGCCACGGGCCCGCGGGCGAGATGTGATCGGTCGTGGTCTTGCCCTTGGTCTTGACGAGGATCGGCAGGTCGATGAAGTCCACGCCGTCCCACGCCACGAACGGTCCGAGGACCTGAAGCCGCTCGCTGTTGGCCGGGATCTCGACCTGCACGGAGTCCGGATCCGCCGCCGGGGCCTCGTAGCCCTCCTCGCCGCGCGCGAAGCCGTCGCGCGGCAACTCTTCCGCCTCCGGCGCCGTGAGCCGGATCGGACGGCCGTCCGCCCCCGGGAGCGTGCCGTGCACGGGATCGAACTCGAGGGTGCCGGCGAGCGCGAGAGCGGTGACGATGTCCGGGCTCGTGATGAAGGAGAGCGTGGCCGCGCTCCCGTCGTTGCGGCCGGGGAAGTTCCGGTTGAACGAGGAGACGATCGTGTTCGTCTCGTTCGGTCCCACGTCCGACCGCTTCCACTGGCCGATGCAGGGCCCGCACGCGTTGGCGAGCACGGTGCCGCCGATCTTCGCGAACGTGTCCACGATCCCGTCGCGCTTGATCGTCTGGAATACGCGCTCGGAACCGGGCGAGATCCAGAACGGCGTCTTCGCCTTCAATCCGGCTTTCAAACCCTGGGTCGCGATGTGGGCCGCCCGCCGCATGTCCTCGTAGGAGGAATTGGTGCAGGAGCCGATGAGCGCGGACTTGATCTGCGCCGGCCATCCGTTCGTCTTCACGTCCGCGGCCAGCTTGCTGATGGGACGTCCGAGGTCCGGCGAGTGAGGGCCCACCACGTGCGGCTCCAGCTCGTCCAGGTTGATCTCGACGATCTCGTCGTAGAACGCCTTCGGATTCGCCTCCACCTCGGGGTCGGCGACGAGGTCGGCGCGGTACTGCTCGGCGAGGGCGGCGATGCTCGCGCGGTCGGTGGCACGGAGATACGTGGCCATGCGCGAGTCGAACGGAAAGATGGAGGTGGTGGCGCCGAGCTCGGCGCCCATGTTGCAGATCGTCCCCTTCCCGGTGGCGCTGATCGATTCCGTGCCTGGTCCGAAGTACTCGACGATCTTGTTGGTGCCGCCCTTCACGGTGAGCAACGTGCAGAGATACGTGATCACGTCCTTCGGCGCCGTCCATCCCGCGAGCTTGCCCGTGAGATGCACGCCCACGAGCTTCGGATGGAGCACCTCCCACGGCAGCCCCGCCATCGTCTCGCCGCAGTCGGCACCGCCCACCCCGATGGCGAGCATCCCGAGTCCACCCCCGTTCGGAGTGTGGGAATCGGCGCCGATCATGAGCCCGCCCGGGAACGCGTAGTTCTCGAGCACGACCTGATGGATGATGCCGGACCCTGGCTTCCAGAACCCGATCCCGTACTTTCGTGCCACCGAGCGGAGGAAGTTGTAGACCTCCTCGTTCTCCTTGATGGCGCGCGCGAGGTCCTCGGCGCTCCCACTCTGCGCCCGGATGAGATGGTCGCAATGGACGGTGGACGGCACCGCCACGCGCTTGCGCCCCGATTGTAGGAATTGGAGGAGCGCCATCTGGGCGGTGGCATCCTGCATCGAGACGCGATCGACACGCAGACGCAGGATCGCCTTGCCGCGTTCCCACTCCTGGCTGTCGAAGTCGTGGCAGTGTGCGACGAGGATCTTCTCGGCGAGCGTCAGGCCGCGACCGAACTTCGTGCGGGCCTTGGCGAGCCGGTCGGACATCGAGCCGTACAGGGCGGCGACGGCCTCGGCGGACATCAAGGACCTCCTCCCGGGTCGAACGCAGGCAAAACTACGCCTCCCATCCGGGGCGCGGACGGGAGGCGCACGCGCTACGAAATTACTCTACCGCCGCGCGCTCTTAGTCGTCAAGGAACGCCGCCGCCTTCGCTACTTCTGACTGTTGGTCCGGTCGAGGGCGGCGCGAAGGCCTCGCGCGAGCTTCGCGGGATCGTCGACGGCCCAGAAGTGCATATAGAAGAGCCGCGGCGTCTCGAGAAGACCGTGATTGTGGAGGGCGGTCACGTCGATGTCGGACTGCCGAAGGACCCGGGCGACGTCGTTCACCTCCTTGTCGACGAGCACGAAATCACCGGTGATGGCCGCCTTCCCGTCGGGAAGCGGCTGAAAGTTCATGACCGTGGTGACTCCCATGGCGGGCAGCAGCGGTGTTCCCATTTCGGTGACCGCTTCCGCGCGGGTCGAGCAGGACCAGATCACCCATGACCATCGCGTGATCGCCGACCTCCTTGAACGCGGCGTACGAGCCCAGGGCGAAACTGGCCTGGACCGGCACCCCGTTGACGGAGACGGAAAGGTCCGTACGCGGCATTGCGATGCGGAAGACGTCCCCCGCCTGAAGCTGCCCGGTCTTGCCGAGCGCTTGCTCCACGGTTTTCCAGTCGGGCGGCGCCACCTCGGCGCCGGACACTACGCTGAGCAGTGCGAGAACGGCGAGACAAAGAATTCTACGCATCGGTCTCACTCCTTCGCGTCGTATCCCTTCGGGGCGCCGCGACCGGCCTACGCGGTGTCCTCATACACGGCGGCGCGGTGACTCTCCGGCAGGAACGCGCACACGATGTTCCGCGCAGCATCGAACGACAGCGTATGCGCGCCCGCTTCCGTCGGCACGGTCTCGTGACGGCGGAACGGGTTCGTGTCGAACACTTCGATGACCCCGGGATCGCCGATGGCGACGTAGAGACGGCTCCGGCGCGCGTTGAAGAACACGACGTCGGGCGCGCCCGCGATGGCAGCGGTGGCGACGGTGAGGCCGCTGTCGGCGTCCACTTCGACGAGCACGCCCGCGTCGCAGGCGCAGAACAGCCGGCGCCGCGCAATGTCGATGTCGAGCCCATGCGGACCAGCGTGAGCGATCGCGAACGTGCGCCGGACGCGGACGGGCTCCGCCGCCTCCACGACCACGATCTCCGGAGGGTCCGCAATGTTGACGTAGAACACGTCCGCCCCGGGATCGTAGACCGTCCACCGAGTCCGGCCGCTCACCGGAATGTTCGCGATCGTCTTCCCAGCGTCGATGTCGACGATCGACACCGTCTGGGAACGAGGAATCGCGGAATCCCCGACGTGCGCGACCAGGAGGCGGCGGCGGCGCGGGTCGCAGGCGAGCCCGTTGGGTCGAATGCCGACGGCGATCCTGTCGACTGACGTTGGGTCATCGGGACGGAAGAGCCCAACCGTGTTCTCGCCGCGGTTCGAGGTCGCGATGAGCTCGACGGTGCCGGCGGCGAGCGGCGCCACGATGCGCTCAACGGTCGTGCCGGCGGCCGATGCCGCGGGCACGGGATCGCGCGCGGTCACCGCGAGCGCGCCCGCCACCGCCGTCAGCCCCGGGACGGAGCCAACGCACGTTCCGGCGACGATGTCGATGACGTCAACGGCGTCGTTCGCGGTATGGGCGACGTAGACGCGCCCCGTGGCCTCGTCCACGGCCGCATGATCGAAGCCGCCGGCTTTCGCGTGCGCCGGAAGCTCGACGAAGCCGAGATGACGAAGCGGCATCTCAGTGGCGTCCCCGGAAGTTGTTCGGCCTCATGTTTCGACACGAAACACTAGTTGCCGCACGCTGTCAAGTCGCCTCCTCACCCCTTCCTGCGCTCGGAGAAAGAACGGCAGGGCACGGACTTAGG
This sequence comes from Candidatus Methylomirabilota bacterium, assembly GCA_036506275.1. Classification (GTDB taxonomy): domain Bacteria; phylum Methylomirabilota; class Methylomirabilia; order Rokubacteriales; family CSP1-6; genus DASXSB01. Next base: position 16,724 of record DASXSB010000080.1, on the reverse strand, counting down.
GCGCACTTCGAGTCGTCGCCGCGCGAAGACTTGCCTCGGCGCGGGCGTCGTCAGCGGGTGGCCGGAAGATCCGCTTGACATCATGATGAAACTATTGTTTCATCATGAAACATAAGACCAGACCAGCTAAGGAGGAGTCCATGAAGGACATCGAATCGGGCCGCCGGCAAACGGAGCTCGTGACCGACACGTTTCGGAAGGAAAGGACAGCCGCCATGCGGCGACACGCCGCTTCGATCCGACGTTATGCACGGTTCACGGTGCTGATGTTGCTCGGGTTCACCGCCGCCGGCTGCGGCGCTTCGACGATCGCGGAAGAGGTCCCGGTCGAGGGACGGCGCCTGCAAGCCGCCCGCCTGGTCGGCCACGGTGCCGTGGCGTACGAGGTCGGCGCCTACGAGATCGTGTTCACGGAGCGGCCCGGCGCCGTCGCCCAGGCTCGTCGGGCCGCGCTCCTCGTCGATCTCGTGGAGGGCCGCGGCCACGTGGCGGGGTTCGCCGAGTGGGGTCGATCCGGCGAGATTCCGAAGACGTACGTCGTTGGCGGATGGGCACGACAGCGCAAGGTGGAGGGTGAGCTCGTGACGGTGTTCGAGCTCGCGCTGAATTACGTGGGGACGCGGGAGGCGCCGCACCCCGTGCGAGATCCCTACGACGTCACGCCGGGCGCCGTTCGCATTCTCGTCAACGAAACCTCCGGGACCGCATCGCTCGTCAGCCACCGGTGAGCCGCGGTGTTCACCGAGCGTGAAGGAGATCACCGATGATGTGGATGGATTCGTATCTCGAATACGTGCTGATCCGGGAGCAAATCGCCGATGCCCGGCGGGAGGCACTTCGCCGCCATCTCGTACGCCTCGCGAAGACATCGCGTCCACCACGCCGCGACCGGGCGTTGGCCAGGCGACTTGTGCAGGCGGTGGCCGTGGCGCTCCGGAAGGGTCGCGTCGTCACCGCCGCTGCCGGCGCCGGGCGGTCGCGCTGAGGGCGATCGTGGACTTGCGGGGCGCGAACCGGCTTCGAGGGTCCGCCCTGGCCACGCTCACCAGGACGGGCCCACGATCGTGCCCCCTCATTGTCCCAGCGCCACACACGGTCGTCCCGGAGGTGCACGCCGCCCAGCCAGCGGTCGATGCCGTTAAGCGCGACGGCATCCGCACCACCCGCGCGCACGGCGAGCGCGGCGTCGGTCAGATGGAGGTCGCCGTCGGCGCCGGCAATGAGGGGATTGCGCGCGGACGCCAACCGCGACACGTAGTCGAAGAAGATCGTGTCGCCCATGAACGGCGCCGACTCCCGGCGTTGAACGGCGCGGAAGAGCGCGGCGCGGTCGGTGATTCCCGTCGCCAGGGCGTCGAGGATCTCACGGTCGGTACGCGCGAGGCCGATCGCGCGCGATGGGAACTGCTCCAGGTGACGGCGGAGGGCCCGCCCGAGGAAGGGGAGCGCCTGCGTGGAACCGGCGCCGACGGCGAGCAACGGCCAAGGATCGGGAGCGCAGAACGCCGCCCACGCCGCGTGGGCAAGGTCGAGGGCGGCCACGCTGACCGCCTCTCGCGTATCGAAGAGGCCACCGAGCTCGGCGGGCGTGAGCTGACCAAGACCCATGAAGTCGGAGCGGCCGGGATAGGTATCGATGCAGACGAGACCGAGCCGGGTCGCCGATGCAAGATCGCGCAGCCGATCGAGAACACGAATCAGCGCGAGCTGGCAGTTGAGATCGTGCTCGAACCAGAGCACGACTTCTTTGTAGCGCGCGGCGGATTCGAGGGCGGTGTCGGCCTCGGTGAGGCGCGCAAGAGCGCCGTCGAACGTCGCCCACCCGGCGGCGGCGACGAAGCGCGCGCGACAGGCGCGCCATTGCGCCGGCGGCAACCCCGCCGGCGTCGGCCCCTCGTGCAGCGCATCGATGAGCGTCACCACGTCACCGTCGAGGTCCGCCTCGCGCAGCCGGCCGGCGGCGACGTCGCCGTTGGCGACGTGCAGGATCACCGCCGTGTTTGCCGCACGAACGCCGCCACCGCGCTGCCGATCTCGTCCGGCGAATCTTCCTGCACGAAGTGGCTCCCCTTCACCGTCACCTCCCGCTGGTTCGGCCAGGTGCGGCAGAACTCGCGCGGTGGCCCCACCAGGATCGATCCCGGCTCCGCGTTGACGAACAGCTTGGGCACGGGACTCGCGGACAGCCACCGTGCGTAGCCGTCGACGATCGCGACCACGTCGGCAGGCTCGCCGTCGACGGGGATCTCGCGCGGCCACGTGAGGGTGGGGCGTCGCGACTCGCCCGCTTCGGCGAAGGGACGTCGGTAGACTGCCATCTCGTCGTCGGTGAGCTTGCGCAGGACGCTCGCGGGAAGGATGCGCTCGACGAAGACATTCTTCTGCAGCACGAGCTCCTCGCCGGCGGGTGAGCGCATGGCCTGGAAGATGCCGCGCGCCCGTTCCGGCCACTCCGCCCACGTGAGGGGGCGCACGATCGCTTCCATGTAGACGAGACCGCGGACACGATCGGGGTGACGGTGCGCCCAGTGGAACCCGAGCGCCGAGCCCCAGTCGTGGATCACGAATGTCACGTCGCGCGTGGCGCCCACCGCCTCCAGCCAGGCGTCCACGTAGCGCGCGTGATCGGCGAACCGGTAGGAGCCGCCGGGAATACGTCCGGACTGGCCCATGCCCGGAAGATCGGGGGCGAGACAGCGCGCGAGCGTGCCCACGTGCGGGATGACGTTGCGCCAGAGATACGACGACGTCGGATTGCCGTGCAGGAACACGACGGGATCGCCGCTCCCGACCTCGACGTATGCCATGTCGATGTCGAGCACGCGAAGACGGCGACGCGGGTGTTGATCGGGAGCGGGGTCACTCATGCCTGCCCTCCACCGGTCCGCCGGAAGGATCGCCCTCCCGCCGCCCGGCCTCGATATCAGCGCTCACGTCGCGCTGGATGGTGGGACTCATGACGATCTCCTCGATCACGGTGCGCGCGGGCAACGTCACGCAGAGGAGGATGGCGGCCGCCACGTCCTCCGGCTTCATCATCGTGGCGCGGGCGGAGGCGTCGGGAGGCGACGGCCGGCGGTCGAGGATCGGCGTGTCGACCTCCGCCGGCATGATGGTGGTGGCTCGGATGCCCGAGTTCCGGAGCGTGGTGTGGATGGACGCCATGAGGTTTCGCACCGCCGCCTTGGCGGCGCCGTAGGGCGCCCCACTCAGCAAACCCGGGCGGAGGGCCGCGAGGGAGGCCACCGTCACGATCGTTCCTTCCCCTTGCGCGAGCATCGACGGCAGGACCGCCTGCGTGAGCGCGTAGACGGCGGTCAGGTTCACCGCGAGCACGCTGTCCCACTCGTCGCGACCGACCCAGCGGATGTTGCGCACGCGGCTCGAGTGACCGGCGTTGTTCACGAGCACGTCCACGCGGCCGAATTGCTTGGCGGCCCAGCGCCCGAGCGCGGCCGCTTCCTCCGCATGCTCGAGATCGATGGACCGAGCGGTGGCGCACCCGTTCGCGGTTTCGATCTCCTTCACGACGGCGTCGAGCGGTTGCGGGCGGCGTCCGACGACCACGACCGTCGCTCCCTCCGCGGCGAGCATGAGCGCCGTCGCGCGGCCGATGCCGGTACCGCCGCCGGTGACGATCGCGACCTTCTTCTCCAGCCTCCGCATGTCACGAGCCTCCCACGAGATCGGCGATGAGCGCGCGTCCCTGCTCACCCGTCCACGGCCGGGTTCCGAGCGCTTTCGCCACCAGCATCCCGTTGCGATCGACGACGAAAACCGTGGGCGTCGCCGTCACCCCGTACGCCCTCGTCATCGCGCCCGGCGGATCCAGCAGCACCGGAACGCTGATGCCGTGCGCCTTCACCCACGTCGCGACGTCCTCGGGGCTTTCTTCGATGTTGAGGGCGAGGACGACGAGACCGCGCCCGCTCCATTCCCGGTGCATCTCCTCGATGGTCGAGGGCAACTCCCTCGAGCAGTGCGGTCACCACGACGCCCAGAAGTAGATGAGGACGGGGCGTCCGCGGAAGTCGGCCAGCGACACGCGGCCGCCGCCGAGCGTGTCCAGCGTGAACGCCGGCGGCGTTCCTTCCAGCGGCACGAGCTGAAGGTCGATGAGTCGGTCGTCGCGCGCGGCGCTCCCGTCCGCGGTCAGCGCCGGGCGTGGCCGGCCGCCGTCACGGACACCCCGTTGGGTGACCGCCAGCGCGACGACGACCACGGCCACGACGAGCGCTCCCATGACGACGCGTCGGATCGTTTCGGGTCGCATCTCACCTCCCGCGCCTGCGCACTGGAGTCGCGGCGGTCGGTAGGATACCGCGTTGACGGTCGCGGCTAGGTTGCCGTACGGTTCCGCCATGTTGGCGCCGGCCGAGGTCAGCGCGCGATGGTCGCTCGTCATCGCGCTCACAGCGCGTCGGTGTCCTCGTCACGGAGCAGACGCAAGACAACGCTCCTGCCTCTCGATGGAGCGCGCGCGCCGGTGGTGTTCGCCGGTGACACGCTCGAGGATTTCGCGCTGCTCGAGCCAACCTTCCTATATCGGACCGGGGACATGAGGTTTTATCGGCTACGGGCGCCGCTCCAGGCGACCGCCCTCCCCGCTCCCTTGGCCCAGCCGGGGACGGAAGCGGGAAGCTATCACGCGATCCGTCTCCCGTGAGGGCCGATGGTCACCCGATACGGACCCGCGACCGGCCTTCGATACGCACGCGCTTGACGCTGCGCAGGTGATCGGCCACCACGTCCCACGCGGGCGGCCCCGTCGCCTCGCCGACGCTCGCCCACCCCGTGGCCTTGTAACGGCGCGACGCCTCGAGCGGACGCCCGGCCACGGCGATGTCGCGGATCCGCCGTCCGCGCGGGCGCTCGGGATCGATCGTGTACGTGAGGCCTCCCAGGCGCACCATGTCGCCGCCCTGCCGGTAGTACGGGTCGGCGTGGAACAGGTTGTCGGCCACGTCCTCCATGATGGAGCGAATCTCCGCGCCCGTGAGCTCGCGGGTCCACGTGTTTGGATACGTGAGAGCGGTGTGCGCGTAGACGTCCTCGAGCGTGATCGTCTGTCCCGGCAGGACCGCGCGTCCCCAGCGGAACCCGGGCGAGAACGCGACCTCGGCGTCGGCGTGCTTCAGGAGCGCGTCCAGGATGACCTCGTCGAAGGAGCCGTTGAAGTTGCCGCGACGGTACAGGAGCGACTCGGACACCGCGAGCGGCTCGGCAAGACGCGCGGCGTGGGGCGCGCGGAGCTCCTGCACGAGCGCCGCCATGGCGGGATCCTCGGGGAGCGCGGAGGCAAGGATCGGCAGCAGGCGGTAGCGATGGGCCATCACGCGACGACCGCGGACGTCGAGGTCGAGACGGCTCAGGAACTTGCCGTGCGACCCGGAGTTCACCACCAGCGTCCGCCCGACGGTGATGGGGACGGGGAGCGCGTCGTGGGTGTGGCCGCCGAGAATGACGTCGAGCCCGTGCACGCGGCCGGCGAGCTTGAGGTCGACGGGCAGACCGTTGTGGCTCAGCAACACGACGAGATCGGCGCGACCGGCGTCGCGCACCTCGTCCACTTGGGCCTGCAGGCCGTCCTCGCGGATGCCGAAGGTGAGATCGGGAACGAGACGTCGTGGATGGGCGACGGGCGTGTAGGGAAACGCCTGTCCGATGACGGCCACGCGCGCGCCCCCGACCTCGCGCATCGTGTATGGCGCGAAGACGGGATCCCCCCAGCCGGCCTCCGACACGTTGTGGGCGATGAAGTCGCCGCGGAAGACACCGCGCCGCTGCCGGTCGCCGAAGAGTTCGCGCGCGCGGTCGAGGCCGTAGACGAACTCCCAGTGAGGGGTGAGGATCTCGACGCCGAGCTGATTCGAGACGCGCACCATGTCCTCGCCGCGGCTCCAGAGCGCGGTAGCCGACCCCTGGATGGTGTCGCCGCCATCGAGCAGGAGCGTGCGGTCGGGACGCTCCGCGCGAATGCGCTGCACGAGCGTGGCGAGACGGGCATAGCCGCCCATCGCTCCGTACCGAGCCGCGAGGGCGGCGAAATCGAGGTACGTCCCCGCGTAGGCTTCCACGCTCCCGCGCGGGATCCCGTAGGTCCGGAGATAGTCGGCGCCGGTGATGTACGGGGGCTTGCCACGCTCGGGGCCGACACCGAGGAGGGTATCGGGTTCCCGGTAATATACCGGCAAGAGCGTGGCGTGGGCGTCGGTCAGATGCAGCAGCGTGACATTGCCGAGCGGCTCGAAGTCGAGGAGCCGCGCCGGTGCCGTCTCCGCTGCCTCCAGCGCGCGCGGCCCGATCCCGGCGCCCGCCGCCACCAACGCCAGACGGAGTAAGTCGCGGCGCGTGACTTCCATGCTATCGAGCGCGCCCGCCGCAGCCGGGACGGGACGAGGACATTACTGTCGCGGCGGCGACATCGTGGCCGCCGGCGGCGATGAATCGTCGGGGATGTGAAGGGAGGCGAGGCGCTCGTGAAAGAGGGCGGGCGCACGGGCGGGGCGGCCGGTGTCGGTCATGAACGCGCCCGTGACCTCGGCGCTTGCCACGAGGCGGCCGCTGATGGCGTCACGCACCTCCTGCACCCAGAGCGTGCGGGCGCCGCGCAGCTCGCGGATGTGGGTCACGATCTCGAGGACGTCGCTGGGACCGGCGGGGGAATGGTACTTCACGGTCAGCTCGGCGGCGACGATCATCAGGCCGTGGCGGCGCATCTCGCGAAGGCCGAGGCCGAGCGCGTCCAGCGCCTCCACGCGCGCGGTCTCCAGATAGTGAACGTAGTGGGCGTGGTTGACGTGCCCGTAATCGTCGACCTCGTAGTGCCGGACTTTGAGTCGAAAGCGGGCGGGCTCTCCCACGCGCGTCATCCTCCTCGACGGCGCCCGGCCGCGATCAGTGCCGGATGCCGGGAACGCTGAGCGGCTTGCCGTTGTCGAACGACGTCAGGTACAGCTCGAGCTCGGCGTATTCGATGGCGTCGGCGGCGAGCATGTTCATGCCGAGCGGCGTCATGCACCACTGCATCCGCTTGCGCATGTCCCAGACCTCGCTCTGGCTCGTGCGCCAGGTGGGGAAATGGCGCGTGAGGCCGATGGTGACGTCGGCGAGGAGGCGGCCGCCGAGGAACTTGTCGGCGCCGCGCTCGGGGACGTGGCAGTCGGCGCAGGCGTGGTTGCGCGCGCCCACGCGTCGCTCGAACGATGCCTTGCCCCGGCGCCACGCCGCGCGCGCCTCCGGGCTCTCGGTGTCGACCGCCACCGGCATGCCGTTCGACGCCATCTTCACGAGCATGGTCATGGCGAGATTCTCTGCGCTCTCCTCGGGCATGGCCGTGCCCGTCGTTTCGGGAGCGTGCACGCTGAGGAAGTCCTCCACGCTCATGACCCGCCGGTAGGCGGCGACGAACTTCGGGTATCGGACGGCCACGCCCTTCATGGCGGCGGCGGGCGCGCCGGCGTGGCAGTCGCGGCACGCCTTGCCGCTGGCGCCGGGAGCCGTCCAGCGCTCTTCCGCATCTTCCGCCAGGAGAAGGGCCGGATTGTTGGTGGGGTCCAGGTTGTCCCCGAAGCCGGCGGACTTGCGCCGCGTGGCGGGATTGCGCTCGGGATCGCGTTCGGGCGGCACGGGGCCATGCAGGGTCTGGAGATACGCCACGAGGTGAACGATCTCCTCGGGGGTGAAGAGTCCGGTCGCGCCCCAGGGAGGCATGGTGGTGTTCGGAAAGAGTGGGCGCGGATCGTAGATGTGCGCATACAGATGTTCGTTGGAGAGACCACGGTCGCCGATCGTCGAGAGATCGGGGCCGACGCTACCCGCCGGCCACACGTCGTCGCCGGGAACGAGGTGACAGCCGGTGCACGGGCCCTTGGCGCGATCGAGAAAGAGCCGCCGGCCGCGCTGGGGATCGCCGACCACTCCCGCCGGCTTCACCGCGCGCACCACCGACGGCTCCGGACGCGTCTCACCGTATGCGTACGTCCGGAAGCGGCCGAAGTCCTCGCGCGTCCACCCGCGATAGCGGACGGCCTCGCGCGCGCCGTCGCCGCGGGTGACGACGTCGCCGCGCGCTTCGGGAACCGCGCGCGATGGCCACGCCGGGATCCCCGCGTAATCGGGCCCGTCGCCGGCCACGGTCGCGCACCCTGTGATGGCGATGCCGGCGAGAAACGTGGCGGCGAGGAGCGCCCGGAAGGTCAGGAGAGCTTGATGTCGGCGGTCCCCTCGTACTTGCCGCCGGTGGTGTCGGTGAACGTGACCTTGAGGAGGCCGGGGTCGGTGGCCCGGAACGCGAACGAGAAGAAGGGGTTCTCGCTGACGGCCTGCGTGGTGTCGAACGACACCACGGTCTTGCCGAGGTACGTCACGGTCACCTTGTCGATGTAGTTGTAGTTCTTCTGGATGATCTTGCCCTGCTTGTCGCGCTCCACTCGCTCCATGGGATGGATGACGAGCGCGCGCACGCGCACGGTGTCGCCGGCCTTGATCATGGACGGCACTCGCAAGCGCACCTTGCCGATGTCCGACACGCCGCCCTACCCGCCGCAACCGCCGACGGTCACCTTCACCTCGCGCTTGACCTGGAGCCAGGTGCCGTCGCTGCGCTCCACGATCGCGCGCACGTCGCCCGTTTCCCCGAGCCGGATGTTGGCGGCCATGAACGCCTGCCCCGCCTCCGGCGTGAAGCTGACGCGCGTCACCACCGGGATGCGGTTCTTGTCGGCCACCACGTAGATGTGTCGCACGTGGTCCGTGGCCGTCATGGGCGACTGCACCTCCACCGACACCGGCACCACCGCACCGTTCTCCGCGATGAGCGGGATCTCGAGCTTGACGACGCCGCTGCCGTCCTTGAGCGCCTTGCCGCCGAAGACGCGCTTCATCGCCTCGTCCACGGTCTCCTGCTGGCCGAGCGCCTGCGCCACCGCCGGGGAGGGCCGCGCGCCCAGGCAGGCGGCCACCCCGAAGGCGCCGAGAACGTGCAGGGCCTGTCGCCGAGTCACGGTGTTCCGCATGGACGTGTGCCCAGCATACGCGAAATCACGGAATTCGGTAGGCGTCGGGGTGGGGCTTGAACGCGCGCGGGAGCCACAACGGCCGCCGGAGGTTGTCGGGACCGGGGGCGGGACGGGCGAGCGCCAGCCACTCGCGGTAGACGGCGAAGGCCTTCTCGGTGTCGACGAAGATGTCGCCATAGCGCTCGTCGGGGCCGGGTACGCTCACCGACACTTTCTGGTGCCAGCAGTGCTGCCCGCTCACGGGATCGGGATGCACGGGAAACGTGAGGTTCTGGTGGACGCCCGCGTCCCCCCACCACACGCGCTCGGAGTCGGGATCGTCGCTCGGGAACGGCCGCACCCCGTGCACCTGTCGCATCTTCCATTGTCGCGGCGCCACCTGCTGGAGATCCACGAGCGCGGTCGACCAGCGCTCGCCCCCGGTGTCGTCGCGCAGCCGCCAGCGGCCGAGGTGATGGGAGCAGGCGATGACGCCCGGCCGCACCGCCTCCGTCACCCACGCCTTGTCGACGAACCAGCCGATCTCGGTGGCGACCTTGAGGAGATCGCCGGTGGCAACGCCGGTGCGGGCGGCGTCCTCGGGGTGGATCCAGAGGGGGTTGCTGTGGGACAGCTCGTACAGCCACTTCGCATTTCCGGAGCGCGTGTGGATGAGCGTGGGCAGTCGAAAGGTCGGCAGCAGCACCATCTCGCCGCGGGCGCGATCGATGCGCGACCAGTGCACGTGGCTCTGGATGTAGTTCGGCACCGCCTGCTCCGGCCACTTCCAGGCCTTCAGCGTCGACGAGAAGAACTCGAGCTTCCGCGACGGCGTGGGGAAACCGAGCCGCGGCTGCCCGTCGACCTCGACGCCGACAGGCTGTCCCTCGCGCGCGATCACCCTCGTGACGGGATCCACCACGGCGTCGTTGAGATCGCGCGCGGGCGGCGCCGTCTCGTGCGTGCGATAGACCCCGTCCTCCACGAGGAAGGCGCCGTACTTTCGCATGTAAGCGAGCGGCGTCAGCTTCTCGCGGGCGGCCGCCTCCGGGAGGCCGGGCACGCTGTACTCGAAGATCCAGCGGTAGATCTCTTCCACGCGCAGTTTCTGGCCGGGACGGTAGGGCGACTCGAAATATTTCCGGATGTCGAGGCTCCCGTCGGGATCGATCCGCCACGACAGCTCGATCCAGAACTCGTCCTCCTCCCAGACCTGTCCGATGCCGGCCGCCTCGTGAGCCTCCCACGTGGACGGGAACGTCTTCCCTGCCCGCTCCTGCATCACGCGCAGCACCGGCTGGCGGAACCCGATCCAGCGCGCGGCGTGCGTCTCCTGCGACATGAGGTCGTGGCGCTCGGAGGCGTGGCCCATGGGCAGGACGTAGTCGGCGAACCACGCCGTTTCGCTCCAGATCGGCGTGAGGCAGGCGTGACGCTCGACCTTCGTCTCGTCGCCCAGCATCTCGATCCACGACATGCCGTCGGGATTGGTCCACACGGGGTTGTAGACACGCGTGAAGTACATGGCCAGCTTGCCGCGCCCCTCGCGCAGGAAATGGGGAAGGAGGAAGCTCATCTCGAAGAAGGCGAGCGGGTACTCGCGCGGCATCAGCAGCTCGCTCCACACCTTGCGCGCGGGCGGCATCAGCGGGGGCGCCGGCACCACCTTGTTCCATGCGCTGGGCGCGGTGCCGCCCGGCGTGGACACAGCCCCCATCAGCACCACCAGCCACTCGAGCGCGCGCGCCACCTGCCAGCCGCCCAGATTGCCGGCGGCCGTGTTGCGCCAGATGTGGGTGGCGAGGGCGGAGCCGGCGTTCGCGATCTCGCGCGCGACGTCGACGATGGTGGCGGCCGCCACCCCGCTCTCGGCGGCGGCGAACTCCGGCGTGAACCGCGCGTAGAGATCCTCCAGCGCCGTCTCGAACGCCTCGAACGTCACCGGCAGCTCAGGCCGCTCCGCGCGCAGGTACTCTTCCCAGTTCACCCACCGCCGCACGAACCCGCGATCGTAGCGCCGCTCGCGCACGAGGAGGTTGGCGATGGCGAGGAGCACCGCCGCCTCCGTGCCCGGCCACGGCGACAGCCAGTAATCGGCCATGGAGGCGGTGTTGCTGAGGCGGGTGTCGATGACGCACACGCGCGCGCCCCGCATCTTCGCCTCGATGATGCGCTGGGCGTGGGGGTTGAAGTAGTGGCCGCTCTCGAGATGCGAGGAGAGCAGCAGAATGAAGCGCGCGTGGGCGTGGTCGGGCGAGGGCCGGTCCATCCCGTGCCAGAAGGCGTACCCGGCGCGCGCGCCCGCCGAGCACACGTTGGTGTGGCTGTTGTGCCCATCGATGCCCCACGCATGGAAGACACGCTGCAGATAGACCAGCTCGTGCCCCGGGCGCCCGAGGTGATACATGACCTCGTTCCCGCGCCCCTCCACGAGGGCGGCGCGGATGCGGGCGGCGATGTCGTCGAGGGCCTCGTCCCACGTCACGCGCTCCCACTGCCCGGCTCCGCGCACGCCCACACGCCGCATCGGATAGCGGATGCGCTCGGTGTCCTCGATCTGGTTGAGCGTGGCCGGACCCTTCGCGCAGTTGCGTCCTCGACTTCCGGGATGCTGCGGGTTGCCCTCGAACTTCTGGATGCGCAGCGTCTGCTTGTCGACGTACGCGAGGAGGCCGCACGCCGCCTCGCAGTTGAAGCAGATGGTCGGAATGAGCGCGTAGCGGCGCTCGACTTTGCGCGGCCACGCCACGGGGTCGTACTCCACCCAGTCGTCCCAGCGCTCCGGGGGGGGATAGCTGGCGAGGCCGCCCGGCCGCGCGGGAAGCTCTTGCGCCGCGGGATGGAGGGGCTCGCGAGGCGACGGGGACGGTTGAATCATCGAGATCAGCTCAGAGGAACGGACTGCCCGGCCTTCACCCAGAGATCCTCCCATAGCCAGAGACCGGCGAGGGCGAGGATGGCGGCGACCACGTCCAGCGTCGCCGAGGGCGAGGCGGTGCCGACGACCAGGAGCGCGAGGGGAGCCGCGGTGCCCACGAGCGCGACGCCGACCCACAGCCGCCTGGCGTAGCCGCCTCGCGTGAGCAAGCGCGCGGCCCGGGCGGCGTCATGGTCGCGATGGCGGCGCAGCACCTCGACGCCGACCAGCGCCCCGTGCATCACGAGACCGACGGCGAGCACGGCGCGACAGAGATCCGCCCATGGCGACCAGGCGGCGTCGACGACGATGAGCGTCGCCGCCCCCGCCACCAGCGCGGCCGCGATGAGATGCGGGAGCAGCAGCGAACTCTGCCAGAAGTCGCGACCCTCGGCCTGACCGAAGAGGAACGCGCTGTACCCCGCCGCGCCGAGCGCCAGCAACGACGCGGGCACGGTGACCGCCGACACAACGGTAGGAAGATGGAGCAGTCCGGCCGCCAGCCACACGCCGCCGGCAGCGCCGAAGGCGAGCAGGATCCACGCGCCCCACACCAGCCACGAGCGTCGGTTCGGCTTGAGCAGGATGTAGTGAAAGCGGTCGGGCCGCTTGAGATCGAGCACGAGCAACGCCGTCGTGAGGAGGAGGAAGACCACGCTCACGAGGGGAGCCACCACCATCACGAGCGGATCGGCCACGGCGGCGCCGCGGAGAGCGCCGCTGGCGGCCGCGAGCGAGGCGACGAGGACGACGCCGGCCGCGATCGACTTCGTCCACAGATAGGCGCTCACGCGGGCGCCCCACGGTCGCGGCGCATGAGGCGCATCGTACACGGGACGGCTGCGCGGCCCGTCCACGTCGGTCATCGGCGCCGACGCCACCATTCGCACGAGATCGAGCTCCGCGGCCGGTCGCTCGCCCCACATGTAGCTCGCCGCCGGCTGCTGCAACCGCGGCGTGAGGGCGGCGGTGTCCGCGCCCACGTAGAAGACCTTGGGCCGCGTGCGCTGCTCGGGCTTGCGCACCTGCACGGGCTCGCTCGCCACCAGGCGCGCGATCGTCGTCGTCGGATCGTCGAGATCGCCGGCGATGATGGCCTGCTCGGGACACACGATCACGCACGCGGGCTCGAGTCCCATCTCCACCCGGTGCGCGCAGTAGTGGCACTTGGCGGCGGTGTGGCTGGCGGGATCGATGTAGAGGGCGTCGTAGGGGCAGGCGTGCATGCACGACTTGCAGCCGATGCAGCGCGCGCCGTCGAGATCGACGATGCCGTCCGGGCGCCGGTAGAGGGCGACGGTGGGGCAGATGGTGACGCACGGCGCGTTGTCGCAGTGGTTGCAGCGGAGGACGGCGAAGTGCCGCCGCGTCTCTGGAAAGCTTCCGCGCTCCACGTACTTCACCCACGTGCGGAAGGCGCCGAGGGGAACGCGGTTCTCCTCCTTGCAGGCCACCGTGCACGCGTGGCAGCCGATGCATTTGCGCTGGTCGATCACGAAGCCGTAGCGCAGGGCCGTGGTCCTTCCCGCTTACGGCTTGCCGGCGAGCAGGTCCCACCACACGCGCGCGGCGCTGGCGATGGTGACCACGGCCAGCAAGATCTTCAGCTGGGCGCCGGGCAGGCGACGGCTCACGGCCGCCCCGAAGTGAGCGCCGGGGAGGGCGCCGAGCGCGACCGCGCACGCGGGCACGAGCGGAACCTGGCCGGTGGCGAGCTTGCCGACGACACCGGCGGTGGCGGCGATGGCGGTGATGCCGAGCGAGCTGCCGAGCGTGACGCGGATGGGAATGCCGACCACCACCAGCAAGAGCGGCACCAGGAGGAAGGCGCCGCCCGCGCCCACGAGCCCGGCTGCGAACCCGACGCCGAGCGTGACCGCCACCGTCTTGACGCGATCGAAGTGGACGGCGTCGGCGAAGATCGGCTGCCCTTCCGTCGCCACCGGCGCCAGCCAGAGGGCGGCGGCCGCCGTCGCCATCAGGGCGAAGGTGACGAGCAACCACGTGGCCGGCACGAAGTGCGAGAGGAGCGCCCCCGCGAACGCGCCCGCGGCCATCGTCCCGCCGCCGAGCCAGACGAGCTGGCCATGAACGGCGCGGTGGCGGCGGTGCGCGAGCACGCCGGAGAGGGCGGCCACGAAGACCTGCACCATGGTGACGCCCGCCACGTCCTTCATGTCGAGCACGCCCACCTCCAGCAGAGGCGGGACGTAGAGGAGGAGCGGGATCATCACGATGGCGCCGCCCACACCGAGCAGACCGGAGATGAAGGCGCCGCCGAGCCCGAGCGCCCCCAGCGCCGCCGCGAACGCCGGCGTCACTTGAGCGTGCTGTAGTACGCGGCGAGATCCGTGAACGTCTCGTCCGAAATCGTTCGCATGACCGCCTTGACGGCCTTGAGTGGCTCGTCGCCGGGGCTGCGCTTCTCCGCCTTGAACAGCAGCATCTGCGTGCGCAGGTACCCGGGCGGCTGGCCGCGGAGATCGGGGACGAGCTTGGCGGCGTCGCCGCCGCCGTCAGCGCCGTGGCAGCTCGCGCACGCGGTCGACGCCGTCTTCCCGCGCGCGACGGCGGCGGCGTCGACCTTCACGGCGGTGGGGCGGCGCGGCTGGGCCGCGAAGTACCCCGCCACGTCGTCGACGCCCAGCTCGGTCACCATCTTCGCGTAGGGCTCCATCTCGGTGGAGACGCGCCGGCCGCTCGCGTAGTCGGCGATCGCCTTCTTGAAGTAGGCGGGCGCTATCCCGGCGATGATCGGCATCGCGTCCGACAGGCTCTGACCGGCATCACCGTGGCACGCGCTGCACGTGAACGCCTTCGCGTACCCTGGCGTGTCGACGGGGCCGGCGCCGGCGGGCGCCGCCGTCGAGAGCGCGGCCGCGATGACGAGCGTGGCGGCGACGACGAGGACAGCGACGATGACGAGCGTGGCGGCGGGGGCGACGATCCGGCTAGCCAAGGATGTCCCTCCAGATGCTCGTCGCCCACCCGACGGCGTTGCGAGCCACGTCCGCGGAGGCGCCCGGCGTCAGCTTCTGCTCGATCTGCACCACCTTGCCCTTGTCGATCCGGTAGGCATTCACGACCGCGATCGCCTCCCGATCGCTCACGAAGCTGTAGCACGTGTTGCCGAGCGCCATCGCCGGCGGCTGCTTGCCCGCGATGAGGTGCGAGACCGCGCTCGCCGCCGCCTTGCCCATGTTGTTGGCGACGTTGCCGGACTTGGGCACGGGGAGCCCGATGGTGGCATCGCCGATGACGTGCACGTCACGGTGCTTCACCGACTCGTAGGTGACGTGGTCCACCTCGCACCACCGCTTGTCGGCGCCCACCAGATCCGCCTGCACGGCGATCGTGCCCGCCCGCTGGGGTGGGATCAGGTTCAGCACGTCGTATTTCACGGTGTCGCCGAAGTCGGTGCTGACCTGCCGGGCGCCCGCGTCCACCTTCACGACCTTGTTCGACGCGCGGTACTCGAGGTTCGGGTAGGCCTGCCAGGCGGCGCGGAAGAGCGCGGCCTTCGACACGATGTTCTGGTTGGCGTCGAGCACGATGAGCTTCGCGCGCGGCTTCTGCGTCTTCAGGTACCAGGCCACCTGACACGCGCGCTCGTAGGGACCGGGCGGGCAGCGATAGGCGACGGGCGGGACGGTCAACACGAACACGCCGCCGTCCGGCATCTCTTGAAGCTGACGCGCGAGCGCCACCGTCTGCGGTCCCGCCTTCCACGCATGGAGAACGCGATCCTGCGCGGCCGCCAGTCCCTCCACCTGCTCCCACTGGAACTCGACGCCCGGCGCCACCACGAGGCGGTCGTACACGAGATACCCCTCGCCGATGCGCACGCGATGGGTGTCGGGCTCGACGGCGGTGGCGGTCTCGTGCATGAGCTTCACGCCGTGCTTGCGGACGCCGTCGTAGCTCATGGTGAGCTGGTCGATGGTGCGCTGGCCGCTGAGGACGAGGTTGCTGAGCGGACACGAGACGAACTCGCGGTTCGGCTCCAGGAGCACGACCTCGATCGACGGATTCGCGAGACGGACGTACTTGGCGGCGGTGGCGCCGCCCCAGCCGCCGCCGATCACGACCACGCGCGGACCCGACTTGGGCGCGATGTCGCCGCGCATGGTGCGCGCGCATCCGCTCACACCCACCGCCATCGCGCACGCCATCGTCCCCACGTCACCGAGGAACTGCCGCCTACTGATCGTCATGGCGTCCCCCCGTCGCCCCGGACCCGTTGAACCCTACTCTTCAGGCCTCTGCGCGCGTTCGACACGAGCGGCCATGACGCTTGCTCCTACGGCCGGGTGTCGAGCCGATAGAGTAGCATGGTGCCCGCCGCAGGACACCGGGCGGCCGCCCGTCCTCCTCGACGAAATGGAATCGACCTCCCATCGCCCGCGCCCGTCCAGGTCCAATGCTCTCGCATCGAGTCGCGAGGCGGCGAGTGGTGGTGGTTTGCGCCCGCCGGCAGCCATGCACCACCACCACCAGCTGGGCTGAAGAACCCTAGAGCCCGCGCGGGCCGCGGAACGGCCCGATCTCTCCGGCCATCGACGCCGGCGGAGATTTCTCAATCGTGACCTCGGGTTTACTCGCGTTCGGCGCGACGTCTCCAGGCCGTGCACGCCGCCCAACGCTTGGCATCGAGAATGCCGTTGCAGGTCGCCGCACGCGAGGAGTGAGACCGACGTGCCGAGGAGGCTCACATGGGCTGGCTGGGAAACGTGATCGGTGGCGTGGTGGGGTTTGCGGTGGCAGGGCCGGTGGGAGCCGCGGCGGGAGCGGCCCTCGGGGGCACCAAG
>DASXSB010000079.1:0-80232 GCA_036506275.1 Candidatus Methylomirabilota bacterium | reverse complement strand
CGTCGTCGACTGTTATCGTATCGAGGGCCGGGTTGTTTGTAGCGGGGGCCGCGTGGCCGGGACCACCGAGGGTGGTGGATGACCGGTGCGGCGTGGCTGCGCTGCTCATGATCGGCCGATCAGCGCCACGATCTGCTCCATCGCCTGGTGGGCGCGGCGGGCGATGGCGTCCGGGCGTTCGCCGCCGAGCGGGTGATCGACGACGACGAGAGGAAGACCGGTGACGCCGAGGGCCGCCATCTCACTGACCGCGAGCCCCTGGAAGGCGGTGGTGCCGATGAGGACGGCCGGCGTGCCCGCCTTCGCGACCTCGATGCTGTCGTGGAGACTCCACGACGTGCACGACCCTCAGTCAGCCGAGCCCGCGAAGACGACGTCGCACTCCTTGCCGAGCTCGGCGATGATCTCGGGCGCGGCGCCGGTGGCGGCGTTCGCCTTGCGACGATGCAGCACCGCCTTCACACCGAGCTGAGCGCGCAGGAGCGTACCGATCTCGCCGGCGAGGCGATCGAAGTTGGTCTTCGTGTTGTCGAGCACGCCCACCGTGCGTCCCGTCCATTCCCGGGGAAGGGCGGGGGCGGCAAAGGTGGCGCTCGTCACGACACCGAGCGGGCTCAGGACGCGGATCCGTGCCATGCGATCTCCTCTCAGCGCGGCTTGAACGGCGTGGAGCGGGCGAGGAGCCGTCCGAGCTGCTCGTGCAGCTCGCGGAGGACGGTCCGTTTGACGGTGACGGCGACGGAATCGACGGGCTCGGCGCTCCCCACGCGGTGGATCACGAGCGTTCCCGTGAACTCGTCCGCGCGCTCGTCGATCGCCGCCAGCCCACGCAGGGTGAGGAGCTCCCAGCCTTCCGCCATGCCGATATCCTACTAGAAGTGAGACGGGCCAAAATCCTTGAGATTTGGCCGGATATACTCGCACCGCTAGCCCCTCTACGACACTCCGACGCAAGCCAGGCGCAATCTCACACACAATCACGTTGGTTCGCCTAGGTTGGCCCGCCGCGTACCTAATTCGGACTCAATTTGAAGTCTCGTTCGGGAGTCCCCTCGTTGTACGCTCGACGCATGAACTTCAAGAAGACCGTCGTCTGTAGCGCTTGCGGCAGCTTACTCGCCTGCCTCTGCCTCGTCGTGGGCGAGACCATCGAGGCCGTGCATCATGAGCGCAACGAACGCCGCCCCGCCGTTACCCTTACGATGGCGACGAATGTGCCTCAAAGCGACCATACCCACGAGCAGCACACTCCCTTCGCGTCGCTTAGTCCCCGGCAGGCGGTCGCGAGCACGTCTGCTAAAGGGACGGACTACAGCGAATTGAAGCGTCTGATGTCTTCGTATGGCATGCGCTATCTTGAGACCTGGCTATAGAGTCGGGACCATCTGCGGATGACGATACTGCGCCGGTGGCAGTTCTGGCTCGCGCTGCTCTGGGCGTTGGTCACCTTGAACTAAATCTGATTCCTCGATGAGGCGCGCTCTTGCCCTTCTCGGTTCGGCGATTTTTCTGGTGATTGCACCGGGCACCCTCGCCGTCTACGTCCCCTGGACGTTTACGCGCTGGCGGATGGCTCCGCCGCTGCTCGGCTTTCTTCCGTTGCGAGTTCTGGGCGGACTGATGATCGCCGCCGGGCTGCCGGTGCTCCTCGACTCCTTCGCGCGCTTCGCCATTCAAGGCCTGGGGACGCCGGCGCCGGTTGCGCCGCCGCAGCGGCTGGTCGTCACCGGGCTATATCGGTACGTGCGAAATCCCATGTACGTGGCCGTGGTATCGCTGATCTTCGGGCAGGCGCTGCTCTTCGGCCGTGTTTCCCTCTTGGAATACGGGCTGGCGGTCTGGCTGGGATTTTTTGCCTGGGTGCTTCTCTATGAGGAACCGACATTGCGGGGCAAATTCGGCAAGGAATACGAAGACTATTGCGCGCGTGTGCCGAGATGGATTCCGCGATTCCGACCTACCAGCTAGTAGCTAGCACCTAGCTGTTATTTCTCCGTGATGCTGCATACATCTCTCATTAAACGTTCGCTCTCAAGAATGCCGCGCTGAGCGTTGAGCTTCCCGGTTTATATGTCCCGCCGCTCAATGATTCCCATTGAACTCGTTCGTGTCCAACGCCGTCCCCCTCACCGTCCTGATCAACGCGGTCGTGACAGTGGCGCTCATGGTCGCCGCCGTGCGACGAACACGCATGCGGCGCCCACACGACTTGCCGGGAGCGACGGACGTGCCAGGACGCGACGGGTAGCGCCCGAGGTCCGGCAAGCTAGCGGCGATGGGATCGAGTTGGGGAGGTTAAGTTAGAGCCCTAGAGAGGGAGCCTCATGCAAGCGCCCGCAAGTCAGACGCAACCACGCTCCGCCCGCTCCCGCTAAGCGATTTACGCTCCCTTGCCCTCGCGCGGCCCAATCGCGACCGTCGCCATGTTCTGGGTGAAGTCGAGCATCAGTACGTAGAACGTGCGGCCAGCAAACTGGAACAGCGGAATGAGTGCGCCGTGTTGGAGCGGCAGCGCGATCATGTTGTCTTTAAGAAGCGTCCGGGCTCCGGCGCATTCAAGCGCAGTATGACTGTCCCCTCACGAATCTCGACAACTTCAAGCTCCACCCGATAGGCCGGTTCATGCTGCAAGTCCTCGAATACCCATTTGGCGCCCCCGTTGAGCGACACCTGCTTGATGGCAGCGGGTTGAATCCCGTACGCCGCCGCCCGCTGGCGCGGCGAGAGCGCCATGATGACGCTGTTGAGTTGCGACTGCATGCTGTCGACGCGCCTTATGAGGTCGTCCACGCGCTTCGAGTCGCCCCGGCCCTCACCCGCCTTGCCCTCAAGAGTTTTGAGCTGGTCGTTGATGCTCTTGAGATCGCCGTCGATCTTATCGGCCCGCCGATCAAGGACGAGCCACGCGCCGCCGCCGACGCTCAGGAGCAGCGCGACGATCGCACCGAAAGCAGGCCACGACACCCCGCCCGCGTCGGTGTCCCTCGCCTGCTGCTTCTGCTTCCATTTGTTGCCCACACGTCCACTCCGGCCGGTCGTCGTGCAAGTAAGTGCAACCTAGACGCAAGCAGAGCGCTAAACGCGCCCTAAGTGTGCGGGACTATGGACCCGCCGACATTCTACTAGAATAGCGAACCGTGATCATGGCGCTGGACGTCGGCACGTCGTCCGCGCGCGCGGCCATGTACGACACCGCCGGCCGCGCCCTGCCCGACCGCTTCCATCAGATCCCGTACGAGGCCACGACGACCCCCGACGGCGGCGTGGAGCACGACCCCGCGCGCCTGCTCGACGCCGTCGCCGGCTGCGTGGACACCGTGCAACGAGCGCGCGGCGCCGAGGAGTTGCTCGGGGTCGCCGTCACCACCTTCTGGCACGGCCTCCTCGGCTTCGATGCGAGCGACCGCCCGGTGACGCCCGTCTACATGTGGGCGGACACGCGGGCCGCACGGGAGGCGACCATCCTTCGATCGGCGCTCGACGAGCCGGCTCTCCACGCGCGCACCGGATGTCACCTGCACTCGTCGTACTGGCCGGCGAAGCTCCGCTGGCTGGGACGGGCGCGGCCGAACGAGACGCGCCGGGTGGCCCGCTGGGGATCGTTCGGCGAATATCTCGAGCTCGAGCTGTTCGGCGCCGCCGCCACCAGCGTCTCGATGGCGTCCGCCACGGGACTCTTCGATCAGGACGGCTGTCGCTGGGACGCCGAGGCGATGGCCGCGGCCGGCGTGGACGAACGCCAGCTCTTCCCGCTGTGCGATCGCGCCGAGAGGCGCACGGGGTTGCGGACGCGCTGGGCGCGGCGCTGGCCGAAGCTCGGGCGCGTTCCGTGGTTCCCCGCCGTCGGGGACGGCGCCGCCGGCAACGTGGGATCGGACTGCACGGACGGAAGCCGCATCGCGCTCAACGTCGGCACGTCGGCCGCGATGCGCGTCGTCGGTCCCGCCGTGGCGCCGCCCATGGGCCTCTGGCGGTACCGGATCGATCGACGACTTTCGCTGGTGGGGGGCGCCACCTCCGAAGGTGGCAACGTGTATGCCTGGCTCGCCGACGTCTTGAAGTTGCCGCCGGACGCCACGGTGGAGGCGGCGCTCGCCGACGCGCTGCCCGATGCGCACGGACTCACCGTCCTCCCGTTCCTCGCCGGAGAACGCGCTCCCGGATGGCACGACGATCGCCGGGCGACGATCAGCGGTCTCTCCCTTCACACCTCGCCCGTGCACGTGCTGCAGGCGGGGCTCGAAGCGGTGGCGTTGCGCCTGGCCGTGATCCACGCGCTCCTGGCCCCGCTCGCCCAGCCCGGCGCCGCCATCGTCGCGTCGGGAGGCGCGCTCACGCACGTCCGCGGATGGACGCAGATGATCGCGGATGCGATCGGCCATCCCGTAACGGCATCGCGCGCGTCCGAGGCCACGAGCCGCGGCGCCGCCGTTCTCGCGCTGCAGTCGCTCGGCGTCGTGCGTGATCTCACCGCTGTTCAGGGCGTCCTCGGCGAAACCTTCGCGCCCGTGCCCGCGCGCCACGCGCGCTACCGGGCCGCCCTCGCGCGGCAGCGTGCGCTCGACACGCTCCTGTCGAAGAGCGGGCAGGGGTAACCATGCCCGCGCGCGCCAGGAAGGAAAGGCGGGGGTATCATCTGGGCCATGGGATCGGACGCCGAAATCGTCGTCGTCAAGGATCCGCCCGCGCTGGCGGAGACGGCGGCGCGCACGATCGTGGACGCGGCGGGCGAAGCCGTGGCCGCGCGCGGCCGGTTCACGATCGCCCTCGCGGGCGGCGCCACTCCGCGCGAAACCTATGAGCGGCTGGCGCTCCCGCCCTTGCGGGACGCGATGCCGTGGGATCGTACGTGGGTCTTCTTCGGTGACGAGCGTGCGGTGGAACCGGACCACCCCGAGTCCAACTACCGCATGGCGCGCGAGGCGCTGCTGAGCCGCGTGCCCGTCGCCGCCGATCGGATCGTCCGCATGCGCGGCGAAGCGGACGACCGCGACGCGGCCGCCGCCGACTACGCGCGCACGCTCGCCGAGGTGTTCCACACGCGACGCGGAGAGCTTCCCCGTTTCGACCTCGTGCTGCTCGGCCTCGGCGTGGATGGCCACACCGCTTCGCTCTTTCCGGGATCGCCGGTGCTGAAGGAAGTCTTCCGTCCCGTGGCGGCCGTGCACGCGGCCGCCGCCGCCGTTCCCGAGCGCATCACGCTCACGTATCCCGTGCTGAACGCGGCCGCGCGCGTCCTCTTCCTGGTCGCGGGAGCGGAGAAGGCGAAGGTCGTGAAGACCGTCCTCGGTGACGAAGCGCTCCTGCCCGCGGGAATGGTGCGTCCTGCCGACGGCCGCCTCACGTGGCTGCTCGACCGTGCCGCCGCCGCGCTGCTTCCCACCGCCGGCGGCGGCTGAGATACTTCGGCGGACCGCCATGCGCATCGCCATCGGCTGCGATCACGCCGGCTTCCCCCACAAGGACAGCGTCGTCACCGCCCTCCGCCAGGATGGCCACGAACTCGTCGACTTCGGCACCCACTCCACGGAGCCGGTCGATTACCCGGACTACGCGCGCGTCGTCGGCACCGCCGTGCGCGAGGGCGGCGCCGACGTCGGGATCCTGATCTGTGGGAGCGGGGCCGGCGTGGCCATCGCCGCCAACAAGCTGCGCGGCGTCCGCGCCGCTCTCTGCCACGATCCCTTCACCGCGCGCCAGGCGCGCGAGGACGACGACGCCAACGTCCTCTGCCTGGGCGCGCGGGTGATCGATGCCGCGCAGGCGACGGAGCTCGCGCGGATCTTTCTGGGCGCGCGCTTTTCCAGGGCCCCGCGTCACGAGCGACGCCTCGCCAAGGTGCGTGCGCTGGAAGCGGCCGAGTGCGGGACCCTTGCGCGCGACGGCGTCGATGAGACGGCGATGCCGGAGTTCGTGGGGCCGGCGGCGCCGGCGGTCGCCGATGCGCTCCGCCTGCTGGAGCACCTCGATGCGGTGCGCCGGGTCTGGGGCAAGGACGCGAGCTTGTGGACGAGCGACGCCCGCACGCAGGGCGCCATTCGCAATCGACTCGGCTGGCTCGCGTCGCCGGTGGCGGCGCGGGAACAGATCGGCGAGCTGTCCGCCTTCGGCGCGGACATCCGTGGCGACGGGATCACCGACGTCGTGTTGCTCGGCATGGGCGGCTCCAGCCTCGCCGCCGAGGTTCTCGCCACCACCTTCGGCGCCGCCCCCGGCGCGCCCGTACTGGCCGTCCTCGACACCACGGATGCCGCCACCGTCCGCGCCACCCGCGCGCGGCTGAAGCTCCGGCAAACGCTCTTTCTCGTCTCCTCGAAGTCCGGTACCACCACCGAGATGCTCGCGCTCTATCGCGCGTTCCGCGAAGAGATGAACCGCGAGGTGGAGGCGCCGGGCACGCACTTCGTCGCCATCACCGACCCCGGCACGTCACTCGAGCGGCTCGCGCGCGAAACGGGATTCCGGCGGACGTTCCTCAACGCCCCCGACATCGGCGGTCGGTTCTCCGCGCTCTCCTACTTCGGGCTCGTCCCCGGCGCGCTCCTCGGCATCGACCTCCGGCGGCTGATCGAGAGCGCGGCGACGATGGCGGACGCCTGCGGGGCCCTGGTGCCGCCGCGCGAAAACCCCGGCATGCGTCTCGGCGCGACGCTCGCGGGGCTCGCGGAAGCCGGCCGCGACAAGGTCACGCTCGTGCTGTCGCCCCCGATCCGCGCCCTCGGCGGCTGGCTCGAGCAGCTCCTCACCGAGTCCACCGGCAAGGACGGCACCGGCCTCGTCGTCGTCCACGAGGAGCCGCTGGGGTCACCGGATGTCTACGGCCCCGACCGCGTGTTCGTGGCGCTGACGCTCGGCGACGACGCGAGCTTCGACGCGCCGCTGGACGCCCTCGCGCGCGCGCACCATCCCGTGGTGCGCATCCGGCTCCCGCAGTCGTACGATCTCGGCGCGGAGTTCTTTCGCTGGGAGATGGCGACCGCCGCCGCCGGCATCGTCCTCGGCATCAATCCGTTCGACGAGCCGAACGTCGCCCAGGCCAAAGAGGCGACCCAGGCCGCGCTCGCCAAGCATCGCGAGAGCGGCCGGCTGCCGGAATGGCCGGCCGACACCCTCGACGACGTCGCGCGCGTCCTGGGGGAATCGCGTCCGGGCGATTACGTCGCGCTTCTCGCTTACCTGACGCCGTCCCCGGAAACCACCGCCGCCGTCCAGAAGGTGCGGCTCATCATCCGCAACCGCACGCGC
Organism: Candidatus Methylomirabilota bacterium; assembly: GCA_036506275.1. Lineage (GTDB taxonomy): Bacteria > Methylomirabilota > Methylomirabilia > Rokubacteriales > CSP1-6 > DASXSB01. The sequence goes on along the minus strand of DASXSB010000079.1, from coordinate 72,987 downwards.
CTCGCCACCACCGTCGGCTACGGGCCGCGCTATCTGCACTCGACCGGGCAACTGCACAAGGGCGGGCCGCCAACACCGATCCTGATCGTGCTCACCGCCGACGACTACGAGGACCTCCCGATCCCCGGCGAGGCGTACGGCTTCTCCACGCTGAAGGCGGCGCAGGCCATCGGTGACCTCGCCACCCTCCGCGCCGCCCACCGCCGGGCGTTGTGGCTCCCGCTCGGCGATCGTCCCGCGCAGAGCCTCGACCGCATCGCGGCCGCGCTCGCCCGCCTTCCCGCCTGATGCAGATCGGAATCGTCGGCCTCGGGCGCATGGGAGGGAACATGGCGACGCGCCTCCTGCGCGCCGGTCACGCCGTGATCGCTCACGACCGCTCGGCGACGGCGGTGGTGGCGGTGGAGCGCAACGGCGCCCGCGGCGCCGCTTCGCTCCGCGATCTCGCGGGCATGCTCGCGCCCCCGCGCCCGGTGTGGCTCATGCTGCCCGCGGGCGCCCCCACGGAAACGGCGATCGCGCAGCTCACGGAGGTGCTGGCGCCGGGCGACATCATCATCGATGGCGGCAACACGCACTACAAGGACGACGTCCGGCGCGCGGGGGAGCTGGCCGCGCGCGGCCTCTCCTACGTCGACGTCGGCACCAGCGGCGGCATCTGGGGCCTCGAGATCGGCTATTGCCTCATGGTGGGCGGCGAGCCGGCGGTGGTGGACCGGCTGGCGCCGATCTTCACCGCCCTCGCTCCCGCCAACGGCTGGCTCCGGACGGGAGGCAACGGCGCCGGACACTACGTGAAGATGATCCACAACGGCATCGAGTACGGGCTGATGCAGGCGTATGCGGAAGGGTTCGAGCTGATGTCCGCCTCCAGCTACGACCTCGACCTCCCGGCCATCGCGACGCTGTGGAACCAGGGCAGCGTGGTGCGATCGTGGCTCCTGGAGCTGGCGGCGGGCGCGCTCGCCGAGGATCCGCGGCTCCAGGGACTGAAACCGTACGTCGAAGACTCCGGCGAAGGCCGCTGGACGGTCGAGGACGCCGTCGAGAAATCGGTGCCGGCGCCCGTCATCACCGCCTCCCTCTACGCGCGCTTCCGCTCGCGGCGCGACAACTCCTTCGCGGACCGGCTCCTGGCCGCGCTCCGCAACGCCTTCGGAGGCCATGCCATCCGTCGATGAAGCGTTCGCGCTGATCATCTTCGGCGCCTCCGGCGACCTCACGCGGCGCAAGCTCGTGCCGGCCCTGTGGAGCCTCTACGCCTCCCGCACGCTGCCGGAGCCGTTCATCGTGGTGGGCGTGGCGCGCACGGAGATGACCGACGAGGAGTTCCGCACCCGCATGCGGGAAGCCGTCGCCGAGTTCGCGCGCATCCAGCCGCCGTCGGAGATGGTGTGGAACCGCTTCGCGTCGTCGCTCTTCTACGTGGCCGGCGATCCCACCGACGCCGCCATGTACGGGCGGCTGCGCCAGCGTCTCGGCGAGCTGGAGGCGGCCCGGGGCGGCCCCCACAATCGCCTCTTCTACTGCGCGACCCCGCCCAGCCTCTACGACGACATCGTGGACAACCTCGGCACGTCCGGGCTCGCCGCCGAGGAGGGCGGGTGGACGCGCATCGTGATCGAGAAGCCGTTCGGCCGCGATCTCGAATCCGCGCGCGCCCTCAACGCCCAGCTCGCGCGCGTCTTCCACGAGGAACAGATCTATCGCATCGATCACTATCTCGGGAAGGAGACCGTCCAGAACATCCTCGTCTTCCGCTTCGCCAACGAGATCCTCGAGCCGCTCTGGAACCGCAATCACGTGGCGGAGGTGCAGATCACGGTGGCGGAGACGATCGGGGTGGAGGCGCGCGGGGCGTACTACGAGGAAGCGGGCGCCCTCCGCGACATGATGCAGAACCACCTTCTGCAGCTTCTCTGCCTCATCGCGATGGAGCCGCCCGTCACCTTCGACGCCGCCGCCGTGCGCGACGAGAAGAACAAGGTCATGCTCGCCGTACGTCCGCTCGACCGGGCGCGCGTTCTCGACAACACCCTCCGCGCCCAGTACGGCGCGGGATTCGTGGACGGCAAGCCCGTCGTCGGCTACACCCAGGAGAAGGGCGTCGCCCGCGAGTCCCGCACGGAGACGTTCGCGCTCCTCCGCCTGTCCATCGACAACTGGCGATGGGCGGGCGTGCCCTTCTACCTCCGCACGGGGAAGCGGCTCGAGCGTCGCGTGAGCGAGATCGCCATCCGCTTCCACCGCACGCCCCACATGATCTTCCGGCGGAGCCCCGAAGGCGTCGCTCCCAACGTGCTCGTCATCCGCATCCAGCCCGACGAGGGCATCGCCCTCACCGTGCTCGCGAAGACGCCGGGACCCGACCTCAAGCTCGGTCCCGTCACGCTCGACTTCCACTACGGCGAGGTCTTCGGCGCCCAGCCGCCGGAAGCCTACGAGCGCCTGCTGCTCGATGCCATTCACGGCGACGCCACGCTGTACGCGCGCGGCGACTGGGTGGAGCAGGCGTGGGCGCTCCTCGCGCCCGTGCTGGAGGCGTGGGAGCGCGACCCCGGACCGCTACCGACTTACGAGGCGGGCACCTGGGGGCCGCCGCAGGCCAACGCCTTCATCGGGCGAAAGTGAAACGCGCAGCTACTTGGCGACGGCGAGGGCGCGGCTGGCGGTGTATTCCAGGTACGTGAACCAGAGGCCCTCCCAGATCATGACCTGGAGCGAGTTCCCGCCCTTCTCGTAGACCTGGGTGGCGCCGTGGCTCGCGTTGCTCGTGGTGCTGACGTGCCGCCAGCCGTTCGATTCGAGCATGGTGCGCACGGCCACGGCGAGGCTATCGGGCTCGATGCGGCCGCGATAGACGAGCCGCGCCGCCTTCACCGACGCCGACTCGATCACGGTGGAGGCGTCGGCGTGATACGTGAGCCCCTTCGGAACCGGGATGTCCTCGAACTCGCTCCGAACCGCGCGCGGGGGGGCCGACGCGCAGGCGGCGGTGAGCAGGAGCGTAGCGGCGACGACGAGAGAGCGGACGAGGCGAGGGCGTCGTGGCATCATGCCACGAGCGTAGCAAGGCCGCCCGAGCGCGACCAAGGAAATTCCCCCCGCCGCCCCTCGCCTCAGACGAGGCGGATGAGCCGCGCGAAGTCGGCGCCGGCGGCCTGCGCCACCTCCGACAGCTGCTCGCCCGTGAGGTCCTCGTCGAGGATCAGCACCACGATGGCGCGCCCGCGCCGTGTCTTGCGGCCCACGTGCATGGACGCGATGTTGACGTTGGCGCGCCCGAGGATGGTGCCGATCTTCCCCACCACGCCCGGGCGGTCCTCGTACGAGAGCACGAGGATGTAGCCCTCCGGCGTGAACTCGATGTGGAGGTCGCGCAGGCGCACGATGCGCGGCTGCCCGTCGAACACGGTGCCGGCGATGATCTTGCGGCCCCCGCGCGCCTCCGTCTCCACCGTGAGCAGGCTCTTGTAGCCCGACGTCTCCTCTTCCCTGGTGACGGTGACGTCGACGCCTCGCTCGCGCGCCACCAGACGGGCATTGACGAGATTCACGCGGCCCGCCATCACGGGGTCGAGGAGCCCCGCCAGCACCGCGCGCGCGAGCAGCTCGGGGTCGATGTGGGCGATGGCGCCCGCCACCCTGAGGGTGACGCTCGCCAGGTTCTCGTGATCGAGCTGGACGCTGAAGCGGCCGAGGCGATCGGCGAGGGCCACGAACGGACGCAGCTCGGCGACGGCGGCGGGATCGCCCACGGGGATGTTGACGGCGTGCTCCACCAGCTCGCCGTCGCGGAAGGCCACGAGCTGGCGCGCGACGTCGACGGCCACGTTGACCTGCGCCTCGCTCGAGTTCGCGCCCAGGTGCGGGGTCACCACCACGCGCGGGTGCTGGACGAGGGCCACGACATGCGCGGTCTTGGGCGGCTCCTCGCTCCACACGTCGATGGCGGCGCCTGCCACGTGGCCGCTGTCGAGGGCGGCAAGGAGATCGCGCTCGGCGATGATGCCGCCGCGCGCGCAGTTCACGAGCCGAACGCCGCGCTTCATGCGCGCGAGCTCGCGGGCGGTGACCATGTTCTCGGTCTCGCCGGTGAGGGGGACGTGGAAGGTGATGACGTCCGACTCGCGCACGACGGTGTCGAAATCGGTCAGACGCGCGCCCAGGTCCCGCGCCCGCGCTTCCGGGATGTAGGGATCGTGGACGAGCACCTCGCACTCGAAGCCGCGCAGGCGCGCCGCCACCCGCGAGCCCACCTTGCCGAGCCCGACGACGCCGATCGTCTTCCGGAACAGCTCGGCCCCGTAGATGCTGCGATTCCACTCGAGCATCTTCAAGACGGCGTGCGCCTCCGGAATCCGCCGCATGAGCGCCAGCAGCATCGCCATCGTATGCTCGGCGGCGGACACGACGTTGCCGTAGGGCGCGTTGACGACCACGATGCCGCGTCGCGAGCAGGCGTCGACGTCGATGTTGTCGACGCCCACCCCCGCCCGGCCCACGATGCGAAGGCGGGTGGCCGCCTCCAGGAGATCCTCCGTGACGGCGGTGCCGGAGCGGGTGACGAGCGCTTCGTAGTCGCCCACACGCTCGAGCAACGCGGCTCGCGAGGGTTTCAGGATCTCGTCCACCTCGAAGCCGTGCGAGCGGAGGTAGGCGAGACCCTCGGGGGCGATGGCGTCGATGACGAGCACGCGCATCGGCTCAACCCTGGATGGAGTAGCCGCCATCGACGGGGATGGCGGTCCCGGTGACGAAATCCGAGGCGCGGCTGGCGAGAAACACGGCCACTCCCGCCATGTCTTCGATGTCGCCCCAGCGTCCCGCCGGCGTCCGGCGGAGCACGCTGTCATGGAGCGTCGGAATCTCGCGGCGGCCCCGACGGGTGAGGTCGGTGTCGATCCAGCCCGGGAGGACGGCGTTGACCTGGATGTTGTCGGGCGCCCACGCCACCGCCATGGACTTCGTGAGCTGGACGAGGCCGCCCTTGCTGGCGCCGTACGCGGGCGCGAACGACACCCCGAAGATCGAAAGCATGGAGCCGATGTTGATGACCTTGCCGCCCCCGGCCGCCTTCATGGCCGGATAGGCGGCGCGCGCGCACAGGAACACGCTCGTGAGGTTGGTGTCGAGGACGCGGCGCCATTCGTCGAGCGAGTACTCGTCGGCGCGCTTCCGGATGTTGATGCCGGCGTTGTTGACGAGGATGTCGAGGCGGCCGCAGCGCGCGACGGTCTCGCGGACGAGCGCCTCCGCCGAGGGCTCGCTGGCGACGTCGACCGCGATGGCGTGGGCTTCCGCGCCCAGCTTCTCGAGCTCCCGGACGGCGTCCCGGGACTTTGCCTCGTTCCGGCCCGCCACCACCACCCGTGCGCCGGCCCCTGCCAGCCCGCGCGCCATCCCGAGGCCGATGCCGCCGTTGCCCCCCGTGACGATCGCCACTCTACCCTTGAGATCGAACACGCCCGCCTCCCATGTAATCGTTACACCTAGATCGTATTCCTGAATTTCTTGCAACGTGCATGCGCGTCACTGCCCCGTTTCGCGCGCTTTTCACCGTCGAGCTTCTGGCACATCGCCTGCAATTCGGCGTTCGCGACGCCATGATGCGGCTCTCGACTCGACGGAGGTCCCTCACATGATCGCGCAGGTGCTCCCGCTCCGGCGTCGGCTTCACGAGGCGCCGGCGCTGTCCCGGCACCTGTGGGGGGTCGTGCTCGCGGGAGTCGACGCCGAAACGTCGAGCGGAAGCAGCCGGTCGACACGCCGCTCCTGGCGCCGGGGGACCGGGTTCACGCAGGATCTCCGGCCCACCCTCTTTCGTCGCGCCGTCGAGCGCGCGTCGCGCCTCATCGCGCCTCGCCGGCTCGTGGCCGTGCTGTCGCGTCCCGACATCGGCGACTATGCGCCCGAGCTCGTCGATCTGCCCGCCGTCGACTGCGTCACCCAGCCGCAGTATCGCGGCAGCGCCGCCGCGGTCTTCCTGCCCGTGCTCAAGATCGTCCATCAGGATGCGCACGCGGTGGTCGTGGTGTTGCCGAGCGATCAGCTCGTCGACTACGAGGCGCGCTTCATGAACTACGTCTCGCGGGCGGTGGCGGCGGTGACCGTGCGTCCCGACCTCCCGGTGGTGATCGGGGCGCGGCCGCTGGGCCCCGACCCCACCTGCACCTGGATCGAGCCCGGGGATACCGTGGACGGCCTGGAAGGCTTCGCCGTCCGCGAGGTGCGGCGCTTCGTGCATCGTCCGTCGCTCGCGGAGGCGGAAGCGCTCTACGAGAGTGACGGGCTCCTCAGCACGCTCGTCATCATCTCCACCGCCCGTCGCTTGCTCGAGCTCGGCCGTCGTTACCTCCCCGACGTGCTGGAGACGCTCGAGCCGCTGGAGTCGGCCTTCGGCATGCCGGAGGAGGATCTCCTGTGTGAGGCGGTCTACGAGGGGATGCCCTCGGCGAGCATCTCCCGTGATCTCCTCGAGCGCGGCGGTGACTTCGCGGTTCTCCCGATTCCCGACGTGGTCTGCCGCGACCACGAGCATCCCGGGCGCGCGGTCGCTCTCGCTTCCTGAACGCCGGCGCTCGAGCCGTAGCACTTCCGGGGAAGCGGAGCGTTCAAGCTGGGCGCAGGACGAGCCGGACGTCGGCGCCGTCTTCCGGCGTCACGAAGCTGAGGGCGCCGCCGAGGAGGCGCGCGATCCGCTCCACGGCCACCAGTCCCACCCCCTGATGACCGGGCTTGCGTCGTGCGCCGAGACGGATGACGACTTTCGGGCTGGTGCTGGGAAGCGTGGCGCCCCAGTTCCGCACGCTGACGACCACGCCTTCCGCCGTCGTGTGGGCGCTCACGTGGGGAGGCCGCGGCGCGTCCTTGGCGGTCGCCTCCAGGGCGTTCCGGAGGAGGTGCTCGACGCCGAGGGCGAGCAGGCGCCGGTCTCCGAGAACGCCCGGCCACGGCCCCGGCGCCAGCGTGACCGCCGAGAACCCGTGCTCCCTCACCACGTCCTCCACGACCTCCCGCGCGTCGAGGGCGCGGAGCTCGCCCGCTTCCAGCGCCACCACCTGAAAGGCGGCGGGGAGCATCACGGCGAGCCGCTCCACTTCTTGCAGCACGGTGTCGATGCTCTGCTTGGCGGGGAGATCGTGGGGAACGGCCCGCTTCACCACCTCGAGGTGCATCGTGATAGCGTTCAGGGGGCCCCTCAGGTCGTGCAGGATGCGGTCGAGGTCCTCGGGCAGCTCCCGCGCGCGGGTCACGGGACCCGCGCGGATTTCACAGCCTGGATCCCGTACTTCGCGAGCTTGTTGTACAGCGTCTTCAGACTGATGCCGAGGAGCTGCGCCGCCCGGCGCTTGTCATAGGACGTCTCCTCGAGCGCGCGCAGGATCGCATCCCGCTCCATCTCGCGGATCGGAATCACGGACCCGACGGGCGCCGCCGGCGCGGGCGCCGCGCTGTGAAGCACGTTCTCCGGGAGATGCTCGGGCGTGATGAGGCCGGCACCGCTCAGCACCACCGCGCGCTGGATCACGTTGCGGAGCTCGCGCACGTTGCCGGGCCAGTTGTAGCGATCCAGCTCGGCCTCGGCCTCCGGCGTGAGCCCCCGCACCTGCCGGTTGTCCTGCCGGTTGAACTCCTCCACGAACGTCCGCGTGAGGAGCGGAATGTCCTCGCGGCGCTCGCGCAGCGGCGGCAGACGGATGGCGAAGACGTTGAGGCGGTAGAAGAGGTCTTCGCGCAGTTGCCCGTGGGCCATGGCGTCGCTCGGCACCCGATTGGTGGCGGCGATGACGCGCACGTCGACCTGGATCTCCCCCTTGCCGCCGCCCACACGACGGAAGGCGCCTTCCTGGAGGACGCGCAGGAGCTTTGCCTGCGTGGAGGCGTCCATCTCCGCGATCTCGTCCAGGAAGAGCGTGCCCCCGTCGGCGAGCTCGAAGCATCCGAGCCGCCGCTCGGTGGCGCCCGTGAACGCGCCGCGCTCGTGCCCGAACAGCTCGCTCTCGATCAACGTTTCCGGGATCGCGGCGCAGTTGATGGCGACGAACGGCTTGTTACGACGATTCGACAGGTCGTGGATGGTGCGGGCGACCAGCTCTTTGCCGGTCCCGCTCTCGCCGTAGATGAGCACGGGGGCGGTGCTGGTGGCGGCGAGCTCGATCCAGCGGTAGACCTCCTGCATCCCCTTCGATTGCCCCACGAGCTGCCCGAAGCTGCCCTTCTGGCGGAGCTGGTGACGCAGGAAGTTGACCTCGCGAGAGAGCGACTCTTGCTCCACGGACTTTTCGAGCAGCACCTGGAGTCGGGTCGCATCGACGGGCTTGGTCAGGTAGTCGAAGGCGCCATGCCGCATGGCCTCCACCGCCGTCTCCACGGTCCCGTGGCCGGTCACGAGGAGGACGATGGGCGGGCGCCCGGTCTCCTTGAGCTTCTGCAGCAGGGTGAGACCGTCCATCTCGGGCAGGACGAGGTCGGTGAGGACGACCGCGGGGTGCTGGGTCTCGATGAGGTTCAGGGCTTCCTCGCCGGACCCCGCCGTCTCGACTTCGTATCCCCACTGCCCGACGAGGCGGGCCAGGCCTTCCCGCTCCGCGGGCTCGTCGTCGACGACGAGGATCTTCGCGTTCTTCATCTGGTCGCGTCTGGTTGGGCTCACGAGTACCCGCCTACTCTGTAGGGATAGCGTAGCGTGCGGCGCCAGGGGCGCCGCGGTCCTTTCGCCTGGTGCGTCACGGCCGGGACGCCGGCCTCGTGTGCCCCCTGCCCCGGCCGGTGGGGGCCACCGGCCGCCAGGGAACCGACCCCCGGGCGGCGCCCGCCCGGGCTTCGTTGCCGGGAATTACCGCTTCTGAATCTGGAGATTATTGACGACGCTCTTGACACCCTTCGCCTGCCAGGCCAGCTGTTCCGCCTTGGCCTTTTGCTCCGGCGTTTCGACCGTCCCGTTAAGGTAAACAGTACCGTTATTGGTGTCAACGTCCACTCGGGTCAGGTTCGATGCCTTCTCCGCGACCAGCCTGGACTTGACGTTGGCCGTGATCGACGCGTCGTCGACGTTGGTCCCGGCACTCTTCCCGGTCATCGCGCGGCACCCCGCAACGACGCCCAGGATCATGACCAGGACCGCGAGTGATCTCATAGTGCGTGTCATACGCCTCTCCTTCTGCCTTTCGTGCAACCGCGATTCTTCGTGAACGGCGGTCCGGACCGCCGACCGAGTTTCCGCGACGGATCAGCGACATTGCCACGCGTTTACAAAATACAGGCAACGTGCCAACACCGCTTTCGTGGCTCTTTGGATCAATGGAGACGCACCGGAGGGCAAATCAAAGGCACCCCACGCAACTTTTGCGCCCAATGAGGCGAAAAATTTCAATGGAGTCCCGCGTCGCCGTGGATCGGCGGGCGTCGTTGGCACCCGCGCTGCATCGTCTCGTTTCCAAGTCAAAGCAGAGGCGGGAGGGTTCATGTCAGCTCTTCGGACCGAGGCAAAACACGGGGTTCTCGGGGGCTCGACGCGGGAGCTTCGTACGCACTTCTTCAAGGCCGATCAACCCCGCGGGATCGACCGCTACATCGATTACTTCGGTGGGGGCGTCTCGCCGGCCTGGACGAAGGACAGCGTCTACGAGTGGTCGGTGCTGGTGCGCCTGAGCGAAACCGGCTAGCTGCTCCGCCCTGAGCGCCGCCTGTAGAAGGCGGCTCTCCGCCAGGGAAGGTCGGAGTCGTCTTCCGCAGGCGGTCGCGTGGCAGTCCCTGCGAGGGACATTCTGCGGCCCGCCCACTCCCCCACCCGTGACCAGCGCACCGGACCCAGGCCCACCTCGCCCGAAGAACGCGCGGAAAATCACAGTTCGTCTCGCTCCGGGGAGGCCGCCCGCAGCTCGAGCGCGAACACTCGAGCCCGGGGCGGGCGGGGCGCTCCTAGATCTTGAGTTCGGTACGCTCGGGTATGGGTGCGACGGGGGCGTCGTCCTCGTCGAGCTCGCCGAACGCCTGCTCTCCCGCCTTGTCGGCGATGAGGAGACGCAGCCACAGCCGATCACCCACCATGCGAGCGTGCGTGAGCACGATCAAGGTCGGCGTGAAGGCGATGGCCTCGCTCACCACCTCGTCCACGGCGGACTTGATGGCGGTTTCGACGGCGGCGGTGTCGTCGCGGTCGGCGATCGCCACCGAGGTGGTGACCTCGACCACGAACGCCGACGCCGGCGAAACACTCGTCAGGGCTGCGAGCGCGGCGAGCGCGACGAGGAACACGCGGAAGGATCGGTGCATCATCTCAGTCCCGCTGCATCAGCTTTCCGAGGATGTACCCGATGCCGATGGTGATGGCCAGCGCCTGCAGCGGGTGATCGCTCACGAGGCGGCGGACATCGCCCGTCCACGACTCAAGGGGGCGTCCGGTGAGCCGGACGACGCGATTGCGGGCCTCCTCCGCGAGGTCCTGGGCGGCGTCCGATGCCTGCCGCATTCCCTTCTGCATGTAGTCGCCTGCGCGCGATGCCGCGTCCTGGGCCGAATCGGCGAGGCGCCGGGCCGTGCTTTCGCCCCGAGACTGCAAATCACGCTCGTTCATCGCTGCCTCCTTCGGTCTGTGGTCCCGTCCGACTGTCAGGGGCGTCCTGCCCCCGCTCAGGTCCTGCGACTTCTATGCCAGCGGTCGCGCGCGGCGAGCACGGCCGCTCTCGAGCAAGGCCGTGAGCGACTGCGGGCTCGCGAAGAAGTCGTGGAGGGGGTTGCCCCGCTGGTGCAGGCGTTCGCGGAGGTTGCGGACGTGGAAGTCCTCGGGATACATCGCACGCTCGAGCTCCGTCCATTCGAGCGGCGCCGAGACCGATGCCGGTGAGTACTCCCGCACGGAGAACGGGCTCACCATGGTGGCACCGCGGTGGTTACGGTGCACGTCGATGAGGATCTTGCCCCGGCGGCGGGCCCGACGCATGTCGAACGTGAAGAGTGAAGGCTCCCGCGAGCGCGCCAAGCGCGTGATGGTTTCGGCCGCCGTCCGCACCTGATCGAACGAATATTGCGTCGCGAGCGGGACCATGACGTGGAGCCCGCGTCCCCCCGACGTCTTCACCCAGCTCTTGATGCGGTAGCGCGCGAGCAGATCGCGCACGAGAAGGGCGGCGTTGCGCACCTCTCGGAACGCGATCTCCGTGGGATCGAGGTCGAAGAGCATCTGATCGGGACGATCGATGGCGTCGACGGTGCAGCTCCACGGATGAAACGAGATGTAGCCGAGATTGAGGAGGTACACGAGGGCGGCGCGGTCGCTGCCGAGCACGTATTCTGAATAGCCGAGAGCGGCGTGCTCGGTGCGGACCCTCCGCGTGGGAATCCATGCCGGCAGCCCGGGCGGCGCCGTCTTCTGGAAGAGCAGCTCGCCGTTGACGGTGTCGCTCACGCGCAAGAGGCTGAGCGGACGGTTCACGAGGAACGGCAGGAGGTGATCGGCGACGTCGAGGTAGTACTCGATGAGCTCGCTCTTGGCGACGGCGTCCTCGGGCCACACCATCGCCTCGGTGTTGCTGAGGAGCAGGCGGCGCGTGTCGATGTCGACGACGCGCGTGCTCATCACGGAGCGCACCCGCTCGTCGGCCATCACGGGGACACCACGTCGCGAGGACGCACCGGGACGGCCGTCGTGGCTCGCGCAACGACGTGCGCGACGTTCTTCAACGTCAAGCCGCGAGACGCCCGCGACGTTGCTCGGCGAGGAACCGGTCTACGGCCGCCACGGCGGTGGCGACACCGATGCCCGTCTGCACCGTCTTCACGCCCGTCCCGACCAGGGTGAGCATGGGTAACCGCGAGGCCAGAAGGCCGATGACGAGGCCCCCCGCCAGCACCGCGTACGGTGTCCACCACCGTCGCGGCACCTTGCTCTCCAGCGCATCGAGATGCTCCTCGATGAGATGGCGCGTCACCGCAATGTCAGCCTGGATTTCACCTGTGCTCCGAGCCATCGCCAGTTCTCCTCGAACGAGTGCAACGTTTCGCGCGGCAAGCGGAGGTTTCGGAGACGCCAGATGCTGCCGGCGAGGCCCACCACCGCGAGGACGAAGACGCCACCCCCACCGATGACCAGATGCTGCCAGGGCGCGTTGAACAGGGGAGCGAAGGCGGCGGAGAGCAGCACCGCGAAGGAGCTGATGAGCGCAATCGCAGAGACGACGCCGATACCGACGGCAATCGCGATGGAGACCGCGAGCCCTCGCATCTCCGCCACGCCCAGCTCCATCTCGAGCTTGACCAGGTGCCCCAGGTGCGTGAGAACGCTGTCCGGCTGGAAGCCGTCGCCGGGGGCGCCGTTGTGAACGGGGAGTTGATGTATCGTCGCCATGGTCGGTACCTCGAAAAACGGGGAAGCAAATCCATTGCCATAGGTGGATACGAGCCGTCGATCAACCAAAATCGTGCGAAGGAACGTGCTGATCGAGCACGTCGAGGGCGTGGACGCGGGTGGCCCGCACCGAGATGACCCCGTCCTGTTTTTGTAAAATTCCCTCTACAAGTACAAAAGGTGCACTGACGAGGACAACGCGCTGCCAGGCGAAGCGCTGGGGGGTGACGATGACGTTGGCGATCCCCGTCTCGTCCTCGAGGCTCAAGAACACGAAGCCCTTGGCCGTCCCCGGCCGCTGCCGCACGATCACGCTGCCCGCTACCCGCACCCGCCGGCCGTCGTCGACGTCGACCAGATCGCGCGCCCGGACCACGTCCCGCGCGGTGAGACGAGTCCGTATCAGCGCGAGTGGATGGCGCCCGAGCGTGACGCCGGTCCCCGCGTAATCCGCCTCCAGCCGCTCGTGCTCCGTCATGTCCCGGAGCGGCGACGGACTCTCCGCGGCTTCTCCATCTCCCGCGAACATTGTCCCCGCCGCCGGCCGCGCCAACGCCCACAGGCTGGCGCGGCGGCTGGACCCCAGCGGCGCGAGGGCGCCGATGGCAGCGAGGGTCGCGAGCTCGCCACTGTCGACGCCGGCGCGCGCGGCGAAATCGGCCACGGACACGAAGGCGCGCTGCGCGCGCGCTTCCACCAGCACGCGCGCCGCGCTCGCGCGGAGCCCCTTCACGTAGCGGAGACCGAGACGCACGGCGCCATCCTCCACCGCGCACAGCCAGCCCGAGCGCGTCACGTCGACGGGGAGAATCCGCTGTCCGTGACGCTGGGCGTCCTTCACGATGGTCGCGGCATGGTAGAAGCCCATGGGCTGATTGTTGAGGAGCGCGGCATAGAAGGCCGCGGCGTGGCGCGTCTTGAGATAGGCGCTCGCATAGGCGAGGAGCGCAAAGCTGGAGGCGTGAGATTCCGGAAATCCATAGAGCGCGAAGGACGTGATGGCGTGAACGATCTCCTCCGCGGCCGCGCCCGTGATTCCCTCCCGCGCCATGCCCGCCCGCAGCTTCCCTTCCACCTCCAGCATGCGGCGCTCGCTGCGCTTGAACCCGAACGCGCGGCGTAGCTCTTCCGCTTCCGTGCCCGTGAATCCCGCCGCCACCATCGCCATGCGCAGGAGCTGCTCCTGGAACAGCGGGACCCCGAGCGTGCGCGCAAGAATCGGCTCCAGCCGGGGATGGGGATAGGTCACCGGCTCCCGGCCCCGGCGCCGCCGGATGTAGGGATGGACCATGTTCCCCACGATGGGACCGGGCCGGATGATCGCCACCTGCACCACGAGGTCGTAGAAGCGCTCGGGATGGATGCGCGGCAGCGTCGCCATCTGCGCCCGGCTCTCGACCTGGAAGACGCCGATGGTGTCTGCGCGCTGGAGAGCGCGATAGACCTCCGGATCGTCGGCAGGCAGATGCGCGAGATCCACGTCGCCGCCGCCTTCGCGCACGAGCTCGATCGCCTCCTGGATGACCGACATCATCCGCAGTCCGAGGAGATCGACCTTGATGATGCCGAGAGCGGCGCAGTCGTCCTTGTCCCATTGCACGACCACGCGTCCCGCCATGGTGGCAGGCTCGAGGGGGACGACGTCGTCGAGGCGGCCGGCGGCGATCACCATTCCTCCCGAGTGCTGGCCGAGGTGACGGGGGAGGTCCTGGATGCGCGTCCACAGCGCGGCGAAGGCACGGAGGCGCGGGTGCGTGGGATCGCACCCCGCCTCCGCGAGATGGCGCGTGAGGACGGCGTCCGGATCCTGGTACCCCCAGTTCTCCACGAGCTTCGCGAGGCGGTCCTGAAGGATGACGGGAAGGCCGAGCGCCTTGCCCACCTCGCGCGCGGCGCTTCGTCCACGGTACGTGATCACGTTGGCGGTCATGGCGGCGCCGAAGCGGCCGTAGCGCTGATAGACGTGCTGGATCACCTGCTCGCGGCGCTCGCCGCTCGGCAGGTCGATGTCGATGTCCGGCCATTCACCGCGCGCCTCGCTGAGAAACCGTTCGAAGAGCAGATCCATCCCCACCGGATCGACGGCGGTGATCCCGAGCGCGTAACACACGGCGCTGTTGGCGGCGGAGCCGCGGCCCTGCACGAGGATGTCGTGCGCGCGGCAGTATTCGACGATGTCCCACACGATCAGGAAGTACCCGGCGAGGTCGAGGCGGCCGATGATCTGAAGCTCGTGCGCCACCTGCCGGCGCGCGCGCGCGACGAGGTCGCCTTTGCCGTAGCGCTCTCGCACGCCATGCTCCACCAGCGTGCGCAGGTGCTGGAGCGGCGTCTCCCCCGGCGGCACCGGAAAGTCGGGGAACCGGTAGCCGAGGTCCTTGAGCGTGAACGAAAGCCGCATCGCGAGCTCGCCGGTGGCGGCGATCGCTTCGGGAAGATCGGCGAAGAGCGCCGACATCGCCGCCGGCGCCTTCAAGAGCCGCTCGCCGTTCGGCGCCAGCAGCGTCCCCGCCGAGTCGAGCGTGGTCTTCTCGCGGATGCAGGTGAGCACGTCGGCGAGGGCGCGGCCGCCCGGGCGCGCGTACAGCGGCTGGTTGGTGGCGATCACGGGCACGCCTTCGCCGCGGGCGAGCGCCACCAGTCGCTCCACCATCCGCTCGCCTTCTCGGTCGCGGTGCCGCTGGAGCTCCACGAAGCAGTTCGAGCGGCCGAAGATGTCGACGAGGCGTCGCAATCGTTCGCGCGCGCCCGCGGCGTCCCCTGCCCTCACCGCGCGCGCGAGGGGACCGCGCGTGCCGCCCGTGAGACAGACGAGGCCCTCCGCATAGGGGGCGACGTCGTCGAGCGCAAGCGTACTCTCGCCATTCGGCGCGGAGAGCTTGGCGCGGGTGATCAAGCGTGAGAGGTTTCGATATCCGTCGCGGTCTTCCACGAGGAGCGGCAAGCGCGTGCCGTCGGCGAGGGTGAGCTCGCTCCCCACCAGAGGCTTGAGGCCGGCGTCGACGGCGGCGCGATAGAACCGCGGGGCGCCGTAAAGACCGTCACGATCCAGCAACGCGACCGCGGGCATCTCCAGCCGCGCGGCCTCCGCCACCAGCGTTTCCGGCTGCTCCGCCCCCTCCAGGAACGAAAACCCCGACTGCGCATGCAGCTCAACGTAGCCACCAACCATCTGGATTCAGCCCACCCTCGCCGGTCCCGGGCACACGGTCCTCGTTACAACATCGCCACCCGCCATCTGGATTCAGCCCACCCTCGGCGGTCCCGGGCACGCGGTCCTCGTTACAACATCGCCGCCAGCCATCTGGACTCCGCCCACCCTCGGCGGTCCCGGGCACACGGTCCTCGTTACAACATAGCCGCCAGCCATCTGGACTCAGCCCACCCTCGCCGGTCCCGGGCACGCCGTCCTCGTTACAACATCGCCACCAGCCATCTGAACTCAGCCCACCCTCGCCGGTCGCGGGCACGCGGTCCCCGCTCCAACCATCCGCCCGCCATCACCATGCTCAGTCATAGACGGCGTCCAGCCACCAGGCGCCGGTCACGCGGTCGCGCGCGAGACGGCACAGCGTCCCGTCGCCGCATGCCACATCCCACTCGTCGCGCGCCCACGGCTCTTCCCACCACTCGCCCGACACCCGCCACGGTCCCGCGCTCTGTACGATGCGCCGCCATCCTCCCCACACCACGCGCACGGGACGGTCGTCCACCGTCTCCACCTCCACGCGGCGCGGTGGACGCAGACGGCGCAGGGCCAGTTGCGCACGCGCCGGCTGCTCGCGATCCGGCGTGGCTCCGACGTCCGGGCGAGAGGACGTCTCGCGCGGCTCGCTCCACGACGGCTCACGGATTTCTTCGCCGTGCGAGGGCTGGAATGATTGGAGCGTGAATGCGTCCGGGCGGTGGGAATCCGTGAGGAGCGGAGAGCCGACGTTGTCGGGGCCCACGAGGCGAGCGAGACGTGCCACCGCTCCCGCCAGATGACGGAGCGCCGGGGCCGGTGGATGCCAGAGCCGCGCCTGCGACGCGCGCGCGGTGACCGCGTGCGCACTCACCGCCACCCGCGTGATGGCGACCGCCGGAGGATGTGCCTCGAGGTCGAGCGTGACCAGCGTGAGGAGGGGGGCGGGGTCTTGCAGCGGATAGGCGAGCGCGATCGTACGCTCATGACGCGCTCCCGACACCAGCGCGAGCTCGAGAGTGAGCGCGTCCGCCGCCACCGCGGCCGCCCGCAACCGTGCGCACAGCCGATCGAGAACCACGCCGAGCACGCGCGCGAGCGCGTCCAGGCTTTCGAGCTCCCAGTCGAGACCGAGCGCCTCCTCCCAGAAGGGCGGGGGCGCGTACGCCCGAAACGGCGTGCGATCACAGCCGTGCGCATGGTCGTGAGCCTGGAGCCCGGCTTCACCGAGTCGCATCGCCAGCCCGGAACGCGGCAACGCGCCCAGCTCGCCTACGGTGCGGATGCCCCACGTGCCGAAAGTGGCCGCGAGCGCAGGCTCGAGCTCGAGGGCGTCGAGCGGTGCCCTCGCCAGCCACGCCGCCTCGTCGGCAGGGGCGATGACGGTCAGGCGCGCGCGCTCGCGCCACGTGGCCATGCGGGCGATCGTGCGCGTGCTCGCGACGCCCACGCGGGCGGGAAGGCCGACCGCGTGCGCGGCGCGCGCCAACCGGGCGGCGATGGCGGCATCGTCACCCACGAGCCGCTCCAGACCGCGGACGTCGACGTGCACGATCCCCGCTCCGCCATCTTCCACGCGCGGGGAGACGCCGAGGGCGGCGTCGAGCAACGCGGCGCGCGCGGACGTGTCCGCCTCCGCACCGGCGGCGCGGGTGACCAGCGTCGCGCAGCGCGCACGCGCTTCGCTCTCGGTCATCCCGGGCAGCACGCCGTACTCTCGGGCGGTGGCGTTGGCTTCCGCGACACGGGTGCCGGGCGGGGCGCCCACGACGACGGCAAGCGCGTGCTCACGCAGAGTCGGCTCCGCCCGTTCGGCGGCGGCGGCGGCGAAGAAGGGAACACGCGCACAGGCGAATCGCATCACGCGCACCACGACCGTTCTTCGGGAATGCACGGCGCTCCCCGGCCGCGGGCCACGGAGAGGCGGGTGTGCAGTCGCGCCAGGCGCGTGGGGCGTCCGGCCGGACCTCCCCACTCGATGCCGTCCGGTTCGGTGGCCACGGCGAGGGAGGCGCCGGCCCCCGCGATCCGCCGGCAGCCGACGAGCACGAGGGCAACGTCGCTCCGGCGCACCGCGAGCTTCAGGCGAAAGGCAGCGGTGAGCGCCAGCCGCGGCGGCAATTCCCCGAAGTCGAGCGCGACGAGCGCGAAGCCCGGGCAGCGGACGAGCACGTCGGTGGCGCGCACGGCGGCATCCCGGCGTCCATCGCCGCGGACCCATAGCACGCGCTCCAGCACCACTCCGGCATGGGCGGCGGAGCGGGGATCGAAGGCCCCGTCGGCGTCCACGAGCGCCGCCATGCCGCCGGCAGCCGTGACGTCGGCCAAACAGGCGACGAACAGGCTCGTCCGGCCGGACGAGAGACGTCCCACGATTTCCGTGATCTCCCCGCGGCGGACGAGGCGATCCATCTCAAGCTCATGCTTATCACATGACGAGTGATAGGCAACCCCGTAGATATTGGGCTCCCAGCCGGCGGTGGCCCCATAGATAGTGCGTCGATGGGGTTGGAACCGACGGCACCGCAGTGTCCTGGCCTCGTGCTTGCACCCCCGCACGAACACATCCACACGCGAAGGGGATCGGAATGGCGAAGCAAATCGGCTATGCCGTCGTCGGCCTCGGCGACATCGCACGCACCGCAGTGCTCCCCGCCTTCAGTCACGCCGCCGAAAACTCCCGTCTCGTCGCGATCGTCTCGGGCGATCGCGCCAAGGCGCAGGCGGTCGCCGGCGAGTTCAAGGCCACGGCGTACGGCTACGACGAGTTCCGCCAGTGTCTTCAGCGCGATGACGTGAACGCGGTCTACATCGCCCTCCCGAATTCCATGCACTGCGATTACAGCGTGGAAGCAGCGCGGGCGGGCGTGCACGTCCTCTGTGAGAAACCGATGGCGGTCACCGCCGACGAGTGCCGGCGCATGCTCCGCACCTGTCAGACGAATCGCGTCAAGCTCATGGTGGCGTACCGGCTTCACTTCCAACCCGCCCACATGAACGCGATCGGCCTCGTGCGCGCCGGCCACATCGGGCTCCCGAAGACGTTCAGCTCCGATTTCACCATGCGCGTGGACGATCCCGACGACATCCGCCTCCAGCGGCGCCTGGGCGGCGGCACCGTCTACGATCTCGGCGTCTATTGCATCAACGCCGCGCGCAACCTCTTCGCGGCGGAACCCGCCCAGGTGATGGCGATGACCGCGCGCACGAGCCGGCGTTACGGCGGCGACGTCGATGAAACGACGGTGGCGCTCATCCGCTTTCCCGACGAGCGCGTCGCTCACTTCCACACGAGCTTCGGCGAGGAGCCGGCGGGCGTGCTCACGATCTACGGCGAAGAGGGATTCATCCGCCTCTGGAATCCGTACGCGTACGCCGGCCGGACGCACATGGAGGTCGTGCGCGGTGGCGAGCGCCAGGAGCAGGCGTTCGAGGCCACCGATCAGTTCGCCACCGAGATCGCCCATTTCTCCACCTGCATCCTCCAGGATCGTGTCCCCGAGCCATCCGGTCTCGAAGGATTGCAGGACGTCCGCATCGTGGAGGCGATCTACCGATCGGCGCGCGATGGCCGCCCCGTCACGCTGCCCCGCGTCGCGCGTGTCGAAGCGACGCCGGCGGCGCCGGAATCGGAGTCTCGCAAGTCCCTCGACGAACGGCGTCAGGTGAGCTGAGGGCGTCGGTGGCATGTCGGTTGCTGCCTCTTGAAATTGAAATGTTTCGTGCGCCAACCACCACGTTCGGGAATCGAAGGAGACATCCCATGAAGTGGACCAGTGCCCTCGCGGTTACTGTCGGGGCCGCGCTCGTCGCGACCTCGGCGTTCGCACAGACCACGACCGATCCGAAGACCACGAAGAGTCCGGCCGAGCAGAAGACCGATCGCACGCAGTCCGACGCCGCCAAGCAGGACAAGCCCGCCGATACGTCGAATACCGGCACTACCGGCAAAGGGTCGTCGGCCGCCGGCGGCTCCATGAGCTCGAGCGACATGAAGTCCGATACGTCGAAGTCCGGCGGCATGAAGTCCCACCGCAGCGCGCGTGGCGGCGGCGCGAACACGGACCAGGTGAAGGCTGCTCAGGAAGCGTTGAAGGACAAGGGTATGGATCCCGGCTCCGCCGACGGTGTCATGGGGCCCAAGACGCGCCAGGCTCTCCGTGAGTTCCAGAAGAAGGAAGGCCTGAAGGAGTCCGGGCAACTGGACGCCGAGACGATGGACAAGCTCGGCGTGCAGAAGACGAGCAGGATGGACAGCGGCAGCGGCTCCGGCAGCATGGGCAGCAGCAGCGGTAGCGGCAGCCCCAGCAGCAGCCCGAGCGCGTCTCCTAGCGCCCAGCCTTCGAGCCCGTCTTCCCCATCGACGGGCGCGGGCGGGACGCAGAGCGGCTCGAGCGGGTCGAGCAGCGGCGCCAGCAAGTAACGAACAGTTCGGCGTCGACAGAAAAGGCCGGGACTCGTCCCGGCCTTTTCGTTGTCTGGCGGCATGCGAGGCGGAGCGCTGCGCTCCCCAGCTCCCGCGTGCGAACAGGCGGCGGCTCAGAAGCGGCCGTCGCGGGAGGCGCGATAGGCTTCCGTGAGCGCGGAGAGGAGCATGGCGACGGACGGTCCGGAGGCCGCGGGCGTGATCTGATACGCGCGCGAGAAGGCGACGACGCGACCCGCGCGCGCGGCGGCGGACACCGTTACCCGCGCCTGTCCGGGCTCGAGGTCCGGCGAGAGCGCGACGTTGATGTCGTCGAGGGCGGCGCCGTCCGGGGCATCCGCGTCGGCGCGGACACGGCCGTTCACCACGCTGCCGCTGGCGATGGTGATGCCGCGCGGCCAGGCGGGCGCCGGACTCGCGAGATCGTACAGCCACTGCGGGCGGACGAGGACGACCGAGTCGAGCGTCGCCTCCAGGCTCGGCCACGCGAGCTTGCGCACGTTCACCGTCGCCGATTCCACGCTGAAGGCCGTCCCGCCGTCGCCATCGGGAATCGACAGCGCGCCGAGGACGGCGCGACCGGCCACCACGCCGCGAGGGATCTCACCGTCGGCGTCGACCCGAATGTGGCCGTCGAAGCTCACGGTGGCCGCGCGCACGCCCACGGGCTGCCACGCCATGAGCGGCACATCTTGTAAGCGCACGGCACCGTCGAAAGAACGGAGCCGTGGTCCCACGATGCCGCTCACGGTGAGGCGACCGTCGCGACCGACGACGGCGCGCGCATCGACGACGGCGCCGGCGGCGGAGGTGAGCTCCCGACTCTGCGCCGTCAGCGTCAGCCGCCGCAGCGCGAGCCGCGCGCCCGACGCGGGGTCGAGCACGTTGACCTCGCCGTCCGTCACCCGGAGGCGGCGCACGACGACGCCCGGCGCCACGTCGGGGAGTCGCGACAGGAACGACGGCAGCGCCACGTCGCCGTCGGCGTCGCGCACCAGCGAGAGCGACGGCGACAGCACGTCGAGGCGCGAAATGCGTCCCGTGAGAGTGGCGAGATCGAGGCGATCGATGACGACGTTGAGCCCGGCCGCGCGCGCGGTCGGCACGCCCCCTTCGGTCCACACGAGGGGGCCAAGCCGCACCGCGCCCGACGCCACGAGGCGTCCCTCCGCAACGCGCAGCGTGAGATCGACGTCGCCACGCGCCTGCTCGAGGGCGCCGGCGTCGTCGGCCTCCACGGGCGACATGATGTCTCGCACGAGGGCGGCCACGTCGAGGTCCGACGCGCGCACGCGCACGGCGAAGCCGAGCCCCGGCCCGGCCACCGTATAGCCGGTGACTTGCGCGATGGTTCCGTACGTCGCCATCTCGAGGGCGAACGCGGCCGGGGTGTCGTCGTCGCGCGCGGCGGCGAGACGGCTCAGACGAAGCTCGATGTCATCGATCACCACCGGAAGATAGTCGTCGCCCTGCTCCACGATCAGAGAGCCGCCGGTGATCATCAGACCTTCGATCGCCCACGGCGTGGGCGAGCGCCGTCGCGCGACACCGGTCACGGCCGCCGGAAGCGCGCTCGGCATCGGCACCAGACTCAGGAGGTCGGCCGCGTCGTCGCGGCGGACGGTCACGGTGGGCGCGGTGACGTGCACGCGTCGCAGCGTCAGCTCCCCGCTCAGGAGATCGAGCAGTCCGGCGGTGGCGGTGACGTGATCGGCCTCGAACATCACCCTGCCCTCGGCGTCGCGACCGCGGAGATGCTTGACCGCGACGGCGCCCGTCACGGGATCGTAGTGGAGCGCGTCGAACTGGATGCCGCCGGGGGCGAGGCGCCCGAGCGCACGCTCGAGCATGAACGTGGCGGCGCCAGACGCGCCGAAGATCAACGCGGCGAGCGCGACGAGGGAGAGGACCGCTCTCATGCCGCGGTCGCGAACGGCCCCGGGCACTTCGCCCTAGGGTTCGCCGCGGAGCGACAGGAAGAGTGCCAGGCGCGCGCTTTCACAGACGGACGAGGGAGCAAGACATACGCCAGCACGAGAGATACGAGGGGCGCGGATACCGATCCGCGCCCCTATCGAAACGTGGAAACGGCCGAGCCTGGAACGGTGGTCTGCGGGGAATGACTCCTAGAGCCGGCTGCGCCGCGGAAGCACCAGGCGATAGAGCGCGAGCACGATGATGGCGCCGACGACGGCCATGATGAACCCGGCCGCCTCACCTTCCCGATAGAGACCCATCACCCGGCCCAGCCATCCGCCGAGCATCGCGCCGACGACCCCGAGGATGATCGTCAGGAAGATCCCGCCCGGGTCGGGTCCCGGCATGATGAACTTCGCGACGATACCGACCACGAGCCCGAACAGAATCCATAGCAGAATGTCCATCGCCCACTCCTTTCACGGAAGCCTTCAGGGAAGAAGTTCGCGCCCCACGCCGTGAAGGAGGGTGCACACCGGGTGCCATTTATGGCACTTTGTAAGACCTACTCGTCTCTGCTCTTCCAGGCGGCAACGACCTGGGTCACACCTAGAGCGGTGAGCCCGATCAGCGGAACGGTCAGCACCCCGGGAACGACTGCTTCGTCAAAGGGAAGCGTCATAGCTGCCTTGAAAACCTCGACCCCGAGGACGTTGCAGACCACGAAAAAAGCCGCCCACAGCGCTAAGCGCATCCACTGGCCTCCCTGGTAGGGGTGTCGATGAAGATTGCAATCGCAGCATCGTACGTCGTTCCGGCGTCACCTACCAAGAGACAAATTCTGCGAACTCACGGTTGGCACGTCATTCGCTTCCAGACTGGTTATGAGCTTGTGCGCGTCGTGCGGGCTTCAACTCTCGGGCGATGCCGCGCTGTGCCCGCATCACCACTGTGTGTACGGCGACGACTGGGCCGTCGCCAATCGCATCATGTGCGATTTCTTCCATCGTGGGAAACTTCCCCCACGGCTCACGCAGATCGAGCGTGACGACGACTTCTGGGCGCACACCGGCGAAGCGGCGTAGATCTTAGACGGCGGCGGCGGTAGGCGCCGTCGGCGCGGCGCGAAGGGCGGGCGCGTAGAAGGACGTTTCCCCCACACCCTGAACGGCTTCCCGCGTGAACTTGATGAGGTGATAGCTCACGACGGCGGTGTGGATCAGCTCCTCCAGCCTGCCCGCACGGAGGGCGGGAGCCGCCATCCGCCAGAACGTCCGCCGGTAATCCTCGCGCACCCCGACTTTCCACGCCAACCGGCCGAGGATCGCGAAGGCCATCAACATGTTGCGCCACGAGGCGCGGCGCGGGTTGAGCGGGAACGCCTTGCGACGTGAGAACGTCTGCGCGTGGTTGTACGCGAAGCGCGCGTAGAGGGCCGCCGGCTCGTAGGCGGCGGTGACGCAGCGCCGCCAGAGATCGACCACGGCGTCGTGGCCCATCTTGAAGGCGATGTTCGACTCCTGGACACCGTCGGCAAGGAGTCGCCCTTCCCGCTCCAGCCGCTGCCAGAGCGGCGTCTTGGGCAGCGCATAGAGAATATTGATGGTGAGCATCGGGATCTTCGAGGCTTCGATGAACTCGATGATGTGATCGGCGGTGGCCGCGGTGTCGGTGTCGAGCCCGACGATGATCCCCGACACGACCTCGAGGCCGTAGCTGTTGATGCGCTGCACCGCTTCCACGAGCGGCAGGCGGAGATTCTGGTCCTTCGAGATTGCGTGGAGCGCTTCCGGCTCCGGCGTCTCGATGCCGCAGAACACCGTGATGAAGCCGGCCTCCCGCATGAGGGCGAGCACCCGCTCGTTCTTGGCGATGTTGAGCGTCGCCTCGCACGCGAAGCGGACCGGATACCGGTTGCGGACCTGCCAGTCCACCAGGTGCGGCAGCAGCTCGAGGGTTGCTTTCTGGTTGCCGATGAAATTGTCGTCCACGAAGTAGACGGAGGTGGCGCCGCCGGCGGCGATCTCGTCCAGCTCCGCCAGCACCTGGGCCGGCCGCTTCAGGCGGGGATTGCGGCCGTAGAGGGCGGGAATGTCGCAGAACTCGCACGAGTACGGGCACCCGCTGGAGAACTGGATGTTCGCGATGAAGTATTCGCGGATGGAGATCAGCGAGTAGGCGGGAGTGGGGAAGTCGGCGAGGGGGAGCCGCTCCTTCGTCTGGAACGCGAGCTGGCGCTCGGGCCGCCCGGGATGGGCGTCGAGGTGCGCGAAGATCTGGTCCGTGGCATCGCCGATCTCACCCAGATGCAGATAGTCGGCGTCGGGATAGTACTCCGGGCACCCGGACACCGAGGGTCCGCCCAGCACCACCGGCTTGTCGTGCGCGTGCGCGCGGCGAATCAGGTCCTGGATGAACTCGCGCTGGATGTGCATCCCGGACAGGAACACGGCATCCGCCCACTGGAAGTCGCTGTCGCGCACGGCACGCGAGTTCTCGTCGATGAAGCGGACCTCCCATCCCGCCGGCAAGTAGCTCGCGACCACGAGCAAGCCCTGGGGCGGCATGAAGGCGCGCACGCGGCGCCCGAAGAGCGGATACGCGTGCTGGAACGTCCCGAACGAAGGCGCGTAGCGAGGCGAGACGCAGAGGATCCGCCGGCAGGAACCGGACGCGTAGGGCGTGCGCATGACGGCTGTCGGAAGCATACGTAACGCGGCATCAGAGGAGCAATGGGAAAATGCGCCGCCTTCGGCTAGAATCCGCGTCGTCGTCCACGTCGTGCTCGAGGAGATCGCCATGGATCTTGGTCGCGTGCTCGCCGTCGTCACCGGCGGCGCCTCCGGCCTCGGCCGCGCGACGGCCGCGCGTCTCGTCGCCGCCGGCGCCCGGGTCGCGCTCCTCGATCGTCCCGCCTCCGCCGGCGCCGACACCGCGCGCAGCCTGGGCGGCGCCGCCGTCTTCACGCCCGCCGACGTGACGAAGGAGGACGAGGTGACGGCGGCGCTCGCCACCGCCCACGCTCAGCTCGGCGGTCTCAACGTGCTCGTGAACTGCGCCGGCATCGGCACCGCCATGAAGACGTTCGGCAAGAGTGGACCCGCCCGCCTCGACGACTTCACCCGCGTGATCCAGGTCAACCTCATCGGGACGTTCAACTGCATCCGGCTCGCCGCCGTGCACATGGCGAAGAACACGCCGACCGCCGACGGCGAGCGCGGCGTGGTCGTGAACACGGCGTCCGTGGCTGCCTTCGACGGTCAGATCGGGCAGGCCGCGTACTCCGCCTCCAAGGGCGGCATCGTCGGCATGACGCTGCCGGTGGCCCGCGATCTCGCCGAGCTCGGCATCCGCGTCGTCACCATCGCGCCCGGGATCTTCGAGACCCCGCTCCTCGGCACGCTGCCGGAAGCCGTGCGCGCGTCGCTCGCCAAGCAGGTTCCGTTTCCGCCCCGGCTCGGGCGCCCCGAGGAGTTCGCCGCCCTCGCCACCCACGTCGTCGAGAACGTCATGCTGAACGCGGAGACGATCCGGCTCGACGGCGCTATCCGCATGCAACCGCGCTGAGCGCGGCCGCCGCTTCCGGTCATGCGACGGCGGCGGCGGAGCCGGACGGTGTTCGAGACGCGGTCGCCGCTGTCGGGACGGATTCGCGTCGTGGACTATCGGCGGGAGCGGCGGCTGGTGGTGGGGGGCTCGATCTTGTCGGCGTTGCCGCTCGACGGGAACTGGACCACGCTGCGCCGCGAATACTGGTGGCGCGCCCTCACCGACCTCGCCCTCCCTGCCCGCTCCACCGCGCTCTTCGTCGGCCTCGGGGGTGGCACCCAGCTCCACCTCTTCGCGCGCGTGAGCGTGCCCCGCTGTCTCACCGTCATCGAGCGCGATCCGGAGATCGTCCGCATCGCCGTGCGCTGGTTCGGTCTCGACGCGGTGGGACCGCTGGAGTTTCTCTGCGAGGAGGCGGCGGTGGCGGTGCCCGCGCTCGTCCGCGCCCGGCGGCGCTTCGACTTCGTGATGGAGGACGCCGCCTACGGCGACGACCCGGAGCGCTCGCTTCCGCTCGCGCGCGCCCTCGTTCCCCTCGTGGCCGCCGGCGGCCGCCTCGTGATCAATCGCCACCGGCGGGGCGACGCCGAGCGCCTGGCGGACGCGCTGGCGCCGGCGTTTGCCGACGTGCGCCTGCGTCGCGTGCGCCGGCAGGCCGAGAACGTCCTCGTGTGCTGCGCGCGGCCGCTCAGGCGGCGGGACCGTCCAGGCAGCGTTTGAAGTCGGCCGCGATCGCGTCGTGGGCACCTTCGTCACCGGCGATGGCGCGGGCGACGGTCGCGCTCTCGATCGTGCAGCCGCCCGCCAGCCGCGAGTGGCGCGCGAGCAAGATGAAGTAGCCATCGTCCACGTCACCGATCGACACGAGGCGGCTCACGGGATCGACCTCGCGCACGATGGCAGCCAGGAACGCTCCTGCTCTGACGGAGTGCGTGTTGTCCATGATCCTCGTACTTCCAGGATAACCATTCGTTTCACGGGCGGCCACCGAAGCCGACCGCCTTGTCGTTCGTGCGTTTTAATTCGTGCGCAGGCGCTTGTGGCGCAAGCGATGCGGGCGGTCGGCGTCGGCGCCGAGGCGCTGCCGCCGGTCCGCTTCGTACTCGGCGTAGTTTCCCTCGTACCACACCACGCCGCCGTCGTCCTCGAAGGCGAGCATGTGGGTGGCAATGCGGTCGAGGAACCAGCGGTCGTGGCTGATGACGACGGCGCAGCCCGCGAACGCGAGGAGCCCGTCCTCGAGCGCGCGGAGCGTGTCCACGTCGAGGTCGTTGGTGGGCTCGTCGAGCAGGAGGACGTTGGCGCCGCTCTTCAGCACCTTGGCGAGGTGAACCCGGTTGCGCTCACCGCCGGACAGCGTGCCCACGCGCTTCTGTTGATCGGTGCCCTTGAAGTTGAAGGCCGCCACGTAGGCGCGCGAGCTCTGCGGTCGGCCACCGAGCATGACCGTCTCCTGCCCGCCCGCGATCTCCTCCCACACCGTGTGTGACGCGTCGAGCGCCTCCCGGCTCTGGTCGACGTAGCCGATGCGCACGGTGTCGCCCACGCGCAGGGTGCCGCCATCCGGTTTCTCCTGGCCAGAGATCATCCGGAACAGCGTCGTCTTCCCGGCGCCGTTGGCACCGATGATGCCCACGATGCCGCCGCGCGGGAGATGGAAGCTCAGGTCGTCGATGAGCACGCGATCGCCATATCCCTTGCTCACCTGCCGCGCCTCCATCACGAGGTCGCCCAGGCGCGGGCCGGGGGGGATGGCGATCTCGAGCGTGGCCGCGCGCTG
Organism: Candidatus Methylomirabilota bacterium; assembly: GCA_036506275.1. Taxonomy (GTDB): domain Bacteria; phylum Methylomirabilota; class Methylomirabilia; order Rokubacteriales; family CSP1-6; genus DASXSB01. The sequence goes on along the minus strand of DASXSB010000079.1, from coordinate 45,782 downwards.
CTCGAACGGCTCGTTGAGGAGGGCGTCGTAGGCGGCGAGACGCGCCTTGCCCTTGGCGTGTCGCGCGCGCGGCGCCATCTGCACCCATTCCAGCTCGCGCGCGAGCGTGCGCTCCCGGGCGGCGTCGACCTTCTCCTCCTGGGCCAGGCGCGCGCGCTTCTGCTCGAGCCACGATGAGTAGTTGCCCTGCCACGGGATGCCGTGGCCGCGGTCCAGCTCCAGGATCCAGCCCGCCACGTTGTCGAGGAAGTACCGGTCGTGGGTGACGGCGACGACCGTGCCCGGATAGTCCTTGAGGAACCGCTCCAGCCACGCCACCGACTCCGCGTCGAGGTGGTTGGTGGGCTCGTCGAGGAGGAGCATCTCCGGGCGCTGGAGGAGGAGGCGACAGAGCGCCACCCGGCGCCGCTCGCCGCCCGAGATGGTGGTGACGTCGGCATCGCCGGCGGGGACGCGGAGCGCATCCATCGCGAGCTCCACGGTGCGGTCGAGATCCCACGCGTTGGAGGCGTCGATCGCGTCTTGGAGTCGCGCCTGCTGCTCGAGCAGGCGCTCCATCTCGTCGTCGCCGAGGGGCTCGCCCAGGCGCGCGCTCACCTCTTCGAAGCGCGTGAGCAACGCGCGCGTCTCCGCCACGCCCTCCTCGACGTTGTCACGCACGTCCTTGGTGGGATCGAGCTCGGGTTCCTGGGGCAGGTAGCCGATGCGCAGTCCGTCCGCGGCGAACGCTTCACCCTGGAAGTCGTCGTCGACGCCGGCCATGATGCGCAGGAGCGTGCTCTTGCCGGCGCCGTTGGCGCCGAGGACGCCGATCTTGGCGCCCGGATAGAAAGAGAGCCAGATCCCGCGCAGGATCTCCCGCTTGGGAGGCACGATCTTTCGGAGATCCTTCATCACGTAGACGAACTCGCCTGCCATCGCTCCCTTCACCTCGCACGCGAACGCGTGTCCAGACATCCTCTCACGGTCGGAGGAAACGCGGGAGAGAGAGGTCGCTATGCCACCAGCCGGCGATGTTCGGGCATCATGCAGCGATCCTGCACGACGCGGATCCCGGCCCGGGCGAGACGCTCGGCGGCACCGTCGTGACGGATCCCGAGCTGGAACCACACGACGGCCGGGCGCCACGGCAAGGCCAGAATCTCGGTGGCGTGGCCGGACAGGTGCTCCGGACGCCGAAAGATCTCGACGACGTCCGCCGTTTGCCCGAGGTCGGCAAGCGTGGGCGTCACCGCGCGGCCGAACAGCGTCTCCCCCACGAGGGTGGGATTCACGGGGAGGATCGAGTACCCGTGCTGCCGAAGATACTCCGGCACGAAGAAAGCCGGCTCACCCCGCCCGCGCTTGGCGCCGAGAACGGCCACCCGGCGCGTCTCCCGGAAGATGCGCACGAGGGCGACGTCGTCGTCGATCAGGTTGGTGCGCCAGTCGTTGGTCATCGGCATCATCTCATCGGGCCCTCGTCATTGTCGCGCCGTCGTCGTCGTTTGTCTCGCGTCATGACGACGGGCCGCGGACAACGGGCGCCATCGCGCGCAGCAGCTCGTCGCCGAACACCTCCACGCGCCAGCGCCGGAGGCCATCGATGGCGAGGAGATCGCTGGTGGTGCGCGGCGCCGCCTCCGCCACCGCGCCGATGAGGCGATTCGGCAGCACCACGCCCGCTTCGAGACCGACCCGCGGCGCCGCCTCCGTGCGCCACGCCCGCAACGCTTCGATGCGCCGGCGCACCGCCGTGGCCAGCGGGGGCCGTCCGCGGTGCTCGAGCCGTGGCCTCGCCGCCTCGTCGAGCGTCGCCCCCGTGCGGATGGCGGCGAGGATCGCGTCCCCCCAGCGCTCGATCACGCGCGGCGTGCAGCCGGGGATGCGCGCGAGGGCCTCGCGATCCGAGGGCAGCTCGCCCGCGAGGCGGACGAGCGTCTCGTTGCCGAGGATCTTGAACGGCGGCCGATCGGCGCGCAGCGCCAGCGTCTCGCGCAGCTCGTAGAGGCCGCGCAGAGCGGCCAGGCCTCGCGGCGAAAGCTCCCGCGCGCCCTTGAGCCCGGCGAACGCGTCCGGATCCGGCGCCCGCTCCTGCACGGGCTGGGCCGCCAGCGCCGCGCACTCTTCCTCGACCCAGGCAAGACGTCCGGCGCGCCCGAGCTCCGCCACCAGCTTGTCTTTCAACTCGAACAGGTGCCGCACGTCCGCCACCGCGTACTGCTCCTGCGCCGGCGAGAGCGGGCGTGCCGACCAGTCGTCCTTCTGGCGCGACGGCGGCAGCTCCACGCCCACGTAGCGCGTGAGGAGGACGTCGAGGCCGAGGGCGGGGACGCCGAGGAAGCGGGCGGCGATCGAGGTGTCGAAGAGACCCGCGAAGCTGAACCGGTAACGACGCTTGAGTTGGACGAGATCGTTGTCGCCCGCGTGCACGATGATGAGGACGCCGGCATCCGCGAACACGGGGGCGAGGGGCGCGAGGTCGGGGAGCGCGAGCGGATCGACGAGCCAGGTCTCGCCCGCGCGCTCGGCGAACTGGAGGAGGGCGAGGCGCTCCGGATAGTGATGCAGGCTGTCGCCTTCGGTGTCGAGCGCGACCTCGCGCGCCGCCCGCAAGCGAGTGCCGAGGCGTTCGAGATCCGCGGCCGCCCGCACCCAGCGCGCTCCCGTGGCCGAGCCCGGGTGCCTGGCGTTACTGGCGGTGTCGATCGAGGATCGCCCGCTCGAGACGTTCGAAGCGACGACGCAGCGGTGCCAGGCCTTCGTCGTGCGTGATCACGTAGAGACGGTTGGCGCGGATGGCGGCGATGACCATCTCTGCCACCGTCTCCGGCGCCAGCGTGCGGCCGATCAGCTCGACCGGCTCCGGCTTGGACGCGGTCTCGTTGCGCAGGTGCGAAGGCCGGTTGCGTTCGGAGCCGCGGATCCCGGTGGCGACGCCCATCGGACAGAGGACGGAGACGCCGATGTCGTACGGGCGCAGGTCCTTGGCGAGCGTTTCCGACAACCCCACCACCGCGTACTTCGAGGTGTTGTAGACGCCGAGGCCCTGGCTCGCGATGAGACCGGCCATGGAGGCGGTGTTGACGACGTGGCCGCCCGCGCCCTGCGCGATCATGCGCGGCACGAACGCTTCCACGCCGTGGATCACGCCCCACAGGTTCACGCCGAGCACCCACTGCCAGTCGTGAGGGGTGGCGCCCTCGAGGCCGCCCCAGAGCGCCACGCCCGCGTTGTTGCAGACGACGTGGACGGCGCCGAAAGCGGCGAACGCGCGGTCGGCGAGGGCGTGCACTTGCGCACGATCGCTGACGTCGACGCGGACCGGAATCGCGTCCCCGCCGGCGCCGCGAATGCCGTCCGCCACCGACACCGCCCCGCGCTCGTCGACGTCCGCCACCACCACGCGCGCGCCCTCGCGGGCGAGCGCCTCGACGAGGGCGCGGCCGATGCCGCTCGCGCCTCCCGTCACCACCGCCACTCGCTCACGCAACGATTCCACTCGGCGTTCTCCTCGGGACGCGACGGACGCGGGCGGTCACTCGGATCGGGAGCCGTCGAGCAGCGGCCGCAACGTCGCGTCCAGCCGGTCGACGTCGGCGGGTTTGCGCAGGAAGGCCGCGAAGCCGGCCGCTTCGGCCCGTAAGAGCGTAGCCGGGCTCATGTCGCCGGTCAACGCCACGATGGGGACGGTCGCCGTCGATGGTGATTGTCGCAGCCGCTCGGCGAACTCGAAGCCGCCGATGCCGCGCAGGCGAAGATCGAGGAGGACGACGTTCGGACGCGTGCGCTGGGCGAGCTCGAGGCCTGTCTCTCCCGACTCCGTCATGAGCACGCGGGCGTCCGGGAATATCGCGGTGAGCAGCTCCCGCAGCGCGACGCGCGTGTCGATGTCGTCCTCCACCACCAGGATGATTTGCATGACGCGGACCGCTTCCCTCCCCTGGCGAGATCCCCGCGATTCTTCACGGCACCTGCGCGCCCCCCGGCACCGGACGGCTCGGGCGGCAGTCACCCCCCCGGCGGGGGTCGCACCGTCGATCGGCGCTCCCGCTCAGCATAGACCCTCTCCGCCATAGGTGCGCGGAGCGAGCCCGGGTGGGACCCGCGTGGTAGGATGCGGCCGCCGTCCGCGGAGGAGCCATGCCGAAGGAGCTCGCCACCGTCCACCACGCCGACCGCCGCACCGACGTGAGCATGCCGTACGCGCCCGGGATCGTCGTCCGCCGCGGCCACCTCGTGTTCCTCTCCGGCATCACCGCCGCTCCCGTCTATCACAGTCACCCGCATCGCGACGACGAGTTCGACCTGCCGCCGACGATGACGGCGCAGGCCACGCTCGCCATGGAGAATCTGAAAAAGACGCTCGCCGCCGCCGGCTGCACACTGGCGGACGTGGTGTCGGCGACCCGTTACCTGACGGACGTCCGCGAGCAGGACGATCTCAACCGCGTGTGGGCGGCGTACATGAGCGGGCACCTTCCCACCACCACCACCGTGGAGGTCTCGCGGCTCGCCACCCACGCGCGGTGCAAGATCGAGATCGCAGCCATCGCGGTGACCGAGGACGCCGCCGCTTCCCCGCGTCCCTGATGGCGACGCTCGCCTTCGTCGGTCTGGGCGCGATGGGCGGGCGCATGGCCAAGCGTCTCCTCGACGCCGGGCACACGGTGCTCGGCTACAACCGCACCCGCGCCAAGGCGCGGTGGCTCGTGGACGCGGGGATGCGCGAGGCGCGCTCGCCGCGGGAGGCGGCGGCGGGGGCGGAGGTCACCTTCAGCATGGTGACCGACACCGGCGCCCTGGAGGCGGTCGCGCGCGGCGACGACGGCGTGGTGGCAGGCCTGCGTCCGGGCACGACGTGGGTGGAGATGAGCACGGTGAGCCCGGCCGCCACGCGCGCGCTCGGCGCCGACGTCGCCCGTCGCGGCGCCGCCCTTCTCGACGCGCCCGTCTCCGGAAGCGTGGCGACGCTAGAAGCGGGGCAGCTCTCGTTCATCGTGGGCGGCGATCCGCGCGTTCTCGAGCGCGTGCGGTCATACCTGACCGCGATCGGTCCCACCATCACCCACGTCGGCGATCTCGGGCTCGGGGTGACGATGAAGATCGCCACCAACCTGGGATTGGCGGTGCAGATGCTGGCCTTCAGCGAGGCGGTGGGGCTCGCGGAAAAATCCGGGATCGGACGCGAGCGCGCGGTCGAGGTCCTGTTGCGGAGCGTGGTCGCCTCGCCCATGGTGAAGTATCGCGGGCCTTTCGTGCTCGGGATGCCGGCGGAGGCGTGGTTCGACGTGGGCATGATGCAGAAGGATTTGCGCCTGGCCCTGGAGCTCGGGCGCGCGCAGGGGGTGCCGTTGCCGACGACGGCCGTCACCAGCGAGATGCTGACGGCGGCGCAGGGCCTCGGCCTCGCCCGCTACGATTTCGCGGTGGTGTTCGACGTGCTCGCCACGCTCAGCGGACTCGCCCCGAGCCCGAAGCGCGGCTGATCGAGGAGGTGCGGGATGGCGCTGCCGACGTACGGCACGATGGGCGTGGACTGGGAAGAGCGCGTGAACTTCGATCGCCTCCGGCGCGAGCGGCTCGCCCGCGTGCGCGCCGAGCTCGAACGCTCGGAGCTGGGCGCCCTCCTCTGCTTCGACATGTACAACATCCGCTATATCACCGCCACCACCATCGGCGAGTGGGCGCGCGACAAGCTCTCGCGCTTCACGCTCCTCCCTCGCGGCGACGAGCCCATCATGTGGGACTTCGGCTCCGCCGCCCGTCATCACCAGCTCTACTGCCCGTGGCTCGGCGAGCGCTCGCGGGCCGGCATCGGCCTTCTCCGGGGCGCCATGACCCCCGAGATGGGGCGCGCCGAGGACGTCGCGCGCAAGATGAAGCGTGAGCTGGAGAAGCGCGGCCTCCACAAGGCGCCGCTCGGCGTGGACGTCATCGAGATGCCGATGCTGGAGGCCCTGCAGAAGGAAGGCCTGCGCGTGGTGGACGGTCAGCAGCTCATGCAGCACGTCCGGCGCATCAAGACCCGCGACGAGATCGTGCTCCTGAACACGGCCGCCATGATGGTGGACGCCGCCTACGAAGAGCTTTATCGCGCGCTCCGTCCCGGCGTGCGCGAGAACGAGCTGGTCGGCGTCGCCGCCAAGACGCTCTACGACCTCGGCTCCGAAGACGTAGAGGCCGTGAACGCGATCGCGGGGGAGCGGTGCAATCCGCATCCGCACGTCTTCTCGGATCGCGCCCTCCGGCCCGGCGACCCCGCCTACTTCGACATCCTGCACTCCTACATGGGTTACCGGACGTGCTACTACCGGTGCTTCGCGGTGGCGAGCGCGTCACCGGCGATGGTCGACGCCTACAAGCGCTGTCGTGACATGCTCGACCAGGCCATCGCCATGGTGAAGCCGGGCGTGACCACCGCCGACATCGCGGCCGGGTGGCCGCGCGCGCAGGAGTTCGGCTTTCCCGACGAGGAATCGTGCTTCGGACTCCAGTACGGCCACGGCGTCGGCCTCTCCATCTGGGAACAGCCGGTGATCAGCCGTCTCGTCTCCCTGGATCATCCGGTGACGCTGGAGGCGGGTATGGTGTTCGCGCTCGAGAACTTCTGGCCGGCCGCCGACGGCTGGTCCGCCGCGCGCATCGAGGAGGAGATCCTCGTCACCGAGACCGGCCACGAGGTGCTCACGCGGTTCCCGGCAGAGACGCTGATCGTCGCCGGCACCAAGTACTGGACCGCGACGGGGCCCCTCGCGGGCACGCGGGACACCGAGCCCAAGGTAGACGGGCGCGCGCGCCCGGGTTTCGTTTGAACGCCGCGCGCGCGCTCAGCGAGGGGTGACGATGGCCTGGCCGCGGCCGGAGTCGAGCGTCACCGTGAAGGCGTCGAGGACGTCGCGGCCGAGCAGGCCATCCGTCCCCTGGAGCCCCGCGTCGTGCACCACGACCGAGAGCGGGCCCACGCGGGTGCCGGCGATGTCGAGCAGCGGCACCGTGCCGAGGAGCGCGGTGGTGGCGCCGGTGACGCCGGTGATCGTGATCTCGGGACCCGAGACGGGAAGCCCGGCGCGGGCCATCGCGGTGGGGGAGAGGACGGTGCGATCGGCGCCGGTGTCGATGGCGAGCGTGAGGGGCACGCCGTTCAGGCGCGCGGGGAGCACGATGGGCGCGCCCGGAGTGATCTTGACCACGGTGTTGGGCGTGCCCGTCTCCGCCACCACCTGCTCTTCCTCGGCCGGCGGCGGAGCGTTACGGGGCTGCGGCGTCGGGATCTCGCGCACGCGGCTGCGCCGCGCCACGGGCACCGTCTGGATCTCCGCCGTGTAGTGGATCACGCCGTTGTCGTCGGTCCACCGGTAGAGGATGGCGGCGGCGGGAACGGGCGCGAGGATCATCGCCAGCAGCGTGGCCGCGATCATCAACGTCGCCCCCCGCGCCATCACGCCACCACCTTCTTCTCGCGCAGGGTCGCGATCTCGGCCGTGGAGTAGCCGCACTCGCGCAGCACGTCGTCGGTGTGCTCGCCGCGCAGGGGCGCGTGACGGCGGATGTCCGGTTGCATCGCGGAAAACGTCAACGGCATTCCCACCACCGGGATGTCCCCGAGCTTCGGGTGCTGCATGCGGCGGATCACCGCGCGCGAACGCGTCTGGGGATCGGCGAGGAGCTGATCGACCGTGTTCACGGGAGTGGCGGGCACACCGGCCGCCTCCAGGCGCTCCAAGAGCGCCTCGCGCGGCACCCCGGCAATGGCGTCGCTCACCGCCCGCTCCAGCTCGGCGCGGTGCTTCACGCGCTCGATGTTGGTCGCGAAGCGCGGATCGTCGGCCATGGCGGTGAGCCCGAGCGCGCCCGTCAGCCGCTTCCAGAGGCGGTCGTTGGCGGCCGCGATGAACACCCACTGGCCGTCGGCGCAGCGGAAGTTCCGGTACGGCGAGAGCGAGGGGTGCGCGGAGCCGAGCGCGCGCGGCACCGTGCCCGCGAGAAGAAAGCCCTCCGCCTGGAAGTTCAAGAGGCCCACCGCCGTTTCCAGGAGCGACGCGTCCACGCGCTGACCGCGTCCCGTGTGCGCGCGCTGATGGAGCGCGCTCACGATGCCGAGCGCGGACAGGATGCCGGTGGTGAGATCGAGGAAGGAGACGCCGCAGCGGACGGGGGGGCCGTCCGGCTCGCCCGTGATCGACATGATGCCGCTGAAGGCCTGCATGAGCGCCTCGTAGCCCGCGCCTTGCGCGCGCGGACCCGTTCGCCCGAACGCGGAGACCGAGCAGTACACGAGCCGCGGGTTGGCGGCGGCGAGGCGCTCGTAGCCGAGGCCGAAGTCCTCCATCGTTCCCGTCCGGAAGTTCTCCACGAGCACGTCGGCGTCGCGCGCGAGCCGGCGCACGATGTCGACCCCCTCCGCGGTCTTGAGGTCGACGGCGATCCCGCGCTTGTTGCGATTGTTGACGAGATAGCCGGCCGATTCGCCTTCCTTGTGGGGCGGCCACGTGCGCGACTCATCGCCCGCGCCCGGGTCCTCGACCTTGACGACGTCGGCGCCCATGTCGCCGAGCAGCGCTGCGCAGAAGGGACCGGCGAGAACGCGCGAGAGATCGATGACGCGGATGCCGTCGAGGGCGAGGACGGGCGACGACGTCATGTACGCTACTATACTGCTATGACCCCGCTAGGCGACGCTCTCACGCGCCGCATCCTCGTCCTCGACGGCGCCATGGGGACGATGATCCAGGCCGCCGGGCTAAGTGCCGATGATTTCGGCGGGGCGCGCTACGAGGGCTGCAACGAGCACCTGAACCTCACGCGCCCGGACGTCATCCGCGGCATTCACCGCGCCTATCGCGAGGCGGGCGCCGACCTCATCTCCACCAATACGTTCGGCTGCGCGCCCTACGTGCTCGCCGAGTACGGTCTCGCGGACCGCGTCCACGACATCACGCTGGCCGCCGCCCGCATTGCGCGGGAAGCCGCCGGCGGCGCCTTCGTGGTGGGCGCCATGGGCCCCTCCACGCGCTCGATCTCGGTCACCCGCAACGTCACGTTCGACGAGGTGACGGACGCCTACTACGTGCAGGCGCGCGCGCTCGTGGCGGGCGGCGTGGACGCGCTCCTGCTCGAGACGTCGCAGGACACGCTCAACGTGAAGGCGGCCGCCATCGGGTTGCGGCGCGCCCTCGCCGAGGCGGGCGTGGAGCTCCCCCTCATGGTGAGCGCGACCATCGAGCCCATGGGGACCATGCTCGCGGGCCAGGGCGTGGAGGCGCTCTACGTGTCGCTGCAGCACCTCGGGCTCTTCTCCATCGGCCTCAACTGCGCCACCGGGCCCGAGTTCATGACCGATCACCTGCGCTCGCTCGCCGCCGTCGCCACCTGCTTCGTGAGCGTCTACCCGAACGCGGGCCTCCCCGACGAGCGCGGGCAGTACGGCGAGACACCGCGCAGCCTCGCCTTCAAGATGCGGCGCTTCGTCGACGAGGGCTGGGTGAACGTCGTCGGCGGCTGCTGCGGCACCACACCCGCCCACATCCACGAGCTCGCCGAGCTCGCGCGCGGCCGCAGCCCGCGCGTGCCGCCGTCGGCGGAGCCGGAGGCGGTGAGCGGGGTCGAGGTGCTCTATCCCACCGACGACAACCGGCCGATCTTCGTGGGCGAGCGCACGAACGTCATCGGCTCCCGCAAGTTCAAGGAGCTCATCGTCGGCGAGCGCTTCGAGGACGCGGCCGAGATCGGACGCGCCCAGGTGAAGGCAAGCGCCCAGGTCCTCGACGTCTGCCTCGCGAACCCCGACCGCGACGAGACGGCCGACATGGACCGGTTCATGCGCGAGCTCACCCGGCGCGTCAAGGTCCCGCTCATGATCGACTCCACCGACGCCGCCGTCATCGAGGGCGCCCTCCGCCACTGCCAGGGCAAGGCGATCGTGAACTCGATCAACCTCGAGGACGGCGAGGAGCGGTTCGAGCGCGTGGCGCCGCTTCTCCGGACGTACGGCGCCGCCGTCGTGGTGGGGTGCATCGACGAGAACAAGCAGCAGGGCATGGCCGTCACGCGCGACCGCAAGCTCGCCATCGCGGAGCGGTCGTGGCGGCTTCTGACCGAGAAGTACGGCCTCCCCGCCCGCGATCTGATCTTCGACGCGCTCGTCTTCCCCGTCGGGACCGGCGACGTCAACTACGTCGGCTCCGCCGTGGAGACCATCGAGGGCATCCGCGCCATCAAGACGCGGTTCCCCGGCTGCAAGACGATCCTCGGCATCTCGAACGTGTCGTTCGGCCTTCCCGCCGCCGGCCGCGAGGTCCTGAACGGCGTCTTCCTCTACCACTGCATCAAGGCCGGGCTAGATTACGCGATCATCAACACGGAGCGGCTCGAGCGGTACCCGTCCATCCCGCCCGAGGAGCGCACGCTCGCCGAGGACCTGATCTACGGCCGCGGCGAGGATCCCGTGGCCGCCTTCGCCGCCCATTTCCGCGAGCGCCGGCAGGCGGGGCCCGCCCGCCGCACGCTCCCGCTCGACGAGCGTCTGGCTCGCTACATCGTGGAGGGCAGTCGCGACGGCCTGATCGAGGACCTCAACGAGAAGCTGCTGACGACGATGCCCCTCGACATCATCAACGGGCCCCTGATGCGCGGGATGGAGGAAGTCGGGCGGCTCTTCAACGACAACCAGCTCATCGTGGCCGAGGTGCTCCAGTCGGCGGAGGCGATGAAGCTCGCCGTCGCCCACCTCGAGCCGTTCATGGAAAAGGCGGAGTCCGCCACCCGCGGCAGCATCGTGCTCGCCACCGTGAAGGGCGACGTGCACGACATCGGCAAGAACCTGGTCGAGATCATCTTCTCGAACAACGGCTACCGCGTGATCAATCTCGGGATCAAGGTGCCGCCCGAGGACCTCATCGCCGCCTATCACGCGCACAAGCCGGACGCCTTCGGGCTGTCCGGCCTCCTCGTGAAGTCGGCGCAGCAGATGGTGGTGACCGCGCAGGACCTCAAGGTGGCGGGCATCGACATCCCGCTCTTCGTGGGCGGGGCCGCCCTCACGCGGAAGTTCACGGCCACCCGCATCGCCGTCGAGTACGGCGGGGTGACTCTCTACGCCAAGGACGCGATGGACGGCCTCGACCTCGCCAACCACCTCTTCTCCGGCGTGACCCGCGACGCGCTCGTCGAGCGCGTGCGCGCCGAGCAGAGCGCGCTGCGTGCCGGGGCCGAGGCCCCGGAAGCGCGGACGCCGGCGGCCCCCCCTGCGCGCGTGCGTGCGGATCTCCCGCGCGTGGAGCCGCCCGTCCCCCCCGATCTCGAGCCGCACGTCCTCCGCCAGGTGCCGCTCACGTACATCTATCCGTACCTGAATCTCCAGATGCTCTACGGCAAGCACCTCGGCCTCCGCGGTGCGGTCACCCATCTGCTCGCCGACCACGACCCCAAGGCGCTCGAGCTCCAGGCGATCGTGGAGCAGCTCCAGCGTGACGCCGTTGCGGAGGGACTGCTGACGGCGTCCGGGATCTATCGCTGGTACCGGGCGCGCGCGGTCGGCGATGCGGTCGTGCTCTTCGCGCCCTTCGGCGAGGAGCTCGCCCGCTTCGCGTTTCCGCGCCAGCCGGCGGGGGAGCGGTTGTGCCTCGCCGACTACGTGCGCGAGGACGTCGACGACTACGTCGCGCTCTTCGCGGTCACCTGCGGCACCGGCGTGCGTGAGCGCGCGGAGCGGCTCAAGGAGCGCGGCGAGTACGTCCGCTCCCACGCGTTGCAGGCGCTCGCCATCGAGTGCGCCGAGGCCTTCGCGGAGATGCTGCACGCGCGCCTGCGCACGCAGTGGGGGTTCCCCGACGCCGCCGATCTTTCCATGGCCGACAAGCTGAAGGCGCGCTATCGGGGCATTCGCGTGTCGTTCGGCTATCCCGCCTGCCCCGACCTCGGCGACCAGGCCACGCTGTGGCGGCTCATCGAGCCCGAGCAGATCGGCGTCCGCCTCACCGAGGGCTTCATGATGGATCCCGAAGCCTCGGTCTCCGCCGTCGTCTTCCACCACCCCGCCGCGAAGTACTTCAAGGCGACGGACAGCTAGTCCGCGCACGGCGCGCTCCCAGCGGAGTCCGAGCGTCACTCGTCCGCTGGCGCGGGCTCGAGCACTCCGAGGAGGCGTCATGCATGATCAGCGAGCCGCCGCCGGGGACAGCACGGCGGTGCGGGTCGCCTTGTGGCGGGCGCTGCACGTCGAGGTCGATCCGCCGCCGCATGTGTTCGAAGACGAGATCGGCCTGCGGCTGGCGGCCCCGGACGACGGCTGGCGCCGCCGTGCGGACATGGAGCCGCAGGCCACGAGCCGCGCCCGCGCCTCCATCGTGGCCCGTGCGCGCTTCATCGAGGATCTCGTCGTGGAGCAGGCCGGCGACGGCGTCCGCCAGTACGTGATTCTCGGAGCCGGCCTGGACACCTTCGCCCAGCGGAGACCGGAGATCGCCTCCAGACTGCGGGTCTTCGAGGTCGATCAGCCCGGTCCTCAGGCCTGGAAGCGGCAACGCCTGATCGAGCTTGGCTTCGGCATCCCGGAGTGGCTGCGACTCGTGCCGGTCGACTTCGAGGCGGGCTGGTCCTGGTGGGAGCGGCTGGCCACCGCCGGCTTCGACGCCAGCGAGCCGGCGGTCGTGGCCTCCACCGGCGTCGCGATGTACCTCACCAGGGACGCGACCGCGGCCACGTTGCGCCAGATCGCAGCGCTCGTCCCGCGCTCCACGCTCGTCATGACGTTCATGCTGCCGCTCCCCCTCGTCGAATTGGAAGAGCGCCCCCTACGCCAGGCGACGGAGAAACTTGCGCGAGCAGCCGGGACACCTTTTATCAGCTTCTATACACCGCCGGAGATGCTGGCCCTGGCCCGCGAAGTCGGTTTCAGGGAGGCCCGGCACGTATCGGCACCCAGTCTTACCCAGCGCTACTTCGCCGGCAGGACGGACGGCCTTCGGCCGTCGAGCTCAGAGGAGCTGCTGGTGGCGCGCGTCGGCTAGTGGTGGCACGTCACGCAGTCGAGCGGAGCGCGCAGATTGCGGGTGGCGTTCTGCTCGCGATGGCACTCGATGCACCAGCCCATCGAGAGAAGCGGCGGCGTCGGCTTCAGGCCGATCAGGTGAATCAAGTCGTTGCCGAGCTGGCGGCCCGTGCGCGCCCCCACCACGCGCATGCGCTCGATGGGCCCGTGGCACGTCTGGCAGGCGAGCTCGGCGCGGATGTGCGGCTTGTGGGGGAAGTACGTGAAGTCCGGCACCTTGAAGATGCGGACCCACGGGATGGGCTCCTTGCGCTCCCAGTAGCCGTGGATCTTCTTGATCTCCGGGTTGTCCTGGGCTCCGACGATCTTGTGGCACCCCATGCAACGTTCCACGGAGGGCAGGCCCGCGTACTCCGAGCGCCGCGCGTCGGCGTGGCAGTACTGACATGGGATCTGGAAGGAGCCCGCGTGGATCACGTGATTGAAGAAGATCGGCTGCGGGGGCGCGCCGGGAACGGTGACGATCGCCCGTGCTTGTCCCGGCGCGTACGCGGGAGTGGCGAGCGAGCGGACGTACGCGACGACCTGCCGCGTCTGCTCCTCGCTCTGGTTCGACTTGAATGGTGGCATGCCGGGCGAGAGGCCCTCCGCCGGACCGCCGTTGCGGATCACGTTGACGAGGAACTCGTCGGGAAGCCGATTCATGAGGCGACCGTCGGTGAGGTCGGCCGGCTTGGTCGCGAATCCCGCCGCCGACGGGCCGTCGCCGCGCCCGCTCTCGCCGTGGCAGACGACGCACTGCCCGGCGTAGACTGCCTGCCCCGCCTTCACGTCGCGATCATTGGCGGGCGCCGCCGCTCGCGGCCATGTCACGAACGCGCCCGCCGCCGCCGCGAGCACGACCACCGCTCCCATCCAGAATCGCCGCACCGTCACCAGCGTCTCCTGCCGCATCTACTCCCGGATCATCTGCTCCCGACGCCGGAGGTAGGCGTTGCGCACGGCGGTGTAGAGATCGAGCACGCTTTCCTGGAAGCCCTCATAGAGGTCGATGTTGAGCGCGCGCTCGTTGATGATGTCACCGAGCTTCATGCCGATGCGATCCCAGACGAACGGTAAATAGTAGCTGAGCGGATCCATCGCGTTGTCGACGGCGGTGCCGATGCCGTCCCGCACTGTCATGGGCGGGAGAAACGGTAAGACGAGGTAGGGCCCCGGTGGCGCGCCCCAGGTGCCGAGAGTCTGGCCGAAGTCCTCCCGGCTCTTCTCGATGCCCCAGTAGTCCTTGGCGGGATCGAAGAGGCCCCCGATCCCGGCCGTGCTGTTCAGGAGGAAGCGCGCGATCTCGCGGCCGGCCCCGCCCCACTTGCCCTGGAGGAGGCTGTTGACCAAGCGCGGGACGAAGTGGATGTTGTCGAAGCCGTTGTTGATGAGGATCTGGATCGGCTCTGGAATGATCTTGCCGTAGACCTTCGCGATCGGCTTCAGGACGTACTGGTCGAGCCGTCGATTGAACTCGAACATCTTCTCGTTGAACGGCTCCCAGGGGTCGTATTCCTCGCGCTCGGCATCGATTTCGCCCGCATCGAGCTTCTGCCCCTGCGCTTGCGCGAGCCGCAGGCCGATGTCGGCGGCGAGGAAGGTGACGGCGTCGGGGACGTCCGGCGCCAGTACGGTCTCCGCGGCGGGCAGGACGTCGGAGCCTGCGTCCATCACGCAGACCGCCTCGCTGAAGACGAGGACCTCGGACTTCCCCGCATCCGCCGAGGGCGGGATTCCGAAGGGCAGAACGTCGGCGGCGGCTATCTCCGGCGCCGCCGGAGGCGCTCCGAGCGGACCGGCGGCAGCATCAGCCGCCGTCGCCGGGCCCGGGAACAGCGCGGGGTCCGGGCCGAGGACTCTGGAGAGGCTGGCGCATCCCCCGAGCGCCAGAGCGAGCGTGGCACAGACCAGCGCCAGCAACGGCAGGGTCGACGAGCGGGGCAATGAGAGCCTCCCTGAGGATTCGACGTCGTCGCTCAATATACTCGGAATCCCCGGGAGAATACTCGGAATCCCGGGGCACGGGACCGCGGGCGCGGAATCCCAGGCCGACGGTGGAACGGAAATTGCGCGCGGGACTCTTGTGTCTCGCGCGGGGAACGCGTATGTTGGAACACGTGCCGGTGATCTTCGAAAGCAGCGCCGCTCGGTGAGCCGCGGTCGCGCCCGCGAGTTCTGGTGCTCGGTGGTCTCGGAGACGGTGTCGATCCGCCTCCGTCGTCCGGGAGGTTTCGGGCGTCCCCAGGGCTACTACGTACAGTGCAATCAGACCGATTGCCAGTACGTGGATGAGAACAAGGCGCCCTGTCCGCTACACGTGGGGATGTTCGCCGACGAGATCCGCGCGGCCGAGCAGGCGAGGGCGCAGGCCCGCGAGTAGACCGCGCGGAGGCGACGTTGCCGCCGCCCCCGCCATCCTGTCTGTCAGTTCTTCTTCTTCACGATGTCGTAGATCGCGCCCGCCGCCGCGCCCACGCCGGTGCCGATGAGCGCGCCCTTGCCGGCGCCATAGCCGGTGCCGGCGCCCACCGCCGCTCCCGCGCCGGCGCCCACGGCCGCCCCGCCGAGCGTTGCACATCCAGCCATCACCATCGCCAGCAACGAGAGCCCGACCACGGGCGTTGTCATTCGCTTCGTCATGTCGCGCCTCCTCTGCTCGATGCCGAGCTTCGGGTGGTAAGACGGGCGCGCCCGTTCTCCAATTCGGAAACGAGCGCCGGGTGGTGCCCCACCCCCACGGGACGGGATTGGGATTTCTACCGGACGCGGTCGAACACGGGCGGGGCTGGGCTCTCGAAGGCAACGCGATCGCCGCGACGAGGATGCCGGAACGCGAGACGCGTCGCGTGCAGGCAGAGCCTCCGCACGGGATTCAGACGACTACCGTATTCGACGTCGCCGACGATCGGATGACCGAGGTCCGCGAGCTGAACGCGGATCTGACCGCGGCGGCCGGTGACGAGGCGAAGCTCGACGCGCGTGGTGTCGCGCCCGCGCGCGAGCACGCGATAGCGCGTCACCGCCTCCTTCCCGAGCCCGGCCGCGCGCGTGGGACGGACGCGCCGACTTCGATCCTCGCGCAGGCGCGCGGTGAGAACGCCCTCGCCCTCGCGCATCCGACCCTCCACGATCGCCTCGTACACACGCTCCACGGTCCGCGCCTCCCACTGCGCCTGCAATCGCCGCTTGGCGTCGACCGAGCGCGCGAAGACGAGGAGCCCCGAGGTCTCGCGGTCGAGCCGGTGCACGACGAAGACGCGGCCGCCCCGGGCGTGCGCGTAGTCGAAGACGAGGCGATACGCGGTGCGGGTGCGTTCGCCCTCGGTGGCAATCGTGAGCAGGCCGGGCGGCTTGTCGACGACGAGGAGGTCATCGTCCTCGTGCACGAGGCGCAGCGGCGAGGCCAAGCTCGGCGGCGGCGGGGCCCCCAGCTCCACGCGGTCGCCAGGACCGGCGGGGATATCTCCCCGACGCACCACGTCGCCGTTCAGGCGCACGCGCGCGCGCTCCAGCCATTTCTTGAGCGTCGTGCGCGACGCCTCGGGATAGAGCGCGTGCAGTCGCGCCCACACCGTGCTCATCGCGCGCGCGGCAGCGTCGCTCAGCGCGGACGAAGAACGACCGCGGTGAGGCTCGACAGGTATTGGTTCGCCACTCGCCGCACGTCTTCCGCGGTCACCGCCGCCACCGCCTTGCGGAACCGTTCCGGATAGTCGAGCCCCACTCCCGCCAGCTCGTAGAACGCGAGGTACCAGGCCTGGCGCGCGTTGGTGCGCCGGTCGGACTCGTAGGCACCGAGCAGGTAGCCTTTCGCCCGGCGGAGCTCCTCGGCGCTGACGAGCGTCGTCCGCACGCGCTGGATCTCGGCGACGAGGGCGGCCTCGGCGGCCGTCACGTTCTCGGGCGCGGTGCCGAGGTAGAGAATGAGCGCGCCCGGCTCGCGCACGGGCTCGTAGAACGTGTTGGCGGCGTAGGCGAGGCCGCGGCGGTCGCGCAGCTCCGCGAAGAGACGCCCGCCCATGCCACCGCCGAGGACGGAGCCGAGCACCTTCACGGCCGCGTGATCGGGGTGATCAAGCGCGGGCGCCACCCCACCGACGACGATCTGCGCCTGCTGCGCCGGTTGCTCGAGGACGACGCGATGGACCGCCACTGCCGGCGGCGGGATGGGGGCGTCGACGGACGCGTTTCCGCGCAGGAGGCCCGCGAACAGCCGCCTCGCCTCCGCGATCACCTCCGGCGCCGACACCTGACCGCTCACCGCCAGCGCCATGCGCTCCGGCTGCCAGAAGGCGCGGTAGCGGGCCACGAGGGCGGCGCGGTCGATGCGCGCGATCGTCTCCGGCGTGCCGAGGGTGGGGAGCCCGTAGGGATGCGGCGAGTACAGCGCGCGGTAGAACTCGTCGAAGGCGCGCGAGGGCGCGTTGTCGCGGCGGCGCTGCACCCGGCCCACCAGCAGCTCACGCTCGCGATCGACCTCGTCGGCGGCGAGCTTGGGGTCGAGGGCGAGCTCGGCCGTGAGCACGAGCATCTCTCGCCAGTAGCGTGCGAGGGCGGAGGCCCGGATCTCCGAGTAGTCGACGTCGCCCGACGCCGTGATCTTGCCGCCGAGGGCGGCGATCGCCTCCGCCATCTCGGCGCCGCCGCGCTTCATGGTCCCCTTCACCATGACGGCGGTGAGGAAGTTCGAGATCCCGGCCACGTCCGCTTTCTCCCAGCGCACGCCCGACTTCACGAGCAGGCTGAGAGCGACCACGGGCGCGAGCGGATTCTCGCGCACGAGCACGACCATGCCGTTGTCGAAGCGCTCGCGCACGACGTCGGCGGCGCCGGCGGAGGTCGGCACCGCGAGCACGACGAGGAGGAGGGCGATCGCAACGCGGATCATCGCGCGCCCTCCCCCGGCACGAAGCGGACGCGGGTATAGTTGTCGTCGCCGAAGTACTTCCGCGCCGCCGCCACGATCTCGGCCGCGGTCACCTGCCGCAGGCGCGCCAGGTACCGCAGCTCCTTGGCCAGCTCCCACGTCGTCTCCGCCTGTCCGTAGGACTTGGCGAGACCGTCGGCGGTCTCGATGTCGAACGCGTAGCTCGATTCCGCGGTGACGATGGCGCGCTGGCGCTCCGCCTCCGTCACGCCGTCGGCGCGCACGCGGCGAATCACCTCGAGGATCGAGCGCTCGGCGGCGTCGAGATTCGACGCATCCAGCCTCGACGTCACCGTGACCAGGCCGCCCTTCGCCCACGCGCCGTACGCGGCCTCGATCGTCGACACCAGACGGTCGCGGTCGCGCACGATCTGGTTCAGGCGCGAGCTCGGGGAGTCGCCGAGGATGTAGGTGAGGAGGTCGACCGCGAAGACGTCCTCGCTGTCGGTGGCGGCCGTCCGCCACGCGAGGCCCAGGTACGCCTGCTGCTCCGACCGTCGCACGTCGGCCGTGCGGCGGGTCGTCGGCCACGAGGCGCCCGCGACGGCGGGGCGGCCGGAGGTCGCCTTCGGCAGGCGGCCGAACGTCGCGTCCACGAGCGGTCGAATCTCGTCGGTGGTGAGCGCGCCCACGACCACGATGACCATGTTCGGCGCCACGTAGTGCTTCCCGTAGTAGGCGGCCAGTCGCTCGCGCGTGAGGTCGCGGACCAGCTCAGGCGTGCCGAGGATGGGCCGGCCGTAGGGGTGCGGGCGATACGCCTGCTCGTAGACCTGCCGGAGCAGATACTTCTCGGGATCGTCCTCCACCAGGCTCATCTCCTCGAACACGACCTTGCGCTCGCGATCGATTTCCTCGGGCGGAAAGCTGGCGTTGACGGCGATGTCGGCGAGCAGCTCGAGGCCGGTCCGCACGTGCTCCACGGGCAGCATCACGTCGAAGTGGGTGAAGTCGTACGAGGTGAAGGCGTTGCTCTGACCGCCCAGGCCCTCGATGAGATAGTCGATGGAGCCCGGCGGCCGCGTGGGCGTGCCCTTGAAGAGCATGTGCTCCAGATAATGCGAGAGCCCCAGCTCGGCGGGCATCTCGTCGCGTCCGCCCACGCGCAGCCAGAGCTGGAGCGAGACCAGATCGCTCGCGCGATGCTCGCGCGCGATGAGGACGACGCCGTTGTCGAGAACGGCGCGCGTGGGCGTGGCCGGAGCCACCGGCGACGTGGCGGAGCGGCCGCCGTTGCCGGCGGCACAGCCGGTCAGGAAGACGGCAGCGATCAGCACGAGCGGGCGCAGGGCGAACATGGATTTCCTCCGCGAGGGGGATGGCCGAAGGCCGGGGATCAGCGCACGAGCTCCGGTACGGGCGCGGTCGGGCGCGGCCGCGCGCGCAGGCGCCGCCGCACGGCGTCCACGGCCCGCACCCCGAGCAAGAGAACGAGGATCGTCGCGTACACGTAGGGCTCGATACGCCCCACTTTCGCGAGCCAGAGGAAGTGCAGGGCGGCCAGTCCGCCCGCCACGTAGGCGAGCCGGTGCAGACGGCGCCAGTTGCGGGCGCCGAGCCTCTTGATCATGGCCGAGGTCGAGGTGGCGGCGAGCGGGAGCAGACAGAGCAGCGCCAGCATGCCGACCGTGATGTACGGACGCTTCACGATGTCGCGGCCCATCACCGACCAGTCGAAGAAATGATCGAGCACGAGCCAGACGCTGAAATGGAGGACGGCGTAGGTGAACGCGAAGAGCCCGAGCAGCCGCCGCAGCGGGACCTGCCACGCCATGCCGGTCACGATGCGGAGCGGCGTCACGGCGAGGCTCGCCAGCAAGATGCGGAACGTCCAGTCCCCGAGCGTGTTGGTGATGAAGCTGATGGGATTGGCGGTGAGATCGTCCGTGTAGAAGCGGTACGTGAGATTCGCGAGGGGCGCCAGGCACACCGCCCACACGACGATCTTCACGCCGAGCCGGCCGCGACGTCCCATCGAGCTAGTAGGACTTCTTCAGATCCATCCCGGCGTAGAGCGACGCCACCTGATCGCCGTAGCCGTTGAACATCAGCGTCGGCCGCCGCCGGAACTCGCCGATGCGCCGTTCCGTGGCCTGGCTCCAGCGCGGATGGTCGACCTTCGGGTTGACGTTCGAGTAGAAGCCGTACTCGTTGGGCGCCGCCTTGTTCCAGGCCGTCTTCGGCTCGTCGGCGGTGAACCGCACGCGCACGATCGACTTCGCGCTCTTGAACCCGTACTTCCACGGCACCACGACCCGGAGCGGCGCCCCGTTCTGGTTCGGGAGCACGTGGCCGTACATGCCGACCGTGAGCAGCGTGAGCGGGTGCATGGCCTCGTCGAGGCGCAGGCCTTCCGTGTACGGCCAGTCGAGGCTGCCGAAGTTGAAGATCCCCTTCTTCTGGGCGGGAAACTGCTCCGGATCCATGAGGGTGGTGAACTCGACGTACTTGGCCGCGCTCGTCGGCTCCACGCGCTTGACCAACGCCGCCAGGGGAAACCCGATCCACGGGATCACCATCGACCAGCCTTCCACGCAGCGGAGCGCGTAGACGCGTTCCTCCAGGGGCGCCACCTTGAGCACCTCGTCGAGGTCGAAGGTCTTCGCCTTCGCCACCAGCCCGTCGACCTTCAGGGTCCAGGGCCGCGGCTTCAGCGTGTGGGCGAGCCGCGCCGGGTCGTCCTTGTTCACCCCGAACTCGTAGAAGTTGTTGTAGGTGGACGCGTCCTCGAACTTGGTGGGCTTGTCGTCGAGGCGGAAGGCCGGGTTCGGCGTCGCCTTGAGCTCCGGGAGCGCGGGCGGCGCCGCCTCCGCCTCGCCGGCGCCGGCGAGAGCGAGCGCCGCCACCCCCGTCATGAAGCGGCGCCGGTTCAGGTACACCCCGGGATCGGTGATCTCCGACTCCCGGAACATCGGCCGCCGGCGGATCAGCATTCGTCTTCTCCTCGCTTCTAGCCTCTCACGATGTTACGCGCTTGTAACGGCGGAGTCCGAACTCGGGATCCTGCCATTACCTCCCCCGTAATTGTGCCCTGGAAGTCCCCGGGGCCACCGTGGTGGCCATGGGCGGCGAGGGCACGCTCGGCATGTTCGGGATCCCGAGGCTGGCAGCCGCGGAACGGATGCGCGGTCTCCTCGGGCTCGTCCTCCAGCCCGATACCGCGACCATCCGCGCCTCGTACGCGCTGGCCGCGGCTCTGATCGGCGAAGACGCCGAACAGGTCGTCGCCCCCGGCTCCCTGCCCCACCTGACACTCACGCAGTGCGCCGTCGGCGACGTGCCGCGGTCGCGGCTGGCGATGTTCGTGGAGCGCCTGCGAGCGCGACTGTGCGGCCGGACGATTCCGCTCACGACGATCGCGGTCTTCGGCGGCGGGTTCGTGTTCTGGTGCGTTGACCCGTCCTCCCCAGAGCGTCGGCTTCTCGCGAACGCACACGAGGACGCCGTCCTCGTCGCGGATGGCTTTCTCGACCACGTCGCCAACGCCGCCGTCGTCGATGCGACCGCCCGCGCCACCGGTGGCGATCCCGATCTCGTCGACAACGCGCGCCGCTACGGCTATGCCTTCGCGCGAGACCACTATGTTCCTCACATCACGCTCGGCTTCGATCGCCGCTTCGGAGCCGCCGGCGGCCGGCGATTCGAGGCGCGCGAGGAGCGACATGCGATGATCGTCGCCGACGTGTTGGTTGCGAAGTTGGGGCCGCTCGGACGGGTGGCGGCGGTGCTCTCGCTCCCGGATCAGCCGCGCTCCTGAAGGAGCCGTCGGATCATCGCCTCCGTCTCCTCGTAGGCGCCTTCCCCGATGTGGCGATAACGCACGACGCCCATGCGGTCGAGCAGGATGGTAGTCGGCCACGCGCGGACGCCGTAGCGCTTCCAGATCGCGAAGTCGTTGTCCTGCACCACCGGATAGCGAATGCCGAGCTCGCGGGTGGCGGCGACGACCTTGTCGTACGGCTTCTCCCAGGCGAATTCGGGGCTGTGCACGCCCACCACCGTGAGCCCTTCCCCCGCGTACTTGTCGTACCAGCCCCGCAACTGCGGGATCACGTTGCGGCAGTTGATTCACCCGAACGTCCAGAACTCCACGAGCGCGACCCGGCCTCGGAGATCGGCCACCGTCAGGGGCGTGCTGTTGATCCACGGACCGCCCGCCACGTCGGGCGCGGCCTGACCGGACCGGAGCGCCTGAGCGGTCGCCAGCCCGGCGTCCGCGAACATCACCGCCATCACCACCACCAGCATCCAACGTTTCCGCGCCATCGCGACCCTCCCTCGCGCGTACCCGGCGTGAGCGACCGTCATCATCTCACGCCGGAGACGGCGAGCGCGCGCATACTCGGAACGTGCGAGACACGCTCCAAGCGATGACGAGGTGGACGGTGTTCGCGCTCGTGCTCGTGGCGGCCGGGCCTGGTCTCATCACGAGCGGAGGCGCCGCGGACTCGCCGCTCCTGGCGGAGTTCCGCGCGTTTTGGGATCAGTACCACCGCGATCCCGCGCGGCTCGACGTGCTTCGCGAGCGCCTCCGCAAGGCGGCCGGCGAGGACGCGACGCTCGACAATCTCATCGCCTTCGCCCACATCTCGTTCATCTGGGGCGACGTGCGCGGACGTTCGCGCGAGGAGAAGCTCGCCGCCTACGATGAAGGCCGCGAGGCGGCCCGGCGCGCGGTCGCGCTGGCCCCGCAGAGCGTGCTCGCTCACATCTGGTTCGCCTCCAACACGGGACGCTGGGGCCAGGTGAACGGGGTGGTGCGCTCGCTGTTCTTGCTCCCCACCGTGAAGGCGGAGATGCAGAAGATCCTCGAGCTCGATCCGAGCTTTGCGCCCGGTTACGTGCTTGCCGGGCAGTTGTATCTCGACGTGCCGGGGATCGCGGGCGGCGACCTCGACCGTGCGGAGGCGATGTTCCGGAAGGGCCTGACCATCGACGCGCACTTCACTTCGCTGCGCATCGGTCTGGCGAGGACGCTCATCAAGAAGGGCCGCATCGCGGAGGCGCGTCGGGAGCTGCAGGCGGTGGTCGACGAGAAAGCGCCGACCAACCTCGCGGACTGGACGGTGAAGGACGTGCCGCGGGCGCGGCAGCTCCTCTCCGACACGCGATAACGTCCCGCGCGCGCTCGGATCGCCGGGGCGCGCATGCCAGGGGCTCGCCGGGACCACGAGCGCTGCGAGCGCTCGCGGAGCGGTCAGGGGTTGGCGCGTTACGCGGGCCGGAACGCGCCGCCGATGTACGTCGGGAAGCGGTCCTCGATCTCCTGCGCCACCGCCGCCGCCACCTCGGCCGCCGAGCCCGCGCGCTCGCGGGGCTCGCTGCGGCTCCACAGCTCGAGGTAGGCGTCGGATCCATGGATGCCGAGCTGCATCGCCGCGGAGTCGATGAGCTGCTGGAAGCGATCGCTGAGCTGGTGCGTGACCGTGTCGCGTCCGTCCCGGGCCTCGATCACGGCGGGGATGTTCTTCCAGGCGATGATCTCGTAGGTCGCCACGCCGGCGCCCAGCATATCAGCAAGCGCCGAACAGCTCGGACGGCAGGAGCTGTGCGGGGCGAAGGCCGGCGATGGGCGCCAGGTCCGCCGGCCACGAGGCGAGCGCCGCCGCGGGCGCGCAGCCCACCAGCTCGAACTCGCGCACGGCGGCGCCGCGGCGCCGCGCCTCCGCGCTCACGCGCGCGGCCGCGACGGCGAGCGGCGTCACGCGGTAGTCGAGGAGGTTCATGGCGACCTGGGCCAGACCGCGGCTCGGCAGAAAGAGCCCGAGCGCGCGCACGCGGGGAAGACCGCCGCCCGTCTCCCGGACCGCGCTCGCCACCGCGCGCGCGAGGGCGACGTCACCCGCATCGAGCACGGCGTTGAAGGCGATGAGGGGGCCGCGCGCGCCCACGATGGTGGCGCCCGCGGTCGGATGCGGCGCCGGCGGCCCCGCATCGGGAGCGCGGTCGGGATCGCGCATGCGCTCCGCCAGCCGCTCGAAGCCGCCGCGCCGGGCCGCCGGCAGCTCTCGCCACGCCGGCCGCAGCGCGGCCTCGCCGTAGAAGAACACCGGCACCGCGTGCGCCGCTGCCAGCGCCGCGCCCATGCGACGGGCGGCGGCGGCGGCGGCCATGGTGGAGCCGCGCAGAGGCACGAAGGGCACCACGTCCACGGCGCCCACGCGCGGGTGCACACCCGCGTGACGCCGCAGATCGATGCGGGCGACGGCGACGACGCCAAGGGCGAGGGCGGCGCGCTCCACCACGTCGCCGGCGCCGAGGAAGGTGAACACCGATCGGTGGTGATCGACGTCGCTATGGACGTCGACCAGCTCGGCCCCCGCCTCCTTCACAGCCGCCGCCAGCTCGGCGATGACATCGGGCGCGCGTCCCTCGCTGACGTTGGGAACGCACTCGAGCAGCGGCGGCTCCGCCGGCGTCGGTCAGGCGCCGAGCTGGCGCCGGCACGCGGCTACGGTGTTCCGCATGAGCATCGCCACCGTGGTCGGGCCCACCCCGCCCGGCACCGGCGTGATGGCGGAGGCGAGGGGTTCCACCGCGGCGAAATCGACGTCGCCGGCGAGCTTCCCATCCGGGAGGCGGTTCACGCCGACGTCGATCACGGTCGCGCCCGGCTTGACGTGCTCGGCCCCGATCAGGCGCGCGCGCCCGATCGCCACCACGAGCACGTCGGCCTGTCGCGTGATGGCCGGAAGGTCGCGGGTGCGGCTGTGCGCGGTGACGACGGTGGCGTCGCGGGCGATGAGGAGCTGTGCCACCGGCTTGCCCACGAGGCGCGAGCGGCCCACGACGACGGCGACGCGACCCGGCAGCGGCACCGCGTAGTGATCGAGGATGGCCAGGACACCCGCCGGGGTGCACGGCACCAGATGCGGATCGCCGATGAGCAGGTGGCCGAGGTTTTCCGGATGGAGGCCGTCGACGTCCTTGGCGGGATCGATCGCGTCGAGAATCCGGCGCTCGTCCACGCCCTTGGGCAGCGGGAGCTGGACGAGGATGCCGTGGATCGTCTTCGTCTCGTTCAGCTCGCGCACGAGCGAGAGCAGCTCGCTCTCCGAGAGCCCGGCCGGAAAGACGTACTCGGGCGCCTCGATTCCGACGTCGCGGCACGCCTGGCGCTTGCGCCCCACGTACACCTTGGAGGCGGGATCGTCACCGACGAGCACCACCGCGAGGCCGGGCGCAATCCCGCCCCCGCGTAACCGGGCCGTCTCCGCCGCCACCTCGCTCAGGATCCGCTCCGCCACCGGCTTGCCCTCGAGTCGTGCCGCCATCCCGCCTCCTCAGAAAAGCCCGACGACGTTGCCGGCGTCGTCGATGTCGATGCTCTGGGCGGCAGGGACCTTCGGCAGCCCGGGCATGGTGAGGATGTCGCCCGCGTAGGCGATCACGAAGCCGGCCCCCGCACAGAGCTTCGCGTCGCGGATGGTGATGCGAAAGCCGCGGGGCCGACCCACGCGCTTTCCATCGTCGGAGAGCGAGTTCTGCGTCTTCGCCACGCACACGGGAAGCCGCCCATGACCGGCGGCCTCGTACTGTGCGAGCTTGGCGGCCGCGGCGGGAAGGAAATCGACGCCGTCGGCGCCGTAGATCCTGGTAACGACGGTGTCGAGCTTTCGCGCGAGCGGGAGGTCGTCGGTATAGAGCGGCCGGAAGGTCGCCGGCCGTCCGCGCACGGCGTCGAGCACGGCCGCCGCCACCTCCACGCCGCCGGCGCCGCCCAGCTCCCACACGCGCGACAGCCGCGCCGGCACGCCCAGTCCCTCGCACCCGCGCATCACGGCCGCCACCTCGGCGTCGGTGTCGGTGACGAAGTGGTTCAGCGCCACCACCGCCGGCACCCCGAAGTGGCCGACGTTCTCCACGTGCTTCGCGAGATTGTCGAAGCCGCGGCGCACCGCTTCCACGTCTTCGCGCGCGAGCCGTTCCCGTGGCACGCCTCCGTGCATCTTCAGCGCGCGCACGGTGGCGACGATCACGGCGGCGGCGGGCGTGAGACCGCCCACGCGGCACTTGATGTCGAAGAACTTCTCGGCACCGAGGTCGCTCGCGAAGCCGGCTTCGGTGACGACGACGTCGCCCAGCTTCAGCGCGAGGCGGGTGGCGACGAGGCTGTTGCAGCCGTGTGCGATGTTGCCGAAGGGACCGCCGTGCACGAAGGCGGGGGTGGCCTCGAGGGTCTGCACGAGGTTCGGCTTGAGCGCGTCCTTGAGGAGCACGGCGAGGGCGCCGCTCACGTGGAGATCGTCCGCGGTGACGAAGCGTCCGTCGGCCGTCTCGCCCACGACCACGCGCGCGAGACGCCGCTTGAGGTCGGCGAGGTCGCTCGCGAGACAGAGGATCGCCATCACCTCCGAGGCCACCGTGATCTCGAAGCCGCTCTCCCGAGGAATGCCGTGCGCGGCTCCGCCGAGGCCGATGACGGTGTTGCGCAGCGCCCGGTCGTTCATGTCGAGCACACGCTTCCAGGCCACGCGGCGGACATCGAGGCCGAGCGGGTTGCCCTGGAAGAGCGAGTTGTCGAGGATGGCCGCGAGCAGGTTGTGGGCGGCGCCGACGGCGTGGATGTCGCCGGTGAAGTGGAGGTTGATGTCCTCCATCGGCACCACTTGCGCGTAGCCGCCGCCGGCGGCGCCGCCCTTCACGCCGAAGCACGGCCCCAGCGACGGTTCCCGGATGGCGACGATCGAGCGATGGCCGAGGCGGCGAAAGGCGTCGGCGAGACCGACCGTGGTCGTCGATTTTCCCTCGCCGGCGGGCGTCGGTGTCATCGCGGTGACGAGCACCAGGGTGCCGTCGGGCTTTCCGGCGAGAGCGGTGAGCGTTTCCAGCCGGACCTTCGCCTTGTAGGCGCCGTAGGGTTCGATGTCGGCGGACACGAGGCCGAGTCCCTCCGCGACGGTCCCGATCGGCTGCAGCTTCGCCGCCCGCGCGATGTCGATGTCACTCTTGCCCATGAGCTCTCTCTCGTCCCCGCCCCGCGCCGTCACGCCCTCCGAGCGCCGTCTGCCACGCCGACCACCACGCGTCTTCGGTACCGAGCTCGCCGCGCAGACGGTCGACATCGGCCACCACGCGGCCGATCTTCCGCGCGTCCTGGATGCCGACGAGCAAGACACCCGCGTACCCGAGCCACTCCGCGCCCACGATCTGGAGCGCCAGGCGGCGATAGGCGGCGGCGCGCCCCCCGTCCGCCGCACGCTGCTCACGGGCGACGGCTGTTTCCAGCTCGCGCGTGAGCACGACGCCCGGAAGCCGCGCCGACGCGAACCAGCGGGCGCGGGCGGCCGTCACCAGCGCGACCGAGAGCAAGAGCGGCGCGCGCAGGCCGTGATCACGGCGCCAGGAGGCGAGCTCGGCAACCTTCCCCATGTCCCAGCCGAGCTGGGCGATGAAGACGTCCGCGCCCGCGCGCTCCTTGTCGGCCGCTCGCGCGTACTCCCCTCGCCGCTGATCATCCCCGAGGTGGAACGGCGACACGACGGCGGCGATGTGGAGCGCGGGGTGAAGCGCGCGCGCGAGGCGGATCATCTCCACCGCGTCCAGCGGCGGCGCGCTCGCCGGCGCCGGCGGGTCACCGGTCGTCAGGAGCACGCTCTCGAGTCCGCTCGTCGCCAGGCGCGCCAGCACGGGTTCGAGCGAGCGCCGATCACGTCCCTTCCCGGCCAGGTGCACGAGCGGCATGCGTCCCGACCCCGCCGCCACCCGCGGCGCCACCGCCACCGGGTCGTGGTCGACGTCGCAGCGGACACGATCGGTGAGCGTGAGCGCGTGGACCTCGTCCGAGCCCTTCAGCCGCTCCGCCAGTTCCACGAGCGGCGCCAGTGAACCCTCGAGCGGGGCCGATGCCGGCGGCGTCACGCACTCGACGATGACGGTGAACGCGCGACGGGACAGACGGCGGCGGAACTCGTCGTCGTAGCGCGGGGGAACGGCCTCGCTCACGCGGGGATCCGTTCCACCCGTACGGCGCAGACCTTGTACTCCGGGATCTTGGAACCGGGATCGAAGGCGGAGTTCGTGAGGAAGTTCGCCGCCGACTCGCCGAGCTTCACGAACGGCACGAAGAGCGCGCCCGGACGCACGGCCTCGGTCACGCGCGCGTGTCCGGTCAGCTCGCCGCGGCGGGACGCGACCCGGATGCGCGCGCCGGTCTCGACGCCGAGGCGGCGGGCGTCGGCGGGATGGATCGCGATCTCTAGACGCGGTGCCAGCTCCAGCAGTCCCTGCACCCGGCGCGTGAGGGTGCCGCCGTGCCAGTGATAGAGGAGGCGACCGGTGTTGAGGAGGAACGGAAAGTCGGGATCGGGCAGCTCCGCCGCCTCCACTGTCTGGAGCGCGGGAATGAAGCGGGCACGGCCGCGCGGGAACGACTCCGCGTAGAGGAACGGCGTGCCGGGGTGATCGGCGCTCGGACACGGCCACTGGAGGCCGCCGTCGCGGTCGAGGCGGGCGTGGGAGATGCCGCGGAGGAACGGCGTGAGACGCGCCATCTCGTCGAAGATCTGGGCGGCGCTCTCGTACGCGAACTGCCGATCGACGTCGAGGCCGAGGCGCCGGCCCGTGCGCCTGGCCAGCTCGCACGTGATCCACCAGTCCGCGCGGGCGAGACCGGGGGGATCGAGGACGCGACGCACACGCTGCACGCGCCGCTCCGAGTTGGTGAAGGTCCCTTCCTTCTCGGCGAAGGCGGCGGCGGGCAGGAAGACGTGAGCACGCTCGGCCGTTTCGTGCAGGAAGAGATCCTGCACAACCAGGAAGTCGAGCTGGTCGAGCGCCTTCTCGGCGTGGTGGAGGTCGGGCTCCGAGAGGAGCGGATTCTCGCCCACCACGTACATGGCGCGGGTGGCGCCGGTGAGGCAGCCCTCCACCATCTCGGTGACGACGCGCCCGGGCTCGGCCGGCGGCCGCACGCCCCAGTCGCCCTCGAAGCGCGCGAGCGTCTCGTCCTCGTAGGTCTGGTAACCGGGAAGATTGGTCGGGATGCAGCCGGCGTCGCCGCAGCCCTGCACGTTGTTCTGTCCGCGCAGGGGCGAGATGCCGGCCCCCGCGAAGCCGAGCTGTCCCGCCACCAGGGCGAGGTTCAGGAGCGCGTGGGCGTTGTGGATGCCGTTAATGTGCTGCGTGATGCCCATGCCCCACACGAGGCAGGAGCCCGAGAAGGGCGGCTTCGCGTACCAGCGTGCCGCCCGCGCGATCGCCTCCGGGCTCACCCCCGTGCGCGCCGCCGCCCGGTCCAGCGTGAAATCGCGCAGCGACGCCCGCCACGTCTCGAACCCCTCCGTGCGGCGCGCGATGAAATCGAGATCGGCGAGACCCTCGTCGAGGATGACCCGCGCCATCGCGTTGAAGAGCGTCACGTCGGTGCCCGGGCGCGGCTGGATCCAGAGGTCGGCCTGATCGCACAGCTCGATCCGCCGCGGGTTGACCACGACCACGCGCGCGCCCCGTCGCATGGCCCGGCGGAAGCGGACAGCGATGACGGGATGGTTGGCGGAGGCGTCGGCGCCGACGATCAGCAGACATCCCGCGTTCTCGTAGTCGGAGTACGAGTTCGACGTCGCCCCCGAGCCCATGGAGGCGAGCATCGCCTCCACCGACGGCGAGTGGCAGAGGCGCGTGCAGTGGTCGACGTCGTTGGTGCCCATGACGACGCGGCACAGCTTCTGGACGATGTAGCCGTCCTCGTTGGTGGCCTTGGCGCTCGCGAGGGCGCCGAAGCGACCGCGATGGCGCGCGAGCCCCTCCGCCGCGGTGTCCAGCGCCTCCTCCCACGTCGCCTCGTGCCAGCGGCCGTCGCGCTTCACGAGGGGCGTCGTCACCCGCTCGCGCGAGTGCACGAAGCCGGTGCCGAAGCGGCCCTTCACGCACAGCATGCCGGCGCTGGAGGGATTGGTGGCGACGTCATCGGCCATGAGGGCCAGACGTCCGTCTGCGCGCACGTGGGACACGATCGCGCAGCCGACCCCGCAGTACGGGCAGGTCGTCTCCACCCGCCGCGCCGTCGGCGCCGGCGCTTCGCGGGGACGGAGCGCCCCCGTCGGACACGCCGCCACGCACTGGCCGCACGAGGTGCACACGGACTCCGCCAGCGGGGCATCGCCGAAGGTGCCGACGCGGGTGGCGTGGCCGCGGCCGCCGAGGGCGATGGCGCCGATCTGCTGCACGTCGTCGCACGCGACCGTGCAGCGCCCACACAGGATGCACGCCTCGCGATCGAGCACGAAGAACGACTTGCTGGCGTCGACCTCGAAGCGGTGCAGCGGCGCGTGCGACGGCTCCGCCACCGCGTGGCTCGCGCAGGCGACGCCGAGCTGGCCAAACCCGTCGCGCTCGTCCCCCGGCATCAGCATCGAGCGCGTGAGGTCGAGCACGCCGGCGCGCACGCGCACGGCGTCCGGGTGGCGCGTGTCGACAATCATGCCGTCGTGGGCGGGAAGATGACAGGCGGCGGGCAGGCCGCGCTGGCCTTCCACGTGGACCAGACACGTCCGGCACGCGCCGAGGGGCGGACGATCGGGATCCTTGCAGAGCTGGGGGAGCGGGATCGCGAGCGTGTTGACGGCGTCGAGCACGGTCGCGCCCGCCGGCACCGCCACGCGCTCGCCGTCGATCGTGAGCGTCACCGTCGCGGTGGCGCGCTCCGCGGTCGTCCGCTCGGTCACCGCCATGCGTTCATCATACCCGCGCGAAGTCATCGGGGAACTCCGAGAGTCCCGAGAGCACCGACGCCGGCGCCGCCTGGCCGAGACCGCACAGCGACGCCACGCGAATGATCTCGGACAGCTCGCGCACGCGCTCGCCGTCCTTCGTCGCCGTCACGGGCGCGTCGAGGATCGCGCCGAGCCGCGCCGTTCCCTCGCGGCAGGGCGTGCATTTCCCGCACGACTCGCGCGTGTTGAAGGCGAGCAACGTGCGGACGGCGTCGCGGACGGAGGCGGCGGCGTCGAGGGCGACCACGCCGCCCGTGCCCGGATTCACGGCGCCGCGGGGAGCGAGGGGCGCGTCGAACTGACGCGGATGGACGACGCTCCCGGAGGGACCGCCCACCACCGCCGCGCGAAAGGCCTGTCCGGTGGCGCTGCCGCCGCCCACGCCGTGAAGGAGCGTGCGGAGCGTGCAGCCGCCTTCCATCTCCACCACGCCCGCGCGACGCACGTGACCGGAGAGTCCGAACAGCTTCGTCCCCTGGCCGCCGCCGAGGGCCGCGAACCAGGCGCCCCCGCGCTCGACGATGCTCGGCACCGCGCACAGCGTCTCCACGTTGTTGATGACGGTCGGCTTGCCCCACAGCCCCGCTTCCACCGGAAACGGAGGCCGCGTGCGCGGCATGGCGCGCCGTCCCTCGATCGATTCGAGCAGCGCCGTCTCCTCGCCCAGGACGAATCCGCCCGCGCCCCGGCGCAGCTCGACGTCCAGCGTGAACGCGGAGCCGAGGATGCTCTCGCCCACCAGGCCCCACTCGCGCGCTTGCTCGACCGCGGTCGCCAGCCGCGCCGCCGAGAGGTCAGCCTCGCCGTGAACGTAGAGGATCGCGTGGCGCGCGCCCACCGCGAAGGCTGCGAGGAGCATCCCCTCCAGCACCCGGTGCGGATCGCCCTCCATCAGGTGGCGGTCCTTGAAGATGCCGGGCTCCCCTTCCTCCCCGTTGACGATGACGAACTTCGGCTCGCCGGCGGCCGCCCGGCACGACGCCCACTTCACGGCCGTCTCGAAATAGGCGCCGCCGCGCCCGCGCAGGCCGGCCGCCCGCACCTCCTCGATCACCCGCGCGGGACGATCGTCGTCGAGAGCGCGCGCGAAGGCGGCGTAGGTCCCGTGGCGAATCGCGTCCGCGATGTCGTCGGGATCGGCCATGCCGCACCGTTCGAGGACGACGCGTCGTTGCGCGGCGAGGAAGTCGGTGTCGACCGCGAAGGTGTCGAGATCGGCGCTGGACGCGACGGCGTCGAGGAACTGGTGGACGCGGTCCGCGGTCACGCCGCCGGCGGTGAGGCGCGGACGGCCGTCGCGCAGGATCTCCACCGTCGGCGCCGCCCAGCACATGCCGTTGCAGCCGGCGGCGACGACCGTGAACGGCAAGCCGCGGCGGGCGTTGCCTTCCTCGAGCGCGGCCACCGTCTCCCGCGCGCCCACCGCCGCCCCGCAGCTTCCCATCCCCACCGCCAGGCGCGCGCCGGTGCGGCGGCGTTCGGCGTCACGGCGGATGCTCGCGAAGCGTGCCGCCGGCGATCCCGTCGTGGGAACGGCCGGCGGACGGGTGGCGATCGGCGGCGACGCATGGTCCGTGGGTCCGACTTCCGCCGGCAGCCATCCCGGGGCCACGAGGGCGGCGACGTCGGAGGCGTCGACGCGGCCGTGGCAGTGATGGTCCACCTCGACCACGGGCGCCACCGCGCATACGAAGGCGCAATCGAGCTCTTCCAGCGTCACCGATCCATCAGACGCGGTGGCGCCGGCGGCGACGCCGAGGATGCGCTCACACTCGCGGAGGAGGCCGACGCCGCCGCGCAGGCGGCAGCTCAAGCCGGTGCAGACACGGACGAGACGACGTCCCCGTGGGGCGAGCCGAAATTCGGGATAGTGGGTGGCGACGCCCCACACTTCGCTGCGTGGCACGCGCAGGTGGCCGCTCACCCGCGCCATCGCTTCCGGGGAGATCCAGCCCTCGGCGCGCTGGACGGCCTGGAGGGCGGGCAGAAGCCACGTGCGCTCGCGCGGGAACTCGGTGAGCAGGCTCACCCGCCCATGAACTGCCCGAGGAGCGCGATGCGGTCACCGGGCCGCAGGGGTGAATCCAGGGAATGGGCAATGTCGAGCACGGCGTCGTTCACGAGCACCTCGATGTGCTCGCCGAGCTCGCGGCCGTTCCAGAGCGCGCGGTGCAGCTCCGGGAAACGCGCGGACAACCCACCGAGCACGGTGCGGACGGTGGCGCCGGGCGCGAGGGGCTCCTCGAACACGCGACGCCCGGCTCCGTCACCGCCCACGAACTTCGTGACCCAGGAGACGACCTCGACCGGAATCGTGGCCGCCGTCATCGCGTCCCGCTGAGCACGCGCGGCTTATTCCTCCTCGTATTTCTTCTTGAGGGTGGCCACCACGTTGGGATCGGCGAGGGTGGTGGTGTCGCCGAGGGCGCGGCCCTCCGCGATGTCGCGCAGCAGCCGCCCCCAGAAGCGGACGGGATCACGCGCGGCTTCCCGGTGGACGGCGGCGCTGCGGACGACGGCATTCTTGGCGAACTCCCGGGGGGGCGGGAACTTCCGACCTTCCTTGAGTAACGCCTGGATCGGCTCCGTCGCCGCGCTTGCTTTCGCCATCACGACCTCGCGGTGAGAAACGTTGAGTAGTGGGGCACCCGTGAAGTCCCGATTATACCCACCTTTCCCGCCGCGGACGGCGACCCGCCCCCGCGCCCGCCCGCGGTCGGCGGAGGGGCGCAAAGGCGGCGCGACCCACCCCGTCGACGGCCACGTGGAAGCCGCGGAGGGGCCGCGCGGAGGCGTCAGGGGGCGACGACGACGCGCTACGAGGATCCGCGCTTGGGGGCCGTGGTGCCGTTGGAAAGGTCGCCGCTCTTGTCCTTGAGCTGGCGGACGAGCTCGGCGTACGACGACTTGGTGATGATCTTGTCGAACTGGGCGCGATAGTTCGCGACGAGGCTGACGCCCTCGATGCTGATGTCGTAGATCAGCCACTTGTCGTTGCGGCGCAGGAGACGACCGTCCACGGGGATCTCGGTTCCCTGCTTGGTGACGAGCTTCGTCTTCACGAGCGCGTTGTCGCCGTCGACGGTCTCGCCCACGAACTTGATCTTCTCGCCGCCATACTGGTCGATGCGGGTGACGTAGGTGCGATCGAGGAGGTCCGTGAAGAGCTGCACGAACTCCTCGCGCTCGGCAGGCGTGCGCGCCGCCCAGTGCCGGCCGAGGGCGCGTCGTGCCGTCTCGTTGACGTCGAAGACCTCGACCGCGATCTTGCGCACGGTCGCGCGACGCTCCCCGCGCTTGTCGTCGCCCTTGAGGGCGGGATCCTCGAGGACCTTCACGACCTGCTCCGTGTACTGCTTCACCACGTCCGTGGGCGCTCCCGCCCACGCCGGCGCCGCCAGGATCACACTGGCAAGGACGCTCACCCCGATCGCCGTCGTTCGTGACCATGTCTTCATGGGAGGTCGTGTTCTCCTTCCCGCCAGCCGCCCCCCCGCGGGTGCGCTGACACGCACAGCTTACCCGATTGGCCTTATGGCCCTGGCACCGCATTTACGAGCCGGCGCGCGAAGCGGGCCCGAGGGAGTCCAGGGACGATACGTGGAGCGCCGCGCCCGACTAGCGGACGATCGTCTTCAGGTGCGCGAGGACCTCGCGCTCGAATTGCTCGAGCGTCTGCCCGAAGGCGCGCTGAAAGTTCTCCCGACGATCGCGACGTTCGCCGTAGGAGCGGAAGTACTCGACGACGCGAGGGAAGCCGTCACGGGCGATCAGGTAGTCCGCCATCAGGAAGGCGAGCTGATACGTGGGCAGCGAGCCCTCGCGGAGGTGGCGCACGGTGAAGCCGCGCGGGGTGCCGAGCGTTTCCAGATCGAGCCGCGCCGCCACGAGAGCGGCGTGGTTGCGGATGCCGGCGGCGGCGAGGCCGCGGCGCTGCGCCACGGTGTCGAGGCCGAGACGCTCCAGCACCGAGAACGCCACCCACTCCGCCATGCCTTCCGCCAGCCACTGCTCGCCGCGCCCTTCGCCCTGCGCGAGCTCGATCTGCGCCACGTGGGCCAGCTCGTGCGCGATCAGTCGCAACCATTCGCGGCCACGGCGGTCGTACGCTTCGTCGTTGAGAAGAAGCTGGCGCCGCTTTCCGACGCCGATGGCGAAATCACTGAGCTCCGCCGCGCGCACGGGCGAGACGTTGGCGTCGCGAATCAACCCTTGCTCGAAGACGGGACGCGAGTCGTAGACGTAGACCGTGACCTGCTCGGGCACCGGGAGTCGCAGGTCCTTCATCATGACGGCGGCGATGCCCCGCACGGCGGCTTCGTGGCCCGTGAGCGCGTTGGCGTCCGTCGGCGTCGCGAGCGACGCGTCCATCGTGATGGGAAGGACGAGACGTCCGCTGCCGCAGCCCGCAACGACGACGAGCCCGAGGAGCAAAACGAGGCGGCAGAGGAACGTGCACTGTCCGAGGCGCACGCGAGCCCAGGTCACACGAGTCTCCTTCCCGTGCACAAACGCGACGGAGGCAGAGGAGCGCCGGAAATGGTGCTACCATGCGCAGGCGTTCGATCGCTCATCGGATATGAAATGCTTTTCCTAAGTTCTTCGTGATTCTACATAACGAGGCGTCAGGCTGAACTATTTTTCCGGCGTCGATTGTGAAAACTACAAGAGACGTCGCGCAGGGGGCTATCGGCATGGGTATGGCACGAGAGTCCGGGATGCGGATTGAGTCGGCTCATCGATCGATCGGAGAGGGCGTGCTAATGGCGGGGCTCGTCGGGGCCTTGTCCCTCGCGTCCGGTGCCATGTCGGCGGCGTCCGGCGCCGTGTCGGTGGTCTCGGGCGCCGCCCCGGTGGCGACCGAAGCGTCGGCCGGGCACGGCGCAGGTGGGGCCGGACTCCTTCTGCTGACGCTGCTGGGACCGATTGCGCTGGCGGCGGCGGGGCTATTCGGTCGACGTCAGCCCGCGGACGACGAGACGGGGCGACGAAGCGAGCGCGACGACGACGCCTCGGAGCCGGTGGAGTGGCAACGCGACGCCGAGACCTTCCGCTTCGTGTACGTGAGCCCGAACGCGGAAGACCTCCTCGGCTATCCGGTGGCGGACTGGCTCGGTGATCCGACGCTATGGGTCCCCGGCACCGATCCCGAGGACCGCGAGCGTGCCCGTTCCGCGTACGACGACGTCCGCACGGGTCTGCGTGACCGCGATCTCGAATATCGCGTGGTCACCTCCGACGGCCGCTTCATCTGGATCCGGGAGGAGATCAACGTCGTCCGCGACGCCGGCGGCCGGCCGACCGGTTTTCGTGGGCTCATCGCGGCCGTCCCCGGCCCGACCGAGGCCCGCGACCGCGACGCACGCGCGAACGAGGGACGCGAGCGCGACGTCCCGCGGCGGCGCGACATCACCACCGTGTTCCGGGAAGCGAGCACCGTTCGCGAGACCCCGCCCGCGCGCGAGACATCGCCGGTCAGAGAGGCGACCGTGACGCGCGAGGCGGCAGCGCCGGCGGAGGCTCCGTCGGCGCCGTCGAGCGTTGGCCGGCGTCGGGAGTCACGAAGCGAGGCGTCGCAGCGGGCGGCGGCGGAGGCATCGGCGCGAGCGGCGGCGGAATCCTCCGCGCGGGGCGCCACGGAGGCATCGACGCGCGGCGCTCAGGACGAGGACGCGGTGGCGCTCGCGCAGGCGCTGCGAGACCCGCTCGCCTCGATTCTCGGCTGGGCGCGGCTGCTGCGCAGCGCCGCCCTCGATGACGCCACGCGGGCGCGCGCGCTCGACACCATCGAGCGGAGCGCGGAAAGCCACGTGCGCGTGCTCGACGACATTCTCGACCTCGCCACCATCTCCCGCGGCGATCTTCGCCTGCACATGCGCCCCGTGGACGTCGCCCTCACCGTGCAGGCGGCCGTGGAGGCGGCGCGAGCAACGGCGACGGCCAAGAACGTCGCCATGCGCTCGAGCATCGACCCTGCCCTCGGCTCCATCCCCGGCGATCCCGAGCGGCTCGCCCGCATCGTATCGACCCTCATCACGAACGCCGTGAAGTTCACGCCGAAGGGCGGCCGCGTCGACGTCCGGCTCGACGACGCCGGCGACGACCTGCGCTTGACCGTTTCCGATACCGGACGCGGGATCAAGCCGGAGGTGATGTCGCGCCTGTTCGAGCGCGACGCCAGCACCGCGCTCCGCGGCGGCTACGGTCTCGGGCTCGCCATCGCCCGCCAGCTCGTGGAGCTGCACGGAGGGACGCTGCGCGCGGAGAGCGCGGGCGAGGGTCAGGGGGCGACGTTCACGGTGACGCTCCCGCTCTCGCAGTCGGAGCGCGGGCACGTCGGAGAGGCGGCGTAGCAGGCCCTTCGTCCGCCTCCGCGCTGGCCCGCCTGTCGGTGTTACCCCGCGGGCTCAGCGAGCGCGGGCGGACGCCGGCTCCGCCGCGCGCGCGGGCGCAGCCGGGATCGCGGCCGGGGCCACGAGCTGATCGCGGGTCTCGATGAGCGTGACGGTGACCGTGGTGGCGCCGGCGGCGACGAGCGTCTCCGCCTTCTCCTCGCCGAATCGACGCGCGCCCCAGCGCCCGACGACGATCCGCGTTTCCGGATTGCGCGCGCGCAGGCGCTTGACGAAAGAGCGCGCGTGCGTGAGGCCGCCCGGCGGCAGCGCGGTCACGACGATCGCGGCCGGTCGGCCACGCCCCGCCGTCGCCTCCGTGTCCGACAAGAGCGTCTCCGGCGAGACAACCTCCACGTCGAAGCGCGCGGGATCGAGCACCTGCCGCAGCATCAAGAGCGCGACCTCGTCGGCGCCGTTCCGCGCCGCGCAGCCGACGATCCGCTCCCGGGGACCCGCGTGCGGCGCGGCGCCGTTGGCGGCGGCGGCGGCCACGATCGTCTGCATGGAGCCCACGTCGTCCACGAGGTCGCGGGTGGCGCGGACGATGAAGGCGACGTCCTCGTCTTCGAGATCGTCGCGATCGCGCTTGACGTAGTTCAAGGCCGGGATCAACACGTCGTCGTAGACGCGGTCCCGCTCGTGCGTCTTGAAGTACTCCTCCACGAGCTCCGCCGCCTCGTCCTGGTCCACGGCGAGCAACCGCTGGTAGAAGCTCACGTCGGGCGTCATGGGTGGCTGGTCGCCGATCAGCACGACCAGGAAGTCCAGGTCGGGGATGTACTTCGCGAACACGACGAGGCAGACGGTGAGCGGAGTGGCGAGCAGCGTCCCGATCGGGCCCCAGAGCCACGTCCAGAAGGCGACCGCGACCAGCAACGCGACCTCGGAGACGCCCGCGCTTCCCGCGTAGATCAGCGTTTCCAGCACCATGCCCGTGAGCGGCTCCAGCACCAGGAAGAGAGCCATCACCATCAACGGTTGCTGCCAGCCGTGGAAGACGGCGAGGCTCAACGTGATCGTCAGCGAGGCGGCGATCCACGGGCCCACGTACGGGATGAACCGCAGCACGCCCGAGAGGAGGCCCCATAGCAGCGCGTACGGAAGGCCGATGAGCCAGAGGCCGGCCGCCACCGCCAGCCCGAAGGTCAGGTTGATCACCGACTGCAAGAGCAGGTAGCGGCTCACGCGCTGGCTCGCCTCGTCGAGGGCCTTGGTGGTCAGCGTAAGGCGCCGGTAGCCGATGAGCCGGATGAGGCGGTTCCTGAGCTCCTGACGCTCGAACAGCATGAAGACCACGAGCACGACGACGAGGAAGACGGTGGCGACCGGCTCCACCCACGGCCCGATGATCGTCGCGATGTTGGAAAGCGCGGAGCCGTCGGGCTCGATGACGACCGGCTGCGGCTCCTTCGGGCGCTTGCCGGCGTCGTCCTTGCGCATCTCGCCCGCGACGTCTTTCACGGCCTCCTGCACCTTCTGGAGCGAGCCACCCTTCCCGACCCCGCGGAGATCGGCGACCTTCCGTCGGATGTTGTCTTTGTAGAGCGGGAGGTCGTTGGCGAAGCTCATGACCTGCATCGTGACGATGTACCCCACGCCGCCGATGGCCGAGAACGCGAACACCACCACCACCACGACGGACAGCACGCGCGGCACGCCCCGGCGGTGGAGGAAATCGACGAGCGGCCCCAGGAGAAAGGTCAGGAGCCCGGCCACCGTGAGCGGCATCAGCACCACGCGCCCGAAGTAGAGCGCGGTCACGACCAGGACCAGCGTGAAGAGGACGATCACGGGGCGGAGCTTGCGGAGGGCCGGGGTACGCCAGCTCCCCGGAGAGCGCTGACCGCGAGCGGGAGTGTCGCGAGTGCCGGGAGCGGGCGGCAGGGTCGACATATGAGTCTGCGTGACACTGGTGCACGTCGCGCGCCATCGAACCGCCGGCGCCGGATGCCCGGCACCTCCCTTGCTTCGTCAAGGCGACGTGCCCACGCTTGCACGCGCGAGACGTCTCCGGCGGTCGGCGGCCGCGCTCGTGACCGATCCGGTCGAATCGGCGCGGGCGGCCGGGCTCCGCTACGTGAGCGATCAAGCGCCTGGCATCCGCCGGCGGCGCGCGGGCAAGGGCTTCGTCTACTTCGGGCCGGACGGGCGCCGGCTCCGCGACTCCGAAGAGCTGGCCCGGATCAAGCGACTGGTCATCCCGCCCGCCTGGCGGCAGGTGTGGATCTGCCCGAGCGCCAACGGCCACATCCAGGCCTCTGCGCGCGATGCCAAGGGCCGCAAGCAATACCGGTATCACGCCCGCTGGCGGCAGGTCCGCGACGAGACGAAGTACACGCGCATGATCGCCTTCGCGCAGGCGCTGCCGCGCATCCGGGAGGTGGTGCAGCGGGACCTCGCGCGCCCGGGTCTCTCCCGCGAGAAGGTCCTGGCCGCGGTCGTCCGGCTCCTGGAGGTCACGCAGATCCGAGTCGGGAATCTCGAATACGCGCGCGACAACGGCTCCTACGGGCTCACGACGCTCCGCGAGCATCACGTCGACGTCAACGGCCACACGCTGCGTTTCCGCTTTCGCGGCAAGAGTGGCAAGGAGCACGCCGTGGACCTCGCCGACCGGCGGCTCGCGCGCATCGTGAAGCAGTGCCAGGAGCTGCCCGGACAGGAGCTCTTCCAGTACGTCGACGACGACGGCGGCCGGCGCAGCATCGACTCCGCCGACGTCAACGCCTATCTCCGCGAGATCAGCGGCGACGACTTCACGGCCAAGGAGTTCCGGACGTGGGCGGGGACCGTCCTGGCCGCGCTCGCGCTCCAGGAGCTCGAGAAGTTCGACTCCGCCACCCAGGCCAAGCGGAACGTGGTGCGCGCGATCGAGGCGGTGGCGAAGGTGCTCGGCAACACGCCCGCCGTCTCGCGGAAGTGCTACGTCCACCCTGCCATCCTCGACGCCTACATGGACGGTGTCACCCTCGCGAGCCTCAAGGCGCGCGCCGAGCAGCGCATGCGGACCGCGCTCGCGGGCTTGAGGGCGGAGGAAGCCGCCGTCCTCGCTCTCCTCCAGCAGCGCCTCGCGCGTGAGGTGGAACGGCTTCCGAAGAGCGCCTGACCTACTTCTCGCGAACGGAGGCGCTCGGGTAGTGACGGGAGCGAGGACCGACCTCGCGCTCGAAGCCGGGCAGGATCGCCTTGATGAAGGCGTTCTGCACGAGGCGCAGGATGACCTGGATCGTGTTGGTGCTCGGACTCTCGAGCGGCCCCGAGATGTCGACCTTCGTCGCGACTTCGGAGCGCGGCCGGTTCTCGAGGACCTTGGAGACGACGCCGACCGCCTTCTCGTACACCTTGTGGAGGGCGCTCTTCTCCTTGTCCTGCTCCTTGTCGTAGACGTCGAGGTTGCTGAAGAGCGGCTTCACGTAGCCGCGCACGTAGCGGTCCTTGACGCGGATCTCGGAGTAGAAGGCAAAGAGCCCCGCCACCACGTCGAACTTGCCGTAGGCGCGGAGCATGTCGTTCATGCTCGGGAGCTGGGTGTTCTCGATCTTCACGTCGAGGTCGAAGTCGGGGCCGCTCTTCTCGGACCGGAACGTCCCCTCCACGTTCGTGTCGCCGGTCCCCATGAACTTCCCGGTGAGCTTGACCTTGGCCGGGCCCTCCACGAACTGGTTGCTCAGGTTGTCGAGGACCAGGTTCGTGTTGGCGATGAAGGCCCGGTACGAGGGCGTCTTGCTTCGATCCACGAAGCCGAACTCGCCGTCGCTGAGATCGAAGCGGGCGATCTTGAGCAGCATGTCGGGCGCGTTCGACGCCTCGTCGGCGGCGCGCACGGTCGCCTTCGCCGCCGCCTTCGTGTCCTCGGAGGCGTTCTTCGCCTCGTGGACGTAATCGATCTGGACCTGGCGTCCGTTGACTTCCGAGAGATCGACGATCTTCACGGTGGGCGCGTACTCGATGCGACCGGCGACGTCGAGCGTCCCCTTCTTCACGTTCAGATGATAGTGGCGCAGGACCGACGTGAAGTACGCGATGGGCACGCCTTCGATGCGGACGTTGGCGTTGGCGCCCATGAACGGCTCTTTGAGGAAGTCGGCGTGACCGTCGACGGAGAGCTTGCCGGCGTCGAAGACGACGCTGTCGATGTGGATCGGCGACGGATAGTCGCGGTCGGCGGAGTGGATGTTGCGGATGTTGCCGGCCACGATGTTGAGGTTGCTCAAGTGCAAGGGCGGCATCCGCGCGTCATCGACGTAGGTGACATCGGCGTTCACGATGCTGAACTCGTTGATCTTCAGCGGGTAGATCGCCTCCAGCGCGGCCTGCCAGCCCTTGTCGCTGACGGGCGTCTCGTCGTGGGCTTCCTTCAGCAGATGGGCGCGGTTCACGTGCAGCTTGGGCTCCACGACCCGGAAGTTCGCCACCAGCCGGCCGAACATCAATTCCTTCCACTGCACGCTCGCCTCGATCTTCGGGAAGTCGGCGACGGGCGGGTCGGGATTGGCCTGCTGCACGAGGGTGGCGTCGACGAGGTCGAGGCCGAAGCCGAGGACGTGGAAATTCAGCTTCGCGATGTGCAGCGTGTAGCCCTTGAGACGGTTGTTGACTTCTCGCTCCGTGTACCGGCGCAGCGGCTCGTCGACGAAGACGTCGATGGCGACGAGAAGAAGGACCACGATGACCACGGCGACCACCAACCACTTGGCGCCGCGGCGGGCCCCGCGGCCCACGCCGTACACGATCCGCCTGAAGTCCACGCGTGTAGTCCTCCGGCTCCTGTAATTCCCCCCCGCAGTAGGACATAGCAAAGGATCTGCCAGCGAGTTGCGTGGCACGCGACCGTGGCTCCTTGCGCGCGACGGCGGCGCGATGAACAATGCGCGCGATGCCAGGGATCGTCGGCAATCTCGGACCGCGCCAGCGTCGCCGCCGTCTCGTCATGGGCGTCGTCATGCTCGCCGTGGGTGTCGGTTTGGTTATCAGTGTCGTCGCGCTCGGCGCCGGCCGCGGCTGGCGTCTGCTCGCCATGCTGCCGTTCTGGGCCGGCGCCCTCGGCCTGTTCCAGGCCAGGGCGGAGACCTGAGTGCGGTTGGCCGCGCGCGGGACGCGCGATCTCGACGACGGCGAGCGACCGATCGACGATCCCGGGCTCGTGGCGCGGCTGCGCGCGCGCGCCCGCCGCGTTCACGTGGAGTCGGTGTTGCTGGCGAGCGCGCTCACCGGCCTCGCGCTCGCGATCCCAGATTGATCACGACGCGCGCGACGGCACGACGACGGACGACGACTGCCGCTCGGCGAGCCGGTATACCCATTGCGTCCGTCATCGTGTAAGCTTCCCGACCGGAGCCCGGCGTCCGGCCCGCGCTCCCGGTCATCCGCCACGACCGCGCGACCCGATCGCGGGAACGGCTCTTGCTCTTTTACGCGCGAAGAAAGCGCCGAAGGAAGAAGCCGGTGTCGCTCGGTCTCGGACCACGTCTGGTGTGCCGGAACTCAGGGTGGCCGTGCTCGTGCCGGCGCGTGCCCAGGGAGCTCAGCGATGCAGCGTTATCTTGCCGCGACGATACACCTCCCGCTCCGGCGGGTCGCCCTCTGCCTCGACTGTGATGAGTGCTTCGAGATCGGCGCCGACCGCTGCCCCGCGTGCGGGAGCGGGACGTGGACGGCGCTCGCGCGCTTTCTCGAGACCGGCGGCCGCAAAGGACTGGCGAGAGTGAGCTGAATCAGGAGGGCGGCGCGTCGCCCTCCGCCTGCTGCTTCTCGAGCACGCGCGCCATGCCGCGTCCCTTCTCCGGATGCGGGTCGCGGACGACGCCGTAGGCCTGACGCCCTTCATGCTCCTCCGGTAGGTACTCGGTGACGGGCAAGCCCTCCTTGGTGACGAAGAGCAGGCAGTGGCAGTACTTCCACTTCTGCATCTCGTCGCACGCGCACACCCACCGCCGCAGCTTTGCTTCCGCTTTGGGGTCCGGATAGAACACGCACGGACAGAGCGGCCGTCCCACTTCCTCGATGTGCCGGGCCAATCCCTCCGCGACCGTCTGGGTGACCGTCGAATCGGGATGGAGGTACGTCCCCGACTTCTCCGAGTACTTGCGCGCGTACGCCCACATCTTGTCGATGTTGGCCTGGGACGGCATCGTTCTCAGCCCGCCTCCGCGAGAGCGGCGTCGATCTGCTTGGGATTGAATCCTGTCAACCGCTTGTCACCGATCAGGATCACGGGCAGCGACATCATGCCCATCGAGGCCAGTTCTTGCCGCGCCGCCGGATCCTTCCCGACGTTCTTCTCGGTGAAGGCCACGCCCTTTTGCGATAGATACTCCATCGCTTTGTGGCAGCCCCCTCACCCGACGTTGCTGTAGACGACGACCTGTGCGGGCATGGCGTCTCCTTTCCCCTTCCTGATCGCGTTCCCCGGATCGCGTTTCCCGGATCCGGCACCGCCGCTAGCCGGCGCTGCAAACACGCGGCCGCCTTCTCTGTAGGACGCACGCCGGCGGCGGGAAGGTTCGAGACCGCCGCGCATCAGGCGGGGCGCACCCACGTTTCCGAAAAAGCCAGGAACGCGGTGCTGCTCTGCCGCCCTGCGAAGTCGCGCGGGAAGGGCCGTCCCCCGGCCTTGCGGCCGTTGACCAGAAGCGTCGCGCTCGCCGCTTCCACGAAGAGGCTGAACATCTCGTGGCGGCCGGTGGCGGATTTCTCGACGGGCATTTCCACCGCGAACGGCGTGCCGAGATCAGCCCACGTCAGGGTCACCTCCACGCCGTCGCCCTTCACCCATTCGAGGTAGCTCGAGCGGTGGTCACCGGAGGCGGCGGTGCCGGTGAGGCGGCGGTACTGAAGGGAGGCGAGCGCGGGCACGCCGCGGAAGGCGCCGAAGCGGGTGACGAACTCCGCCACGA
Organism: Candidatus Methylomirabilota bacterium; assembly: GCA_036506275.1. Classification (GTDB taxonomy): domain Bacteria; phylum Methylomirabilota; class Methylomirabilia; order Rokubacteriales; family CSP1-6; genus DASXSB01. The sequence goes on along the minus strand of DASXSB010000079.1, from coordinate 1,839 downwards.
GCCAGCGCGCGAGCGGCTCGTTGTCGGTGACGCACACGTTGAGCGCTTCGGGAAGGCTCGTCTCCACCCAGGGCGCCTCGAGGAGCACGAGCGCGTGACCGCGCCCGTGCGGCGACAGTACGACCCGGAAAAAGCTGGCGAGGGTGGTGAAGCGGCCGTCGGCGGTTTCCTTCAGGTACATCCCGGGATTCTCGCCCGACCAGTCGACGGTCCCCGGATGAATCGGCACTCTGGGCGCCATCGCGCGCCAGCATACCCGAAATCGAGCACGCGCGAGCGGCCAAGAACGGAAGGGCGGGAGCGACGGCGCGAGGGGCTCGACGCCGAGCGCCGAGCCCCTCGCCGGCTAGGCGGGGATCGCGACCTTCTTCAAGAAGTTGACGTCGTCGAGCGCCTTTCCGGTCCCGAGCGCCACGCACGACAGGGGATCGTCGGCGATGGTGACGGGCAGGTTGGTCTCGTGCCGGAGCAGGACGTCGATGCCTCGTAGGAGCGCGCCGCCACCGGTGACGACGATGCCCTTGTCGACCATGTCGGCGGCGAGCTCGGGCGGCGTGCGCTCCAGGCAGGCCCGCACGACCTCGACGATCGTCATCACGGACTCCCGCAACGCCTCCCGCACTTCCTCGTCGTTGACGGTGATCGTCTTCGGGATGCCGTCGATGAGGTCGCGGCCCTTCACCTCCATCGAGAGCCGCTCGCCGAGCGGATAGGCGGACCCGAGCCGGATCTTGATGTCCTCCGCGTGCCGCTCGCCGACGAGGAGGTTGTAGTGCTTCTTGATGTACTGGATGATCGACTCGTTCATCTCGTCGCCCGCGATGCGGACCGATTTGCTGTAGACGGTGCCCGCGAGGGAGATGACGGCGACCTCGGTGGTGCCACCGCCGATGTCGACGATGAGGTTTCCCCCCGGCTCCTGAATGGGCAGCCCGGCCCCGATGGCGGCGGCCGTGGGCTCCTCGATGAGATAGACCTCGCGCGCCCCTGCCTGCATGGCGGAGTCGCGCACGGCGCGCTTCTCCACCTGCGTGATGCCGGACGGGACACCGATGACGATACGCGGACGGACCAGCGTGCGGCCCTTGCGCACCTTCGAGATGAAGTACTGGAGCATCTTCTCGGCCGTATCGAAGTCCGCGATCACGCCGTCCTTCAGGGGACGGATGGCGACGAGATTGCCCGGCGTGCGACCGAGCATCGCCTTGGCTTCCTTGCCCACTGCGAGGACTGACCCGTCGCTCTGGCGGAGGGTCACGATGGAGGGTTCGTTGAGGACGATTCCTTCGCCGCGGACGAAGACGAGCGTGTTGGCGGTTCCGAGATCCACCGCGAGGTCATACGAGAACATCCCACCCAGCATTTTTCCGAGCATCGCCCCTTCCTTGCCTTCGCCCGAGCTCGCACCCGGGCGTCAATGTGAGGTCGGTGCTGTGTCACCCCCTGCGTCGGCGGCAAGACGCACGCCCAGCCCCTGGCTTGGGCGTTCCTACTTCCGTCGCCTTTCCGTCGGCGCCGACGTCGGACGCCGCGGGCATGGCGCCACCCGCCATGCCCCGGCCGTCCTCTACTCCGCGTACACCATCAACCGCACGGTGACGCGGCGCTTCTGGGCATCGGAGAGCCCGCGCTCGGCGAGCGGACCGAGACCAACCGAGAAGATGCGCGGAAGCTCGACGCCGTTGGCGACGAGATAGCGGCGGACAGCTTCCACGCGGCGCTGGGCGAGCCGGACGTTGTAGTCGGGCGCGCCCTTGGGATCCGTGTAGCCCTCGAGATCCACCGTGAGCGCCGTGTTCTCGCGGAGCTCCTTGACGAGACCGGAGAGCGCCGTCTGCG
>DASXSB010000078.1:0-11164 GCA_036506275.1 Candidatus Methylomirabilota bacterium | reverse complement strand
GACGACGAGGCCTCGCGCGATCCTCACGGTGACGGGCGCCCGTCAGGGGCCGGCGCGGTAGCCGTGCGCGAGCAGGTAGACCCACGCGACGATGAACACGAGGGGCAGCACGAGCGGCGCGCTCCACCCCATCACCACGATCCACCCGTCGTTGACGACGCGCGGAACCTCCGGATGGTCGTTGGCGAGCGCCCGGAACCGGGCCCGCCACTGGGAGAGGGCGGCGATGCCGGCGACGACGCCACAGAAGATGAGGACCGACGAGCAGAGCGCCACGATCGGGATCAACGGGAAGAGCGCATTGTTGGACGATGTCGGAAGCGTCGTCTTGCCCTGGTGGGCGATGGCGAGCGCGGTGAGCAGAAAGGCCTGCGACGCGGTGAACCAGCTCACGCGCTGGCCGATGAGATCGTCCTCGTGCTTGATCTCGCTGCGAATGATGTCGAAGATCTGCGCCGTCTCGCGCTCATCCATTGCGTCACCGTGCGATCGAGGCACAAGCGAAATGCGCCAGAGAAGATCTGTAAGCCGGGTCCTGTCCCCTTGCGGGGCGACGGTCATTTCTCTAGGACGCCGGTTACCCGGCGCCTCCAGCGGCCTTACCCGAGAGCGCGGGCGGGCGACCCGATAGCTCTCCTATTTGGCCTTGCTCCAGGTGGGGTTTACCGAGCCGGCGCGGTCACCCGCGTCGCTGGTGAGCTCTTACCTCACCGTTTCACCCTTACCGTCCGGTAGGACGGCGGTCTGCTTTCTGTGGCACTGGTCCGTGGGGTTTCCCCCCCTGGGCGTTACCCAGCACCCTGCCCTGTGGAGCCCGGACTTTCCTCCCGCCACGTTGCCGTGACCGGCGACCGTCCAGCCTTCTCCGGCGCCCAGTAAGTATACCGTCCGGGGCGGCCGCGTGGGCACCGACGATCCCACTCATTCCGCGGCGAGCCGGTAACCGACGCCGGGCTCGGTGAGCAGATAGCGCGGGCGCGCGGGATCGTGCTCGAGCTTCCGGCGGAGCTGCGCCATGTAGACGCGGAGATAATGCGCTTGCTCCGCGTGCCCGGGTCCCCACACGTCCTTCAGGAGCTGACCGTGCGTCAGCACCTTGCCGGCGTGACGGACGAGCAGCGTGAGCAACCGATATTCGATGGGCGTGAGGTGGATCTCCTTGCCGGCGGCGAACACCTGACGCCGCGCGAGGTCCACGCGGAGATCGCCGTTGGTCCACGTTCCGTCCGCGGCCGCGCCCGCCGTGCCGTGCCGGAGCGCGACGCGGATGCGCGCGAGCAGCTCGGCGGCGCCGAACGGTTTGCTCACGTAGTCGTCGGCGCCCACGTCGAGGGCGGCCACCTTCTCGCGCTCCTGACCACGCGCGGAGAGCACGACGATCGGAACCCGCGACCATTCGCGCAGTCGCTTGATCACGTCGAGACCGTCCATGTCGGGAAGGCCGAGATCCAGGATGACCACGTCGGGCTGGCGCGTGGCGGCTTCGAGGAGGCCGTCGCCGCCGGTGCCCGCTTCGAAGAGGCGGTAGCCGGCCCCGCCGAGCGTGACCCGGAGAAAGCGCCGGATCTCCGGCTCGTCCTCGATGAGGACGATGACCGGGTCAGGCACCGGCGGGAAGGGGCGGAGGATCGCCGAGGGGAAGCGTGAACAGGAACGCCACGCCGCCGCCCGGGAGATTCTGCGCCCAGATGCGGCCGTCGTGAGCGTGGATGATGCCCCGACAGATGGCGAGGCCGAGGCCCACGCCGCGGCCGCTGGTGGAGTCTGCGCGGTAAAACCGCTCGAACACGCGATCCTCCTGGCCCGGCGGCAGGCCGGGGCCTTTGTCGGCGACCTCGACGGTGAGGCGCCCGTCACCGGCGGTGGCCACGATGGTGATCGGGCTGGCGGGTGGCGTGTACTTCAGCGCGTTGTCCAGGAGATTGACGAGAACCTGCTCGAGCAGGACGTCGTCGATCGGCACCAGCGGCAGCTCGGATGGGATCTTGAGATTCAGCGGGCGGTCGCCGAGCCGCTTGCGGAGGCGGTTGAGCGCGGCCCCCACCACTTCCTCGATGGGATGCCAGTCACGGGTGAGCTTCAACGTCCCCGCCTCGAGCTGGGTCATCTCGAGAAGGTTCTGGACGAGGCGATTGAGACGATCCGCCTCGTCGCGGACGGATTCGACCAGCTCGCGCTGCGTCTGGCGGTCGAGCGTGAGATCCGCGTCCAGCATCGTGCTGGCGGCGCCCGTGATCGTCGCCAGCGGCGTGCGCAGGTCGTGGGAGACCGTGCTCAGCAACGAGTTTCGCAAGCGCTCCGTCTCCGCGCTCACCTCCGCCTGCCGCGCCTCCTCCGCGAGTTGGGCTCGCTCGAGGGCGAGCGCGGTCTGGTTGACGAACGTCTCGAGCTGATGGAACTGCTCGGGGCTGCTGATGGCGTGCCGGTCCGCGGGCCGCACCCCGAGCGCTCCCAGCGCGCCGCGGGGCGCGACCAGCGGCAGGTAGAGCGCGCTCGCTCCCGGCAGCGTGTTGGTTCCGAGCCCCGCCGCCTGTCGGTGCTCGTGCACCCACTGGCCCACTGCGCGCTCGTTGCCCTCTACCGCGAACGGCGGCGGCACCCCGCTCCAAGGGGCGAGCCGGCCGGTACCATCGGGCAGCAACACGACGACCTGGGCGCCGAACACGTCGCCGATGTGGCGTACTGCGCTCGTCACGATGTCGTCGACGCTGCGCGTGCCCGCGAGATCGCGGCTCATGGCGTAGAGCGCGGCCGTGCGTCGCTCGCGATCGCGCGCGGCCTCGGCCTGACGGCGGATGCGGACGGTGAGGCTGCTGATCACGAGGCCGACCAGCAGCATGACGGCGAAGGTGAAGAGATAGCGCGTATCGGAGACGGCGAACGTGAAGAACGGCGGCACGAAGAAGAAATCGAAGGCGGCCACGCTGACGACGGCCGCGAACAGCGCGGGCCCGCGCCCGTGGCGCATCGCGACGGCCACGATCCCCAGCAAGTACACCATCACGAGGTTGGCGAGCTCGGAGAACGGGAAGACGAGCCAGTCGACGGCGGTGGCGGCGGCCACGATCGCGATGGCGCGGGCGAACGCGAGCCAATCTGTGCGCAGCGCCGCCGCCCGCACCGGCAAGGGCGCCGGTCCCTCCTCCCGCTCCCCGCTGATGACGTAGACGTCAATCTCGCCGCTGCCCTGGACGAGGGTATCGACGATCGATCCGAGGATGATCCGCTTCCAGAAGCTCCGCGCCGGCTTGCCCACGACGATCTTGGTCACGTTGCGCGCGCGGGCGTACGCGAGGATCTCGTCGCTCATCCGTTGACCGCTGAGGGTGACGGTGATGGCGCCGAGCTGTTCGGCGAGCCGGAGGCTCTGCACGACCCGATCACGCGCCTCGGCGGGGAGGCGGAGCTGCGCCGGTGTCTCCACCCAGGCCACGATCCACTCCGCGTTGAGGCGATCCGCCATGCGCTTGGCCGCGCGCACGAGCCGGGGGGACGACGGACTCGGGCCCACGCAGACGAGGACCCGCTCCGCCACCGGCCACACGGCGCCGATGGCGTGCTCGCGCATGTAGTCACGCATCTGGGCGTCGACGCGCTCGGCCGTCCTCCGCAGCGCGAGCTCACGGAGCGCGATGAGGTTGCCCTTGCGGAAGAAGCTGCGCATCGCTTCCTGGGCCTGCTCGGGCACGTACACCTTGCCCTCGCGGAAGCGTTGCAACAGCCCGTCCGGAGGGAGGTCGATCAACTCCACGTCGTGGGCTTGCTCCAGCACGGAGTCGGGCACGGTCTCGCGCACGACCACGCCCGTGATCTTCGCCACCACGTCGTTCAGGCTCTCGACGTGCTGGACGTTGACGGTGGTGTAGACGTCGATGCCGGCGTCGAGCAGCTCGACCACGTCTTGCCACCGCTTGGCGTGCCGGGAGCCGGGCGCGTTGGTGTGGGCCAGCTCGTCGACGAGGATCAGGGCCGGGTGGCGGGCGAGGGCGCCGTCGAGATCGAGCTCGCGTAACGTGGTGCCGTGATACTCCACGCGGCTCGAGGCGAGCGTCTCGAGGCCCGTGAGCAGAGCATCGGTCTCCGCGCGACGATGCGTCTCGACGTACCCGACGACGATGTCGACGCCGTCGCGCTGTTGTTCTCGCGCCGCTTCCAGCATCGCGTACGTCTTGCCCACGCCGGCGGCGGCGCCGAAGAACACCTTGAGCCGGCCGCGACGCGCCCGCGTCGCCTCGTCCCTGACGCGCGTGAGGAGCGCGTCGGGATCGGGCCGCTGCTCAGTCATCGCGCCTCGGCATCATGAGCCCCGGAGGCATTCTACGTCGAGCGCACCGCCCAGGCGACGCGCGTCGTTCCCGGCCGCTACCGGAGCGGCTCGCCGTGTTCACGAGCACGAACAGACACACGAGGAGCGCAGAGCATGCATCAGGCGCGATCCTCTGGCAGCGTTGTCGTGAACGGTCGTCAGAGCGGAGCGACGGAGATCGTCAGCGCGCGTCCAGCGCCACGCGCGGCTCGCCGAAGAAACCCCACGCGATCTTCCTGCACGCGCCCGCACAGCGTCGCGAATGCCCACGACAGCGTGAAGAAGCCCGGCGCCACTCCGACGTAGATGAGATCGCTCACGCCGCACCTCCGCGTGGAGTTCTGAGCCGAGCCGCTTGGTTGACGGCCGCCGCAAACGCCTCGACGACCGGCAACGTCGCGACGGCGGGAATCGCCTGCGCGGGAACGTCGGGGTGGATCACGTTTGGCGGCCGGGGAACCGCCGCCCGCCGACGTTCGGGCGCCGTCGTCAAGGCCATGCGATTGCCGCGAACCCAGAGCGCCATCGCGCCGAAGATGACGAGCGTCAGCACGAGTTCTACGCCCTGGGGCGCCGGTACGGGCGCCATACCGCCCTCGACAAGCGCGAGCAGGCCGAGAAGCGGCGCGACCATCGCGTACAACCAGCCCCATCGCGGTTTCGCCGCGCCGGTCCGTGCGTCCCACATCGGCGGGCACCTCCGAAGGCCCCTCGCCTTCACTGTGGCCGCCGGCCGATCAAGAGGTCGCAAACTTCCATCCTGCTGTCGTCAAGACGGCGTCAAGACGCGCGCAGCGGACGTGACGTGATGCGGTTGGCGCTCATCGGTCCCCCGACCGCGTCAGGGTGGTGGCGACGGCGGCGCCGGCGAGGGTAAAGCGGACCGCCGCGTAGAGTCCCCACCAGCGGGGTGGGCGACCATGGCCGCGATCACATCGAGCCGGCACACACCGATCCTGGGGCACCGCGCATCAAGATCTCGTCAAAAGGTCGGGCGGTAACGTCAAGGGGCCATCAGAGAGCGACGAAACGGATCGACGATCTCGGTCATCCAAAACGGCGTTATGAAGACAAAGGACAGAAGCCTCCGAGAGCGCCGCCTGAAGGCGCAACTAGCCGTGATTGCAGAACGAATCCACTCCGAGGGCGACGTGCCGAAGGTGGGAGATGCCGGCGGGGATTTCCTCGACATCGCCCAGGGCATCGAGCACCAGGAGCTCGCCCGCCTCAGCGCGTCGCGACTGACCGAGCGCGCCAAGCGCCTGCGCACGGCGCTGACACGGATGTCGCAGGGGGACTACGGCGTGTGCTCGGAATGCGGAGCGCCGATTCCCGCGAGGCGCCTCCTCGCCCTCCCGGATGCCACCACCTGCGTGGCATGCCAGGAACGCCTCGAAAGGCTGGATCGCGCCGGCTGAGCTCTGCGCGCGGGGGTCGGAGAGCACGTCGTCGCGCGGCCGTCAGCGCTTCAGATGGAAGGGGACGTCGGTGACGATGACGTTGCGGCGGAACAGCATCGCGCCCTTGATGAGGAGCGCGGTCTGGTTGTGCAGGAACTGGTGCCACCACCGCGCGGGGACGAACTCGGGCAGGATCACGGTGATCACGCGATTGTCGCCGCCGGTGGCGAGGAGGCGATCGACGTACTCGAGGAACGGCCGGAGGATCGAGCGGTACGGTGAGCCGAGCACGACGAGCGGAACGCCCATGCCGCCCGACGTCCATTTCTCTTCGAGCCGGCGCGTGCGCTCGGGATCGGTTTCGACGAAGACAGCCTTGGGGGCGGGCGAAATCGAGAGCGCGTAGCGCAAAGCCCGCACGACGCCCTGATGTAGATCCCCGACGAGGACGAGCACCACGTTCTCCAGCGGCGTGAGCGAGCCCGGGTAGGCGAGCGAGAGCTGCTCCGCCAGCGCCTCGTAGTGACGGAGCACCGCCATGAAGATGGCCACGAGGGCGGGGATGAGCAGAACCACGATCCAGGCCCCGTGCACGAACTTCGTCACCGCGATGGTGAGCATGACGAGACCGGTGGTGGCGGCGCCCGCCCCGTTCACCGCCGCTCGCCACCGCCAGCCCGCCTCGCGCGAGCGAAGCCAGTGCACGACCATCCCCGTCTGCGACAGCGTGAAGGAGACGAAGACGCCGACCGCGTAGAGCGGGATGAGGGCGTTGGTGTCGCCACGGAACGCGACGAGGAGCACCACGGCGAGCGCGCTCAGGATCAGGATGCCGTTCGAGAACACGCCGCGGTCGCCCTGGTTGGCGAGCTGACGCGCCAGGAAGCGGTCCTTGGCGAGGATCGAGGCCAGGCGCGGAAAGTCGGCGTACGAGGTGTTGGCGGCGAAGAGCAGGATGAGCATCGTCACCGCCTGGATCTCGAAGTAGAGCAGGCCTTCTCCGAAGAGCCGCCGCGCCAGCACCGACACCACGGTCTCCGTCTCACGGGGCGCGATGCCGAAGTCGTAGGTGAGGTAGGTGATACCGAGAAAGAGGACGATGAGGAGGCCGCCCAGCCAGGTCATGACCGCCCGCGCGTTATGCGACTCCGGTGCCTTGAACGCCTGCACCCCGTTCGACACCGCTTCGATGCCGGTCAGCGCCGCACAGCCGGAGGCGAAGGCGCGCAGGAGCAGGAAGAGGCCCACGCCCTCGAGCCCGGGCGGATGCGCGGGGTACGGCGCCTCCGGAAGGAGCTTGAACACGGAGGCGATGACGCCGTAGACGATCATGCCGACGAAGCTCACGATGAAGAGGTAGGTGGGGATCGCGAACAGCTTCCCGGACTCGCGCACGCCGCGTAGGTTGGCGACCGCGATTCCGATGACCGCGATGACGCACAGCCACACACGGTAGGGCAAGAGGGCCGGGACCGCCGACGTCACGGCGGCGACGCCGGCCGCCACGCTCACCGCCACCGTGAGCACGTAGTCGATGAGGAGGGCGGCGGCGGCGACGAGGCCGGGCGCCACGCCCAGGTTGGCCTTGGCGACGATGTAGGCGCCGCCGCCCTGGGGATACGCGTAGATCGTCTGCCGGTACGACGTCGTCACGATGGCCACCAGGCACGCGATGGCGATCGCGATCGGGAGCGAGTAGCTGAGCGCCTGCGACCCCGCCACGATGAGCACGAGCAGGATTTCCTCGGTGGCGTAGGCGACGGACGAAAGTGCATCGGACGCGAACACGGCGAGGCCCGTCGCCTTGCCGAGACGTTCGTGCCGGAGCTGCGCCGTCGGCAGCGGGATGCCGACGAGCACGCGCTTCAGCCGATGCAGTCGCACGGGACGTGATCATACGCTCCGGGGTCGCGCCCCGGGGAGATTCCGAACCGTCTCAGCCCAAGTCCACCCGCTCCGGAGCCCAGACGCGCACGTCCTGACGCCGCGAGAAGTGCAGGAGGGGCGGGGCCGGTGGAATGCTCACGCCGTGAGCATCGGGCAGGGTGTCGATTCGAAGATCGGCATCAGCGCGCTGGAGTGGCCATGGCCCGTGGTGGATCTCAGCCCGGAACACGCGGGGTCCGGCCACGGCATACAGACAGTAGCGCTCGGTCAACCAGCGCTCGAGCGAGCCCGCCTGAAACGGAAGCACGTCCCCGACCACGTGGTACGTCGCCTCGAAGCGCGCGTCGGGAGCGCCGCGGTGGCGCCGGCGATGGTGATACTCGACGCCGCCCGCCGCCACCTTCACCTCGAAGGCGGCACGAAAATACGGCAGGTGGAACCAGCGCCGGGCGACGGCGACGGCGAGCGCGCTCCCCGCGTCGAGGCTGAAGAAGTACACGCCCGGTTTCCCGCCGTGGGTCACGTACGTACGCAGATTGATTTCCGGAAGGGCGGACGTGCCCGGGATGGGAGGCAGGCCACGGAGCCTGACCCCCGTCATGTGAAACGGGATGACGCCCACCCACGCGTGACCATCGAACGTGTCGAGCGTCAGCATGGGCGGGATGAGCGTGGCGACGTGCGCGGCAGAAACCGACCAGTGCGCGAACAGCAGATCGTGCCACGTCTGCGCCATGACCCACGGTCGCGCAGGAAGCGGCCACGGGCGGTGGGCGACGGAGCGGAGGCCGTCGGCGGGCGTGGGCACGCCCCGGGTCAGCGACTCAGCGAGGAACGAGGGTGGCGATGGCGCCGCGGGCGAGGGCGTCGACGCGCTCGTTGAGGACGTCGCCGCTGTGCCCACGCACCTTGTGCCAGACGACGTCGTGCCGCCGCGTCTCCGCGAGGAGCCGTTCCCAGAGATCGCGGTTCACGACGGGTTGCTTGCCGGCGTTGACCCAGCCTCCGCGCTCCCAGCGTTCCCACCACCGATCGCGGAAGCAGTTCACGACGTAAGCGCTGTCGCTGTAGAGGTGGACACGGCGGCGGCCCGGGATGGCGACGAGGCCCTCGATGGCGGCCGTCAGCTCCATGCGCTGATTGGTGGTGAGGGGCTCCGCCCCCGAAACCACCCGCTCGCTTCCACCCTCGAGGATGAGCGCGGCCCAGCCGCCCGGTCCGGGATTCCCGGAGCAGGCGCCGTCCGCGTAGACAACGACGTCCGGCGTGGCGCCGGACGGCTTCAGCCCTGTTCCTGCCAGAAGAGGTAGCGCCCGCAGCTCTCGCACACCATGAGCCCCGTCGCCGCGCGCAGCTCCTGCAGCGCCTGGGGGCGGATGGTGACGCGGCAGCCGCCGCAAATCCCGGTGAGGGTGACGGGGGCGACGGCGACGCCGCCGCGTGCCTTGAGGATGCGTTCGTAGTCGTGGAGCACCACCCGCGGCAGCTTTTTCGCCAGCGACTCCCGTTCCGTGCGCGCCGCCGCCAGTTGCTGCTCGACGCCGGCCAGCTTCTCGCGCACCACGCCGATGTCCTGCCTGGCCTGCTCGTCGCGGGTCTTCAGCCGCGCTTCCGCTTCCCGGATGTCCCCCGCCAGCCGCTCCTGCGTCTCCATGAGGGCGAGGATCTCTTCCTCGAAGCGCGCCTTCTCTTGCTTGATGTCCTCGATCTCGACGAGGACGGCGGAGTATTCCTTGTTGGTCTTGACCTCGTACAGCCGTCCCTCCGCCTTGCCTCGCTTGCCCGAGATCACGTCGAGGTCTTTCTCGCGAGTGCGGAGGTCCTTGCGGGTGGTGTCGAGCTTGGCGCGGAGACCGTCGACGGCCTTGCGCGCGTCGGCGAGCGCCGTCTCGATCGTTTCGATCTGCTTGGGGAGCCTCGCCGCTTCCGCGTCGAGGACAGCGATGCGACTGTCCACTCCTTGGAGCTCGATCAGCGTCTGGAGCTGCTGATCCACGTCATCTCCACGATCTTCTCTTCGCCGCCGCGCCGCGCCTGTCTCAGGCCACCCGCAACGCAGCCACGCCGCGCCTCTCTCAGGCCACCCGCGGTCCACGCCGGCCTCGCTGCACCCGATACAACGCAGCCAGGCCGCGCCTCTCTCAGGCCACCCGCGGTCCAAGCCGTGCGCGCGGCACCCGATACAACGCAGCCAGGCCGCGCCTGTCTCAGGCCACCCGCGGTCCAAGCCGTGCGCGCGGCACCCGTTACAATAGTGGGCCCACCCGGGGTCGAACCAGGACCTGACCGGTTATGAGCCGGCTGCTCTGCCATTGAGCTATGGGCCCTCCACGCCATCTCGTCGTCCAGAGAGACCATGATAAATCATGACTCGAGGAAGCTTCGGAGCTTCTTCGAGCGCGACGGATGACGCAGCTTGCGCAGCGCCTTCGCCTCGATCTGGCGGATGCGTTCGCGGGTGACCGCGAAGTCCTGGCCCACCTCTTCCAGCGTGTGCTCGCAGCCGTCGGAGAGGCCGAAGCGGAGGCGCAGCACTTTCTCCTCGCGGGGCGTGAGCGTATTGAGCACTTTGTTGGTCTGCTCACGCAGGGAGAGGCCGATGATCGACTCCACGGGCGACACCACCTGCTTGTCCTCGATGAAATCGCCGAGGTGGCTGTCTTCCTCCTCGCCGATGGGGGTCTCCAGCGAGATCGGTTCCTGGGCGATCTTGAGGACCTTGCGGACCTTGTCCACCGGGACTTCCATCTTGGTCGCGATCTCTTCGGGGGTGGGCTCGCGGCCGAGTTCCTGCACGAGCTGCCGGGAGGTGCGGATCAGCTTGTTGATCGTCTCGATCATGTGGACGGGGATACGGATGGTGCGCGCCTGATCGGCGATGGCGCGGGTGATCGCCTGCCGGATCCACCAGGTGGCGTAGGTGGAGAACTTGTACCCGCGCCGGTACTCGAACTTGTCGACGGCCTTCATGAGGCCGATGTTGCCTTCCTGGATGAGGTCGAGGAACTGGAGGCCGCGGTTGGTGTACTTCTTGGCGATCGAGATCACGAGGCGGAGGTTGGCCTCCACCATCTCCTTCTTGGCGATGGCGGCGCGCTGCTGCCCCTGCTTGATGACCGTCATCACCTTCTTGATCTCGTCCGCGCGCGCGTTGGCGCGCGCCTCCGCCGCCTTGATCTCCTGCTGGGCCACCCAGATCTGCTGCTGCTTCGGACTCTGGAACTTCTTGGCCGCCTTCAGGTGCAGATCGCCGCTGACGCCGTTGGCGGTGGGCGCTCCCGGGTCACGGAAGGCGACGTAGATCAGGTTCTGGACTTCTTCCGGGGACGGCCGCCGGCCGTTCGTCCACAGCCCGATCACGCGCTCCGCGCGCTCGATGTCGTCCACGAGATCGCGCAAGCGCTGCACGAGGCCGCGGCGCGCGCTGTCCGAGTCTTCGCGGTCGATGATCTGGTTGCCGATGTTGAGGGCGCGGAGCTTCTCGAGCACCTTCTGCTGGCGCTGGTGGGCCTGCGTCTCCACTTTCTTCCAGACCGGCTCCTTGCCCTTGACCTTCTTCTTGCCCGCCGAT
>DASXSB010000077.1:0-31943 GCA_036506275.1 Candidatus Methylomirabilota bacterium | reverse complement strand
GCAGCGCCCGGCCGGCACCCCCGCTCCCGGCAGCCGCGCAGAAAAACGCCCAGAATCTGGCCTGATGAGCGGCAGACACTCAAATCGTCTGCTACACTTCTTGCAGATCGAGGGGTGAGATGGCCGTCGAGTTCAAGGACTACTACAGCATCCTGGGTGTCGACCGGAAGGCGGATGACAAGACGATCAAGTCCGCGTACCGGAAGCTCGCCCGCAAATATCACCCCGACGTAGCGAAGGGCAAGAACACGGTTGATCGCTTCAAGGAGGTCACCGAGGCCTACGAGGTCCTGTCGGATCCCGAGAAGCGGCGCCGCTACGACTCCCTCGGACCGGACTGGCAGCGCTACGTCGATCCCTCCCAGGCGCAGGGTGGGCCGGGCGGGTTCCGCGTCGAGTACGGCGGGGGCCCCGGCGATGTCGGTGACTTCTCGGACTTCTTCCGGACGATCTTCGGCGATGGCGGCCGGGTTGGGCGTGGGCGGCCCGGACGGGGGCCGAGCGTCGAGGATCTGCTCGGGGGTCGGTTCAGCGGGGGCCGGGTCCCCGGGGAAGACGTGCAGGCCAACGTCGAGATCACCCTGGAAGATGCGTTCCAGGGTGCGCGCAAGAACCTGTCCATGGAGATCGACGAGCCCTGCCCGACCTGCCACGGCTCCGGCAACATAGGCGGCAAGCCGTGCACCACCTGCGGCGGCAGCGGCTGGCAGCGGGCGCTGCGCCAGCTCGACGTGAAGATCCCGGCCGGCGTGCGGACGGGCCAGCGCGTTCGAATCTCCGGCGAGGGCGGCGGCGCTCCGGGCGCCCGCGGCGATCTCTATCTCGCGGTGACGGTGGCGCCGCATTCGCTGTTCGAGCGGAAGGGCGACGACATCCGCCTCGAGTTGCCGATCACGGCGCCGGAGGCGGCCCTCGGCGCGTCCGTCGAGGTGCCCACGTTGCGCGGGAAGGTCTCGATGAAGGTGCCGCCGGGGACGTCGAGCGGACGGACGTTCCGCGTCCCCGGCTACGGGATGCCGCGCGTGAAGGGCGGCGGCGCCGGTGACGAGCTGGTGACCGTCAAGATCGTGATGCCGTCGGGGCTGACCCCCGCCGAGCAGGACCTCTATACGAAATTGAAAGCGCTGCGGAGCGACAACCCGCGCGCATACCTGGGGTAAAGAGATGGCGGCTCCAAAGTTCGAGAAGTTCACGGTCAAGGCGCGCGAGGCGGTGCAGGCGGCGCAGTCGATCGCCGATCAGCACGACCATCAGGCGATCGAGCCCGAGCACCTGCTGCTCGCGCTCATCCAGCAGCGCGAGGGCGTGGTGGGCCCGCTGCTCGCGAAGCTCGGCGCCCGCGCGGAGACGATCCAGGCGGCGCTCGAGAGCGAGCTGGCGCGCACGCCCAAAGTGCGCGGCGCCGCCGGCCAGTACGCGGGCCAGCGGCTGCTGTCCGTCTTCGAGCGCGCGCAGGGCGAGGCCGATCGCCTGAAGGACGAGTACGTCTCCACCGAGCACCTCCTCATCGCGATCGCCGAGGAGCGCGATGGCACGGCCGCCCGTGTGCTCACCAGCAACGGCGTCGGCAAGGACGCCATCTACCGCGCCCTCCAGGAGGTCCGCGGCAGCCAGCGGGTGACGGACGAGAACCCCGAGGACAAGTACCAGGCGCTCCAGCGCTACGGCAAGGACCTCACCGACCTCGCGCGCAAGGGCAAGCTCGATCCCGTCATCGGACGCGACGAGGAGATCCGGCGCGTCATCCAGGTGCTGTCCCGGCGCACCAAGAACAACCCCGTGCTGATCGGCGAGCCCGGCGTGGGCAAAACCGCCATCGTCGAAGGCCTCGCCCAGCGCATCGTCGCCGGCGACGTGCCGGAAGGCCTGCGCGGCAAGCGCGTGGTGGCCCTCGACATCGGAGCGATGGTGGCCGGCTCGAAGTATCGCGGCGAGTTCGAAGATCGCCTGAAGGCGGTGCTGAAGGAGATCACGGAGTCCGAGGGGCAGATCATCTGCTTCATCGACGAGCTGCACACTCTGGTGGGGGCGGGGGCCGCCGAGGGCGCCGTCGACGCCGCCAACATGCTGAAACCCGCTCTCGCCCGCGGCGAGCTGCGCTGCGTGGGCGCCACCACCCTCGACGAGTACAGAAAGCACGTCGAGAAGGACCCCGCCCTCGAGCGGCGCTTCCAGCCCGTCATGGTGCGCGAGCCCTCGGTGGAGGACACGATCTCGATCCTGCGCGGGCTCAAGGCGCGCTACGAGCAGCACCACAACATCAAGATCAAGGACTCCGCGCTGGTGGCGGCGGCGGTGCTGTCGCAGCGCTACATTGCCGATCGCTTCCTGCCCGACAAGGCCATTGACCTCGTGGACGAGGCGGCCGCCCGCATCCGCATGCAGATGGAGTCGAAGCCCCAGGAGCTCGACGACGTCGATCGCCGGATCATGCAGCTCGAGATCGACCGCGTCTCCGTGGCGCGTGACAAGGACGACCCCGCCGCCCGCGATCGGCTTTCCCGCATCGACGCCGAGCTTGCCGAGCTGAAGGAGAAAGCGGAGGCGCTGCGGGCGCGCTGGCAGGCCGAGAAGGGCGGCATGGACCGCCTCACCAAGATCAAGACCGAGATCGAAGCGGCCACGCACGCGCTCGCGGAAGCGCAGCGCACCGCCGACTGGAGTCGCGCCGCCGAGATCCAGCACAGCACCCTGCCCCGCCTGGAGCGCGAGCGGGCGGAGCTGGAGAACCGCGTCACCGCGCCCAGTCACGAAACGCCGATGGTGCGGAACGAGGTCGACGAGGAGGACATCGCGGCCACCGTCGCCAAGTGGACGGGCATCCCCGTCACGCGCCTCCTCGAGGGCGAGGTCCAGAAGCTGGTCAAGATGGAAGAGCGTCTGGGTCAGCGCGTGATCGGCCAGGAAGAAGCCATCCGCGCCGTCGCCGACGCCGTTCGGCGCGCGCGCTCGGGGCTGGCCGATCCCAACCGTCCCATCGGCTCCTTCCTCTTCCTGGGCCCGACCGGCGTCGGCAAGACGGAGCTGGCGCGCGCCCTCGCGGAGTTCCTGTTCGACGACGAGCGCGCCATGATCCGCATCGACATGTCGGAGTACATGGAGAAGCACACGGTGGCCCGCCTCATCGGCGCGCCCCCCGGCTACGTGGGCTACGACGAGGGCGGCCAGCTCACGGAAGCGGTGCGGCGGCGGCCGTACTCGGTGGTGCTCTTCGACGAGATCGAGAAGGCGCACGGCGACGTGTTCAACGTCCTCCTCCAGCTCCTCGACGACGGCCGGCTCACGGACGGCCACGGCCGCACGGTGGACTTCCGCAACACGGTCGTCATCATGACGTCGAATCTGGGCTCGCACATCTTCCGCGAGTACCAGGATCCGGCGAAGGTGCGGCCGCTCATCATGGCGGAGCTGCGGAACACGCTGCGTCCGGAGTTCCTGAACCGGATCGACGAGATCGTGATCTTCCTACCGCTCTCGCGGGATCAGATCACGCGCATCGTGGATCTCCAGCTCGCGCACCTGCGCAAGCGCCTGGCCGAGCGGCGCCTCGAGCTTCAGGTGACGGACGCCGCCAAGGAGCTGCTCGCCCGGGAGGGCTACGATCCCACCTTCGGCGCGCGCCCGCTGAAGCGGACGATCCAGCGGCTCGTCCAGAACCCGCTGGCGCTGAAGCTCCTCGAGCACGAGTTCACGGAGGGCGACACCGTCGTCGTCGACGCCAAGGGGGATGAGATCGTCTTCGTGTCGCGTTGAGGTCGGAATCCGCGCCGCCCGGCGTATCATCGTAAGCCCATGACACGCCGAGGCGGCGGCGTCCATCCGGCCTGGGTCGTCCTCGGCGCCCTCACCCTCTGCATGCTGGCCGCGTCCGGCCTCCGCTCCGTCTTCGGCGTCTACATCAAGCCGATGGAGGCGGAGTTCGGCTGGACGCGCGGCGCGCTCTCCGGCGCCGCCGCCCTCTCGCTGCTATTCCTCGGCGCCGCCGGGCCCTTCGTGGGCCGCCTCGCCGATCGCTGGGGCCCGCGCCGCGTGATCATGCTCTCGATCGTGGTGCTCGGCATCGGCGCCCTCGGCTCCGCCTACGTTCAAAAGCTCTGGCACGTCTACGTGACGGCCGGCTTGTTCATGGCCCTCGGCGCCGGCGGCCTCGGTCTCGCCACCGGCTCCGCGGTGATCGCGCGCTGGTTCGAGACCCGGCGCGGGCTCGTGATGGGCATCGTGGGGGGCATGATGTCGGCGGGCCAGCTCATCGTGATCCCGCTCGCCACCGTGCTCATGCTGTTCTTCGGGTGGCGCACGAGCTTGCTCTGGCTCGGTGGTGGCCTCATCGTGCTGATCCTCCCCGTGGCGATCTTCTTCCTTCGGAACGATCCCGAGGAGCGCGGCGTCGGCGCCTACGGCGCCACCGGACCGGTGCGGACGGCGGCGCAGGCGGCCGCCATCCAGAAAGCGGGACGGGTGTCCGTCGTGGAGGCGTCGCGGGCGCCACAGTTCTGGTTGTTGATGGCGACGTTCTTCGTGTGCGGCTACACCTCGAACGGCATGGTGCTCACGCACTTCATGCCACACGCCCTCGAGCACAACTTCACCGAGGTGCAGGCCTCGGTGGCGCTCGGCGTGATGGGCGCCATGAACGTCATCGGCACCATCGGGTCGGGCTGGCTCTGCGATCGCTTCGGTCGCACCGGCCCCCTCGCGATCTACTACTTCGTGCGCGGGCTCTCGCTGATCTTCCTCCTCTACGTGTGGGACGTGTCGTCGCTCCACTTCTGGGCGGCGCTGTTCGGGCTCAACTACATCTCCACCGTTCCCCCCACCACCACGCTCACCGCCAACATCTTCGGCCGCTACTCGGTGGGCGAGCTGTCGGGGTGGATCTTCTTCTCGCACCAGGTGGGCGCCGCGCTCGGGGCCGCCCTCGCGGGCTGGGTGTACGAATGGACGGGCAGCTATTCCCCCGCCTTCGTCTCCGCGGCGCTGATGGCCTTCCTCGCCGCCGGCCTCGCCCTCGCCATCCGCGAGGTGCCCGTCACCTTGCGGCCGACGCCGACGGCGGCGCCGGCGCCCGTCACCGCCTGATCGCGCGTCCGTGAGTCGCCGGTACTTCGAGGACTTCGCGCCCGGCGACGTCGTCGACCTCGGCCAGCGCCGGATCACGAAGGAGGAGATCATCGCCTTCGCGCGGCAGTTCGACCCCCAGTACTTCCACCTCGACGAGGAGGCCGCCAGGAAGTCGATCTATGGCGGCCTGCTCGCGAGCGGCTGGCACACGGGATCGCTCACGATGCGCATGCTCTGCGACAACCTCGTGAACAACCTCGCGAGCATGGGCTCGCCGGGCATCGACGAGCTGCGCTGGCTCAAGCCCGTGCGCCCCGGCGACACGCTCTCGGCCACGTGGACCGTGCTGCAGGCGACGCCCTCCCGCAGCAAGCCCGACCGCGGCATCGTGCACGCGCTCACCGAGGTGCGCAACCAGCACGGCGAGGTCGTGCTCACGATGAAGGGGATGAGCCTGATCGCGCGGCGGCCGCAGTAGCGACAGCCGCCGCCGTTAGGCGCTGGCGCCGGAATACCGCTTGAGACCGAACGTCCAGAACCACCGCGACACGATCAGCATCACGACGGCGAGGCCCACCGCCGCGAGCAACCTCAGCGCGCTCAATCGCCCGGAGATCGCTTCCGCCGGCACCGTCACCGCGAACGCGATGGGAACCACGACCGTGAGGAGCAGCCGCAGCCAGCCGGGGTAGATCGTCACCGGCCAGCGTCCTGCGATGTACACGTTCCAGAAGACCATCAGGATGTTCTCGATGCGGATGAACCAGAAGGTCAGCGTGGCGAGCATGATCCAGAGACTGTAGACGATGGCGCCGCCCGCCAGGAGCGCCACCACGAAGGCGCCCGCCTCCAGGACGCCCAGCTTCTCGCCCAGGCGGTGGATCGCCACCGCCAGCAGCCCGACACCGACCAGGATGTCGATGACCTTCCACACCTGGACCTGGGAGACGCTCACGAGGACCTGGGCGTCCTCGGGCTTGGTGAGGGTGAAGTCGAGCGTCCCCTGCTGCACGTCCTCCATGAACTTCGCCATGCTGGGCGCCAGCACGAGGTTGATCATCCCGAGGACGAGGAAATAGACGCCGATGAGCGCGACGAGCTCCCACGCCTGCCAGTCGCCGAGACGCTTCGTCTGCGAGAACACGACGGCGACGGCGCCGAGCACGGTGGTGGCGGCCACGACGGACTCGAGCGCCTGCACCCAGAAGTTGGCGCGATAGGCCAGCTCGTTCAGCGCGCCGATGCGCGTGAACACGGCGAAGAGGCGCAGCCAGGCCATGGCCGTTGCCTCAGGTGCCCACGGCGGTGAAGCGGCGGAGGGCAGCGCGCCACACCGTGGTGATGATCACCGCGCCCAGACCGACCCACACCGCCTGCATGACGAAGCCGCGCCAGATTTCGTCGGGGGTGAGACGGCCGAGGGCGAGCTCCACCGGGAACGCCAGCGCGTAGTAGAACGGCAGCGCGTGCGCGAGCGGACGCAGGACACCGGGGAGGAGCGCGATGGGCGCCACGCGTCCCGACGTGAACCAGAGGATCGCGTAGTAGATCCGGTTCACGGCCATCACCCGCGTCGTCCAGAACGCCACCAGCGCCACCGACCAGTCGAGCAGGAAGCGCGCGGCGAACCCCAGCGGCAGCGCCAGCACGGCGTACGGCAGCGACCACGCCACCGGGAAGCGCGGCTCGAAGAGCCACCAGCACACGACGAGGGCGGGGACGATGACCACGAGGTTCACGAGCTTGTAGGCGAGGTTGTCGGCCAGGTCCTGGTGGATCGGATGGAGCGGGCGCAGGAGCTGGAAGCTCAGCATGCCGTACTGGATCCGGTACTGGAAGATCTCGGTGATCCAGCTGAACGTCAGGTGGTTCACGACGAGCACCAGCATGTAGTAGGCGGCGAAATCGTGCGGGTCCATGCCGCCCACGCTGCCGCCGGACGAGCGCGCCGCCACCGACCACACGACGAGGAAGATCACCGGCTCCAGCACGGAGCCGATCATCCAGATCAGCCCGGACACGCGGTACTGGATCATCACCGCGAGCGCGATCCGGAACAGCGTCGGATAGGCGGCGAGGATCGCGGTCACGCGGCGGCCCGCGCGAAGAAAGGCGGCCGCCGTCACATGGCGCCCCGCTCCCACGGCGGCGAGCGGCGTCACGTGGCCGCCTGCTCGAAGACCTGCGCGATGACTTCTTCGATCGGCGGATCCTCGACGGTGAGATCGGTGACGGCCAGCTCCGAGAGCAGGCGACTGGTCACGCGGGCGGTGTCGGCTTTCGGAATGCGCAGCGTGATCCGCCCGCCGTCGGTGGAGATCACGTCGCCGTAGCGCGCGAGGTCCACGCCGTCCTGCGCCAGCTCCACCGCGATCAGCTTGTGGGGCGAGAAGCGCTGCACGAGCTCGGTGAGCTCGCCGTCGAAGAGCAGGCGTCCGTGATGGATCACGATCACCCGCCGGCAGAGCGCCTCCACGTCCGCCATGTAGTGGCTGGTGAGGAGCACCGTCGCGCCCGTGCGCCGGTTGTATTCCGCGATGAAGGCGCGGATGCGACGCTGCATGGTGACGTCGAGGCCGATCGTGGGCTCGTCCAGGAAGAGCACGCGCGGCCCGTGCAGGAGCGCCACCGCCAGCTCGCACTTCATCCGCTCGCCGAGCGAGAGATTGCGCACGGGCTTGTCGAGCAGCGCGCCGATATCGAGCAGCTCGCGCAGCTCGGCCAGCGTGCGCTGAAAGCTCTCGCGCGGCATCCGGTAGATGGCGCGATTGCGCTCGAAGGAATCCATCACGGGGATGTCCCAGATGAGCTGGTTGCGCTGCCCCATGACCAGGGTCATCTGCCGGAGATACGCCTTGTCGCGCCGGTGGGGCGTGTAGCCCAACACGCGGGCCTCGCCCGAGGTCGGGTAGAGCAGCCCGGAAAGCATCTTGAGCGTGGTGGTCTTCCCGGCGCCGTTGGGGCCGAGGAAGCCGACGACCTCGCCCGCCGCCACCGTGAAGTCGACCTGCCGCACCGCCTCCACCGCGCGCGTCTTCCGCCGCACCAGGCTCTTCAGGGCGGCGGCGAGACCGCCCTCGCGGACGGGGACGACGTAGGTTTTGCTGAGGCGCTCGACCACAATGGCCGCTTCGGACATCACGGGCAGGATACTGCGTTCCCGCGTGCCCGCGCCGTCACCGCTCTCGCTCAGAGGCGGCGGATGTCGCGGTGACCGAACAAGCCGTGAGGTCGGAGAAGGAGCGCCGCCACCAACACGAGATAGGCGGAGACCTGACTGAAGCCGCTGCCCGCGACCGGATCGACGTACCCGGCCGCCAGCGATTCCACGACACCGACGACCAGCGCGCCGACGACCGTACCGAGAATGCTGTCGAGTCCGCCCACGATGACGATCGGGAAGACCTTGAAGCCGAGGAGCGGAAGGCCGAACCCACCCCCCGACACGACGGTCCACAGCGTGCCCGCGAGCACGGAGAGGACGCCCGCGACCACCCACGTGATGGCGAAGTAGCGCCGGAGATCGATCCCGACCGCCATCGCCACCTGCTGGTCCCCGGCGACCGCGCGCAGCGCCAGTCCCGTGCGCGTCCCGTTGAAGAATCCGCCGAGCACGGCAATGCTCACGACGGCGATCACGGCCGCCACCAGCCTGTTGGGAGAAAGGGGGACGCCGGCGATGACGAGAGGATCGAGGACGACCGCGCGCGGGAGGTCGGCGGGCACGCCAGCAAAGACGAGAGCGGCCGCACCCCGCATCAGGGTCCCCAGGCCAATCGTGACCATGATCAGCGAGATCAGCGGTCGACCGATGAGCCGGCGCACGACGGTCGCGTTGAAGGCGACCGCAAGCGCCGCCATCCCCGCGCATCCGACGCCCAGGCCCCCGGCAAGGCCGAGCCCGAGTCCGTGGGTGCCGTAGGCGACGAGCCGCGCGGCGAACGTGACCCACTCGCCCACGGCGAAGTTCATCATGCGGGAGGCTTTGTAGACCACCACGAACACGAGGGCGACGAGCGCGTAGACGCAGCCCGCGAGGGCGCCGTCCACGACGAGGAAGGCGAGGAACCCGCGCTCGCTCACACCTTCGCCGCTCGGCCCTCCCAGAAGCGGTCGCGCAGCAGACGCTTCACGAGCTTGCCGGCGGTGTCGCGTGGCAGCTCCTCGTGGAAGGAGACCTCGCGCGGGACCTTGTAACCGCCGAGGTGCTCGCGCGCGCAGGCGATCACGCCGGCGGCGTCGAGGGCGTGACCGGGGCGGAGCTGGACGGCGGCGTGGACGCGCTCGCCCCACTCGTCGTCGGGGACGCCGAAGACCGCGACGTCCTGGACGGCGGGATGACGGTGGAGGACGTCCTCGATCTCGGCGGGATAGATGTTCACGCCGCCCGAGATGATCATGTCGCGCTTGCGGTCGCAGATGTAGACGAAGCCGTCCTCGTCCATCCACGCCACGTCGCCCACGGAGAGCCAGCCGTCGCGCTCGGTCTGGCGCGTGGCCTCCGGTTTCTTCCAGTACTCGTCGAACACGCCCGAGTAGCGGCGCACGAAGAGCTCGCCGGGCTCTCGCGGCGGGAGCGGGCGGCCATTGTCGTCGAGGATGGCGAGATCGATGTCGGTGGCGGCGCGGCCGCAGGAGTGGGGCTTGCGCAGGACGTCCTCGGGCTTGAGGACGGTGTTGATCCCGAGCTCGGTGGAGCCGTAGAACTCGTAGAGCACGGGCCCGAAGTGGCGAACGACCTCCTCCTTCACGCGCATCGGACACGGCGCCGCCGCCACCACGATCACGCGCATCGACGACACGTCGTGGCGTGCGCGCACGGCGTCGGGAAGATCGACGATGCGCTTCAAGAGGGTGGGCGCCATGAACGTGCTCGTGCACCGGTGGCGGGCGATGGTGGCGAGGGCCGCCTCCGGATCGAAGCGCGGCATCACCACCACCGTGGAGCCGAAGAGGTGAGCGTAGAGGGCGAAGCCGCCCGGCGCCGAGTGGTAGAGCGGTCCCGCCACGAGGTGGATGTGGGAGCCGTCGGCGAGGTCGAGGTCGCGCAGTCGCGCGACGACCGAGGTCGGGTCCACTGCGCGCCGCAACGCGCCCTTCGGTTTTCCCGTCGTCCCCGCCGTGTAGACCATGGAGGCGCCCGCGCCCTGGGCACCGGCGGTGGCGGGCGCCGCCGCGCTCCCGCGAGCGACGAGGTCGTCGAAGGCATGCGCCCACGCCGGCCGCTCGTCCCCGATCGCGATCCAGTGGCGCACGGTGGTGGCGCCGCCCCGCACGCGCTCGGCGCGCGGCAGGAAACCATCGCTCACGAACACGGCCGCCGCGTCGGCGTCGTCGAGGATGTAGCGGACCTCCTCGTCCGCGAGCCGATGGTTCATGGGAACCGGCACCGCGCCCGCCGCCCGCGCGGCGGCGGAGGCCACGATGTTCTCGAGGGAGTTGGCGGCGTAGACGACCACGTGCTCGCCGGGCTCGACGTCGAGCGCGTGCAGCGCGTTGGCGACGCGGTTGCGACGCTCGACGAATTCCGCCCACGTGAGACGGCGCTCGCCCTCGATGAGGGCGGGCCGGTCGGGCGTGCGCGCGGCGTGGGCGGCGAGGAGGTCGGTTGCCGCCGGCGCCGTCATCGCCGCGACCGCCGGAGCGGCATCAAGCCGTTGAGCGCGAGGCGGCCGCCGTCGACGTAGACGGTGCTGCCCGTCATGTACGACGACGCGTCGGAGGCGAGGAACACCGCGACCTCCGCCACCTCCCGCGGCTCCGCCACCCGCTGGAGGGGCGTGCGCGAGTACACGGCGTCGCGCCACTTCTTGTCCCTCAGCAGATGGCGCGTGAGGCCGGTCACGATCGTCCCCGGCCCGATCGCGTTCACGCGGATGCCGTGAGGCGCGAGGGCGATCGCCATCGCTTTCGTGAGCTGGCGGACGCCGCCCTTGGTGGCGGCGTAGGCGGCGGACTCGGGCCGCGCCACCTCCGCGTTGACGGACGAGAGCGTGATGATGACCCCGCGGCCGCGCTTCGCCATGCGCCGGGCCGCCGCCTGCGCCACCAGGAACGTCCCCTTGAGGTTGACGTCGATGATGCGGTCCCACGTCGCCTCCGGCAGCTCCAGGAAGGGGACGATGGGCTCGATGGCGGCGTTGGTGACCGCGATGTCGATGCGCTTCCAGCGACGATCGATCTCGGCGAAACCCTCGTTCACGGAGTGAGAGTCGCTCACGTCCATGGTGAGCGCGAGGCCCTGACGCCCGAGGCGCCGGGCGGTGGCGGCGGCGGTGGTGGGATCGATCTCGGCCACGGCCACGCGGGCGCCCTCGCGCGCGAAGGCGAGCGCGATGGCCTGGCCGATGCCGCGCCCGGCCCCGGTGACGAGCGCGACCCGATCTCGCAATCGGAGCGTGCGGGAGTCGGGCATGGGGCGGGGCCGGACGTCAGCGCGCGATGGCGAGACAGCCGCGGCGCGGATCGGCGGCGCCCCAGCGCGCGCCGTCGGGGCCGACCTGCACCGCGCACACCGCGCCCGCGCGCCATTCCCACTCCGGCCACTCCGACACCTCGTGGCCGGCGGCGGCGAGCGCGTCCCGCGTGTCACGAGGGAGCCGGCGCTCCACCTCGAGCTTGCCGGGCGCGTACGGATGCGGCCAGAACGAGTCGGGGAAGCTGCGCGACGCCACCCGCGGCGCCTCCACCGAAATCTGAGGACTCATGCCGAACACCGTCATGTTGAGGAAGACCTGCAGCATCGCCTGCTGCTGCACGTCGCCGCCCGGCGTCCCGAACGGCATGAGCAGGCGCCCTCCCGTGAACGCCATCGCGGGCGCGGGTGTGAGGCGGGGTCGCTTCCGCGGCGCCACCACGCTCGGATGCGAGGGATCGAGCCATCCCTGCGAGCCGCGCGGAGACACCACGCACCCGACACCGGCCACCACGGGAGAATCGACGTTCGGATCGCTCGGCGTGGCCGAGAAGGCGTTGCCGTCGCCGTCGACGACGGCGACGTAGCTGGTGTCGAGGGGCTCATCGGAGCCGCCCGCCACCGCCACCGCGGCGCGGGTTCCGGTGCCGGTCATGCGCTCGGTGGGCGGCATCTCGCGCCACGCCCGGTCGTGGACGAGGCGCCGGCGCTCGGCGGCATACGCCTTCGACAGCAGCCGCTCGGCGGGGACGTTCACGAAGTGCGGGTCGCCGTAGGACGCATCGCGGTCGGCGAACGCGATCTTGATCGTCTCCACGATGCGATGCAGGTACTTCGGCGAGTTGTGGCCCAGGGTTTTCAGGTCGACGCCCTCCAGCATGTTCAGCATCTGGAGGAGCACGGGGCCCTGACACCAGAAGCCGCAGGCGGCGACTTCGTAGGCGCCGAACGACGTGCGCAGCGCCGGCGCCACCTCCACCGCGAAGTCGGCGAGATCGGCGGCGGTGAGCGGACCGTCCTCGGCCCGATGGAACTCGGCGATGCGGCGCGCCGTCTCCCCGCGATAGAACTCGTCGCGGGCGGCGCGCACACCCTCCACGCGCGTGCCGCCGCGCTTCGCCTCGGCCGCGGCCATGCGTCGCAGCGTCGCCCCCAGCTCCGCCTGCACGAGGATCTCGCCCGTGCGATAGGCGCGGCCGTCCTTCAGGTACAGCGCGGCGGAGGTCGGCCAGCGCGTATAGCCGGCGGCCTTGCTGCCCATCAAATACGCGGAGAAGGGCGACACCGGAAAGCCCCGCTCGGCATGTTCGGTGGCGGGCGCGGCGACGTCCGCGAACGACATCGTGCCCCAGCGCGCGAGCGCGGTGCACCAGGCGTCGGGCGCGGCGGGGACGACGGTGCGGGCCAGGCCCTGAGGAATCTCGTTGCCGAGCCGGCGGAAGTACTCGAGCGTGGACGCGCGAGGATAGGGCCCGACGCCGGAGACCTGCCAGGTCTCGTTCGACCGCGCGACGTGGACGAGGATCGGGGCCACGCCGGCGACGCTCACCATGTCCGTGTGGACGACGCCGAGGCAGATGCCGGCCGCCACCCCCGCGTCCACGGCGTTGCCCCCGGCGCTCAGGATGCGGGCCGCCGCCTCCGCGGCCAGAGGGTGGCCCGCCGCCACCGCCCACCGCGATCCGATGACCTGGGCCGTGGCCGTGGGGGCGTGGGCGGGCGCGGACTGCTGGGAGGCGGCCGAATCAAGGGCCATGACGGAGGCCATCATAGCCCATCCGCAACCGTGCTAGGCTGGCTTCATGGGTGTGGCGCCGCTGATCGGCGTGACCACCTCGATCTCCGTCGGCGCCTATCCCGAGCGCGCGTACGTCAACACTGCGTATCTGCACGCCGTGCAGCAGGCGGGCGGCGTGCCCGTGCTCCTGCCGCCGACGCTGGACGAGACGTCGCGCGATGCCCTGTGGTCCCGGCTCGCGGGGCTCCTGCTCACCGGCGGCGGCGATCTCGATCCCGCGCGGTTCGGAGAGTCACGCCATCCCGCGGTGTACGAGGTGTCCGAAGCGCGCGACGCCCTCGAGCTCGACGTCACCGGCCGCGCGCTCGCGCGTGATCTTCCGCTCCTCGCGATCTGTCGCGGATTGCAAGTTCTGAACGTCGCCCTCGGCGGCACCCTCTACCAGGACATTCCGAGCGAGCCCGGCTCACCGATCGCGCACAGCCAGAAGGATCTCCGTCACCTCCCCACGCACTCCGTGAAGATCACGGCAGGCACGCGTCTGGCCGCCATCGTGAAGACGCTGTCGCTGGAGGTGAACACGTTCCACCATCAGTCGATCAAGGCGCTCGGTCGCGGCCTCGCGGTGTCGGCGGCGTCGCCGGACGGGATCGTCGAGGGCGTCGAGATGGCGGATCGGCCCTTCGTGGTGGGCGTGCAGTGGCACCCCGAGGATCTCGTCGGTCACGATCGCGCCGCCGACGACCTCTTCGCCGCGCTCGTCACGGCGGCGCGCTCGGGAGCGCGTGAGCGGTGATCGACCCCTCCCCCGTGTGGTCACGTCTCTCCACGCTGCGCCAGGCGTCGCTGCGTCTCCGGGAGTGGCCGCTCATCCATCTCCAGGCAATCATCGGAACGGTCGCCGGCGTGCTCTCCATCGCCGCCGCCGCCGTCACCCTGCACGAGCACTTTGGCGGCCCCGCCGACATCGGCCAGGTCGTCACCGTGGTGCAGGACGTGCGGCTGGAGCGACCCGTGAGCGGCGCCACCATCGAGATCCTGACGCCGCAGAACGCGCTCGTCACCACGCTCACGCCGAGCGCCGACGGGCGCGCCGCCTACGCCGTGAAGGAAGGGACGTACCGGATCCTCGTCACGCATCCCGGGTTCGGTCCCGAGGTGCGTCAGGTCGTCGTGCAGGGTGGACAGAAGGCGGTGATCCACGTGCGGCTACGCGCCCGCGGGTCCGCCCCCGTTCCCGTCTCGGCGGTCGGCCGACCACCCGAGCGCGCGATCAAGGCGATTCCGCCCGCGACGCCGGCGCCGGCGCGCGCCGCCGGCGACACCCTCGGCGGCTTCAAGCGAATCTTCGGTCACTAGTCGCTCACCTTCGAAGCTCCCAGCGCGACGGCGCGTCGCGCTCCTTGATCTCTCCCACGCGTCCCTCCTTGGCGAGCTTTCTCAGGTGCGACTCCACCGACATGGCGGCCACCGGATGGAGCGCGGGCGCCACGTCGACGTAGATGCGCGCGACCATGGCGGGGATGGTGGCGACGCCATCGCGAAGGGCAGCGAGGATCTGGGCCTCGCGCTCGTGCCGGTGCGCGATGTAGTCGCGGATGCGTCCCGGTCCGTCCTCGATCACCGGGCCGTGCGCGGGATAGATGCGCTGGACGTCGAGCGCGAGCAGGCGCTCCAGCGAATCGAGGTAGGCGACGAGATCGCCGTCGTCGGACGGAATCACGGTCGTGGAGCCGCCCAGCACGACATCGCCCGTGAAGAGCGCCTTCTCCTCGGCCAGGTAGTAGCAGAGGTGATCCGACGCGTGGCCCGGCGTGTATACGGGCACCAGCGTCACGTCGTCGCCGTGCACGACCTGCCCGTCGCGCAGATCGTCGATGCCCTCCGGCAGCCCCGCATCGCGGTGGAGCATCTTGGCCACGGGAAGGCCGGGAAAGCGCGCGCGCACGTCGGCGACGCCGCCGATGTGATCGCGGTGGCGGTGCGTGAGCAGGACGCGCGCCGGCCGTCGCCAGCCGCGCTCGCCGAGGTAGCGCTCGAGCAACGGCACGTACCCGGGCACGCCGGCCCCGGTGTCGATCAGGATCGGGTCGCGGCGGCCGACCAGATACGTGTTGGTGCCGGGACCCGTCATGAGGCCGGGATTGAGGCCGAGCACGCGGCCCACCCGGTCGCTCGGCGTCGCCGTCTCCGGAAAAGCGGATGGGGTCATCGTCAGGAGACTCCCAGGTAGCGATGCTTCACGTCCTCGTTCGCGTCCAGCTCGGCCGGAGATCCATGGTACACAATCTGCCCCTTGTTCATGACGTAGACGCGGTCGGCCACGCGCAGCGCGAGTGGCACGTTCTGCTCGACGAGCAGGATCGAGAGACCTTCGCCTTTGAGTCCGACCAGCACGCGGCCGATCTCACCCACCACCCGCGGCGCCAGGCCTTCCGATGGCTCGTCCAGCAGGAGCAGTTTCGGATTCGTCATGAGCGCGCGGCCGATGGCGAGCATCTGCTGCTCGCCGCCCGACAGCGTGCCCCCGCTCTGCGCGCCGCGCTCGCGCAGGCGCGGGAAGAGCGCGTAGATCCGCTCGCGCGAGAAGACGCCGGCGTCCCTGCCGTCGGCGCCGCCGGGCCGCCCGGCGCCGCCCACCCGCCCGGGACCGCCCCCGCGCCCGGCGCCGAGGAGCAAGTTCTCGGTGACGGTGAGCGGCGCGAAGATCCGGCGCCCCTGGGGCACGAGGCCGATGCCGAGGCGCGCGATCCGGTACGGCGTCTGGCGGTGGATGGCGCGGCCGCCGAACGTCACGGTCCCGCGGCGGGGCGGCGTGAAACCGACGATCGTGCGGATGAGCGTCGTCTTCCCGGCGCCGTTGCGGCCGAGGATCGCCACCGCCTCTCCTGCCGCCAGCGCGAGCGACACCCCGTGCAGGATGTGACTCTCGCCGTAGTACGTGTGCACGGCGTCGATGTCGAGCATCACTTCCCGTCGCCGGTGCCGAGGTACACGTCGTAGACGCGGGGATCGGCGCGCACGGCCGCCGGCGTTCCTTCCGACAGGACCTCACCGCCGTGGAGCACGGTGATCCGGTCCGCCAGCGAGAACACGATGTCCATGTCGTGCTCGATGATGAGCAAGGTCACCTCGCGGGGAAGCCCCGCCAGGAGCTGCGTCATCCGCTGCGTCTCCTCGGGCGACATGCCCGCCGTGGGCTCGTCCAGCAGCAGGAGCTTGGGCGACGTCGCGAGCGCGATGCCGACCTCGAGCTGGCGCTGCTCGCCGTAGGAGAGGCGCGCCGCCGGCTCCCCCGCGCGATCGGCGAGCCCCACCGCGTCCGCGATCGCGCGCGCCTTCGCGAGCGGCGCCGCCAGGCGCGCGACGGAGCCGAAGAGGTCGTAGCTCCCGCGCGCGTTCGCGGCCGCCGCCAGGCGCATGTTCTCGAGGACGGTCAGCCGCGGGAAGACGTTGGTGCGCTGGAACGAGCGCGAGAGGCCGCGGCGCGCGATGGCGTGCGGGGTGAGGTCCGTGATCGGCCGGCCCTCGAAGAGAATGCGTCCCGCGTTCGGCGTGAGCTGGCCCGTGATCAGGTTGAAGACGGTCGTCTTGCCGGCGCCGTTGGGACCGATGAGCGCGCGCCGCTCACGCGGCTCGACGGCAAGCGAGACGCCGTTCACGGCGTTGACGGCCCCGAACGACCGCGCGAGCCGATCGAGCTCCAGCAGTGCCGTCATCGTCTGAGCGCGCGGCGGGTGGCGGCGGCTCCCCGCGGCCACGCGAGCACCGTCCGGCCTGCGCTCCGCACGATGCCCACGATGCCGCCGGGCGCGAACAGCACGAAGAGGATGAACGTGACGCCGAGGATCAGCATCCAGCGTTCGGTGTACGTGCTCACCAGGCTCTGGAGCAGGATGAAGGCGGCGGCGCCGAGCACGGCGCCCGCCAGCGTGCCCGTGCCGCCGATGATCACCATCAACAGCGCTTCGCCCGACGTCGTCCAGAAGAAGGCGTCGGGCGAGATGTAGCCATTGAGCTGCGTGTAGAGCGCGCCCGCGACGCCGGCCACCGTGCCCGCGATCACGAACGCGAGCAGCTTGTAGCGGCGGACCGGATAGCCGACGGCTTCCATGCGCGCCTCGTTCTCGTGGATCCCGCGCAGGACGTGGCCGAACGGCGAGAGCACGATGCGCCAGAGAAGCGCGGCGAGCAGCGCGAGGAGCAGAACCAGGTAGAGGTGAAAGGCGGTGGCGCCGGCGAGATCCACGCCGGGCAGGCGCGGGCGCGGGACGCCGACGATGCCATCCTCCGCCCCCAGCCGCTGCACCTGGAAGGTGACGGCGAAGAACATCTGCGAGAGGGCGAGCGTGAGCATGATGAAGTACACGCCGCTCACGCGGATGGAGAGGAAGCCGAGCACGAGCGCCGCCAGCGCCGCCGCCGCCGCGGGCAGGACGAGACCGGCGAGCGGCCCCGGCCACTGCAGGAGAGCGAGCGCGGCCACGTAGCCGCCGAGACCGAAGAACGCGGAGTGCCCGAAGGAGACCATCCCGGTGAAGCCCATGAGGAGATCCAGGCTCATCGCGAACACGCCCCAGATCAGGATCTCCTGCAGCAGCTTCACGGGATAGGTTCCCGCCACGTACGGAAACAGCGCGAGCGCGATGACGACGACGGCGAAGGCGAGGGCGCGCGCGGTCATCGGAGGGGGCGGCCGAACAGTCCCTGCGGTCGCAGGAGCACGACGAGCGCCATCACCACGTAGATGATGAACATGGCGGTGTCGGGCAGCCACGCCTTCCCGAACGTCTCCGCCTGGCCGATGATGAGGCTCCCCGCGAGGGAGCCCTTCAAGCTGCCGAGCCCGCCCACCACCACCACGATGAGCGTGCGCACGAGGATCTCCGTGCCCATGGCCGGGTATGCGGACTGGATCGGCCCCGCGATCACCCCGGACAGCGCAGCGAGGGCGGCGCCGAACCCGAACACGCCCGTGAACACGCGATGGACGTTGATGCCGAGCCCCGCCGTCATCTCGGCGTCGAAGACGCCGGCTCGGATGATCGAGCCGAGACGGGTGCGCTCGATGAGCAGCCACACGGCGACCGCCACCACCAGGCCGAAGACGATGACGAAGAGGCGGTAGGACGGGATGGTGGCGCCGAAGAGCGTCACCGAACCCGAGAAGAGCGCGGGCGATGGGATGGAGCGGATGCGCCCGCCCCAGACCCACTTCACGACGTCCTCGAAGAGATAGATGAAGCCGAACGTGAGGAGGATCTGATCGAGCGGTGGCCGGCGGTACAGCGGACGCAGGCACGTCCGCTCCACGAGCATGCCGACGCCACCGACGACGACCGGCGCCGCCAGGAGCGCGACCCAGAAATTCCCGGTGGCGGCGATGAGGCTGAGACCGGCGTAGGCGCCCAGCATGTAGAAGGAGCCGTGCGCGAGGTTCACCACGTCGAGCATGCCGAAGATCAGCGTGAGGCCGACGGAGAGGAGAAAGAGGAGAATCCCGTAGGAGAGACCGTTCAGCGTCTGCGCGAAGACGTCGGCGAGGGTGGGCACGGGAGGAGAGGCGACGGGAGCGGGGCGATTCCCCGCCCCCGTCGCTCCGCTAGGCCGGCAACGTGCAGCCGGTGCCGGGATCGGCGACGTTGGCGATCTTGTCGATCACCACGTTGTTGAGGCCGCCCGCGACCTCCTTGACCTCGCGCACGTAGATGAACGGCTGGATCACGTTGTGCGTCTTCGGATCGAAACGGAAGTGCCCGCGCGGGCTCTCGAAGTCCATCTTCTCGATGACGGCGACGAGCTTCTCCTTGTCCTGCGTGTTGCCGTTCACCGCCTTGAGCGCGCGCACGATGGTCTCCGCTGTGTCGTAGCCCTGGCAGGCGAAGCCGTCCGGCATCTTGCCGCCGTACTTCTCCTTGAACTCCTTCACGAAGCGCTGGTTCACCGGGTTGTCGAGGAGCGGCGTGTAGAAGTGGCCGCTGATGACGCCGAGGGCGGACTGGCCCTGTCCGGGCAGCACGTCCGGCTCCACGAGGAAACCGGCGCCGGTGAGCTTCACCTGCTGCTTCAGCCCGAACTGGTCGTACTGCTTCACGAAGTTCACGGCATCGCTGCCGGAGAAGAACGCGTACACCGCCTTCGCTCCGGACTGGCGGATCTTCGTGAGATACGGCGCGTAGTCCGTCTCGCCGAGCTTCGGGTAGTCCTCGCCGATGATCTTGCCGCCGGCGGGGACGAACGTTTCCTTGAAGGCGCCGAGCTGATCCTTGCCCGCCTGGTAGTTCGGGGCTGCGATGAAGACTTCCTTGGAGACGTGGTTCGCGATCCACGGCCCCATGGGCGCGTTCGGCTGCCAGTTCGAGAAGGACGCGCGGAAGATCCACTTCGAGCAGCGGTCGCGGCTGATGGCGTCCGCGCCCGCGTTGGAGACGATCAGGATCGTCTTCGAGCTGTGGACCTTGTCGCGCATGCCCATCAGGATGCCGCTGTGCACGGGCCCGGTGAGGATGTCGACCTTGTCGGAGTCGATGAGCTTCTCCGTCTTGCGGATGCCCACCGGCGGCTTCATCTCGTCGTCTTCCTTGATCATCTCGATCTTGCGCCCGGCCACCGTCCAGTTCTCGCGCGCGAACACCAGCTCCATCGCCTGCGTGATCGACTCCCCGAGTACCGCGTAGACGCCGGTGTAGGGCAGCACGAGGCCGATCTTCACGGGGCCGCCCTGAGCGTGACCGCGCGGCACCCAGGGGCCGGCGGCCACCGCGGCCGCCGCGGCCGACGTACCTGCGACGAACTGACGACGGGTCAAAGCGCGCATACCTGCCTCCTGGCTGGCCGACGTCGTGGGTTCAGGGGTTCTCAAGACTACACTGACTTTCGGCGACCGGAAAGTACGTTTCAGTGCCACTCATTCTCCCCGCGTTCGCCACGCGCGAGCGAGATCACGTAATTCCCGCTGCCCGACGACGGTCCGTAGGCGTGGACGGTGGCCGCGTAGCGTCCGCCGGATGCGAGGAGCGCGCCCAGCATGGTCGCCAGATGCCGCCCGCCCATCTCCGGCTCCGCCGCCTCCGCGTATTCCGGGAACCATTTCCAGAGCGCGTCGTAGTCGCCGCCGGCGAGAAGCTTCGCGAAGCGGTGATCGAGCTCCTGCTCCTCGGGCCCCGGCCACTTCTCGGGTCCGCGCACGAGCTTGTGCGAAACGCTGCCGCTCGCCACGAAACCGGCGCGACGGTCACTCGCCATGACCGCGTCCACGAGGATCCGCCCCCACCTGAACGCTTCCGTGAGATCGCTGGCGAGGCACACGGACATGGGGATGACCGGAATCCGCTGCGCCCTGTCGAGATAACACACCATCGGCATGACGGTTCCGTAGTCGAGCGGATAGTGCACGTCGTTGGCGAGCGTGCACGGGAGGCCGGCCGCCGTGCCGCGCGCGACGATCTCCGAGGCCAGCTCGTAGTCGCCGGGAAAATCGTACGCGACGCCGTGGATCAGCTCCGGCGCCTCCTGCGCCGTGAGCACACCGCGGTGGCGCGGGGTGCCGTCCACCACCACCGGAAATGTCGCCACGAGATGGCAGGAGTTGACGATGAGCACGTCGAGCCCGGCGGCGGCGACCGCCTCGCCCTGGGCCACGAGCCCGTCGCGAACGCTCCTGAAATCGGGGTGCGCGACCTTCCCCGCGAAGGCCGCCTCGTACGTGCAATACCGGGGCGTGTGGACCGAGAGATAGACGCCGGCGAGCTCGCCCATCGCCGTCAGTCCTCCTCGTCGTCGTCGTGCGCGAGCGCCGTCGACGCGGTGGAAGCGGGCGCATCGGACGGCGTGGCGAGCCAGTCGGCTTCCACCCAGCGCAGGGCGCGGCGGAGCGCGGTTTCGGCGCGCACACGGTCACCGGCTTCGACGGCGATGAGCGCCTCCGACAGCAGGTCGGTCAGCTCGATGTGCCGGAAGTCCATGCGGTGATCAGAGGAAGCGGCGATTACGCCGCTCATCCGGCAGCTCGAGATCGAGCGCGCGGAGCTTCCGATCGACGTACGCCTTGTAGAGGCCGCGGATCTCCGCGTTGTCCACGCTCTTCAGGCCCCACTGGATGAACTTCGGCGCGTTCGGCGAATCGGACCGGCCGAACATGTCGAGCGCGGCCGGATACCACTTGCCGAGGAGATGCTGCACGAGCGCCTTGCCCTTCCTCTCCCCGCAGATCTGGATCAGGAAGTAGTAGCCCATCTCGGAGTGGCCGAGCTCGTCACGTTCCACGGTGGCCGACATCTTGGCGAGCGGGACGTAGCTCGACTCGCGCCAGTCCCGCGCGTGGAAGGCACCGTTCAGATCCACGAAGAAGTGGAAGAACGCATCGTCCGCCCACGTCTCCCGCGGCAGGTGGAAGGCGTAGTGCGCATAGGGCACGTCGCGGAGGGCGAAGTCGTGCTGGAGCCCGACGGCGAGGCGATGGAACATGATCGCGTGCTTCAGCTCCTCGGCGAGGTACTCCGCCTTCAGCACCTTCATCTCCTGCGTCGGAAACAGCGCTTCGGCGAGATCGAGACACGTCGCCATGAATCCGAGGAAGCTCTTGTTGCCGGCGCGCTCGCCTTCGTGCCGCAGCATCTTCAAGAGGAGGCCGCGGTATTCCTCGGGAAGCGGATCGCCCTCGTCGAAGCGATGGCGAGGCCGGCTCACCCGACACGTGAACGCCGGGAGCGGGTCGCCGTCCGCGTACGCGCGGCGCCAGAACGGCCACAGCTCCGTGCGCCCGCGTTCTTCGGCGTCGCGGATGACGTCGAGGTCGCTCATGACCGCTCTCGCGCGCCGTCGTACCTCGCGCCGGCGGCCGCGGCGCGGGCGGGGTCGAGCGCGGCGGTCACGATCCGCTGGTGGCCGCACGCGCAGCCGAGCAATCCGCTCGCGTAGAGGTCGAACTGCTCGTCGACGAGCGCGCTCGCCATGCCCGGCAGCAGCTTGTCGCCCACGTTGCCGAGCATGCGGCCGCACGCGGTGCAGAGGAGCCGGTAGTACGTCCCGTACGTGGCGGGACGATCGAGGGTGATGCCGACACGGTCGTAGGCCTGGCGGATCTCCTCGACGATGTCGCGCTCAGTCGGTGTCACCATCGTTCGTGCGCCCCTCTTCGTGCCCCTTTTCGTCCGTCCGGTTTCGGGGCGCCCTTATAGTACCCGCGAATCGTCCGGTGCCGGCGAGCCCACGGCTCCGCGGTGCGTCGTCATCGCGGGAGAGCGTCCGGGCTCATCGCCCGTCTTCTCAGCGCCCGTCGTCCCGGAGACGGGCGGCGACCTCGGCCGGGATGGAGCGCGCGTGCAGGCGGCCGCCGGGCGACGAGGGCGCACCGACCCAGGCCCGGATCTCGAATCCGTTGGCGGCGAGCTCGCCTTTCACCGCGATCTCGTGCTCGACGCGAAAGGTCTTCTCCTTCACCCACTCCACACGCGACCGGATGGCGAGCACGTCTCCGTAGCGCGCGGGCGCCAGGAATCGTGATCCCGATTCGACGATCGGCACCCCGACGATGGCGTAGCGCGGAAAGATTTCCGGCCACGGCAGGTCGAGAGAGGCGAACAGCGTTTCCGTGCCGAGGTCGTACCACTCGAAGAAGCGCGGGTAGAAGACGATGCCGGCGGGGTCGACGTCACCCCAGCGCACCTGGACCTCGGTGACGTGGGCGGCCATCAGCGAACGCGCCGGGCGCGGTCCGGGGGCGGCACCACGAGGTCGAGATCGCGGATCACCTGGCCGACCTCCTCCACGTATATCGCCCGCACCTCGTCGTTGTCCCACTTCTTGATGCCCCACTCGATCGCCTGCGCGCTCGCCGCCGATCCCGAGTGGCCGAACATGTCGAGCGCCATCGGGTACCAGCGGTCGACGAGCGCCTGCGCTTCGTCGCGGGTGCCGTAGTAGTCGGGGTCGTGCACCATCCGTCGCAGGCCGTTCACGCCCACCGCGACGTGGAACTGCTCCTCGTGCAGCATCATCGGAATCGCCCGCGCCAGCGGAGCGTAGCTGCACTCCTCGAAGTTCCGGAGCTGGAAGTCGCCCACGCGATCGATGAGGGTCATGAAGGCGAGGAGATCGCCCCACGTGGCGAGCGGCTCGTTGAACGTGTCGAGCTTCGCCTCTCCGAGGCGCATCGCCATCAAGCTCCGGACGATCGCGTGTCCGGCGGCGCCGAACGTCTCGAGCACCCGGCACACCTGCATGCCGTGGCGCATCTCATCGGCGATCACGCGTGCCAGGGTCCAGCGGTCGTCGAGGGTGGGCGCCCGGTCCAGGTAGTCGCGGAAGGTGAGCACCGACATGAGCTCCGACGACGCCTGCACGTGCAGGAGCTTGAGCAGAAAGTCCGCGTAACCGGATGGGAGCTCGCCCGGCGTCTCGAACTTCCGCAGACCGCGGAACCGTCCCCACTTGATCTCGCGCCCGATCGGCATCCGCTCCGCGCGCTTGCCCCGTGCCGCCGACGCGCGCGTCATCGCTCCAAAGCCGCCCGCTGCTTGAGCACGTAGCGCTGGAGCTTGCCGGTGGCGGTGCGCGGCAGCTCCGGAACGAGGACGATGCGCCGCGGACGCTGGTGGGCGGCGAGGGTCTGCGCCACATGCGCGCTCAGCGCCTCTTCGAGGCCGTTGCCGGCGGCGGGCGCCGGCACCACGAACGCCACCGGCTTCAGGAGGCCGCCGTCGTCTCCGGCCCCGATCACGCCCGCGTCCACCACGTCCGGGTGGCTCCGAAGCGCCGCTTCGACGTCGGCGGGCGCCACCCACATTCCCGCCACCTTGAAGAGGTCGTCCTCCCGCGCGCAGTGGTGATAGTAGCCATCGGCGTCGCGACGACACACGTCGCCGGTCCGGAACCACTCGCCGATGAAGGCGCGGCGCGACTGATCTCGCCGGCGCCAGTACGCCGTGCTCGCCGACGGCGTGCGCACGTGGAGCACGCCCTGCTCTCCGTCGGCCACCTCGCGTCCCTCGCCGTCGAGCAACCGCGCCTCCGTCCCCGGTACCGGCGTGCCGACCGTGCCCGCCCGGCTCGCACCCGGGCGATTCGAGAGGACCATGAAGATCGTCTCGGTGGCGCCGAGGCCGTCGAGGATCTCGACCCCGAACCGGTCCCGCCACTCCTTCGCGATCTGGGCAGGAAGCGCCTCGCCCGCCGAGACGGCATGCCGCACCGAACGGAACGTATCGCGCGGGAGATCGGCGCGCAGCAGGCGCGCGTAGAAGGTCGGGACGGAAAAGAAGAGCGTCGGCCGCGCCTGCCGCATCACCGCCGCCGTCGTCTCCGGGTCGGGCCACGCCGGGTGGAGCACGGTGCGCGCGCCGACGAAGAGCGGGATCAGCAGCGCATTGCCGAGCGCGTACGCGAAGAAGAGCTTGGAGGTGGCGAACACGCAGTCGTCGTCGCGAGCCCCGAGCACCTCGACGCCGTAGTGCCGGCAAGCGCCGAGGTCGCGATGGAGATGGATGGCGGCCTTGGGCGCGCCCGTGGTGCCCGAGGTGTAGAGCCAGAACGCCATGTCGTCGTCGCCGACGGGCTCCGCCTCCTCGACGGCTTTCGCGTCCGCGATGAGCGAGGCGAACGACGGAGCGACGCCCGCCCCGACCCCGACGATGCAGCGCAGCGCCGGCAGCCGCTCTCGCACGGCGGCGACGGCGACGGCGTGGGGCGCGTCGGCGATGAGGACCTTGGCGCGGCTGTCGTCGAGCATCGCCACCCACTCATCGCGCGCGAGCCGCGTGTTCAGCGGAACCGCGACGGCGCCGATCCGAAGCGCGGCGAAGAACGCGGTCGCCCACTCCGGTCCGTCGCCGAGCAGGAGGGCCACGCGTTGCTCCGGTTCGACGCCGAGCGCGCGCAGCGCTCCCGCCGCGCGCGCCACGCGGGTGGCGAGCTCACCGTACGTGGTCGCCGACGTCGGTGTGACGATGGCGGGACGCTCGCCGCGGCCGGCCCGGATGTGGCGATCGAGGAACGCGACGCAGGCGTTCGGCATCCGTGTGAGGCGGTCAAAATACCACAGGCGCGCCGGCCTCCCGCGCCACCACGAAGGGCACGGCCATGACGACCCACACGAGGCCGATGACCTCGGAATCACCGAAGTTGTACTCGAACAGTCCGGCCGCGAGGAACCCGACCACGCCCGCGATGCCGCCCGCGACGAGCGCGGCGGCGTCGCTGCGCCCGGGCGGCAGCGCGCGGTAGATCCGAACGGCGCGATAGAGGAACACGATCCAGATGGAGAGCCACGCCGCGAGGCCGAGGAGCCCGCGCTCGGCGGCGATCTGGAGAGCATCGTTGTGGAGATGCGACGTCCCCGTCCGCCTCGCCGCCGGATTCTTGTACTCCGGGTAGTAGATCTTCACGCCGCCGGGGCCGAGGCCGAGAAACGGAGCATCGCGCACCATGTGGAGGCCCGACTCCCAGAAGTACAGACGCTCGCTCACGGTCCGGTTGGCGGGATCGAAGGCGGATTCGATCCGAGCGCGCAGCGGCGACGGCACCGCGACGGCGAGGAGGAGGATCACCGCGAGAGGAACGATCAGGAGCAACCGGCGCGTCAGCACGACGAGAGTGCCGACGGCCGCCAGCAGGCCCACCCACGCGTTGCGGCTGTACGTGAGCCCGATGGCGACGAGCGCGAGCACGGTCGGCAGCACGAGCGCCGCCGCGCGCCGCCAGACGCCGAGGGCGAGGCCACCCGCGAGCAATGCGAGCGCCACGATCAGCGTGCCCCCGAACGTCATGTAGATGCTGAAGAAGCCACGCACGCGGAACGGCTCCTCGGCGAGGTTGCGGCACCGATCGAACCTCACGCGCAAAACGGTGGCCACCCACGCCGGCGGCTCCGTGCTCCCGTTGCAGGCCCACGACTGGAGGATCGCGTACACGGAGGCGACGCCGACGGCGGCGAAGAACCACGCGAACGCGCGCCGGATCTGTTCCGTGGAGCGAAAGCCGTTGACGGCGGCGACGAAGAGAACGATGTGGAGCAGGTCCTTCGACTGGTGTAGCGCCGCCCCGCGGTCGCGCGCGAAAGCCGTGGCCAGTAGCGACGCCACCACGTAGGCGGCGATCGGAACCGCGAGCGGCACCCGGAAACGCGCGTGCAGCTCCGGATCGAGCAGGCGTAAGAGCGTGGCGGCGGCGAGGAGCGCGGTGAAGACCCCGACGGCGGTGATCGAGGTGACGAGCGCGACCAGCGTGAGGACGAGGAGCGC
This sequence comes from Candidatus Methylomirabilota bacterium, assembly GCA_036506275.1. Classification (GTDB taxonomy): domain Bacteria; phylum Methylomirabilota; class Methylomirabilia; order Rokubacteriales; family CSP1-6; genus DASXSB01. The sequence continues at coordinate 5,491 of DASXSB010000077.1, read as the reverse complement.
GGGCACGCTCCGATCGGCCGCGCGCGCCAGTTGTGACGCCGGCGACGTCACTCCCTCGTGAACGTCGCGTCGGGCCAGCGGTTGGCCTTCCAGTCGATTCGGTCCCACGCGACATCCAGACGGTCGGCGATGCCGTGGAACTTCTCGCAGCCGTCGCCGCAGGCGCCGCCCAGCTCCGCGATGGAGCGGAACTGCGCGAGATAACCGAGCGCGTACTCCGCCGGCTCCGCCATCGCCATCGCGCCCTCGAGAAACCGGCGATACGCCTCACCCGGGCGGATCCAGAACGCCTCCGACGTCTCCTCGGTGAAGAGGCGCGGCGCCTGGCCCGACGGGACGACGCACACGAAGAAGCGCGCGCTGAAGCGGATGGGACTGCGGCGCGGCGTGACGAAGTGCGAGAGATACGCGAGCGCGCGGGCGTCGGCGTACCACCGCCGGCGCGCCAGCAATTCCGCGAAGGGAGCGACGCCGGCCATCAAGTCCGCGCGACAGCGCTCGATCGCCTCCGCCACCCGGGGCACGCGCGCGTCCACGGGCCGGCCGCGGGCGTCGCACGCGACCAGGATCCCGCACTCCTCCAGCAGCTCGCGGATGGCCGTCGCCCAGTACGCGAGCGCGGGCAGTCCGTTGACCGACGCGAAGGTCGCCGACGCCGTCCTCGCGTCCACTCCGCGGAGCCGCGCCAGCATCGCGGCGCCGGCGTCCTCGGGATCGACCTTGCCGCCGGGAAACGCGTAGTACCCGCCGAGGAATCGCATCGACCGCTGCCGCCGGATGACGTACGCCTCGAGGGACGCCGGCTCTTCGCGGGCGCGCCTGACCAGGATCACCGACGCCGCGGGCTTCGGCTCGACGACACTCCCGATATCACCAGTGCTCACGTCGCGCGCCCCGTCATTCGCCCAATAGTAACGAATCTCCCCTCTGATACCCCGATGCGATCAGCCGGAAACCGCTTCCGAGCGCCGGCTCCGCCGGCGCAACCGAAGGGGGAGGTTCCGGAGGGGCGGCGAAGCCCCCCTCCGTGGTTCTGCTCTGGGGGAGGCATCGGAGGGGGCCGTCGAGGCCCCCTCCGAATCTAGAGATTGATGAGCTGAGCCACCCGCTCGCGGTGGTACGTCGCGTCGCCGAACGTGAATTCCGACGACTTCGCGCGCTTGAAGTAGAGGTGGAGGTCGTGCTCCCACGTGAAGCCGATGCCGCCGTGGAGCTGGATGGCGGCGCCCGCGGCCTTGCGGAAGGCGTCGGAGACGTACGCCTTCGCCATGGAGGCGGCGAGGGTGGCCTCGGGCACGCGCTCGTCGACCGCCCACGCCGCGTAGTACGTGAGCGACTTCGCGTTCTCGATCTCGACCAGCATGTCGGCGGCGCGGTGCTTCACGCCCTGGTAGGAGCCGATGGGCTTGCCGAAGGCAATGCGGATCTTCGCGTAGTCGGTCGTCATGTCGAGGACGCGCTGGGCGCCGCCGCACATCTCGGCGCAGAGCGCCACCGTCGCGCGGTTGATCACGCGCGCGAGCGCCGGCCAGCCGCCGCCGCCCTCGGCGAGGAGCGCGTCGCCGTCCACCTGCACGTCGCGCAGCGCGACCTCACAGAGCTTGCGCGTCTGATCCATGGTGGGCAGGAGCTTCGTCTCGAGCCCGGCCGCGCCCTTCGGGACGAGGAAGAGCCCGATGCCCTCCTCCAGGTTGGCGCCCTCAGACAAGCGCGCCACCGTCACCAGCACATCGGCGAGGTGAGCGTCGGGCACGAAGAGCTTGGTACCGCTGAGGACGTAGCCTCGGCCTGTCTTGCGCGCCGTCGTGGTGACGCCGGCCGCGTCCCAGCGCGCGTTCGGCTCCGTCCACGCGAGCGTGGCCTTCGCCTCGCCACCCGCCAGCCGCGGGAGCCACTCCTTCTTCTGGCCCGCGGAGCCGGCCTCGAGGATGGTGAGGCCCGCCAGCAGCGTCGAGAAGAACGGGCCGGGCATCACCGCCCGTCCCATCTCCTCCATCAGCACCGTGAGGTCGACGAAGCCGAGGCCACTTCCGCCGTACTCCTCGGGATAGACGAGACCGAGCCACCCCTGCTCGGCGAGCTTGCCCCAGAACTCGTCGGTGACGCCGGCCGACTCCTCCATCCGCTTGCGCACGAACTCGGAGGTGCACTCGTTCTCGAGGAACTTGCGCGCGGTCGAGCGAAGAAGATCCTGTTCCTGGCTGAAACCGAAATCCATGGTCCCGGTCTCCTTTATCCCTTCGGCAGGCCGAGGACCCGCTCGCCGATGATGTTCTTCTGAATCTCGGTGGTACCGCCTTCGATGGAGTTGGCGCGCGACCGGAGGAAGGTGTACTGCCACACCCCGCCCTCCACGGCGCGATCGCCGCCGCGCGTGAGCTGGCTGTAGGGGCCCTGGATCTCCATGGCCACCTCCTGCAGCCGCTGGTGCGTCTCCACCCATCCCATCTTCCCGGTGGACGCTTCCGGTCCCGGCAGCTCGCCGCGCAGGAGCTTGGTCACCGCGCGCGCGCCCGTGTACTTGAGCGCCTCGGTGTCGATCCAGAGCTGGGCGATCTTCTGCCGCATGACGGCGTCCTTCGTGATCGCGCGCCCGCCCTTGTCCATCTGCCGCGCCAGCTCGATGACGCCGTCGACGGCGATGCGGAGCCGCGTCTGGAGCCCGAATCCGAGGGCGAGACGCTCGTACATGAGCGTGGTGAGCCCGACCGCCCAGCCGTTGTTGACGCCGCCCAGCACGTGCGACTCGTGCACGCGCACGTTGTCGAAGAAGACCTCGTTGAACTCCGCGTCGCCGGTGATCTGGCGGAGCGGCTTCACGGTGACGCCCGGCAGCTTCATGTCGAGCAGGAAGTAGGTGATGCCCTTGTGCTTGGCGGCGTTGGGATCGGTGCGGGCGAGGAGCATCATCCAGTCCGCGACGTGGGCGAGCGACGTCCACACCTTCTGTCCGTTGATGACCCAGTACTCGCCGTCCTTCACCGCCCGCGTCTGCAGTGACGCCAGGTCCGAGCCCGCGTTCGGCTCCGAGTAGCCCTGGCACCAGATCTCGTCGCAGGAGAGGATCTTGGCGGGATAGCGCTGCTTCTGCTCCTCGGTGCCGTAGGCGACGATGGTCGGCCCCGCCATCCCGACGCCGAGGATGTTGAGGATCGGCGGTGCCTTCGCGAGGGCCATCTCCTGGTGCAACACCATCTCCTCGAGGAAGGTGAGCCCGCGGCCGCCATATTCCTTCGGCCACGTGAGCCCTATGAAACCGGCCTCGTAGAGCTTGTGCTGCCAGCCGCGGAGGAAGTCGTAGGCCTCCGGACGCGGCACCTCCGAGCTGGCCATGACACGGCGGGTCCACTCCCGCGGAATGTTCTTTTCGAGCCACGACCGAACGTCGGCCCGAAACGTTTCTTGCTCGGGGGTCAACGTGAAATCCATGTCCCCTCCTGCGGTGGGGTGAAGCCCGTCAGCGCTGAATGAACGGCGATTCATTCTAGGAACGCGCGCCCCGTGAAGTCAAGGCGGTCGCGCCCCGTGCTACGCTCCGCCCGTGGTCTCGTTGCCCCGCCTGAAGAGTCGCCTGGAGAAGCTCGCGACGTTCGGCGGCCTGCCCGGCGGTGGCGTCACCCGCCCGTGCTGGAGTCCACCTCACGAGGCCGCCCGCGCCTGGCTCCTCGCCGAGTTACGGGCGGCGGGCCTGGAGACCTGGGTGGACGGAGCCGGCAATGTCTTCGGCGCGCTCGGCGCGACCGGCATCTCCACCCGCGCCCCCGTCGTCTTGACGGGCTCCCACATCGACACTGTCCCTGAAGGCGGAATGCTGGACGGCGCTCTCGGCGTCATGGCCGGCCTGGAGTGCCTGGAAACCATCCGCGAGCGCGGCGCCCCCCACCGATTGCCGGTGGCGGTGGCCGCCTGGAGCGATGAGGAAGGCCGTTACGGGAGCCTGTTCGGATCGCGCGCGTTCTGTGGGCGCCTGGACGAGGCCGGCCTCCCCACGCTGACCGCCGTCGACGGCATCCGCCTCGTGGACGCCATGCGCGGCGCCGGCTTCGACCCCGCGCGCGTTCCGGAAGCGCGAGCGCCGGCGGGAGCGGTGGCCGCCTACGTCGAGCTGCACATCGAGCAGGGGCCGCGCCTGGAGGAGGCGAACATTCCCATCGGCGTCGTGGACTCGATCGTGGGGATCCGGCGCACGCGCGTGCGCTTCTTGGGCCAGGCCGACCACGCGGGGACGACGCCGATGGAGCGGCGGCGCGACGCCTTTCTGGGCGCCGCCGAATATGCGTTGCGGGCGCGCGAGCTGGTGCTCGCGCATGGGCGCGGGCGCAGCGTCACCAACGTGGGCGTGGTGAGTGTCCATCCGGGCGTGAGCAACATCGTTCCCGGCCGCGCGGAGATCGTGCACGAGATACGGGCGGCCGACGAGACCGTGCTCACCTCCCTCGCCCGCCGCTGCGCCGTTCTGGGCCAGGTGGTGGCGGCGCGACGACACCTCGCGGTCGAGATGCGCCCCCTATCGGTGACGGAGCCAGCAGTCTGCGCCCCCCGCGTGCAATCGGCGGTGGAGGCGGCGTGCCGGACGATGGGCCTCGCCTGGCAGCGGCTGTACTCGGCGGCCGGGCACGACGCGCAGAACCTGGCCGCGATCACGGAGGCGGGGATGATCTTCATCCCATCCCGAGGCGGACGGAGCCACCGCGTCGACGAGACGAGCGACTGGGACGCCATCGAGCGCGGCGCCGAGGTGCTGCTGCACACCCTCCTCGCCCTCGCCGCGTAGAACCGCCGCCGCGTAGAACCCGTCCGCATCGCTTGCGGAGGACGGAGGGCGGCGGTACCGTCGCCTCGTGAATCCCACGAGAGCGCGGCATCTCCTCGTGCGGACAGGCGCGCGCGTCTCCGTGATGGCCGTCGCGTTGCTCGCGAGCGGCTGCGTCTGGAACACGCCGCGGAGCACGGTGGTCGGTGGCTCCGACTACAACCGCGCCATCCTCCACGTCTACGCGATCATCACCTGGGTCACCGTCGTCATCGCCCTCATCGTCTTCGTCGTGCTCGCCTACGTGCTCGCGCGCTTTCGCGAGCGACCGGGCGCGGCGCCGTCGGCGCGGCGCGGTCACCCCGCGCTCGAGATCGCGTGGACGATGGCGCCCGCGCTCGTGCTCCTCGTCATCGCCATCCCCACCATCCAGATCGTCTTCCGCACGCAGGGCCTGGCGCGGCCGGGCAGCCTCGAGGTCACGGTGATCGCCCGGCAGTGGTGGTGGGAGTTTCGCTACGCGGGTCTCGACGTGGTCACCGCCAACGAGCTGCATCTGCCCTCGGGCCGTCCCGTGCTGCTGCGTCTCGAGGGCCCCGACGTCATCCACAGCTTCTGGGCCCCGCCCCTCGGCGGAAAGCGTGACGTGGTGCCGGGCCGCCTCAACCAGCTCGCGTTCACGCCCGATCGTCCCGGCGAATACTGGGGACAGTGCGCGGAGTTCTGCGGCGCCTCCCA
>DASXSB010000076.1:0-32551 GCA_036506275.1 Candidatus Methylomirabilota bacterium | reverse complement strand
GCCGGATCGTGCTCAAGTACTGGCCGGGCAGCCCTCAATCGCTGGACAAGATCGGGCGCGCGGCGCGGCTCCTCGCGGTGTGGGTCCCGCGGCGGCTCAAGGCGCGCATCTTCGCACCGCGCGCCTGACGTGCCGGCGGCGCCCATCGGCTGACATGCGCGACGCCTACCGCGACCTCATCGCGCGCCGTCTCGCGATCCCTGCCCACGAGGGTCCGGACAAGGTCACGAGCCTCGAAGACGCGGTGCGGCGGCTTGTGGCGCCGGGTCAGACGATCTACGTCGGCGGCGCCCACGGCCGGCCCAACGCGCTCGTGCGTGAGCTCGTGCGCCAGTGGTGGGGTCGGCGCCCGGGATGGACGTTGGCGCTGACCGGCATGGGATCGCCGTGGACGGCGCTCGTCCTCGGCAACCTCGTGCGGCGACTGGTCACCACCTTCGTGGGCGAGGGCTATCCCTTCCCGGCGCCGCAACCGCTCGTCGCCCGCGCGATCGTGGAAGGTCGCGTCTCCGTCCAGAACTGGTCGATGCTGACGCTGCCGTTGCGTGTCATGGCGGGCGCCATGGGCGTTCCGTTCCTCCCCACGCGCTCGCTCCTCGGCTCGAGCATGGAAGACGACAACACGCGCGACGGCGATTTCATCGCCGCCGCCACGCCGTTTCCGGAGGCGGAGGCGGCAGGGTCGCGGGTCGGGTTCGTGCGCGCTCTCAATCCCGACCTCGCGCTCTTCCACGCGTGGGCGGCCGACCGCGCCGGCAACGTGTTGGCGGCCGCGCCCCTCAACGACAACTTCTACGCCGCCATGGCCGCGCGCGGGGGCGCCATCGTGAGCGTGGAGAAGGTCGTCTCCACCGACTTCATCCGTCGCCATGCCCAGCTCGTCCGTCTTCCCGGCCAGTACGTGGCGGCCGTGGTGGAGGCGCCGTTCGGGTCGCATCCGGGCGGCATGTACGGCATGAATGTGCCCGAGCTGGAGGCGTACGCGGAGGACCCGGACTTCATCCTCGATCTCCGCCGGGCGTTCCGGAGCGCCGACAGCGCGGAGGCGTGGATCCGGGAGTGGATGCGCGACGTCCCCGACCAGGCGGCGTACGTGGAGAAGCTCGGCTACGAGCGCGTCATGCAGCTCAAAGGCCGCGCGCACAGCGACGCCTGGGTGACCGAGCTCGCCATGCTGGAGAATGGCCTCGGCGCCGACGATCGCGTGAACGGCGCCGAGCGCATGGTGGTGGCGGCGGCGCGCGTGCTGAGCGGAAAAGTGCGGGCGCACGGCTATCGCGCGTACCTGGCCGGAGTCGGCAACTCCAATCTCGCCGCCTGGCTCTCCGCGTACGATCTGAAGGCGGCCGGCGTGGACGTCGAGATCATGGCCGAGACCGGGATGATCGGCTATCTTCCGCGGCCGGCGGAGCCGTTCGTCTTCTCGTTTCGCAACTTCCCGTCCTCGAAGATGCTCACCGACATCGTGCACACGATGGGCATCTTCATGGGCGGCGCTCAGAATCGTTGCCTGGGCTCCCTCGCGGCCGGCCAGATCGACAAGCACGGCAACATCAATTCCACCATGGTGCCCGGCGTGACCTACATCACGGGGTCCGGCGGCGCCAACGACATCACGTCGTCGGCCCGGGAAGTGGTGGTGACGCTCGCGCAGACGCGCAGCCGCTTCGTCGACAAGGTGCCGTACGTGACCGCGCCCGGTGCCCGCGTCACGGCGGTGGTGTCCGACCACGGGCTCTACGAAAAGGCGGACGCTCACGGCGATCTCGTGCTCACGGGTGTTTTCGGCGACCGGCCGGAGGCGGAGGCGGTGACGGCGGCGCGCGAAGCGTGCGGGTGGCCGCTGGCGGTGGCGCCGCGCCTGCAGCGGCTCGACCCCCCGTCGATGGAGGAGCTCCGACTGGTGCGGCTCTTCGACCCGCGCCGGTATTTCCTGGGCGCGCTGTCGCCCGATTAGAGCCGACGCGCCGCGGCTGCGTGTCCGCGGGACATCGGTGCGGCCGGACTCGCGAACTCCTCGCGGGCGATCTCCCTCACGGCCCCCGCGATCCCGCGGGCGACTCTCTCACGTGCTCGGGACGAAATCCCATTCCGAAGATCCGGGCCGGGATCCGGCTGAGCGAAGGCCACCGGCGAAACAGCCGCAAGAGCAGCGGAAGCTCGGCGCGGCCGCCGCCGGCGTCGAGAACACGACGAATGACTCGCTCCTGGAGGAACACCTGTAGCCCCTGCGTGAGACGGGTCGGTAGCTCGCGCCGCCTCTGCACGGCGTGGAGATCGGCCTCCCGGAGCGCCCCTGCGCGCAGCGGCACGGTCAGGATGTTGGCGGCCGCTACCGCGTCCTGGATGGCGAGATTGATGCCGACGCCGCCGATGGGCGACATCGCGTGGGCGGCGTCGCCGATGCAGATCAGGCCCGGACGGTGCCAGCGGCGCAAGCGATCGACCCGCACCGTCAGCAACTTGATGTCGTCCCAGTCTCTCAGCTCACCGACGCGCTCGCGGAGGAACGGCGCCAGCCGCCCCAGCTCCTCACGAAACGCGGGCAGGCCGCGTTCCCGCAGCTCCACGAAGCCGTCTTTGGGGATGACGTAGGCGCATTGCCAGTACGTCCCACGATCGATGCGAACGAGGATGGCTCCGCGCTCGATGCGCCCCAGCGTCTGTCCAGGATCGCCGGGGCCCTTGGAAATGCGCATCCAGAGGACGTCGATGGGAGCGCCGAGATCGATCGTCGGGAGGCCGGCGCGCGCGCGCACAGCGGAGCCGCGACCGTCGGCGCCCACCACCAGCTCCGCCCGAACTTCGAGGAGGCCGTCCGGGGCGTGGGCGCGGACACCGACGACACGCTCATCCTCGTGAAGGAGATCGGTGACCTCGGTCTGCATCCGGAGCTGGAACGTCGGGTACCGCCGCCCGTGCTCGGCGAGGAAATCGAGGAAATCCCACTGCGGCATCATCGCGATGAACTGGCAGCGGGTGGGCAGATGCGACAGATCCGCGATCGTGAGCGTGGTGTCCCCGACCTGGGCGTCGAGCCGCCGGACCTCCTGATGCGGTCTTCGCAACAGCTCGTCGAGGAGGCCCAACTCGCGCATCACCTCGAGCGTGGAAGGGTGGATGGTGTCGCCGCGGAAGTCGCGAAGAAAGTCCACGTGCTTCTCGAGGACGAGGACGTCGATGCCCGCCCGCGCCAGCAGAAGGCCGAGCATCATTCCCGCCGGCCCTCCGCCGACGACGCAGCAGCGGCACGTGAGCCGCAGAGGCGGGCTCACCGCGTACGCGGCGAGGTCTCGCGCGACTCCTGGAGGTCCTCCAGCACCCAGCCTTCGGGCCGGCGCGTGAGCGTGTAGACGAACCGCGTCTCGGTCTGGATGCGCTGGCCGTCGGCCATGGCGACGGAGTCCTCGCGCCGCCCGGTGGCGCGGGCGCGGTCACCGTCCACGGCGATGTCGTGGAAGACGAGCTGGACCTTGCGGCTCTGGGTCATCGCAAACGAGCGCGACCACACGTCGAGCTCGGCGGCATCGAGATTGGGACGAACGCGGCGCAGAAGGCCGAGGTCCTTTGTCTCGATCGCGCGCACGTACGTGTTGAGGGTGGCGCGCACGGCGCTCACGGGATCGGCGGGGTAGGCCGCTTCCGACGGCGGCGTCGCCGGTGCCTTCGCGGGCGACGGCGGTGGTGGGGGCGGCGGCGGAGCCTTGGCGTAGAGCGTGGCGGCCGTCCGGAAACTCTGCGCGGCCGTTCTGAAATCGCGGCCGGTGTACTGGGTGTCGCCACGGCGCTCCTGCGCCTGCGCCGCCTGGAGGTCCGCTCCCGAGAGCCGCGTCTCTTGCTTCGCGGTCAGCATCGATGCCCGCCCGGTGTCCGCTTCCGCCCGCTCCTCGCGCTTCGCCCGCGCGGAACGGGCGGCGTCGTCGTACCCCTCGGCGGCGTGACGGTACGTCTGCGCCGCCGATTCGCGCATGGCCGTGCCGGCGAGCTTGTTGGCGGCGGCGGCCGTCAGCTCGGCCGTCGAGAATGCGGCCGGGGCCAGCGTCTGCGCTTCGACTTCCACGGCGCGCGCCCGCGCGGTCGCGACCGTCTGCTGGAGCGCCTGCAGATCGGGGCCGGCGTCGGCGGGCGGCCGCATCCGCCAGAAGACGACCCCGGAGATGCCGGCGACGATCAGCAGCGCCAGGCCGACGACGACGGCGCCGCGCCGCGACGCGATACGCCGGGGCCGCCACCACGCGGACGCGCGAGGCGCGACACCGGCGCCGCGGGCGGCCAGGGAAGCGTCGTCGATGAAGACCGTCGCATCGCCGTCGATCCTCTGGGACGACCGCGCCCCCCGTGCCGCCGGAGCGGACGGCCGCGCCTCCGCGACATCGGGCATCCGGGTGGCGTCGAGGATCTGGGTGGCGTCGAGCATCTGGGTGGCGTCGAGCATCACCGTCGCGTCCGTGGGAGCGGGCGCGCGCGCGCCCTTGTCCTCGTCCGCCCGACGCCGCTCGCGCTGACGCCGATCGTCCTCCTGCTCGGCGGCGATGGCAGCGGCCTGGATCAACGTCGCTTCGGCGGCGACGTCCGTGGGCGGCGTCATCGCCACCAGTTGCCGGAGCAGCTGAGCGCAGCTCGCATAGGAGCCGACGGTGAGGGCGTTGCGGGCGGCGGCGAGGAGCCCGTCCATCTGCGCGCGCCGATCCTGTTCCCGATAGCGGCTCCGCGCGTCCTTCAGCGCGGCGGCGGCGCGTGCATGCTCCGGCATCACCTCCGTGACGTGCTCCAGCTCCGTCACCGCCGTCTTCCCGTCTCCGCTGGCGAGCGCCTGCACGCCACGCTCGAACGCCGGCTGGAGGGTGGCCGCGCGCGACAGAAGGGTGGTGAGGCGATCGATGCGGCCCGCGAGGTCCTTTCGAAGGGCGGCGAGGGCGGCGGCGGAGGCGCCGTCGGCGAGGACAGGCCGCGTCTCCTCGAGCCAATCGCCGCCGACGCGCGCCGTCAGCGCCTGCTCGAGCTCCCGCACCTGACCGAGCTGGGCGTGGACCTCGCGGAGGGCTTGGCCGCCCGCGTCCGCGAGGCGTCGCTGGAGTGCGGCCAGCTCACTGCGGAGCTGCGCGAGCGTCTCGTAGCGCCGGGCGGGATCCTTCTGGAGCGCGCGCGCGAGGATCCCGTCGAGCTCCGCAGGGAGGGCGGCGTCGATCGTGCTCGGGGCCGCCGGCTCGTCGGCGCCGATCGCCTCCAGGGTTTGCATGGGGTCGTCTCCGCCGAAGGCGGGGCGCTCGGTGAGCAGCTCGTAGAGGACGGCGCCCACGGAGAAGATGTCGCCGCGGTGGTCGCCACGGCCGCTCATCCGCTCGGGAGCGATGTACCCGAGCGTCCCCATGAAAAGACCGGTGCGCGTCAAGTCGGCGTCGGTGGCCTCGATGCGCGCGATCCCGAAGTCCAGGATCTTCACCTGGCCGCTCGGCATGACGAAGATGTTCGCCGGCTTCACGTCGCGGTGGACGATGCCCTTCTGGTGCGCGTACTGGAGGCCGTCGCACACCTGGATCATCAGCGTCAGCTTCTCCTTCAGCGCCAGCGCGCGCTTGCTCGCGATGAGCGCGCGCAGCTCCATGCCCTCCAGCAGCTCCATCACGATGAAGAGGTGACCGTCCGCCTCGCCGAGGTCGAAGACGGTGACGATGTTGGGATGGGTGAGCCGGGCGCACGCCTGCGCCTCGTGGAAGAAGCGCCGGCGCAGCTCGTCGGTGACGTTCGCGTCCGTCGAGATGACCTTCAGCGCCACCGCGCGCTCGAGGACCGGATCGTAGGCGCGGTAGACACTGCCCATCCCGCCCCGGCCGAGGCGGCCCTCGATGCGATATTTCCCGACCTGCTCGATCATCGGATCGAGGCCTCGACGTGCACGCAGGCGGCGGATCGCCCCCGCGCCGCTTCAGCGCGGCAGGAACGGAACACCGGGGATCTCCGGGACCTGGAGCGTCCGTCCGACGTCGAGGGCGGCGTCGGCGGCGAGGTCGTTCGATTCCGCGATGACGTCGGCGCGGTTCCGATCTCCATAATAGAGGTTAGCGAGGGACGCCAGCGTGTCTCCGGCCTGTACGGTGTGGGCCACCGACGGCACCTCGCGCGCCTCGTCGCGCAGCGTTTCGAAGGCCTGGGTGTTGCTCGGCTGCAGCGCGAGCACGGCTAGGAATTGCCGGCGAGCCTTCAGGTGGACGCCCCGATCCAGGAGTCGGCGACCATCGCTCATGAGCGCGGCCACCCGGCGGTCGATGGCGGCTTCCACCTCGCGGGCGGCGGCGCGCGCAGCGTCGTTGGGATCGATGGTGAGCGCGACCCCGCGCATCTCGAGCGCCTGCCGCAAGTGCCCCTGGTGCTCCAGCGTCTCGGCGCGCTCGAGGTACGGCGCCGCGGCGCGCGCCCGCGCGGACGTCCCCGCGCGCGCGGGCTCGATGTGCACGGCGGCCTCGTCACCCACGTAGGGGCGGCGCCGCTCATCGCGGAAGACGCTGAGGTTCCGCGCGAACTCCGCCGGCGTCATCTCCGCGTAGATCTGGACCCGCCCCATCGCGAGCGGAGGCGCGAAGGCCGCGTTGGCGCCGCGGCGCACCGTGAAGCCGGCGCGATAGCCGTAACGCAGCACGAGCGGCATCAGCTCTCCATCGACCGCCCCGAACGGATACGCGAGCGCCTCGCTCCCGCGCCCGAGGTGGCGCCGGAAGAGCGTGATCGGCATCGCGAGCTCGGATTCCATGCGTCGCGCGTAGCTCGCGTCGGGCTCGCCGGCGCGGCGGCGCAGATCTCCGTGAGTCTTCGAGTGCGCCTGGACGTCGAAGCCCTCGGCGTGGAGGCGCTTGAGGTCGCCCCAGCTCAGCGCGCCCACCCCGGTGCCGATGTAGTCGGTGTACACGAAGAGGGTGGCCGTGAACCCGAGCTCCTTGAGCACGGGACGGGCATAGCGCGAGAACGAGCTGTGGCCGTCGTCGAAGGCGAGGAGGACGGACTTGCGGGGGAGCTGTTTCCGGCCCGCCGTGAACTCGAGGAAATCCTGGACGGTCACCGTCTGAAAGCCCTCCGCCTTCAGCTGACGCATGTGCTCGTCGAAGGTCCGAGAGGCGATCACGAGCCGCCCGTGCCGGTCGGAGCCGATGTTGTGGTAGACGAGCACAGGCACCATCTGGTGTCCGCTCGGCAACACGCCCACGCGGTTCCACTCTTTCCGTGGGATCACCACGCGGTCGCCGAGCGTGAGGCCGTGGTCGCGCGCGTAGTCCTCGATCATCCACGCCTTTCCGGAGTCCCCGAGATGGCGGGCGGCGAGCGTCGACGGCGTATCGCCCGCGCGGGGCGAGGCCACGATGTAGTCGGCGGATTCGAACGACTGGGCCTCGCGCGCGCCTGCGTCCTCGCGCGGCTGCGCGCGGGAGTCAGGTCCTCGATCGGGATCCACCGGCGCCGGCTGGTCCGACGCCTGGGGTCCGGGCGGGGCCGAGGAGCACGCGGTCAGCCCGAGAACGACGATGACCAACACGCTCCGAAACACTGCGCTGACCGTCATGGCCCCCCTTGGCCGATGCCGGCCAAGAGGATCTCTTGCGTCCTGGCGACGGCGACCGGTCGGCCCGATGTGTGGGGGGAGTTTAGCTCCGGTCGCTCGAACCCCGCAATATCGCCGGGCCGCTCGATCGTCCACGCGTTTCATCGGCACGCGCTATGCACTCGATTTCAAACCAGCGGTCGGATTGCAGATTCACGCGGTTCGCCTCTACGAGGGAAAAGGAGAGGGCGATGGAAGGCTACGGAGAGACGCGATATTGGCCGGTGGCCTGGAGTGCGGTGTGGGTGGGTGCCCTCGCCGCGCTCGCTGCCGGGTTGGTCATTGGGCTGCTGGGGTTCGCGGTCGGGGCCCATGAGGTCTCCCGCGCGGTTGCATTCAAGAACGTTCGCTTCACCACGCTCGCCTTCAGCATCGCCGGCGCGTTCTTCAGCGCGGTGATCGGGGGGTGGGTGGCAGGTCGGATCGCGGGGTTCCGGCGCTCGGAGCCCGCCATGCTTCACGGGGCGGTGGTGTGGCTCGTCGTGCTGCCGATGTTGCTCGCGCTCTCGGCGCTCGGCGCCACCTGGCACTTCGGCGGCTGGTACACCGGCCTCGCCGCCGCCCCAGTGGTGTCGGCCGCCGCCGACCAGAACGTGGCGGCCGCTATGCGCAACAACGCGTTCGCGAGCCTGATCGCGATCCTGCTCGGCCTCGTGGGCAGCGTCATCGGGGGCTGGATGGCTTCCGGCGAGCCCATGTCGCTCACGTACTATCGTCGACGCGAGCTGCGGCACGAAGAGCGGCCGCGCCGGATCGCTTGAAGGAGGAAGATCGATGGCTCTCATACTTCTCTGGCTGCTCGGCGCCCCACTGACGCTGATCCTGTTGCTGTTCCTGCTCGGCGTCGGTCGCTGAGCGGTGGGGGAGCGCCGCCGCCTGCGCGGAAGGCGGCGGCGCTCCTCCTGATCTGCTACCTTCGGCTTTCGTGGAGTCCGCGACCTCGCTCCGGCACGTCTTTCTCGCCTATCTGCTCGCGGTCGTGATGATCGTCGGCCTTTCGCTGCTGGCGGTGGTGATCGTGACGTCGCTGTACCCAGATCTCTCCGAGCAAGCCGTGCTGCAGGGCTTGCCGGGGCTCCTCGCCGGCGGTCTCGCGTCGTCGCTGGCGCTCGTCGTCACCGTGCTCGTGGTGGCGCGCCCGCCCGATGCCGCGCGGCTCCGGCTGCTCCCGGGACGCGAAACCGGCCGCAGCCTGCTCGTCATGGTGGTCGGCGTGCTTGCCCTCGGGCAAGCGCTCGATTGCCTCACCTCGCTCCTTGGTCTCGGCAATCGCGGCGCCCTGCCGGAGATCAGGCGCGCGCTGGCGGGTGCGGTGGGGCCCGACCTGTTCTTCGCGGTGATCGTGATCGGCGTGGTCGCCGGCACCGCGGAGGAAGTGTTCTTCCGGGGCTACATGCAGGCCGCGCTGCGACGGCGATGGCCGCGGTGGGCGGCGGTGGTGACCACCAGCGTCTGCTTCGCCATTCTCCACGTGGAGCTGATTCACGCCGTGCTCGCGTTTTCGCTCGGTCTCTATCTCGGCTTCGTAACCGAGCTGACCGGCAGCGCGCTTCCGGCCGTTGTTTGTCACGTCGTCAACAACGCCGTGTTCACGCTCCTCACCGCGGTCGGGGTGGCGGTGAACGGTGTCGGCGCCAACGCCGGCCTCGCGGCCGTCGCCGCTGTCGCGTTCGTCGGATGCTTCCTGTGGCTGCGGCACGCGCACGCGCTCCCCGCGGCCTGATCGTGCTTGCGACGTCGCACGCGGCGGCGGTACCCTTGGGGGCCTCGTCGAGGAGGCGTGCGCATGACGCTCTCTCCCGGTTCTGACTCGTAACCCGCGTACGGAGGCGAGATGCCCGAACTGACGCGCCGGTATGTCGTCATGGCCATGGCCTCGGAAGCTCCGTTCGACAATCAAGACCCCGACGGCGTCTTCGTCCTCAAGCCGTGGAAGGATCCCGCCGCTCTCCGCGCGCTCGTGGCGTACCGGGATAACTGTTATCCCGAGCTCGGACGCGATCTCGACGCCTGGATCCAGGTCATCGAGGCGGGACCGGTGGTCCGCGGCGACGTCGGCCAGCGAAACGAGCCTCACCTCAAGCGCGGGGCCGCGCGCCCGCGCGCCGCCGCCGCCAAGACCGGAGGCCGCACCGCGTCTCGTCGACGTGGCGCGCGCGCGTCCGCCTCGCGGGGCCGCGCCAAGGCCAAGAAGCGCCGCCGTTGACCGACGCCGTCGCCCGTCTCGGAGCGCTGTTCGCGCGCGCCCGTCGCGCCGTCGTCTTCACGGGGGCGGGGGTGAGCACGGAGTCGGGCATCCCGGATTTTCGCAGCCCCGGCGGCGTGTGGGATCAGTTCGACCCCGGCGAGCTCAACTACCAGAACTTCATCGGCACCCGGCACGGGCGCCGCAAGTACTGGGAGCTCGGGCGCAAGATCTATCCCGTCATCCGGGCGGCGGCGCCCAACGCCGCCCACGAGGCCATCGCCGAGCTGTATCACCGCGGGCATCTCGACTGCTGCATCACGCAGAACATCGACAATCTCCATCAGCGGGCGGGCCTTCCGCCGGAGGCGGTGATCGAGCTTCACGGCAACGCCAGTCGCGCGCGCTGCCTCGAGTGCGGCGCTGGCTACGCGCGCGACGAAGTCCACCGCTGGCTCGACGAGGGCGGGCTCGACGTTCCGGACTGTCCGGGATGTGGCGGCATCGTCAAGCCGAACACGATCCTGTTCGGGGAGGCGATGCCGCGGGCGGAGACCGAGGAAGCGGAGCGCCGCGCGCGCGCGTGCGATCTGTTCGTCGTGGTCGGCTCGTCGCTGGTCGTCTATCCCGCCGCCTACATGCCGGTGCACGCGCGCCAGGCGGGGGCCACGCTCGTCATCGTGAATCTCACGCCGACGCCGTACGACGACCACGCCCAGCTCGTCATCCGCGGCAAGGCGGGCGACGTCATGGGCGCCGTGATCGCCGACGTCCGCGCGCGCATCACGGCGTAGCGGCCACGGTGGATCCGCACGTCGAGGCCACGCTGACGGCGCGCGAGGCGCGGAGCGCGTATCCGCCGCCGAGCGTCACCCGGCCGCTGTCCGCCGTCGAGGCCTACCGTGTTCAGGACCGCCTGCGCGAGGCGCTCGTGGCGCGGGGCGAGCGCGTGGTGGGCTGGAAGGTCGGCTTCACGACGCGGGCGGTGCAGGAAGCGTTCGGGTGGATGGAGCCGGTCTGCGCCTTCCTGCTCGCATCGGGCATGTATGGCAGCGGGGCGGAGGTGCCGACGGCGGGCTTCGTGAATCTCGCCGTGGAGGCGGAGATCGCGTTCCTGCTGCGCGCCGACCTCGCCGGCCCCGGCGTGACGCCGCCGCGCGCGCTCCTCGCCGTCGAGGGCGCGCTCCCGGCCCTCGAGCTCGTCGACTTTCGCCATCACGGCAAACCCACCGGTACCGACGTGATCGCGGACGGCGTCTACGCCAACGCCGTCGTTCTCGGCGGCGCGCTGACGCCTCTGGCCGGTCTCGATCTCGCGCGTGAAGGTCTGGTCTACGAGCACAACGGAGCGGTGACGGCGACGGCGACGGCGGCGGAGGTCATGGGCAATCCACTCCACTCGCTGGCGTGGCTTGCCAACCACCTCGGCGCGCGCGGGCTCCGTCTCCAGCCCGGCGACGTCGTCATGAGCGGATCGGTCTCGAAGCTCCTTCACCCGAAAGCGGGCGACAGCGTCCGCGCCACCTTCACGCGCCTGGGGTCGGTGGCGGTGCACTTCGT
Organism: Candidatus Methylomirabilota bacterium; assembly: GCA_036506275.1. Classification (GTDB taxonomy): domain Bacteria; phylum Methylomirabilota; class Methylomirabilia; order Rokubacteriales; family CSP1-6; genus DASXSB01. Next base: position 21,215 of record DASXSB010000076.1, on the reverse strand, counting down.
CTGATGGCGCTGCGAGCGACGGCGCGCCGTCACTTCGCGGAGGCGTTGCTGACGGCGGAGACGTCGCGGTCGGCCATTCCGCTCCTGACCGACGAGCAACCCGACCTCACCGTCGCCGACGCCTATCGGATCCAGCTCGACACGCTGCTGCTGCGTCGTCGCGCCGGAGAGCGGCGGGCGGGCTGGAAAGTCGGCTGCACGTCCGTGGCCACGCGCAGCGAGCTCGGCATCGACGAGCCGATCAGCGGCTACGTCCTGGCGTCGGCGGTGTGGCCCGAGGACGAAGCGGTCCCGCTGGGCCGGTTCATCGCGCCCGGTCTGGAGCCCGAGATCGCGGTCGTGCTCGGACGCGACGTGGCGGGGCCGCGGGTGACGCCCGCCGATGTGCTGCGCGCCACCGATGGCGTGACAGCCGCCTTGGAGGTGGTGGATTCGCGCTTCGGGATCTGGAAGTGCGGCGCCGTCGATGCCGTGGCCGACAACGCGTTCGCGGCCGGCGTCGTCCTCGCGGGCGCCCTGACGGGCGTGAGCGGCCTCGACCTCCGTCTCGAAGGCGTGGTCGTAGAGCACAACGGTCGGATCATCGCAACGGCGGCGGGCGCGGCCGCCCTCGGCCATCCAGTGAACGCCGTCGTGTGGCTCGCCAATCATCTGGCCACCCTCGGGTCCGGGCTCAAGGCGGGTGACGTCGTGCTCACGGGATCGCTCACGCGGATCTTGCGACCGCAAGCGGGCGACACGGTGCACGCCGCCTTCACCCGCGTCGGATCCGTCGGCGTGCGGTTCCTCTGATGTCGCTCGCGCGGCGGCGTGCGCGCGCGTGACCGTCTCCGAGCTGGCCGCGCTCACCCGCGCTCGCCTCGCCGCTCACCCGCGGCGAGTGGTCCCGCGCGGTGACCTCGTGCAGGCGGCCGTCCTCGTGCCGATCGTCGATCACGGAGAGCCGTTCCTCGTCTTCGCCAAGCGCACGGACCGCGTCGGTCACCATCGCGGCCAGATCGCTTTCCCCGGAGGCGCCGTGGATCCCGCCGACCCGTCGCTCCTCGACGCCGCCTTGCGCGAGTGCGAGGAGGAGATCCGGCTGCCGCGGGCGGCGGTGGAGCCGCTGGGAGCGCTCGACGACACGGAAACGTTCGCCACCCGCTTCGTCATCACCCCGTTCGTCGGGCTCGTGCGCGAGGCCGTGGCATGGCAGCCCGACGGTGAAGAGATCGAGAAGGTGATCGAGGTTCCGTTTCTTGCGCTACGCGAGGAAGGACGGTTTCGTGTGGAGCACTGGGAACGCGACGGCGTGACCCGGCCCGTGTTCTTCTTCGACTACGAGGGCGACGTCATCTGGGGCGCCACCGCGCGCATCCTGAAACAGTATCTCGACCTGGTGGCGGAGTGACGGCGGCGGGGCAAGACCCTGAGGAACTCCTGGTGGGGGATGCGCGCGACCCCCGGCCGGTTCTCAGACCGGCGGCCGGTTTCCTCAGGGCGGGCTCACCGTAGGCGCGTTGGACTTCGCTGTCAAGGCACACCGCGAGCGCGAAGGACTGTGCGCGGAGTGCGCGAACCGGCGGTCGATCACGTCCGGCCGTGGATCGACGTTCGTGCTCTGCAAGAAAAGCGCGGAGGATCCGGGTTTCCCGCGCTACCCCCGGCTACCCGTCCTGCGCTGCCCCGGCTTCACGCCCGTCGCTCCCGCTCACGGCCACCAGAGATAGAGGAATCGCGGGCCGGGGCCGAGCAGGGCCGCGAGCGTGGCCACCGGCGTCTCCACGCCGGTCGCGCTGTGCGACGGCCCCGCGTAGTACGTCGCGCGATACTCGCGGGGACGGTGATAGACGACGACGCGCGCCTCACTCACGCCGGCCGCCTGGCGGGCGACGTCGAGGACGTCGTTCATGTACCCGATGCGGTCGATCAGCCGGAGGCGCATCGCCTGCTCGGATGTATAGATGCGACCGTCGGCAATCGTCCGCGCCGCGTCCAGCGGAATGCCCCGTCGCTCCACCACCTTGGCCACGAACTGCGCGTAGAGGTCGTCGATCACGGACTGGAAGATGGCGCGCTCCTCCGGCTCCAGCGTCCGGAAGGGGCTGCCCATGTCCTTGCGCGGACCCGACTTGATCGTGTTCGTGGCGAGGCCGAGCTTCTCCATCAATCCCTGCGCGTTGACGCTGATCATGATGACGCCGATGGAGCCGGTGACGCTGGTGGGATGGGCGACGATGGTGTCGGCGGCGAGCGCGATGTAGTAGCCGCCGGAGGCGGCGACGTCGACCATGACCGCCACCACGGGAATCTTCGTGCGCTGCTTGAACATCTCGAGCTCGCGAAAGACGATGTCGGAGGCGGTGACGGTGCCGCCCGGACTGTTGATCCGCACCACCAGCGCCCGCACGTGGCGATCCTCCTCCGCTTTCTTCAGCTCCTCGCGCACGCGCACGAGCAGCGACACCCGCGGGGGCGAGCCGCCGATGGTCAGCGTCGGCGTTCCCTCCTCGCTGATGAATCCGGAGATGTCGAGAAGCAGGATCTTGCTCTCCCCGCGGCCCTCCACCGTTGCTTCCTCGAGGGGCCGGATGCGCGGAGTGAGATCGATGGTGAGGACCGAGCAGCCGCTGAGCGCGAGGGCGACGAGAACGACGACGACGATGCGCATGGCCAACAGTATACGGGGAGCGTGCGGTTGCCACGGTCCTCTCGCCTGCGGCATAATCGAGGCCCGAGCGAGGCCCACCGGGGACCGCAACTCGAAGGGGAGCGGCCGTGATCACCCTCGATGACGTACACGCTGCTGCGCGACGCCTGCGCAACCGCGTCTACCGCACTCCCGTGGTCACCTCGCAGTCGTTCGACGACGCCAGCGGCTACAGCGTCTTCTTCAAGTGCGAGAGTCTCCAGCGCGCGGGATCGTTCAAGATTCGGGGCGCGCTGAACAAGCTGCTCACGCTCTCCGCCGCCGAGCGGGCGCGGGGCGTGGTGGCCTACTCCTCCGGCAATCACGCGCAGGGGGTGGCCCTCGCCGCCAAGATGCTCGACATCTCCGCCGTCATCTGCATGCCCACCGACGCCCCCATGTTGAAGGTGCAGGCGACGCGCGGGTACGGGGCCGAGGTCGTGTTCTACGACCGACAGACGGAGGATCGTGAGGAGAAGGCGCGGAAGATCGCCGTCGACACCGGCCGCGTGCTCGTGCCGCCGTACGACGATCCCGCCATCATGGCCGGCCAGGGCACGGCCGGGCTCGAGCTGTTCCAGGACATGCCGTCGCTCGACGTGCTGGTGACGCCGGTGGGCGGCGGCGGACTGATGGCGGGTTGCTCCACGGTCGCGCGCACGCTGTTTCCCGGAATGCAGGTGGTGGGCGTCGAGGCCGACACCGCGAACGACACCGTGCTGTCACTGCAGAAGGGCGAGCGCGTGAGCATCCCGCCCCCGCCCACCATCGCCGACGGCATCCGAGTCACGATCCCGGGCGCGCTCACGTTTCCGATCCTCCAGAAGCACGTGACCGACATGGCGCTGGTGACCGACGCCGAGATCACCGCCGCCGTGCGCTTCCTGACCCTGCGCGCGCGCATCGTGGTCGAGCCCACGGGGGCGGTGGGAGCCGCCGCCGCCCTCACCGGCAAGCTTCCCGTCGAGCGCGGCGCCCGCGTGGGCGTCGTCCTCTCCGGCGGCAACATCGATCCGGAGCTGCTCGTCACCATTCTCTCGACCTGATCGCGCTCGGCACGGCCGCGGCGCGAGAGCGCGGACGACGTTCCCGGTGACGGTCACGCGTCACGGCGCTGCACGCCGTAACCGAATGCGCTCCGGGACGACCCTCCTGTCAGGCCTCGCCGACCTCGGCGCGCCCGCGTAGAGGAGCACGCTCCTCAGATCGAGAATCGGCGTCGAACCAGGCCCGGCCGGAACCGCGTGATCACTTCCCCGACGAAGTAGAGCGCGTAGTAGCTGACGGCGATGGCGAGCGCGTACGGCAACTGCGAGGACGGGAGCCCGACCGCGCGATGGTCGCGCCGGATGCGGTCGAAGGCATCCTTCACGTTGTCGCGGAAGCGATCGAGACTGCGGCGCAGGCGAGCGGCGCCTGGGTCGTCGCGGGTGACGATGATCAAGGTGTCGTGGCCGTGGCAGAGTGCCCGTCGCACGAAGTGACGGAAGCCGTTGGGAGGACGATGGCCGACGCGGGCGCACGGGTTGAGGACGATCCTGGTGCCCTGCGCGTGCAGGGTGTCGGCGAGCGCGGCGCACTGTCCCCGGAAGAGCGCAGGATCGTTGGGAAACGGATGTTGCTCGAGCAGCGCGCGGCGAAACGCGACGTTGTTCGCGAAGAAGTATCGCGCCGGCTCCAGGGGCCCGTCGCGGGTCGCGAGCGGGAAGAACCAGGTGAGCGCGAAGGTCTTGCCGTAGAGACTGTCGGGGATGACGGAGCTGTTGCCGCTCACGACCTCCACGGTGGGATCCCCGAACGGCTGCACGAGCTGACCTAACCACCCCGCGGCCGGCACCACGTCGCTGTCGATGAAGACGACGACCTCGCCCCGCGCCCGGCGCGCGCCCACGTTCTTGAGCTGATAGTAGTCTAGCCCGGTCGTGGGCACGATGTGGACATCCACGTGGCCACCGACGTCGCGCCGGAACTCATCCGTGAGCCGAGCGACGAGCGCGTCGTCGACCTCGCGGCGGTCGTACACCATGAGCACTTCCGCGCGGGGATCGAGAGACGGTTGCGCGCGCGTAACGTTATTGACTTCGGGAGCGAGGCGCTCGAGCATCGACCGGGTTTGGGCGACGCCGCCGAGCCGCGTGTTGTCCCATTCGACGACGATCGAGAATCCGGGGAAGCTCACCGACGCTGGCCCGGGCTGCGGGATTGCGCATACTTCAGCATGACGACCTCGAGCATGGCTCGGACCCTCAGCGGCCAAGTCTCCCGTTGCACCGCCGCGATTCGCGTTCGAGCGGCATCGATGGTATCACGCTCGAGCGCACGCGCGATGGCGTGCACGAACGCGTCATACGAGTCGGCCACCGCGATGTGCGGACGGACCCGGTCCAAGCCGGCGATGGGCGTCGACACCACCGGTCGTCCCGACGCCAGATACTGATACAGCTTCAGCGGACTCATCGACCTCGAATAGGGCGTGTCGCGATGAGGAATCACGGTCACGTCGAGGCTGCCCAGAAACGCCGGCACCTCGGGATATGGGAGGGGACCGAGGAACTGAACGTTGGGGAGCGTGGCGAGGCCCGCCGTGTCCACGTCATCGCCATACCGAGGCCCCGCGATTACGATCGACCAGTCCGGCCGCGCACGGGCCACGTATTCCAGTAACGCGAGATCGGTACGCTCGGTGATCCACCCCACATAGCCCACGCGCGGGCGGGCGCCATGCTCGCGGAAGGGCAGCGGGGACGGTGTCGCGATGAACGTCTCGTCCACCGCGTTGTCGAAGCGGACGCACTCGGTGCCTGACGAGCCGAAGATCTCATGGTTGAGCGCCGACGCCACCACGATGAGATCGGACATCGCTCCCAGTCGAGGATATTGCGCCTCGGCGTAGGGATGGAGCCAGTGACGTCGATCGAATAACGCGAAGTTGTCGACGACCTGAGTGATCACGAGCTGATGCGGCACGATCCGGATGAGTCTTTCCAGGTAGGGGTGCGGCGGGAACAGCCACAGGATCGTGTTGTCTTTGCGGAACCCTTTCCGCAGTCGCAAGAAGAGGAGGAGCTCGATGGTCGATCGGGTATCGTGCGCCCGTCGACGCACGGCGGACCACCGACCATCAGTGGGCGCCAGCTGCTGGGTGACGAGGTACAGGTTGTCAGCGACACGTTTCACCGTCAACGCCCCGTGATCCCCCGCCGCCGCCGTCGTCGGAGGAAACACGCAAATGACCTGCTCGATCTCGGGCTGACGGGCGAGTTGCTCGGCGACTTTTTCGTAGGTGCGGCCGTACCGTCCCCAGTCGTTGTGAGACCAGAAGAGCAGGATGTTCGGCCGGTTGTGTCGCCGGCGGCGAAAGGTCATACTGTGCGGCCGCGAGACGGTAGTGCGTCGTGACGGCGGCCGCGGAGGCGACCCCGGCCGCGCTCGCGCCACTCGGAAAGACCACGACATGACGACCGGCCACGCTGAGCGATGACGCCACCACCGCGGACCGCCGAGGTCACGAACCCGTTGCGTGTCATCGCCTTCTATTTACCGCAGTTCCATCCCATCCCCGAGAACGATGCCTGGTGGGGGAGCGGCTTCACGGAGTGGACGATGGTGGCCGCCGCGCGGCCGCTGTTCCGCGGCCATGAGCAACCCCATCTTCCCGCGGATCTCGGTTTCTATGATTTGCGGGTGCCCGAGGTCCGCGAGGCGCAGGCGGAACTGGCCCGGACGCACGGGCTGGCGGGCTTCTGCTACTACCACTACTGGTTCAGCGGAACGCGCCTGCTTCACCGACCGTTCGACGAGGTCCTGCGTTTGAAGACACCTGACCTCCCGTTCTGTCTCTGTTGGGCCAACGAGAACTGGACGCGCGCGTGGAACGGTGGTGACCACGACATCCTCATGGCGCAAACGTATTCGCGCGATGACGACGTCGCGCACATCGAGCATGTCTTCCCGGCGTTCGAAGACGATCGTTACATCAAGATCGGCGGCAAGCCGCTCTTCCTCGTCTATCGAAGCGAGATGGTTCCCGACGCGGCGCGGACCGCCGAGCTTTGGCGACGCCGCGCGCGCGAGGCGGGCGTGGGTGAGCTGTACCTGGCGCGGGTCGAGGGATTCCGCAGCGATCTCGATCCGCGCACGATCGGCTTCGATGCTGCCGTCGAGTTCGCGCCCGCCTGGCGGCTCATGCCCACCGCCCGCGGCACGGCCCTACCGAGCATCGCTCGCCGGCTTCGCCACATCGGCCGCCCGCGTGGCGTGCGTCCCGTCCCCGACGTCTATCCCTACCGCCGGCTGGTAGACGTCATGCTAGCGGCGCCTCCCCCGCGGTACCCGCGGTTCCGGTGCGTGACGCCATCGTGGGACAACTCGCCTCGCCGTGGGCCGCGCGCGACGATCTTCCACGGATCCACGCCCGCGCAGTACGAGGCGTGGCTCACCACGGTCGCCGCCGAATCCCTCGCAACGCGCAGCGGCGATGAGCGCATCGTGTTCATCAACGCCTGGAACGAGTGGGGCGAAGGCTCCCACCTCGAGCCCGATCAGCGCTGGGGGCGCGCCTATCTCCACGCGACCCGCCGCGCCATCGAAGTGGCGAGCCGACAATCGCGCGCTACCGGCCCCCCACCGGCCGCACCCCCGTCGCCGCCTCGGTAGCTCTCCGCTGACGCTCGGTCTCGGTGGGCAACCGCACTGGATGAGCGTGTCGACTCGCCGCGGCTCGGCGACGAATTCCTCTGACTCGGTGAGGCCACGATCGCGGCACGGGCGCTGGCGACGGTTGTCAGAGACGGGGCGAACCGGACTCACGGTGACTAGCGCGCGTGGACGGCCGGCACCACCTCGGCGGCGAGGCGCGCGATCTGATCGAGCATCTGATCAGGCGGACACATCGGGCGCAGGATGAACTTGGAGCCACCGCCCGCGATGTATTGCTCCAGGCGCTCCTGCACGAGCGCGGCCGGTCCGAAGGCGGTGCAGGCGGCGAGCGTCGCGTCGTCGGCGCGATTCCGCGGAATGAACGGCGCCGCCATGGCGCGGGCGGCGGCGGCATCGTCGTCGAGGGCGACGTAGAACAGCACGCCGAAGTGATCGCGCGGAACCTCGCGTCCCGCCTCCGCCGCGAACGCCTGCGTCTTCTCCACGCCGATACGGAAGGCCTCCGGCGCGATGAACGACGGAATCCAGCCGTCGCCGAGATGGCCCCCTCGACGCATGGCCGCCTCGCTGTTGCCGCCGATCCACAGCGGCAGCGGTCGCTGCACGGGCTTGGGGAGGACGGTCACGCGCTCGAGTTGCCAGAAATCACCCGCGTAGTCGACGTCGTCGTGCTCCCAGCAGAGGCGCATGATGCGGATGGCCTCGTCCGTGCGCCGCCCCCGCTCCTTGAACGGGACGCCCGCCGCCCGGAACTCGCGCTCCTGCTCGACACCGATCCCGACCGCGGGGAGGACACGCCCGTCGGAGAGGTGGTCGATCATCGCGAGCTCGCGGGCCGCCATCACCGGGGAGCGGAAGGGCGCGACGAGGACGCTCGGACCGAACTTGAGGCGACGCGTGCGCGCGGCCACCGCCGCCATCGTGGTCATGGGCTCCGGGATGGGCACCGCCGCCGAGAGCCGCTCGGAGAACCAGAGAGAGTCGATCTCGCTCGTCTCGCAGAGATCCACGAAGCGCCACAGGAAATCGGCGCCGGCGTGCGCCGGCCACGGTCCCGGCATCACTCCGATCCGGTACTTGATGCGCACGTCCGGACTCTAGCACGCGCTTCCGCGGCGCCCGACTGCCCTTCGGTTGACACGGTTTTACGCGGCCCCGTAAAATGAATGGCGGTTCAGTCACAGCATGCGTGATCCCGACAAGCCGCATCAGATCATCGAGGCCGCCATCCGGGTCTTCGCCCGCAACGGCTACTACAACTCACGCGTCTCCGACATCGCGCGGGAAGCCGGCATTGCGAGCGGGACCATCTATCTCTATTTCCGGACGAAGGAGGAGATCCTCGTTCGACTCTTCCGCGACAAGATGGCGGAGTGGGTGGCGGAGGTCCGCCGGGAAATCGCGGGCGAGCCCGACGCCGTGCGGAAGATCCGCCGCCTCGTGGCTCTCCACTTCTGCGTCCTCGAACAGAATCCGGACCTCGCCGAGGTGGTGCAGGTGGAGCTCCGCCAGGGCCACAAGTTCTTCCGGGGCGCGTCCGCCCACGAGGTGTCCGCCTACTTCGAGCTCATCGCGTCCGTGCTGGAGGAAGGGATCGCCGCCGGCCAGATCCGGCGGGATCTCCCCGTCAAGATCGCCACCAAGACGCTCTTCGGCGCCATGGACCAGCTCGCGACGTCGTGGGTGCTCGGCAAGCGAACGTACCGGCTTACCGACAGCGCGGAGGCGGTCGCCAGCATCTTCCTCCAAGGAGTGCGCGCCGATGGCGTATGAGACGCTGCTCTTCGCCCGCGAGGAGAGCTTCGCGGTGATCACGCTCAACCGTCCGCCCGCCAACGCCATCAGCGAGCAATTGATGCGGGATCTCGACGCCGCCCTCGGCTCCGTGCAGCAGGACGACGCCGTGCGCTCCGTCGTCATCACGGGGAGCGGGGACCGGATCTTCTGCGCAGGCGCCGACCTCGGCTCCGCCTTCGCGGGCGGCAACGTCGACGCCTTCATCCGCTTCGGCAACGCCGTGCTCCGGAAGATCGAGCGGTTTCCGAAGCCGGTGATCGCGGCCATGAATGGTCATGCCCTCGGCGGCGGCTGCGAGATCGCGATGGCCTGTCACTTCCGCCTCCTGAAAGAGTCGGCGCGCATGGGTCAGACGGAGTCGAACCTCGGCATCATTCCGGGCTACGGCGGCACCCAGCGCATGCCGCGCCTGATCGGACGCACCAAGGCCCTCGAGTTCCTGATCCTCGGCACCCAGGTTCCCGCCGCCGAGTGCCTCGCCGTCGGCCTCGTGAACCGACTCTGCAGGGAAGGCGAGGCGCTCGATGACGCGCGCGCGCTCGCGCGCCAGATCGCCACCCGTCCGCCCATCGCCACGCGCCTTCTGATCGAGGCGGTGGACGACGGGCTGGAGGAGCCGATCGACAAGGCCCTCGTCATCGAGACCCGCGCCTTTCTGGAGACGCTCCGGACGGAGGACGCCGCCGAGGGGCTCCAGGCGTTCTTCGCCAAGCGCCCCGCCGAGTTCAAGGGCCGCTAGGTGGACCTCGGTATCCGCGATCGCGTCGCGCTCGTCACCGGCGGGGCACGGAGTCTCGGCAAGGCCGACGCCGTGACGCTCGCCGCCGAGGGATGCCGCGTCGCCATTCTCGACCTCAACGGCGAAGGCGCGGAGGAGACGGCGAAGGAGATCGAGGGAGGAGGCGGCCGCGCGCGCGGGTACGGCTGTGACGTCCGCGACAGCGCTGCCGTCGCCGACGCGGTGGGGCGAGTCACGCGTGACCTCGGTCCCGTCGACATCTGCGTCAACAACGCCGGGATCATCTACACCATGGGTCAGCTCAAGGACATGCGGGACGAGGACTGGGAGCTGAACCTCGCCGTCAATCTCACCGGGACCTACAATGTGACGAAGGCCGTGTTTCCGGGAATGCGTGAGCGGCGGTGGGGGCGGGTGGTGTCGATGGCGTCCATCGCGGGCCTGATGGGCGGCTTCGGGCAGACGGCCTACGCGACCACCAAGATGGGGCTCGTGGGGTTCGCGAAGTCCGTGGCGCTGGAAGGCGCGCGCTACAACGTCACGTCGAACGTGATCGCGCCCGGCATCATCGGTCCCAACGCGAATCTGAGCCCCATGTATGAACGCATGACGAAGCGGGTGGCGATGCAGCGGGAAGGCGCGCCCGAGGACGTGGCGAACGCGATCGCGTTCCTGTGTTCGGAGCGGGCGCGCTACATCACCGGCGCCGTGCTCACGGTGACCGGTGGCATGGATCTGTTCACTTTCTGAGAAGGAGACGGCGATGCCGACGGTGAGCGAGACCTTCGATGCGATGGCCAGCCGCTTCCGTCCCGACAAGGCGGCCGGCACCAACGCCACGATCCAGTACGACGTGAGCGGCGAGGGCGGGGGGACGTGGAATGCCGTGATCAAGGACGGAGCGTGCACGGTCCAGAAGGGCGCCGCCACGAACCCGAACCTCACGCTCCAGATGGCGGCCCAGGACTGGCTGGACATGCTCTCCGGAAAGCAATCCGGGCAGATGCTGTTCATGTCCGGCAAGCTGAAGGTGAAAGGTGACATGGGCCTCGCCATGAAGCTCGGCTCGCTCTTTCAGATGTAGCCACCGTCACGGAGCGCCTCCGCGCTCGGGGCCACCCGACGCGCCGAGGCGCTCCTCCAGTCGCAGTGAGATACTGATGACGAGGAGTCGTATGGGACAGGAACGCTTTGCGGACGTGGTGGAACGGTTCACGAGTGGACACGGTAACGGCGCCGTGGGCGCGACCGCGGAAGCCATCAAGCAGTGGCAGGAGGAACTCGACCGCCAGGCGCGGCGGCTCAAGAACCTCGGCGACATGCTCTTCAACCCGACGGAGCCGAAGACGGGTCAGACGCCGCGGCAGGAGATCTACCGGCGTAACAAGTCGCGTCTCTACCGCTACGAATCCCAGCGCCGCCACCGCACGCCGCTCCTGTTCGTGCCCAACCTCGGCATCAGCCGTCCCTACATCTTCGACCTCCTTCCCAATGGCAGTTTCATCGAGCACATGACGCGCGAGGGCTTCGACTTCTATCTGCTGGACTGGGGCGTGTTCGGCCCCGAGGACAACGACCTCACCTTCGAGGATTGCGTGGTCAAGATCCTGCCGCGCATGGTGCAGCACGTGCTCGCGTCATCGGGAGCCTCGGAGCTGTCGATCCTCGGCTACTGCATGGGAGCCCCGCTCTCCGCCTCCTACCTGGCGGCCTATCCCGAGGCGCCCGTGAAGAACTACCTCGACATGGCGGGGCCCATCGACTTTTCCAGGATCGGACTGTTCGGCCTCTGGCTCGACAAGCGCTACTTCAACGTCGACCGCTTCGTGGACACGGTGGGTGCCGTCCCTGCCGACATGGTGAAGGCGGGGTTCAAGCTCATCAAGCCGACGATGGACCTCTCCACGAACCTGAATCTCTGGTGGAACCTCTGGAACGACAAGTACGTGGAGGGCTTCAACGCCCTCAACAAGTGGGCCAACGAATACGTGGCGTTTCCGGGCGAGTTCTTCCGCCAGTGGGTGCGTGACTTCTATCAGGACAACAAGCTCGTGCGGGGAGAGCTCCACTTCGGGGGACGACACGTGCGACTCGCCAACATCAGATGTCCCGTCTTCGTGGTGGGCGCCAAGGAGGACTACATCGCGCCTCCCGAGTGCGTGCGCGCGCTCATCGACGCCGTGAGCAGCAAGGACAAGGAGTACGTCGAGCTGCCGGGTGGCCACATCTCGTTGATTGCCGGGCGCGGCGCGTCTGTTCATTGCTGGCCGAAGGTTTCGAGCTGGTTGGCGACGCGGTCGTGAGCTTGGCGCAGGGCGTCAATCTCGGTTACGATAGTAATACGGTGAGCTATGACCGATAGCAACACCCAGCAACTGCTCGATTCCTGGCGGCGGCAACTCGAGGAAGGGGCGCAGGCGTGGGCCCGGATGGTCACGCAGTCCGCCCCCCCGGATGCCGACCCCGCCGCGCTCTGGCGCCCGCTCCTGGACCAGGGCTTCCAGCACTGGGCACGCGTGTTCGCCCAGACGCCCGTCGCCCCCGATCTCATGGCGCAGTGGAAGCAGTTCCTCGATCAGTCCATCGACGCGTGGTCGCGGGCGCTCGGACAGGCGATGAACACCGAAGGCTTCGCGCAGATGCTCGGGCGCACGCTGGACCAGACCCTGCTCGCACAGGGACCGTTGAAGAAGGCGGCCGAGCAGCAGATCGAGGCCGCCCAGCAGGCGCTCAACCTGCCTTCGCGGAGCCAGCTCACCGGGGTAGCGAAGCAGATCGTGTCGCTGGAGGAGCGCGTGGAGCGCGTGGAAGAGGGCGTGACCGCCATCGTGCGGCGGCTCGATCAGGTTGCGCGCATGCTGAAGGACCGTCCGGCGGCCGCGCGCGAAAAGAAGGAGCCCCAATGATCGGCAAGACGATCGGTCAGCTCACGGAGGGTGATACAGCGGTCCTGGTGCGGGTGGTGGCGGAGGACGACATTGCCGGGTTCATCGAGGCCGTCGGTGATTACAACCCGGTTCACAGCGATCGCGCCTATGCGGCGACGACTCCGTTCCGCGATCCCATCGCGCCCGGCATCTTCACGGCCGGCCTCATCTCCGCCGTCATCGGCACCGAGCTTCCCGGTCCCGGCTCCATCTATCTGTCGCAGAGTCTCAAGTTCATCAAGCCCGTGAAGGCGGGCGACACCATCACGGCCCGCGTGGAGATCTCCGAGGTCCTGCGCGAGCGCAACCGGGTCCGCCTCCTCACGGTGTGCACGAACCAGCGGGGTGAGGAGGTGCTGTCGGGCGAAGCGTGGGTGATGCCGTCCAAGACGGCCGTCGTCTACGACGAGAGCATCCGCGCCGATCGCCGCGCCGCCGCGCTCGGGACGCTTGCGCTCCAGCCGTGGGCGTGGGCGGCGCAGTCGATGGCGCTCTGGGGCTCCCTCGGTCTCTCCTTGATGGCGGGCGCGTGCGGAAGCCGCGCCACGCCCGTCACATCAGGAGGCCGCCGTTGATCGATAGCTCGGCGCCGGTGATGTAGTCGCCGTCGCCGGAGACGATGTAGACCACCGCCCGCGCGACTTCCGCCGCCGTCCCGAAGCGCTTGAGCGGGATCTGCTCCAGCAGCCGATTCCGCACTTTTTCCGGAATGCTCTCGACCATCTCCGTCTCGATGAAGCCCGGCGCCACCGCGTTGACGGTGACTCCCTTGCCGGCGAGCTCCTTCGCGAGCGACTTCGTGAACGCCGCCACCCCCGCCTTCGACGCCGCGTAGTTGGCCTGGCCGAAGTTCCCGATCTGGCCGATGACGGACGTGATGTTCACGACCCGCCCGTAGTTCTGCTTCAGCATCTGGTCGATGAAGACCTTCGTGCAGTTGAAGACGCCGTCCAGGTTGATGCCGAGCACCTTCCGCCACGACGCGTGGTCCATCTTGACGAACGTCTTGTCGGAGTTGACGCCGGCGTTGTTGACGAGGATGTCGACGTGGCCAAACTCGCGCAGGATTTCCTGCGCCATCCGGAACGTGTCCGGATAATCGCCCACGTCGGCCTGGGCGAGGATCGAGCGCCGACCCATCTTGCCGATGTGCTCCACCACGTCACGGGCCGCCTTCTCGCTGGAGACGTAGTTGACGGCGACGTCGGCGCCTTCTTCGGCGAGCGCGATCGCGATCGCGCGTCCAATTCCACGGGACCCGCCGGTGACGACGGCGGTCCGTCCCTTGAGCTTCATGAAATTCCTCCTGCGGCGAGATGGAAGGCGGCCAGTGTAGCACGCCGCCCCGTCTTGTCGGCCTTGACGCGCGGTGTTAGACTCCGCACGCGAGACGGTGGGAGGCATCGCATGGCGTACGTCATCAAGCGCTATTCCAACCGGAAGCTGTACGACACTCAGGAAAGCCGCTACGTCACGCTCGAAGAGATCGAGGAGATGATCCGCGCCGGCAAGGAAATGTCGGTCGTGGATGCGGCGTCGGGCGAGGATCTGACGTCCGTCACCCTCACCCAGATCATCCTCGAGAACGAGCGCAACCATCGCGCCACGCTTCCTTCCGCCTTCCTGCACCAGCTCATCAAGCACGGCGAAGCCTGGCAGGACTTCGTCCAGCGCTCGATGCGCTCGAGCCTGGAGGGCGTGATCTCGAGCCAGCGCGAGATGGATCGCGTGTTCCGGGACTGGGCGTCGCGGGCGGGGTGGGGAGCGGTGACGCCGCGTCCGGAACCGCGGCGCGAGGCGGAGGCGGAGAGCGAGCGCCCGCGGGAAGCGGAGAAGCTGCGCGAAGAAGTGGCGACGCTGCGCGAACGGCTACGCTCGCTCGAGGAGCGCCTCGAGAAACGGAAGAGCGAGGTGAAATGACGACGGCCCGGCGGAGGGCCGGGCCGTCGCTTGCACACGGAGCGGGGACGCTCAGTTCTGGGCGTACACGTCCTTCATCTTGGTCGCGAGCGCGCCCACCGTCTCCTGGATCTCCTTGCCGGATTTCTCCGTCGAGGCCTGCAGCCGCTCCGCGCTCCGCGCGACCGCCTGCACGTTGCCCTCGACGTACCGGAAGAGCTTCTGCGTCGTCTCCACGCCCTCGGCCAGCGCTTTCTGGTACCAGAGAACCGGATCCTTGGCGCCGTGCTGCCACGACTCCTGCCACCTGAGCGTCACCGCGTGCGAGTCCCGCATGGCATCGATCGCGCCCTGCTGGAGCTCCGCATAGAGGCGGACGCCTTCCTTGGCGGTTCCTGCCGCCAGCTCCGTCATCTCGCGCAGCACGCGCTGGTTGACGTCCGCCCACAGCGTCATCGCCTCCACCGCCTTGCCCGCGAACTGGTTCATCTGCTCCTGTGTCTTGGCCGTGTCGCTCATCGATTTCTCCTCGCCCAGGCGTCCCGGGCTCGTCGGTCGTTTCGTCATAGGGTGTTGCCCTCCACGGGGAGCACTATAACGCTTCGCGTCACGGATCGCAAATAGTTTCGTGCAGTGCGTCAAGCCGCGCGTGGTATGTCTGGAAGTCGCTGAGTACGCTCACTTTCTGGGCGTCCGGGGTCCGGACCGCCGTCAGGGGGAGGGAAGCCATGGCGGAAGACACGCTGCCTCGGGTGTTCTGGAGCCGAGTCGAGAAGTCGGGGGACCAGCCCGCCCAGCAGACGAAGCAACAGGGCGCGTGGGCCGCGCTCACGTGGCAGCAGGTCGGCGACGCCGTGCGCGAGGTCGCGCTGGGCCTGATCGCCCTCGGGCGCGAGAAGGGCGACGCCGTCGCGCTCCTGTCCACGAGCCGCGCGGAGTGGGTGCACGCCGACTTCGCGATCATGAGCGCGGGCTGCGTCACGGTGCCGATCTATCCGACCTATCCCCCCGACCTCATCGCCTACGTCGTCAACGATTCGGGGGCCCGCACGCTCATCGTGGAAGACCCCGCCCAGCTCGCGAAAGCGCTGGAGGTGCGGGCGGAGATGCCGCGGCTCGACAGCATCGTCGTCATCACGGGCTATGACGCTCCGCAACCGCCGAAGTCCGTCATGACGTGGGGGACGCTCCGGCGTCTCGGCCGCGAGCAGGAGTCCGCGCACAAGAGCACCCTCGCCGAGCGTGTTGCCTCCACCGCGTCCGACGACATCGCGACCCTCGTCTACACGTCGGGCACGACGGGCCCCCCGAAAGGCGTGGTGCAGACGCATCGCAATCACGTGGCG
The DNA here is from genome assembly GCA_036506275.1 of Candidatus Methylomirabilota bacterium. Taxonomy (GTDB): domain Bacteria; phylum Methylomirabilota; class Methylomirabilia; order Rokubacteriales; family CSP1-6; genus DASXSB01. Next base: position 5,180 of record DASXSB010000076.1, on the reverse strand, counting down.
GCGCTGCGGGCGAGCGGGGAGACGACACCGGTGACGCCGGGGTGGACGCACCTGCTGTTCCTGCCGCTCGCGCACTCGTTCGGACGGCTCGAATCGTTTCTCGGCGTGCACGAAGGCCTCACCACTGCCTTCGCGGAGAGCCTCGACAAGATGCCGGAGAACCTCCGCGAGGTGCGCCCGCACTTCATCTGCAGCGTGCCGCGCGTCTTCGAGAAGGTCTACGCGAAAGTCCTCGCGGGCGTGGAGGCGGGCTCGCCGCTGAAGCAGAAGATCTTCCGGTGGGCGATCGGCGTCGGCCGCCAGGTGAGCCGTCTCCAGCAGGAGGGCAAGCCGATTCCACCCGCGCTCGAATTGAAGCGCCGCCTCGCCCACAAGCTCGTGTTCGCCAAGCTCCACGCCGCCCTCGGAGGGCGCCTGCAGTGGGCGGTTTCCGGCGGGGCGCCGCTCGCGCGCGACATCGCCGAGTTCTTCCATGCCGCCGGCATCCTCATCCTCGAGGGGTATGGGCTCACGGAGACGTGTCCCGTGGGCACCTTCAACCGGCCCACGCGCTTCAAGTTCGGCTCGGTGGGTCAGCCGTTGCCCGGCGTCGATCTCAAGATCGCGTCGGACGGCGAGATCCTCGTGAAGGGACCGAACGTCGCCACCCGCGGCTACTTCAAGCAGCCGCAGGCCACGGCCGACGTCTTCACGCCCGACGGGTGGTTCCACACCGGCGACATCGGGCGCATCGATGCGGACGGCTTTCTCTTCATCACCGACCGAAAGAAGGACCTCATCGTCACCGCGGGCGGCATGAACATCGCGCCCCAGAACATCGAGAACATGCTGAAGGCCGATCCGTTCATCAGCCAGGTCATGGTGTACGGTGATCGCCGTCCCTATCCCGTCGCCCTCGTGACCGTGAATCCCGACGAGCTCGGCAAGTTCGCGCGCGAGCAGGGGATCCTCACCACCGACGCGGCGGGGCTCGCGCGCCATCCCAAGGTCATGGAGCGCGTGGGGCGCACCGTGGAGGAGAAGAACACCCAGCTCCAGTCGTACGCCAAGATCAAGAAGTTCGCGGTGCTCCCGGCCGACTTCACGCAGGACGGCGGCGAGCTGACGCCGACGCTGAAGGTGAAGCGCAAGGTGGTCGCGGAGAAGTATCGCTCCGTGATCGACGACCTCTATCGCTGAGCATCGGTGGTCGTGAGCGGGACGCTACGCGGCAAGGTGGCCGTGGTGACGGGCGCCAGCCGCGGACTGGGCCGCGCCATCGCCCTCGCGTACGCGGCCGAGGGCGCCGACGTCGTCGTCGCCGCGCGCTCGCGCCCGGACCTCGAGGAGACGGCGCGCCAGGCAGCCACCCGCGGCGTGCGCACGCTCGTGGTGCCCACCGACGTGCGGCGGTACGACGAGGTGGATGCGCTCATGCAGGAGGCCGTCGCGCGGCTGGGGCGGCTCGACGTCGTCGTCAACAACTCCGGCGTGGCCACGGTGACGCCCTTTGCGGAGACGACCCCGGAGGAGTGGCAGTCGATCCTCGACGTGAACCTCACGGGCGTGTTTCACGGCTGCCGGGCGGCGGCGTCTCACCTGATCGCCCAGCGCTCCGGCAAGATCGTGAACATTGCGTCCGTGATGGGGGTGGTGGGCTTGCCGGGCTATGCCCTGTACGCGGCCAGCAAGGGTGGGGTCATCGCGCTCACGCGGACGCTCGGGGTGGAATGGGCGCGCCATGGTGTGCAGGTGAACGCCATCGCCCCCGGCTGGTTCGCCACCGACATGACCCATGACGCCTTCGCAAACCCGCGCATCAACGAGCGGCTGACCCGGGACATCCCCACCCGCCGCATCGGCCGTCCCGAGGAAATCGGACCACTCGCCGTCTACCTCGCCTCCGCCGCCTCCGACTTCATGACCGGCCAGACCCTGCTCCTGGACGGCGGTCACTCCGCCGCCTGAGCGCGCCGCACCCCGTGGCTGCGGTCCCGGGCCAGCGCTCCGGATATACTGATCGAACGCGCCAAGAAGGGCGCGGCCATTCGAGAGGAGACGGCATGGCCTCCGGGGTTTCACAGCACCAGGACGAGGTGCAGTCCGCGCAGCGCTTCGAATTCGGCAAGAACTGGCGCCATTTCCTGCGGGTGCTCGACGACCGGCGCATCGAGGCCGCCAAGACGTCGCTCCGCGAGTTGTTCGAGATGGACCGTCTCGACGGCCGCAGCTTCCTCGACGTGGGGAGCGGGAGCGGACTCTTCTCCCTGGCCGCTGTCCTCCTCGGGGCTCGCGTCCATTCCTTCGACTACGACCCCGATTCGGTGGCGTGCACGCGCTACCTGAAGGGCCAGTACGCGCCGGACGCGCGCTGGGTCGTCGAGGAAGGCTCGGTGCTCGACCGCCAGTTCCTGGCTGGCCTCGGCCGCTTCGACCTCGTCTACTCGTGGGGCGTCCTGCACCACACCGGCTCCATGTGGCAGGCGCTCGAGAACGTCGCCCCCCTCGTCGGCGACGGCGGGGGACTCGCCCTCGCCATCTACAACGACCAGGGCGCCATCACGCGCCGCTGGACGGCCGTGAAGCGGCTCTACAACGGTTCCCCGCGCGTGCTGCGTCCGCTCGTCGTGCTGCCCGTCGTGATCGTGCGGGAAGCGCGCATCATGCTCGGCGACCTCGTGCACGGACGCAATCCGCTGGAGCCATGGCGCACCACGAGCGCGCGCGGCATGAGCAAGTGGTACGACTGGGTCGACTGGATCGGAGGCTATCCGTTCGAGGTGGCCAAGCCGGAAGCTGTCTTCGATTTCTTCCGCGCGCGCGGCTTCTGCCTCACCAAGCTGCGCACGCAAGGGGGGAGCCTCGGCTGCAACGAGTTCGTGTTCCGCAAGGGACACCGATGACCACGCTCGTCCTCGTGGTCGCCGCCGTCCTCGTCGGCGTCGCTCTCGTTCTCCTGCGCGAGGTGCGAAGCCGCAATCTTTCGGACTGGGTGTGGACGTGGGTGCGCCGCCGGCTCCAGACACGGTACGTGCCGCCGGTCGGCCAGACCGTGGACGTGATGTTCTGCTTCGTGGATCACTTCGAGCCGCTGGCGGGACCGACCAAGGCCGCGGAACGAGAGCGCATGCGCTCGTGGGTGGAGGATTATCCGAAGCTGGCCGACGCGCACCGGGATTCCGACGGCGTGCCCGCCCAGCACACGTGGTTCTACCCGGGGGAAGCGTACGACGAGGAATGCCTGGAGGGACTCCGGGAGCTGGCGGCGGGCGGCTACGGTGAGATCGAGCTCCATCTCCACCATGCCTTCGACATTCCCGAGCGGTTGCGCGCCAAGCTGGAGACGGCGGTGCGAAGCTTCGCGCGCCACGGAGCGTTGACGACCACGGAGGATCCGCCCCGCCAGACGTACGGCTTCATCCACGGCAACATGGGGCTCAACAATGCGCTCGGCCCCGGCAAGTGCGGCGTGAACGAAGAGCTCCTCGTCCTGAAGGACACGGGGTGCTACGCCGATTTCAGCCTGCCGACCGCGCCCGCCAAGAGCCAGGCGCGACTGATCAACTGCGTGTACTACGCGAGCAACGTGCCCGGGCGGCCGAAGTCGCACGAGCACGGGGTGGAAGTCGAAGTGGGCCGGAAGCCGAGCGGCGATCTCCTGATCGTCCAGGGACCGCTCGCGCTCGACTTCCGCCGCCGGAAATACGGTCTGCTGCCCACGCTCGAGAACGGCGAGGTGCACGTCAACAACGCGCCCACCCCCGCCAAGGTCCGCCTCTGGGTCTCGCAGCACATCCACGTGAAGGGACGCCCGGAGTGGATCTACGTGAAGGTGTCCTGTCATGGGGCCGAGGACCACAACCACGAGGTCCTCCTCGGTCGTACGGCCGACGCCATGTACGCCACCCTCGAGAAGGAGTATCGCGATCGGCCGGGTTTCCGGCTGCACTACGTCACCGCCCGCGAGCTCTTCAACATCATCAAGGCGGCGGAGGCAGGCGAGAGCGGGGATCCCCATCGCTATCGCGATTACGTGATTCCGAGGTATCGGACTCACGTGGAGGCCCCGGCCCGCGGCCGCGCGGCGACGACCGCGGTCACCACGTGAGGGCACGGCGCTCGTGAACGCGGCCGTCCTCCACGGCCCCCGTGATCTTCGTGTGGAGCCGAGCCCCACCGCCGCTCTCGGCGCCGACGACGTCCGGGTTCGCGTGCGCCTGGCCGGTCTCTGCGGCACCGACGTCCGCATCTGGAGCGGCGATCGCCCCGTTCGCTATCCGCTCGTCCTCGGCCACGAATTCCTCGGCACCGTGGACGCGGTGGGCTCCGCCGTCACGCGTGTGCACCCAGGCCAGCGGGTGGTGGTGGAGCCGAACTACTCCTGCGGCGTCTGCCCGCTGTGTGCGGAGGGCAACCGGAACCTCTGCCTGTCGCGCACGGCGGTGGGCATCGACGTGGATGGCGGATTCGCGGAGACGGCGCGCGTGCCGTCGCGCTGCTGCTGGCCGGCGCCCGCGAGCGTGGCGGACGAGGATCTCCTCCTCACCGAGCCCCTCGGCGTCGTCGCGCGCGCGGTCGGTCGTGGCTTTGCGCCGCGCACGGAGACTGCAGCCGTGCTCGGCGTGGGCACGCTCGGTTTGCTCGCCATCCAGGTCCTGCGCGCGCGGGGCGCGCGCGTGCTGGCGGTGGGGCGAAGCGATCGGCGCGCGGATCTCGCGCGGCGGCTGGGGGCAGAGGCCATCCACGCCGTCGCCGACGGCGGCCTCGACGTGGCGGCGCGGCGCTTCGCCGGTCGCGAAGGCGTGGACCTCGTCGTGGAGACGGCGGGAACGGCGGAGGCCGTCGAGCACGCGCTCGCGCTCGTGCGGCCGGGCGGCCGCGTCGTGCTGACGGGGCTACCGCACGCGCCGAGCACGGTGTCATTCTTCTCGGTGGTGCGCCGCGAGGTGACGATCACGGGCTCGATGATCTATCAGGACGAATTCGGCGAGGCGCTGGCGCTCCTCGCCGGCGGCGCCGTCCACGGCGCGCCCCTCGTGACCCACCGCTTCCCCCTCGCCGCCATCGCCGACGCGTTCGCCGCCCACCGCGACCGCGCGTCCATCAAAGTCGCGCTCGTCCCCTGAGGTGACGCGACCGTGTGGGTGACGCTGGCGCTGGCGGCGGCACTCTTCCAGGTCCTTCGCAACACGACGATGAAG
>DASXSB010000075.1:0-8269 GCA_036506275.1 Candidatus Methylomirabilota bacterium | reverse complement strand
GGCGTTTCATCCCTGGTCCTTCTCAAGGGCGGCACGCAGGAGGTTTTCCGGTACCTCGATCTCGACCCCGGCACGCTCTTCCTGGAGCAGCATCGCTACCCGTGAGTCGCGCTCGGCCCAACCGCGGTTCATGGCCTCCGTCAGTTCTTCGAGGGCGAGGCCGGCCAGGCGCATGGGCACCCGCTGCTCGCGCGCGAGGCCGACGGCCAGCGAGACGTCCTTGTGAGCGAGCCTCAACGTGAACGACGGGGGATCGAACTTTCGCGGCAGGAACTGATCGACGAGGCCATCGAAGGTCCGGCGCCGGCCGCCCGCGCCCTGACGGACCGCCTGCCAGAGGGCGAGCGGCTCCACGCCCGCCTTCACGCCCAGCGTAAAGACCTCCGCGAGAATCGTCTGGATGGCGTAGCCGGCGCAGTTGTGGACGAGCTTGGCGACGGAGCCGGCGCCGATGGGGCCGATGTAGGCGGCCTGATCGCCAATGGCATCGAGCACCGGCTTGAACCGGTCGAACACGGCCCGCTCGCCGCCGACCCACAGCGCGAGCTTCCGCGTGCGGGCGCCGCGCGGACCGCCGCTCACCGGCGCGTCGAGGAGATGGACGCCCTTGGCGGCGAACACGCCATGGAGCCGGCGCACGAGAGCAGGTGAGTTGGTGCTGAGATCGAAGTACGCCTTGCCCGCCGTGCAGCCAGCGAGGATGCCGTCCTCGGCGAGCGCGACCTGCTCGACCTCGGCGGGACCGGGCAGCGACGTGAAGACGACTTCGGTGGCTTCCGCGACCGCGCGCGGCGTGTCGCCCCACTTCGCGCCCGCCGCCAGGTGCGGGCCGGCGGCGTCGCGGCGGATATCGTAGACCGTGAGGTGATGACCGCCCTTCAAGGCGTTCATCGCCATGTGCGTACCCATCGTGCCGAGACCGATGAACCCGACGTTCATGACCGAGCCTCCGTGGCGTTCCGCTCGTCGAGGACCTGCTTGGTGAGCCGCGCCGCCGTCATGGCGGCCGGCCATCCCGCGTAGAAGGCGAGGTGCGTGATGACCTCGCCGAGCTCTTCCGGGGTGACGCCGTTGCCGAGCGCGCGCTCTACGTGGCCGCGGAGCTGGTCACCGCGCGCCATGGCGATGAGCGCCGCCACCGTGACCAGGCTGCGATCGCGCTTGGAGAGCTGACCGCGCTCCCACACGTCGCCGTACAGCACGCTCTCGCTGAGCTCGATGAGTTTCGGTGCCACCTGGCGCGCTTCGCTGCGTGCCGATAGCGACGACTGGGGCGTTGTCATTCACTCCTCCTTGGGTGGCAGCGCTCAAAGCCTCCGTCCGTCATTCAATGACGCGATCTGCGCGGAGCAGCAGCGACGGCGGGATCGCGAGACCGAGCGCATTCGCGGTCTTCAAATTGATGACCAGCTCGAATTTGCTGGGACGTTCGATCGGAAGCTCGCCCGGCTTGGTGCCCCGTAGGATCTTGTCCACATAGGTCGCCGAACGCCGAAACAGGTATTCATAGTCCGCCGCGTAGGACATCAGGCCGCCCGCTTCGACATACTCCTTCAGTGAGTAGATCGCCGGCAGTTTCTTCCGTGCCAGGAGCTCGGCAATCCGCGCACGGCGTACCCACAGCGGTGACTCTGACAAGACGATCAGGCCATCGCCGGCGCGGATGGGCAAGTTGCTCAGTACAATCTCGATTTCCTCCGCTTTCTCGACGGGTATCGCCAGGAACGCGAGGCCCACCCCTTTTGCAGCTGCCTCGATGTCTTGCGTCTGTGTCGACTGGGCCACAGGATTCATGACGAGAAGAATCCGGGAGAGGGTTGGCACAATTTGTCTGAGCAGCTCTAACCACTTTCCGCTGATCCCCTCCACTTGGGTGCCGGTCAAAGCGGCGACGTTCGTTAAACCGGTGACGTTGCCGCCCGGTCGAGCCAGGCTCGTCGCCACACCGGCCCCGACGGGGTCGGGCCCTGCCACGACGATTGGGGTCGTCTGCGTCGCCGCCGTGACAGCCCTCAGCACGAGTCCAGAGCCGATGAGAAGCACGTCTACCCGGCTCGTGAGTAGCATTCGGGCGACCCTTGGAAGTTCGTCAGGTTTGCCGCCTGCATGCTGGATATCGAGGACGTAATCTCTGCCCTCGACGTATCCGAGCTCTTTCATCCCTTCCCGGAACGCCTGCATGAGTCCGGTGAATGTCGAAGGGGGCCAAAGGGACAGCACTCCGATGCGATACACCTTCCCGGCCTGCTGCGCCGCGGCACCCAGCGGCGCGATGACGACGCCGGCCAACGAGGTCCGCAGGAAAAAGCGACGATCCACGCGGGAACGCTACGGCAGCCGGCCCGCCGGAGTCAATGCAACCCAGCGTAGAATCCTGGCACGGCCGCTGCCCGCCCGAAAGGAGGCGCGATGGTCCCTGCGCCGTTCCGCATCTACGCGGTGCGCTATGCGCACCGGAAGACGACGTCGAGCGAGGTGTTCTACCGCGACACCCACGAGGCGCCGATGAGCATGGACTACTTCGTGTGGGCGCTCGTGAGCGATCGCCACACGGTGGTGGTCGATCTCGGGTTCACGGAGGCGGTGGGCACGCGCCGCGGGCGCGACTTCCTGCGCTGTCCCGGACGCGGGCTCGCCGAGCTCGGCATCGACGCCGCCCGCGTGGAGCACGTGATCATCACCCACTTTCACTACGATCACGTCGGCAACCACGCGCTGTTCCCGCGTGCGACCTTCCACGTGCAAGACACCGAGATGGCGTTCTACACGGGTCGGCACGCCTCACACCCGGCCTTCCGGCACTCGATCGAGACCGACGACGTGTGCGCGCTCGTGCGCCTCAACTACGAAGGGCGCGTGCGCTTCGTGGACGGCGTGGCTGAAATCGCGCCGGGCGTGCGCGTGGAAAAAGTCGGCGGCCACACGGCCGGAATGCAGATCGTTGCCGTCGCGACCGCGCGTGGGCAAGCGGTGGTCGCGTCCGACGCCTCCCATTACTACCGGAATTTCGAGGAGCGCATCCCGTTCCTGACCCTCCACGACCTTCCGGGCACGTACCATGCGTTCCAGCGCATCCAGGCGCTCGCGGACGCGCCCGACCTCATCCTGCCCGGTCACGATCCGCTCGTCCGGGAGCGGCTCAAGCGCGCGGGCCCTGACATCGTCGAGCTCTGAACCAATCTCACTCCGGAGGAGCGCATGCCGTCGCTGCCGACACGCCAGGAAGTGGACGCGTATCTCCGTGAGCGCACCAACTGGGGACGCTGGGGCAAAGACGACCAGGTCGGCGCCATCAATCTGGTCACGCCCGCCAAGCGCGTGGCGGCCACGCGCCTCGTGCGCACGGGCCGCGCGGTGTCGCTCAGCCGCGAGTTTCCCACGCAGCCCGGGCCTGCCAACGCGTTTCCCGCGCAGCACTGGATGCGCACGGTGCCCCGCGGCACGGGTGGATTCGCCGCCGACTACTACGGCGTCTTCTATCACGGCGTGCAGTCGACGCACATCGACGCCCTCTGCCACACGTGGGACGAGCACGGCATGTGGAACGGCCGTGATCCGAAGCGCGAGATCGGCTTCGACGGCGCCACCTGGGGCGGGATCGAGGCGTGGAGCGAGGGCATCGTCACCCGGGGCGTGATGCTCGACGTGCCCCGCCACCGCGGCGTTCCGAGCGTGACGCAGGACGCGCCCGTGCACGGGTGGGAGCTCGAGGAGATTTGCCGCAAGCGCGGGATCTCCGTCGAGCCCGGCGATGCCATCTGCGTCTGCAGCGGCCGCGAGGCGTGGCAGGCGGCGAACCCCGACATGCCGTACGGGCGACCGTTCGGAGGCGGATCGACGGACCGGCCCGGGCTCCACGCTTCCTGTCTCAAGTTCCTGCGCGACCACGACGTGGCCGTGCTCGTGTGGGACATGCTCGATCATCAACCGAACGGCTACGATTTGCCGTGGGCGGTTCACGCCGCGATCTTCGCCTACGGCGTGGCGCTCCTGGACAACGCGCTCCTGGAGCCGCTCGCGCGTACGTGCGTGGCGGAGGGCCGCGACGACTTCATGCTCATGATCGCGCCCCTGCGTGTGCGGGGCGGCACGGGGTCGCCGACGAATCCCATCGCGCTGTTCTGAACGTCATGATGATCCTGCTCGTCGAGGACAACGCCGTGAATCGCCGCCTCGCGGAATTCCTCCTGCGCTCGCACGGCTACCGTGTCCGCGAGGCGGCATCGGCCGCGGAGGCGTTCGATCTCGCCCACACGGACCGGCCCGACCTCATCGTGATGGACGTCCAGCTTCCGGACATCGACGGCCTGGAGGCGACCCGGCGCTTGAAGGCGGATCCGCGTACGCGCGACATCCCCGTGCTGGCGGTGACCTCGTACGCGATGAAAGGCGATCGGGAGAAGGCGCTGGCGGCCGGCTGCTGCGGCTACATCACGAAGCCCATCGACAAGACCACCTTCGTGCAGGAGGTGGCCACGCATCTGGCGGCCGGGAAGGAGTCGTCCCCGTCGTGAGCGAGACGACGGGCGCCCGTGTGTTGATCGTCGACGACGACGCGGCGTCGCGGCGCTTGCTCGACGTGCGGCTGCGCGCGCTCGAGTGCGAGGTGAGTCAGGCCGGCAACGGCCACGAGGCGCTCGCCGCCGTGCAGCGACAGGCGCCGAGCCTCATGCTCCTCGACGTCGAGATGCCGGGCATGGACGGGTTCGAGCTGTTGCGCACGCTGCGCGGCGCGGGCGTTTTCCCATCGTGGTCGTGACCGCGCATGGCTCCATCGAGCGGGCGGTGGAGGCGATGAGGGAAGGCGCCTACGATTTCATCCCGAAGCCCGTCGACGCCCGCCATCTCGAGATCGTCGTCCGCAAGGCGCTCGAGCGTCAGAGCTTGAAGCAGGAGCTGGAGGTCCTCACCGAAGAATCGGATCGCCGCTACCAGCTCGTGGTCGGCCAGAGCGCGGCCATGAAGGACGCGGTGCAGGTCGCGCGCAAGGCCGCCGCCAGCAAGGCCACCGTCCTCCTCCTCGGCGAGAGCGGTACCGGCAAGGAGATCTTCGCGCGCGCCATCCATGGCTGGGGAGAGCGCAAGCGCCGCCCGTTCGTCGCCATCAACTGCGTGGGGCTGTCCAAGGAGCTGCTGGAATCCGAGCTGTTCGGTCACGAGAAGGGCTCGTTCACCGGCGCTCACGAGGCGAAGAAGGGCAAGATGGAGGTCGCGCACGGCGGGACCGTGTTCCTCGACGAGGTGGGCGACATCTCGTCCGAGCTGCAGACCAAGCTGCTGCGCTTCCTGCAGGAACGGGAGTTCGATCGGGTGGGCGGCCTGAAGCCGATCACGGTGGACGTGAGGATCATCGCCGCCACCAACCGCGATCTCGACGCCGCCGTCGCCGACGGCCGCTTCCGCGGCGACCTCTATCACCGCCTCAACGTCATTCCAATCGCGCTGCCGCCGCTGCGGGCGAGGCCGGAGGACATTCCGATTCTCGCGCGCTACCTCTTGCAACGGGTGTCGCGGGAGGCGCAGAAGCACTTCACCGACATCGCCGCCGATGCCCAGGAGAAGCTCGTCGCCTATCCGTGGCCGGGCAACGTGCGGGAGCTCGCCAACGTGATGGAGCGCGCGGTCGTTCTTGGCCAGGGCCCGACGGTGACGCTCGGCGACCTTCCGCAACGCATCGTCATGGCCACGCCCACGGCCGGCGAGGGCGGGCTCTCGTACCGCGACGCGATCGATGCCGGGAAGCGCGAGCTGGTGGTCAAGGCGCTCGCGAAGACGGGCGGCAATCGCGCCGCCGCCGCCAAGCTCCTCGGCATCCAGCGGACCTACCTCCTGAAGCTGATGAAAGCGTTCGATATCGAGTGAGACGCTGACGCTCGCGCGTGGCTACCCGACCGCGGCGCGGATCTTCCCGTGGAGTGCCCCCAGCGCGTCGATCATGGCGTCAACGGAGCGAGCCCCCGCCTGGAAGATCGCGGTCGCGTTCAGCGAGACCCATCCGAAACCCATCTCTCGAAGTGCGGCCACCCGCGCCACCACGCGGTCGTGCTCGGCGTAGAAGCGCTTGCCCTCCGCGTCGCGGGGCGGCGGCGCCACCATGCTCTGAAACCCGAGCGCCTTCGGATCACGACCGGCTTCCGCTGCGTGGCGACGGATCGCGTCGAGCGCGCGCACGGCGTCCTCCCGCTCGGTGACCCGACTCGCGAGCCAGCCGTCGCCGAGACGCCCCACGCGACGATACGCAGCGTCGGAGTTGCCGCCGATCCAGATGGGCAGGCCACGTCCCTGCGGCGGTTTCGGCTCCATCGCCATGGCGGGGGCGCGGTAATGGGCGCCCTCGACCTCCACGCGCCGCTCGCCCCAGTACGTGCGCAAGAGCGCGATCGCCTCGTCCATGCGCGCTCCCCGCGTGCGGAAATTCTCGCCGAGCGCTTCGTATTCCGATTCCTGCCAGCCCACGCCGACGCCGAGGCGAACGCGCCCGCCCGAGAGCGTGTCGAGCGTGCTCACCTGCTTGGCGACGAGGGTCGGCTCGCGCTGGGGAAGGACGAGGACCTCGGTGCCGAGCGTGACCCGGGAAGTGACGGCGGCAACGTGGGACAGGGTCATCAGCGCCTCGAGAATCGGCATGGCGGGGTCGTACGGTCCCGCCGGCCGGCCCTCCCGCGGAAAGCCCATCACCACGTGATCGAAGACGTCGATGTGGTCGTAGCCGATGTCCTCGATGGCGCACGCGATCCGGCGCACGGCGTCCGCGCCCTCGCGGTATGACACGCTCGGAAATTCCACGGAGAGCTTCATCTCGTCTTCCTTGGCAGCGAAATTGTAAGCATCGGACGGTCGAGGAGGCGAACATGGGACACCAGATCAAGTGCGAGGGTTGCGATCATCTCGTCACCGGTCAGGACGAGGCGGAGGCGAAGCAGCGCCTGGCCGAGCACGCGAAGAACGCGCACGAGGTCGGCGAGATCCCGGCCAACGATGCGACCAAGGCGAAGGCCTCCATGCGTGACGCCGGCGAGGGGTTCAAGGCCGCTTCCTGATCCCTGTCGGGGAAGCATACGCTTCGCCGGGCTGGGTGTTTCGTCACCGCGCCTAACGGCGTCCGGTAGAAGCGTTTTGGGGCGTGGCAAGGCTCTTGCGGACGTGTACCGCGGAGGGTTTTGCCATGCGCCCATTTTCGTTGTCTTTTCTGATTGCAGCAGCCGCTTTCGCGTCCCTCACCAGCGTTGCCGGCGCTGCTCCCGGCGATGCCCGGATGATCCAGGGAACCATCGAGTGGCCGGCGACGCTCGATCACGAGCCGTTCATCGTCGTCCGCGGCGATGACGGCAAGCTCTACCACGTCGACGTCACCTCTGCTCAGCGCCGCGGCCGTCTCGAGGCCGGCGCGCGTGTGACCGTCGCCGTCGTGGAGGGGCAGCGCCCGTACCAGCTCGCGGGGGTGACGCTCATTCCGGGGAACGACGCGGCCATGGCGGCCATGGAGCCTTCGCCGCCCGTCGCCGAGACCGCGCCTGCGCAAACGGAAACCGCTCATCCGGTCCAGACGAAGCGCCCACCGGCGACGGAACGCCGTCCCGCCGCCCCCAACCGCGCGCCGGCCGCGGATGCCCGCCGCGCTCCGGCGCCGGCGCCGACAACGCCGACCGCGGACGCGCGCTCGGCCCCGGCCAACGCGGAACGGACACCGTCCGTGGACGGGCGTTCCGCTCCGGACGGGCGTTCCGCTCCGGCGAAGCGCGCACCGGCGGCGGATCCTCGCCCCGCTCCGGCAGAGCGAACGCCGACCGTGGGCGCTCGTCCTGCTCCGGCGCCACGGACGGCGACCGCGAACGCGGCCGCGCCCGCGGCGGACTCCGCGTCGGAATCGCGCCCGGTGATCGCGTCGCCGGCGCGCTCGGTGGTCACCGGGTCCGCCCCCGACGTGGCTGACACCGTTGCACGCGCGCTGTCCGGGATCGCGGGAGACACGACGGCGTCGGCGCTCACGGATAACGTGCCGGCATCGCGGATATCGCCGATACCGGCCGCAAGCGCGACCGGCCTCGTTGCCGCCGCCGAGCCCACGCCTGTCGCCGCGTCGCCCTCGGCGCCGCCGACCTCGCCGGCGCCCGTCCCCGCTTCCGCCTCCGCGGCGCCGGTGACATCGCCCGCGGTCGCCGCTTCCCCGTCCGTCGTTCCGCCGCCCGCACCATCGGCGATCCCGGCGCCACCGTCCACCGCCGCCACGCCCGCGGCGGCCGCGGCCACGCCGTCGTCCTCGACGACC
>DASXSB010000074.1:0-1837 GCA_036506275.1 Candidatus Methylomirabilota bacterium | reverse complement strand
CGCACCGCCAGCGGGTAGAGGCGCGCGCAGTTGTCCCAGAGGATCTTGGCCTTGCTCTTGTCGCTCACGCCCTCCAGCGCGACGAACTCGTCGATCGCCTCGGGGAACAGCCCGTCGGAGTGCGGATAGTCCGTCGACACGACGATGTTGTCGTCGCCGATGGCCTCCACGACCTGACGGAGCACCTTCTCGTCCGCGTCGGTGGCCACGTAGCACTGGCGATAGAAGTACTCGCTCGGCAGGCCGCTGATCTGCACCTCGGAGCCGGGGCCGAACTTCTCCCACGCCTCGTCCAGGCGCCAGAGCCACCACGGCAGCCAGCCGCACGTGCCCTCCAGGAACGCGCAGCGCAGCCGGGGATGGCGCTCCAGCACGCCGCCGGCGGCCAGGCTCGCGAAGGCGAACATCAGCTCGACGGGATTGCGTCCCGCGACGCCGATCACGCGCCCATTGGGATGATCGAGGTACCGCCGCGCGATGTCGTCCCGCAGCGAGGACTGTCCCGTCGGATGGAAGCCCACGGGGACGCCGAGCTCCTCGATGGCGTCCCAGAGCACCTCGAACTCCGGGTCGTGGACGTGCCGGCCATTGATCGGGTTGGGGTTGCCGACGACGGCCACCGCGCCCAGCTCGCGCACGGCGCGCCGCGCCTCGCGGGCGGCCAGCGCCGGATCGTGGAACGCCACCTGCGCCGCGAACTTCAGGCGCGTGGGATCGTGCCGGCAGTAGTCGCGCGTCCAGTCGTTGTGGGCGCGGGCGAGCGCGTCGGCCACCTGCGGGTCGAGATCGTCGTGCATGAGGACCTGGCGGCCGCGCGTGCCGTAGAGGATCGCGACGTCGATCCCCTCGATGTCCATCGCCTGCACGTGGCTCGGCGCATCGTAGTCACGGGCGTGGGCGACGGCGTAGTGCGGGTGCCGCTGGCTCGACCGCTTGTAGAGGTCGGCGCCCACCGCGGCCTCGCGCGGCCGCTTGGACATCTCCCCGAGCGCCAGCGCGCCGATCTTGATGATCGGCTGGTTCGGCGACAGCTCGGGCCGGCGCTCGAACGTCGGCGCGAACTTCCTGAAGGGCTCGTCCAGATAGCGCTCCCAGAGCCCGTCCGGCTCCATCGTGTGCAGATCGCTGTCCATGACCTTGAACCCGTTCTTCATGCGAGCCTCCGTGACCTCGTCACAGCTCGAAGACGGCGCCGTCCGCGGGCGCCTGGACGGTGGTGCTCGCGCCCCGCTCCGCGAGCCGCTCCCGGCAGCGCGCCAGCTTGGCGTCGATGATCGCATCGGTCTGGTCCGGATCGTGGTGGACGATGTAGAGCGACTTCACGCGGGCGGCGGCCGCGAGGTCCGCCACCGGCGTCACCGCGGAGTGGCCCCAACTCGTCTTGCGCGGGTATTCCTCGTCCGTGTACGTGCAGTCCGTGATGAGATGGTCGACCTCGCGCGTGAACTCCGTCAGGTGCTCGACGTACTCCTCGGAATGCAAGGGTGACCCGGGCGGGAAGATCTCGTTGTCGGTGACGTAGCAGAGGCTGCGCCCGCTCGCCTCGAGCCGGTACCCCAGGCAGTTGCCGGGATGGCTCAACAGCATCGTGCGGAGCCGCAGGCCGCCCACGTCGAAGGCGCCCTCGCTGAGATCGCGATACTCGACGCTCGCGCCGAACTCGCGCACCGTGATCGGGAAGTAGACGCCGTCCATCTGCCCCGCGATGAGCTGGCGCATGGTCACGTCGCCGTGGGACGGGCCGCCGATCACGAAGTGGTTTCCCGGCACGTAGAAGGGCACGAAGAACGGCAGCGCGTTGATGTGATCCCAGTGCGGGTGGGAGACGAAGATCGTG
>DASXSB010000073.1:0-12411 GCA_036506275.1 Candidatus Methylomirabilota bacterium | reverse complement strand
GTGCGGGGCGCCGTGATCGACGGCAGCACTCGCGACGTCGCCTCCATCAGCCGCCTGCGTTTTCCCACGTTCGTCCGCTATCGCACGCCTCAGGATTCCGTGCCGCGCTGGCGGGTGAGCGACTGGGGGGAAACGATCACGATCGGCGGCGTGCGCATCGCGCTTGGCGACGTGGTGGTGGCCGATCTCGACGGCGTAGTGGTGGTGCCGCGACGGATCGCGGCCGAGGTGCTGGCACGGTGCGAGCGGCTGGTGGGAACCGAGAACAAGGTGCGCACCGCTGTCCGGCGCGGGATGCCGCCCCTGGCGGCTTACGAGAAGTTCGGCAGCTTCTGACGCAGAGGGACGGTCAACGGCTGCGGCGGGTGCGCCGCGGCGGGACGGGCTTGGGCGCTTCGTCGGTGGCAGCGGCGGCGGTGGCGGCGCCCGCGTCCATGCCACCCAGCGTGGGGAGGTTGGCCTGGGCGAGCGGCTTCGCCACGCGATCGCGGATCCACTTCGCATCCCACCATTCGAGCGGTGTCACCGACACGCCCTGGACCAACACTTCGTAGTGCAGGTGATCGCCGATGGCGAGGCCGGTGGTGCCGGTGCGGCCGAGCTCCTTGCCCTTGTCGACGCTGTCGCCGACGTTCACTCCGATGCTGGACAGGTGCGCGTACAGCGTCTGCAGCCCGAGTCCATGGTCGAGGATCACGGTGTTGCCGTAGATGGTGAGCGGGCCCGCGAAGACGACCACGCCCTTGTTGGCGGCGGGAACCGCGGAGTTCTTGGTGGAGGCGAGGTCGTAGCCGAAATGAACCTGGGTGTCGACCTCGCGGCCGTTGTAGACGTACGAGCGGCTCTCCGCGAAGTTCGCGAACACCTTCGTGTTGCGCGGCTGGACGAACGGCCCTTCCCACAGCCCGTGGTCGGCGGACTTCGCCCCCACGCGCCGCTTCTCCTCTTCCGCCTGCTTGCGCTGGTCGCGGTTGATGATCAGGAAGCCGTCGATGAGCGGCGCGTTCGCCGGGCGCTGCGGCAGCAGCTCCGGCACCTTGATCTGGAGGAACGCGTCCTTCACCTCGATGCGGTCGTGCGGGAAGCGTCGCGGCAGGACCTCGCCCGGAATCCCGCGCGTGGCGGCGTTACCGGCTTCGTCCTGGGCGGCGACGGTGAGCGCCGTCCCCGGCGTGAAGTCCCACGGCAGCGCGAGGAAGGCGATGCGCGCGCCGCGCTCGGGCGGGCCGTACGGAAAGCTCGGGAAGGAGGCGGCGCCCACGCGCACGTCGGCGCTGGTGGCGCCTTCGGCGCGGAAGACGACGAGGCCGGAGCCGCCCGGTGCGACATACGGCGTGGCCCCGAGGATCTCGAGCTTGGGCGGCGTGAGGTCGACGGTGACGGGGAAGCGGCCCGCGAGACGATCGTCGTGCCGCAACGGTCGCCAGAAATCGTCCCGCGCCCACACCTCGACGGTGGCTTCGCCCTCGCGGAGGCCGAGGCTGGCGCCCTCCACGGTGGCGTTCAGGGTGGCGCGCTTACCGGCGGGTGTCTCCTGGCGCGCGACCACCGTCGACTTCCCCGCCTGCACCACGCGCACCTCCGCCCGCGCCACCTGGCCGCGCGCGGCTTCGACGTCGATCGTGATCGGCGTTTTTTGACCGATGAAGCGCGGCGGCGTTCCCACCGCGCGTGCGGCCGGCACCGACTGGCGCCATCCGAGGTACGCGATGCCGCCCACGACGACGAGAACGAGGAAGAGGAGAGCGAAGAGAGGAAATCTTGAACGTCGCTGAACCACGAACGGCATCATAGCACGCAGGTTCGCGCGCACCGGCAACCTGCGTGCGCGCGCGCGGCGTCGTCGTGCCGCGCGCGCCAACACCGCGACGACGCGGGCGTTGTGAGACTTTCAAGGAGCGCGCGCGCACGCCGTTTGCTTGACACCCTTCGGTGCGGTGGCTAGAGTGACCCGGTGTCCGCCACGGTGTGGTTGATCCCCGCTTTTCCCCTCCTCGGCGCGCTCCTCAACATGGTCTTCGGCCGCGTGACGGCGTCGCGCGCGCACTGGATCGCGGTGCCCGCGCTCGGCGCCTCGTTCATCGCCGCCGTCGCCGTCCTGCGCTACGTCTGGGACGGCGACGCATTGGTGACGACCCTCGCGCCCTTCATCGTGGCCGGCGATTTCGAAACGTCGATCACCGCCGTCGTCGATCCCCTCGCGGCCGTGATGCTGGTGATCGTCACCGGCGTCGGCTTCCTCATCCATCTCTACTCCGTCGGCTACATGCACGACGACCCCGGCTACGCGCGGTACTTCGCCTATCTCAACCTGTTCGTCTTCTCCATGACCATGCTCGTCCTCGCCGGCAACTTCCTCCTCCTCTACGTCTTCTGGGAGGCGGTGGGGCTGTGCTCGTATCTCTTGATCGGATTCTGGTACACGCGCAAATCCGCCGCCGACGCCGGCAAGAAGGCGTTCATCGTGAACCGCGTGGGCGATTTCGGCTTCGGACTCGGGATCATGTGGTTGTGGACCGCGTTCGGCACTCTCGACTATGCGGGCGTCTTCAAGTCGGTCGATACCCTCACGCCGGCGACGGCGACCGGTATCTCGCTGCTCCTCTTCATGGGCGCGTGCGGGAAGTCGGCCCAGCTCCCGCTCCACGTCTGGCTCCCCGACGCCATGGAAGGCCCCACCCCCGTGTCGGCGCTCATCCACGCGGCGACGATGGTCACCGCCGGCGTCTACATGGTGGCGCGGACGCACGTCCTCTTCGAACGCTCCGGCGTCGCCCTCGAGGTGGTGGCGTGGGTGGGCGTGGCCACCGCGCTCTTCGCGGCCACGGTGGCGCTCGTGCAGACCGACATCAAGCGGGTGCTGGCGTACTCCACGATCAGCCAGCTCGGCTACATGTTCGCGGCGGTGGGACTGGGCGCGTACGCGGCGGGCATCTTCCATCTCGTCACCCACGCCTTCTTCAAGGCGCTGCTCTTCCTCGGCGCCGGCAGCGTGATCCACGCCCTCCAGGGCGAGCAGGACCTCCGTCGCATGGGCGGGCTCGCGCCGAAGATGGTGGTGACGACCATCACCATGGCCGTGGGCGCGGCCGGGCTCGCGGGCGTTCCCGGCCTCGCCGGGTTCTTCTCGAAGGATGCGATCCTCGCCGCCGCTTACGAGGGACACCAGCCCCTGCTCTTCGCCCTGCTGCTCTTCGGCGCGTTTCTCACCGCCTTCTACACGTTCCGGCTCATGTTCCTCGCCTTTCTCGGCGGCCCGCGGATGCGGAAAGACGTCGCCCATCACGTCCACGAGTCCCCGGCCGTCATGACGGTGCCGCTCGCCGTCCTCGCGCTCCTCACGCTGCTGGCGGGATGGGTGGTCGGCATCCCCGCCGCCGAGGGCACGCGCTTCGAGCGCTTCCTCGTCACCGTGTTTCCGCTCCACGAGGGTGGGCATGGCGGCGTGGCCGCCTACATGCTCCTCGTCCTCTCCGTGATCGCGGTGGCGGCGGGGACGGTGCTGGCGTGGTTCATGTACGTGTCGTCGCCCGTGCGACCGGAGCGCATCGGTGCCGCGCGGACGCCGGTGCACGCGTTGCTGCTCAATGCCTACTACGTGGACTGGCTCTACGATCGCGCCCTCGTGCGCCCGCTCCTCGCCCTCTTCACGGCGTTGTGGCGGATCTTCGACGTGCAGGTGGTGGACGGGCTCGTCAATCTCACCGGCCTCGCGGTGGTGACGTGGTCGGCCATCATGCGGCGGTTCCAGACGGGCTACGTGGTGAACTACGCGCTCACGATGCTCGTGGGCGCGGTGGCCGTGCTCGGCTTTCTCCTGCTGCGATGACCTCGGTGTCCCGCGCTCTCCGCCGCTGACGATGCTGCTGTCGGCGGTGACCTTCCTGCCCGCTCTCGGTGCCGCCGGGCTTCTCCTCGTGCCCCGCCGCGCCGAGCGCGCGTTGAAGCTGGGCGCCCTTGCCGTCACGGTAGCGAGCTTCGGCGTCTCCCTCGTGCTCTACGTCGGGTTCGACGGCGGCGTCGCCGACTACCAGTTCGAGGAGTCGGCGCGGTGGATGCCCAGCCTCGGCGTCGGCTATCACATCGGCATCGACGGCATCAGCGTGCTCCTCGTCCTCCTCACCACGCTCCTCAGCCCCATCGCCCTCGCCTCCGCGTGGGATGCCATCGGGGACCGCGTGAAGGAGTTCGTGATCACGATGCTGATCCTGGAGACGGGCATGCTCGGCGTCTTCGTGAGCCTCGACCTCTTCCTCTTCTACGTGTTCTGGGAAGCGATGCTGATCCCGATGTATTTCGTCATCGGCGTGTGGGGCGGCGCCAACCGGATCTACGCCGCTGTGAAGTTCGTGCTCTACACGATGGTCGGCTCCCTCCTCATGCTGGTGGCGATCCTGGCCCTGTACTACCAGCACGGAGCGGCCACGGGCCGGTTCACGTTCGATCTCCCCGTCCTCGCGCAGTGGGTGGCGGCGCCCGGGCTCGCGCAGAACCTCATGTTCCTCGCCTTCGCCGTCGCCTTCGCCATCAAGGTCCCGCTCTTCCCGTTCCACACGTGGCTGCCCGACGCCCACGTCGAAGCGCCCACGGCGGGATCGGTGATTCTGGCCGGCGTTCTCCTGAAGATGGGCACGTACGGCTTCCTGCGCTTCTGCCTGCCGCTGTTTCCGGACGCGAGCCTGGAGTTCGGTCCGCTGGTGTTCGCGCTCGGCGTGGTGGGCATCCTCTACGGGGCCTGGGTCTCCACGGTCCAGCCGGATCTGAAAAAGCTCGTCGCCTATTCGAGCGTGAGTCACCTCGGCTTCGTGATGGTGGGGATCTTCACGCTCACCGCCCAGGGTCTGGTGGGCGGCATCATGCAGATGATCAATCACGGCCTCTCCACGGCGGCGCTCTTCCTCATGGTGGGCATGATCTACGACCGCCGCCACACCCGGCTCATCGCGGACTTCGGCGGGCTGTGGGGGGTGGTGCCGGCGTTCTCCGCGCTGTTCCTGGTCGTCGTCCTCTCGTCGCTCGGATTGCCCGGGCTCAACGGTTTCGTGGGCGAATTCCTGATCCTCCTCGGCGCCTTCCAGGTTCACTGGCTACTGGCCGCCCTCGCCACCAGCGGGATCATCTTCGCCGCCGTCTACCTGCTCTGGATGTACCAGCGCGTGATCTTCGGCGAGGTCCGGAACGACGCGAATGCGCACTTGCGCGATCTGAGCCCGCGGGAATGGGCGGTGCTGGCGCCCATCCTGGTCCTGATCGTCGCCATCGGCGTCTATCCCTCGCCCTTCACGCGGAAGACGGAAGCAACGGTGGACGCGCTCATCGCCCAGGTCCAAAGCAAGGCGAGCGTGGCCGCCCGCGCCCCGGCCTCTCCGCCCCCGGTTGTCGAAGCCGTCGCCTCAACAAGATCGGACTTGGAACAACGATCGGACTTGGAACAACGCAGCCAGGCCGCGCCTCCCTCAGCCCACCTGCGGTTGGAACCGATCTCGCCGCACCCGCTCGCCGAGGCCGTCACTTCGACAAGATCGGACTTGGAACAAAGATCGGACTTGGAACAACGCAGCCAAGCCGCACCTATCTCAGCCCACCCGCGGTTGGAGCCGGCCTCGCCGCACCCGCTACAATGATCCCCCCGCCGCCGGTCTCGTTCGGTGCGCTCCTCCCGATCCTGATCGTGGCCGGCACCGCCTGCCTCGTGCTGCTCCTCGACCTCCTCCCCCCGCGGCGAAGCAAGGAGCATCTGGGCGGTATCGCGCTCGCCGGCATCGTGGCCGCGCTCCTCGCCGCGGTGGGGCGGTGGGGCACGGAGACGCGCGCCTTCCGCGACATGCTGGTGCTCGACAGCTACGCGCTCTTCTTCG
Organism: Candidatus Methylomirabilota bacterium; assembly: GCA_036506275.1. GTDB lineage: Bacteria > Methylomirabilota > Methylomirabilia > Rokubacteriales > CSP1-6 > DASXSB01. Next base: position 6,553 of record DASXSB010000073.1, on the reverse strand, counting down.
ACGTGGTGATCTGCTACGCGACCGCGCTCGTCCTCCTGCTCTCGCTCGATTACCTGAAGCGGAACGGAGTGGAGTCGGGGGAGGCGTACGCGCTCGTGCTGTTCGCGGCGGTCGGGATGATGCTGCTCGCGTCCGCCAACGACCTCATCATGGTCTTCCTCGGCCTCGAGCTGATGTCGCTCTCCCTCTACGTCCTCGCCGGGCTCTTCAAGATGCGGCTCGATTCGGGCGAGGCGTCCATGAAGTACTTCCTCCTCGGCGCCTTCGCCTCCTCCTTCCTGCTCTACGGCATCGCGCTCGTCTACGGCGCCACCGGTACGACGGGTTTCGATCGCATCGCGGCCGCGCTCGCGGGCGGGGCTCGTCCCCCGCTTCTCGTCGTCGGCCTCGGCCTGCTCCTGGTCGGCTTCGGGTTCAAGATCTCGTCCGTCCCCTTCCACATGTGGGCGCCCGATGTGTACCAGGGCGCGCCCACGAGCGTGACCGCGCTCATCGCGAGCGGCTCCAAGGCGGCCGCCTTCGCGGCGCTGATCCGGCTCCTCGGGGGGGCACTTCGCGGGAGCCAGCCCGACGCGAGCGTGGTGCTGTGGATCCTGGCTGCCCTCACGATGACGGTGGGCAACGTGGTGGCGCTCTCGCAGGGCAACCTCAAGCGCATGCTCGCCTACTCGTCGGTGGCGCACGCCGGCTACATGCTGGTCGGCCTCGCCGTCGGCGGCAACCAGGGCGCGAGCGCTGTCCTCTTCTATCTGCTCGCGTACGTCTTCACCACCGTCGGCACCTTCGGCGCCATCACGCTGTCGGAGCGCGCCGATGGAGAGGCGGTGGACGTGAGCGACTATGCCGGTCTCGCGCGTCGCAATCCCGTGCTGGCGGCGACGCTCGCGCTGTTCCTGCTCTCCCTGGTCGGGATCCCGCCCCTGGCGGGCTTCTTCGGCAAGTTCTACGTCTTCGGCTCCGCCGTGCGCGCCGGGTACATCTGGCTGGCCGTGATCGCCGTGCTCAACTCGGCGGTCGCCGCCTATTATTACCTACGCGTGATCGTCTACATGTACATGCGGGAGGCGGAAGCGGCGAGCGCGGTCTACGCGCCCTCGTTCGCGGGCAGCCTCGCCCTCGCCGTCGCGCTCGCCGGCATCGTGCTCCTCGGCGTGATGCCGGCGCCGTTCGTCGATCTCGCCCAGATCGCGGTGGCGCCGCTTTTCCGCTGAGTGTTGTAACGGGCGCCGCGAGACGGGCGTGGACCGTGGGTGGCTGACATAGACGCGGCCCGGCTGAGTGTTGTAACGGGTGCCGCGAGACCGGCTTGGAACGCGGGTGGCTGACATAGACGCGGCCCGGCTGCGTGTTGTAACGGGCGCCGCGAGACGGGCGTGGACCGTGGGTGGCTGACACAGACGCGGCCCGGCTGCGTTATGACCCGCCGGCGCCGATTCTCGCGCATCGCGGCTGGCTGCTCGACCTCGACGGCACCGTGTATCGGGGCGAGGTGCTGATTCCCGGCGCCGACGTCGCCATCGCCGCCCTTCGCGGCGCCGGCCGCCGCGTCGCCTTCCTCTCCAACAAGCCGCTGCAGACGCGCGCCGAGTACGCGGCCAAGCTCACGCGGCTCGGAGTGCCGGCGGAGCCGGATGACGTCGTGAACTCGTCGCTCGTGCTCGGGCGACACCTCGCGACCATCGACCCCGGTGCCTCCCTCTTCGTGATCGGCGAGCCACCGCTCAAGCGAGAGCTGGCGGCGGCGGGCTTCGAGGTGCGGAACGACGCGCGCGTGCGGTGGGTGGTGATCGCCTTCGACCGGACCTTCGACTACGCCAAGCTCGACACGGCGCTCCAGGCCGTGCGGGGCGGCGCCCGCCTCATCGCCACCAATCCCGATCGCACGTGCCCGACCGAGGACGGCGAGATCCCGGACTGCGCGGGCATGACGGCGGCGGTGGAGGCGGTGACGGGGCAGCGCGTGGAGATCACGGTGGGCAAGCCGTCGCCCATCATGCTGGAGGTGGCGCTGGCCGCGCTCGGCATGGCCGCGGCCGAATGCGCGATCGTGGGCGATCGCATCGAGACCGACATCGTGATGGGGAAGCGGCTCGGCCTCGGCACCGTGCTCGTCCTCTCCGGCATCACGCGCGCAGACGATCCGCGCATCGCGCAGATGGCGCCGGACGCCGTGCTACCATCGATTCGAGACTTGATCCGGTCATGACCCGTCCCACCGAGCTTGCCGACGGCAGCTACGACGTCGTGATCGTCGGCGGCGGCATGGCTGGCGCCGGCGTCGCGCGCGAACTCGCGTTGCGCGGGCTCTCCGTCGCCCTCGTCGAGAAGGCGGATTTCGCGTCGGGCACCACCTCGCGCTCCTCCAAGCTCATCCACGGCGGGCTCCGCTACCTGGAGCTGTTCGACTTCGGTCTCGTGCGCGAGTCGCTGCGGGAGCGCGAGACGCTGCGCCGCCTCGCGCCCCACCTGGTGCGGCCGCTCCCGTTCCTGGTGCCGATCTATCGCGACTCCTCGCGCAGCCTCATCAAGGTGCGCATCGGCCTCAAGCTCTACGACTGGCTCACGCCTGGTCGCGATCGCGAGCGGTATCGCGTGTTGCGCGCGGTCGACGCCCTCAGCCTGGAGCCCGCCATCCGCGCCGCCGCCCTGGAGGGGGCGGGCTACTACTTCGACGACCTCCTCGTGTTTCCCGAGCGCCTCTGCCTGGAGAACGTGCTCTCCGCCGGCCGTCATCGCGCGCGCGCGTTCAACTACGCGGAGGTGGAGGAGTTCGTGCGCGACGCGCGCGGTCGTCTCGCGGGCGTGAAGGTGCGCGATCTGCTGTCGGCGCGCGTGGTGACGCTGGCCGCGCGCGTGATCGTGAACGCGGGGGGGCCGTGGGTGGACGCGCTGCGGGAGCGGGCGGGCGTGAGCGAGCGCGGCAAGCGCATCGTGCGCACCACCAAGGGCATTCACTGTCTCCTGCCGCGGCTCACCGAGCGCGCGATCTATCACAGCACCGCCGACGACCGCATGATCTTCGTCATCCCCTGGCGCGACTTCTCGCTCGTGGGAACGACGGACACCGATTTCGAGGGCGATCTCGATCGCGTCCACGCCACCCGCCGGGAAGTCGAGTACCTGCTCGAGGAGGTGCGCCAGGCCGTCCCCGATCGTCGGCTCGCCCTCGAAAACGTGGCCTACACGTACGCGGGGGTGCGCCCGCTCAGCTACGAGGAAGGCCGGCGCGCGTCGGACGTCTCGCGTGATCACAAGGTGGTCGCCGAAGAGGACGGGCGCTTCCTTTCCGTGACCGGCACCAAGCTCACCTGTTTTCGGAGCCTCGCTGCCCAGCTCGGGGATCGCGTGATGAAGACGCTCGGGCGCCAGGCCGAGAGCCGGACGGCGCAGCTCGCCCTCGACGGGACCGACGAGGCGGCGGGCGCCGTGGAGGCGCGGGCGTGGCTCGACGTCTCCGCGGAAGTGGCCGCCTCCGGTCTCGAGCGGGACACGCTGGAGATGCTCGTCACCACGTACGGCCGCGCCTATCCGCGGGTGGTGGAGCTGGCCGGGAAGATCACGGGCGGCGCCGAGCGCCTGTGTCCGAACAATCCGGAGATCGTGGCCCAGCTCCACGTGGCCGCCCACGAGGAGATGGCGGTCTCGCTGCAGGACGTCCTCCTTCGCCGCACCGGCATCGGGACCAGCCATTGCCAGGGCGCCGACTGCGCGGAGTCCATCGGGCGGCGGCTGGCGGAGATGCTGGGCTGGACGCCGCGCCGTCTCGGCGCCGAGCTCGACGCCTACCAGTCGCACCTCGCTCGCTCCCGACGCTTCAAGACGTAGCGCGCGCTCGTCGAGCGTCCGCGGCGCTGTGCTATCCTCGCCGCACCCGCTCCGCTGAGGAGGTTGCCACCGATGATCTCGATCACGCGCTGGAGGGTCGTCGCCGCCGTCGTTCTCGTCGCCTGCGCCGTCTCGCTGCCCGCTCCCGTCTTCGCCAAGACCGACCTCCAGTGGTGGCATGCCCTGCAGCTCGTGCTGGGCGAGCGCGTGAACGAGATCGCGGCCAAGTTCAACGCGTCCCAGAACGACTACGAGGTGAAGGCGATCTTCAAGGGGTCGTACCCGGAGACGCTCAACGCGGCCATCGCCGCCTATCGCGCCAAGCAGGCGCCGCACATCGTGCAGGTCTACGAGGTGGGCACGCAGACGATGCTGTCGTCGGGCGCGGTGTACCCCGTCTTCCAGCTCATGAAGGACAACAACGTCGCCATCGACTGGAACGACATCATCCCGCCCGTGAAGACGTACTACTCCACGGGCGGAAATCTCTCCTCGATGGCCTTCAATTCGTCCACGCCGATCCTCTACTACAACAAGGACCTCTTCAAGAAGGCCGGCCTTCCCGACAAGCCGCCCGCCACCTGGGACGAGGTGGAGGCGATGGCGAAGAAGATCGTGGCCGCCGGCGGCAAGTGCGGGGCGAGCGCGGCGTGGCCGTCGTGGACGCTCGTGGAGAACATGCACACGTGGCACGACCAGCCGTTCGCCGACCACAACAACGGCTTCGACGGCCTCGCCACCACGCTGAAGATCAACGGCAACCTCGGCGTGAAGTCGATGGAGATGCTCGCGCGCGGAGTCAAGGAGGGCTGGTTCACGTACAACGGCCGCCTGAACAAGGCGGAGGCGAACATGGGCGCCGGGGAATGCGGAATCTTCCTGAGCTCGTCGGCGTTCATGGGGAACCTCGCGCGCCAGGCGGAAGGCAAGTTCACGTGGGGCACGGGGTTCCTTCCGCGCCTGGCCGGCTTTCCCCAGGGCAACTCCACCATCGGCGGCGCCACCCTGTGGGTGATGAAGGGGGCGAAGCCGGAGGAATACCGCGGGGTGGCGCAGTTCTTCAAGTACCTCGCCTCCACCGAGAACCAGGCGTGGTGGGCGACCGTGACCGGCTACCTCCCGCTCACCAATGCCGCCGTGAAGGCCATGGAAGCGTCCGGCGCTTACGAGAAGAATCCGAATCTCAAGACCGCCGTCAACCAGATGAACGCCGGCAAGACGACCGCCAACAGCCAGGGCATCCGTCTCGGCAACTATCCGTCCATCCGCGACGCCATCGAGGAGCAGATCGAGAACATCTTGAGCGGGAAGAAGACGGCCAAGCAGGGCCTGGACGACGCGGTGGCGAAGGGGAGCGACATCCTGAAGGAGTTCGCGGCGCTGTACAAGTAGCCGGCGCGCCGGCGGCGGACGTCGATGAAGCGAACCGTCTTCCGGAACCGCTGGCTTCCCTACGCGCTCGTGGCGCCGCAGGTGGCGATCACGGTCGTCTTCTTCTACTGGCCCGCCATCGATTCGCTGCGGCTGTCGCTGTACCGGGCCTCGCCCTTCGGGGACCGGCTGATCTTCGTCGGCCTGCGCAACTTCGAGCGGCTCTTCGGCGACGGCGCCTACCTCCGCAGCGCGTTCACGAGTTTCGTCTTCGCCTTCTTCGTCACCTTCGTGGGCCTCGCCCTCGCCCTCTTCCTTGCCTCTCTCGCCAACGCGAAGATTCGCGGGCTCACCGTCTATCGCTCGCTGCTGCTGTGGCCGTACGGCATCGCGCCCGCGGTGGCCGGCATCATCTGGCTCTTCATCTTCCATCCGACGGCGGGCCTCTTGCCCTACGTCCTTTCCTTCGTCACCACGTATCAGTTCAACTGGTTCCTCAAAGGATGGGTCGCGCTCGCCCTCATCATCGTGGCCGCCATCTGGAAGCAGTTCGGCTACAACCTCGCGTTCTATCTCGCCGGCCTCCAGGCCATCCCGGCTTCCGTGCTGGAAGCGGCCAGCGTCGATGGGGCGGGGCCGGTGCGGCGGTTCCTCGCCATCAGCTTTCCGCTCCTGTCCCCGGTGACGTTCTTCCTCTTCACGCTCAACATGACCTTCGCGTTCTTCGACACCTTCGGGATCGTGCACGCGGTGACGCAGGGCGGTCCGGGCGACGCGACGTCGCTGCTCGTCTACAAGGCGTGGAAGGACGGCTTCGAGGGCCTCCAGCTCGGGCTGTCGGCGGCGCAATCGGTGATCTTGATGGCGCTCGTGATCACGCTCACCGCATTCCAGTTCCGTTACGCCGAGAAGAAGGTCACCTACTGATGAGCGCGCTCCGCGAGGGCCCCGTCGCCGTGGTGGCGCCCCCGCGCGTCGACGTCGACACCGGCGCCGCTCCGTGGTGGGCGCGCCTCCCCCGGTCGCGCCCGCGCTGGCACAACCTGATCGCGCACGCCATCCTGATCGCCGCCATCGCCGTCATCGCCTTTCCCCTCTACTACGCCTTCGTGATCAGCACGCAGACGCTGGACGATGCCATCCGGATGCCGCCCCGGCTCCTGCCTTCGACCGCGCTCGTCGAGAACTACGCGCAGGCGTGGACTCGGGCCGGCATGGGACGGCTGCTCGTCAACAGCGCGGTGATGGCCCTCGGGATCGCCATCGGGAAGATCGTCATCTCGCTCCTGTCCGCCTTCGCCATCGTCTACTTCAATTTCCGCGGCAAGCAGCTCGTGTTCTGGATGATCTTCGTGAC
>DASXSB010000072.1:0-19104 GCA_036506275.1 Candidatus Methylomirabilota bacterium | reverse complement strand
CATCTTCAGCCGCTGGATGGAGTTGTTGTAGTCCTTGACGCTGTAGTTCAGACCCGCCGGATAGCCTTCCATGTTCTCTTTGAACCAGATCGCGTCCTGGGCCATGACGATGGTCTTGCCGCTCGCAAGCTTCACCTTCACCGACTGGTGGCCGAGGGTGTGCCCGGGCGTGCTCAGGATCACCACGCTGCCGTCCCCGAAGAGGTCGTGGTCGCCCTCGAGCTCGAGGTAGTTGAAGTCACGGGCGGGCCCATCGAAGTCGCCCAGCACGAAGGCGCCGCTACCCGGGGTACGTCCCTGGAATTTCTCGGGCCACCACGCTTGGTACAGCTCCTTCTTCTGGATCACGTGGACCGCGTTCGGAAAGAGCTTGATGTTCCCGATGTGGTCGAGATGCGCGTGCGAGGTGATGACGGCCTTCACCTGTTCCGGCTGGAAGCCGAGCTTCTTCAGCTGCATGTCGATGACGTCGTCGCGCTTCTGGCTCGGCTTGAGCTGGTCGCAGAAGCCGGCCGGCCAGTGCGACTTGCACTTCCCGTCGGAGATCGCGACGTTGTTGCCGGTGTCGAAGACGACCAGCCCCTTCGGATGATCGATTACCCACATGTTGACGGGGATGGTGATCTCGCGCGCCTTTTCTTTCGGGAGCGACGGTACCAGCTCCTGCATGTTGAAGGGGCCGAACATCCCGCTGGTGGTCCAGTACACCCCTTTCACTTGCGCCGAGGCGGCGACGGGAACGAGACACAGCAAGCTCAGGGCGACGGTGGCGAGAGCCAACTTTCTCATAACGCCTCTCCTCAGCAAGAGATGCGGCTCAGCGAGCGGTCCGACGCATCCCGGCGGAACCTCCCCCTTCCTCCGGAAGCCTGAAGGTAGCGCAACGCCACGATGCGTGTCAAACGAGCGCCGGCCGTTCCTGAGTCGCCGGCCAGGAGGCCTGGACCCTCGACTTCCGGTGTAGCCTGGGCCCGTCCGGAGCCGGTGACCGTTCACAAGGAGCGTCCATTCACAAGGAGCGTCCATGACGACGAGCCACGCCGCGCACTGTGATCGCCGGGAGTTCCTCCGCATCGCCGGCAACAGCTTGACCCTCGCCGCCCTCGTCACCGCGCCGCGGATGGCGGCGGCGCAGACGCCCGGCGGCACCCCGCTCAAGATCGGGATGATCGGCGCGGGGCGCGAGGGCGGGGCGCTGGGGACGCTGTTCGTGAAGGCCGGCCACCCGGTGATGTTCTCGTCTCGGAATCCCGACCGCTTGAAGGATCTGGTGGCGGGGCTGGGGCCGCTCGCGCAGGCGGGCACGGTGGAGCAGGCGGTGGCGTTCGGCGACGTGGTGGCGCTCGTGGTGCCGTACCCGGCGATCGAGGACATCGGCAAGGCGCACGCGCGCGCGCTCGCCACGAAAGTGCTCGTGCTCGACGTGAGCAATCCCATCCCGCGCCGCGATGGCGAGGACTTCGTCAAAGGAGTCAACGATCAGGGCGGAGCGGGGGTCATGACGGCCAAGCTGCTGCCGGGTGCCCGCATCGTGCGCGCGTTCAACGCGATCAGCTACTCGCGCCTCCCCGTGATCGCGCATCGCGCGGGCGATCCGGTCGGGGTTCCGATCGCGGGGGACGATCCGAAGGCGATCGCGGTCGCGGAGACGCTGATTCGCGAGATCGGTTTCGAGCCCGTGCTCGTGGGCGGACTGGCGATGGGCAAGTACCTGGTGCCGGGAACGCCGCTGGGAGGCGAGCACAGCCCGGCCGAGCTCCGACAGATCGCCGGCGGCCTCCGCTGACTTCCGCTTGATCCGGCTCTTCGACGTCCGGCCGCGCGAGGTGGCGGTGGTGGCCTGGTGCTGGCTCGACATCTTCTCGATCCTGTCGTCGTACTACATCATGCGGCCGATCCGCGACCAGGCGGGCGTGGCGGGCGGCGTCCAGAACCTCCAGTGGCTGTTCACCGGCACCCTCGTCGCCATGCTGCTGCTGAACATTCCGTTCGCGTACCTCGTGAAGCGGCTGCCGCGCCAGCGCTTCATCGCCATCACCTACCACTTCTTCGTCGTCAACATCCTGCTCTTCGCCGTCCTCTTCCACGTCGCGGACGCGCAGACCGTGTGGGTGGGGCGGATCTTCTTCATCTGGGCGTCGAGCTTCAACCTCTTCGTCGTCTCCACCTTCTGGCAGCTCAACGTGGACGTGTTCAGTCCTGAGCAGGGCAAGCGGCTGTTCGGTCTCATCGCGGCCGGGGCCACGCTGGGCGCCATCGTCGGCTCCGCGGTGACGGCGTCGCTGGCGCGGCACGTGCCGCCCATGGTCCTGCTCGTGGGGGCGGCGCTCCTCCTCGAGGTGGCGGCGTTCAGCGCCGGTCGCCTCTCCCGCTTGTCGGAGGCGCTCCGTCCACGATCGCTCGCCGCCGGTGCGGAGGCGCCCATCGGCGGCGGCGTTCTCGCCGGCATCACCCACATCGTGAGGTCGCCGTACCTGCTCAACGTCGCCGTCTTCCTGTTGCTGTTCTCCATCACGTCGACCTTTCTCTATTTTCAGCAGGCGGCGATCGTGAGCGGGGCGTTTCGCGATCGTGGAGCGCAAACCGCGTTCTTCGCCACCGTCGATCTGCTCGTCAACGTGCTGACGCTGGTGGTGCAGCTCCTGCTGACCGCGCGCATCGTGATGGCGCTCGGCGTCGCGCTCACTCTCGGCGTGTTGCCGGCGTTGACCATCGTCGGCTTCGGCGCCCTCGCCGCGGTGCCCACGCTCATGGCGGTGGCGGCCTTTCAAGTGGTGCGCCGCGCCGCCGACTACGCGGTGGCGAGGCCCGCGCGCGAGCTGCTCTACACCGTCGCCTCGCGGGAGGACCGCTACAAGGCCAAGAGCCTGATCGACACCGTGGTCTACCGCACGGGCGACCAGGTCGGCGCGTGGTCGGTCACGCTGCTGCGCGCGCTCGGGCTCGGGGTGGCGCAGGTGTCGTTCGCGGCGATCCCGCTCGCGGCCCTCTGGCTCGTCAATGCGCTCTGGCTGGGCCGCCGCCAGGAACGGCTCGCCGCACGCCAGACCGTTGCCCCGGAAACGACTGGATCTCCGCGCACCGTCGCGACCTCGCCCTCCCCGCTCTGACTCCGGCGAACACCGGGGCTTTTCGATCGCGACGTGGTCGAGCGCGCGGACGCCGGCGCGCGCGGTCGTGGACGGGAGGAGTACCGTAGGAGATTGACATGGAACAGGGGCGCGGACGCCTGCGGGAGCTGAACGCGCGGCTCGTGCGCCTTCACAAGACGCTGCTCGACTTCGAGCGCGCGGCCTACGAGGGCGCGCACGGCCAGGTCCGCTCGGGCGAGCTGCTCGAGCTGCTGCTCCATCACGAGCAGTTCGTATGGCTGCGGTCGCTGTCCGGCGTGATGGCCCGGATCGACGAAGCGCTCGACGAAGACCCCGACGCCGCCCCCCTCGACGTCGACGGATTCTTCCGGGAAACCTCCGGCCTGTTGCGATCGGGCGGTAGCGGTCCCTTCGAGCGGAGATACCACGCGGCGCTGCAGGAGTCGCCGGAGGTCGTGATGGCGCACGCCGACGTCGTCAAGGTCCTCCAGCCGTCCCGCTCTCGCACAGATCAAGGAGCCCGACCATGAGCCTGTCCTCGCGCGCCGTGGTCCAGGTCGTCACGCCGGAGCCGGTCGTCGAAGGCGCGGGTGTGCACCTGCGCCGAAGCATCGGCACCAGGAAGCTCGACCACCTCGACCCGTTCTTGCTGCTCGACCATTTCGAGTCCGTGCGCCCGTCGGACTACGAGGCGGGCTTTCCGTATCACCCGCACCGTGGCATCGAGACGGTGACCATCGTGAGGAAGGGCGAGATCCAGCACGGCGATTCCCTCGGCCATCGCGGCACCATCGGCGCCGGCGACATCCAGTGGATGACCTCGGGAAGCGGCATCCTCCACGAGGAGATGCCGCAGGTGCGTCCGGAAGGCATCGGCGGCCTCCAGCTCTGGCTCAACCTGCCCGCGCGCGAGAAGATGACGCGGCCGAAGTACAGGGATCTGGGCGCGAGCAATCTCTCGGAGACCGAGATCGATACGGGCGCGCGCATCCGCGTGATCGCGGGGGAGGCGGCCGGCGGTCGCTCGGTGGGACCGGTGGAAGGGCTGGCGGTGGCACCGAAGTTCGTCGACGTGACGCTGCCGGCGGGAGCCACGTTCCGGGAAGAGGTGCCGCGCGGCCACAGCGCGTTCGCGTACGTCGATCACGGCGAAGTCGCCTTCGGGCCCGATGGCACCGCGGTGTCGGCGCCGGCGCTCGTCGTCTTCGGTGACGGCGACGTGGTGGAAGCGGCGGCACGGGGGGACGGCGGCCGGTTTCTGCTGGCGGCGGCGCGGCCGCTGCACGAGCCCATCGCGCGCTACGGGCCCTTCGTCATGAACACCCGCGCCGAGATCGAGCAAACGCTGGCGGACCTCCGCTCCGGGCGGTTCATCCGCGACGAGCCCCGCGACCAATGAGCCTGCCTCGCCCTCGAATCGCCCGGGACCCGGCGGTCCCCGCCGGCCTGCCTCTCGCCGAATGGCGGGAGACGCACGACACGCTCCACATGTGGATGCAGATCGTCGGCAAGACGCGGCTGGCTCTCACGCCGCGGGAGAACCACTGGTGGAACGTCCCGCTCTACGTGACCGCGCGGGGGTTGACGACCACGCCCATCCCGTACGGCGACCGCACGTTCGAGGTCGCGTTCGACTTCATCGACCATCGGCTGCGCGTGGTCACGAGCGAGGGCACCGTGCGGGACCTGCCGCTCGCGCCGCAGTCGGTGGCCGACTTCTATCGCGCGTACGTCGATCTGCTCGCCGGCCTCGGCATCACGGTGAAGCTGTGGCCGGTCCCGGTGGAGACGGATCACACCGTTCCGTTTCCGGACGATCGCGTCCACGCGTCGTACGACGCCGCTCACGTCAGTCGCTTCTTCGCGATGCTGATGCAGGCGGACCGGGTGATGAAGCGATTCAAGGGACGGTTTCTCGGCAAGTCGAGCCCGGTGCACTTCTTCTGGGGCGCCTTCGATCTTGCCCTCACGCGCTTCAACGGCCGCCGCGCGCCCGCGCACGATCCCAAGGAATGGTGGGTCATCCGCGAGGCGAACTCGCACGAGGAGATCAGCTTCGGGTTCTGGCCGGGGAGCGGAGACGTGACCGTGCCCGCGTTCTACGCGTACGCGCGGCCGGAGCCGCCCGCCCTCGCCACCGCCGCCATCCGGCCCGCCGACGCGTATTACAGCCGCGCGCTCGCCGACTTCATCCTTCCCTATGACGCCGCCGCCGCGTCGGGCTCACTCGACGGCGCCGTCCTCGAGTTCTTCCAGAGCGCGTACGACGCCGCCGCCGACCTCGCGGGCTGGGATCGCGCCGCCCTCGATCGGCCGCGCGGGGAGTGGCCGTAAGCGGAACCGAGCAGCGCCGGCGCCGCCGCGCGCGGGGCGCATGGCGACGATTTCGATCAGCGCGGCGGCGTGGCCGCCGCGTGGCGCGCGAGCGCGGGCATCACGTCGGTTGCGAGCAGCTCCATCGAGCGGCGCCAGAACTTCGGCTGGTCCCAGTCGTGCCCCGCCATCAAGAGCGTCCCGAAGTGACCGATCTCGTCCCGCAACGCCACGAGCTGGTCGAGAACATGGCGGGGAGTGCCGGCGATGATCATTCCCCGCTTGATGGCGTCCACCGTTACCGCCTCGTCCGGCATGTCGGGGTCGGGCTTGACCATGAACAGCGCCTTGCGGAGCTGGGAGAAGCTGAACAGGAAGAAGCTGTAATAGAAGGAGAGCCCGTTGTCGGGATCGGCGAGGTAATCCTCGGCCTGGCTCTCCGTCTCCGTCACGAGGACGCTCCGCGAGACGCGCCAGACGTTGGGATCGGGACGGCGCCCGACGCGCTCACAGCCCTCGACGTAGCGGTCCCAGTGGCCGCGCAGGTGGCGTCGGTGGAAGAAGTTTCCGGAGACCGGGATCCAGCCGCGCTCGCCGGCGGTGGCCGCGCTGTTCGAGTTCGGCGTGAGCAGCGAGAGCGCGATGGGCGGGTGCGGCTGCTGGAACGGGCGCGGCACGTACCCGACCTTGAACTCGGGATAGATGTTCTTCTCCACCGCGATCTTCCAGAAGCGACCATCGATCCGGTACGGCGGGTCCTGCCCCCACAGCGCGAGCACGGTATCGATCGACTCCAGCATCATCTGCGGGCGCAGCTCGGCCTCACCGACGTTGAACAGCTCGAAGTCGCTGACGAGGCCACCGGGGCCGATGCCGAAGATGAAGCGGCCGCGGCAGAGCTGGTCGAACATCGCCACGTGCGCCGCCACCGTGGCCGGGTGCATCTGCGGCATGTTGATGACGCCGGTCCCGAAACGGATGCGCTCCGTGCGGTTGATGACGGACGCGAGGAAGATCAGGGGCGAGGTGATCCGCTCGCTCCACGAGCTGAAGTGCTCGCCCACGTAGGCTTCCGTGAAGCCGAGGCGATCAGCGAGGACCACGGCTTCCTGGTCCTCCTCGAGGATGGTGGCGTAGTCACGGGACGGGTGATGGAAGGGCATGGTGAAGAGGCCGAGGTGGAGGCTCATGGCGAATACAGTATCCGATCTCGAGGCGTGGGCCGTTCCCCCCCTCCGAGGCCGCGATAGAGCACCACCAGCACGGCCAGCATGTCGATCAGCCCTCCCAGTCCCCACATCACCACGCCGCCCCGCGTCTGGTCGTCGAGGACCGCGTACGATCGATAGATCACGGTCGGGGCCAGCGTCAGCACGAGGCCGAGCGCCGCCGTCTGGAAGGCGGCCAGCACGAGGTACACGATCCGAAGCGGACACGCCGCGGGCGGGCGAAACCGCGGCGCCGGATGGATCACCGGCCACCAGAAGAGGAGGGCGGCCGCGAAGAAGCTCGCGTGCTCGACGTCGTGGAGCCAGCGATGCGACAACGCCGCGTCGTAGGCGGCGGGGACGTGCCAGAGCCAGAGGACGGCGGTGAAGGCGGGCCACGTCAAGAGCATCGTGGTGGCGACGAACCACAGACGACCGACGACGGAAGCCCGCGTCAGCCGGCGGCCAAGCCGACGGCGGAGCGCGCGCGGAAGCGCCCACAGCGCGAGCGGGAAGGGATCGGCGAGCAGGAGCGCGGGCGCCGCCAGCATCACGAGCGCCATGTGCTGGACCATGTGGGCGGCGAAGAGGCGGTCGGCGAGGGCGTCGAGCGGCGACAGCAGCGCCACCGTCACACACGCGAGGGCGCCGCCGCCGAAGATCATGCGCGCCGCGGTCACGGCGCCCGGTCGGCGTTGCGCCAGACGCCAGGACCCGAGTGCCAAAAGCGCGCTGACGAGCAGCAGCGGCAGGAGGACTTCGAGCCGCACCGCGGGCGCGCTGCCCGGCCCCGCCCCCGCCGCATCCGCCCACGCGCGAGAGGCCACTATTTGCGGAACGTGAGCAGCGCCACCCACGCGAAGAACGCCACGTGGCCGATGAGGAATACGACGAGCGCCAGCCGTTCGATCGCGCTCATCATCGGATCATCGTCAGGAGGCCGCTGAGCACGTTGTAGAGGACGTCGGAGGCGAGGATGAACAGGTTCACGATGGCGAGCGCCCGGAGCAGTCGCACGCCTGTCATCTCGCCCGCTCCGCCCGCCCGCCCCTCATCGCCCCTGCCCGGGGCCGAGCCCGCCCCAGAACTTGATCACGTAGTAGACGCCCCACACCGCGAGCACCCCGTAGACGGCGAGCAGCCAGGCATTCACGCGCCCGTGAAAGCTCTGGATCTCCCCGCCCGCGAACGACTCGACCTCGGCATCGGCGTGCGGCGCCTCCGTCCACTGCGGATGCGCCACGTCATCCCTGTCCGTCATGATCCACTCCTTCGCTCTCGAGCACCTGATACTTCACGGGCTCGACGTCGCCGAAGAGGCCTGACGCCGCCGCCCACAGGAAGAGGCAGAGCGCGCCCAGCCCCATGAGGGTCGAGACGACGAACTGCCCGAGGATCAGATAGTTAAGCTCGTGCACCCTCAGCGACCCTCCCCGCGGATGCCCCGGTAGAAGCGCACGAGGCTCTTCGGCCCGTCGCCGGCGGATGCCGGATCGAGGGCGGCGCGCGCGGTATCGTGCGCGGAGACGTCGGCGGTGTTGAGCTGCGCCCGGGCGGCGGGATCCAGCGTGAGCCGCGTGCCCGTGAGCGGATCGTTGAACGCGGAGAACGAGAGCACGTAGTAGCTGATGGCCCACCGCTCGTCGTCCTGCATGGCGTCTGCGAAGGAGGGCATGGGCGTGCCGTCGAGCCCGGTGGTCATGGCGCGGTAGATGTCGCGGACGTCGCTGCCGCCCTTGAACTGGCCGCGCGTGAAATCGGCGGGGCGGATCGGGAACTTCAGATCGTCCTGCAGCTCGTCGGCGGACGGCCCGTCCCCCTTGCCGCCCTCGCCGTGACACTGAAAGCACTTGGCCTGCGCGTAGAGTTGCTTGCCGCGCGCGAGGAGGGCGGCCGTCGGCGCCGGCGGCTCCCCGATGAGGATCGGCGGCTCGGGTTTCTCCTCCTTCCAGCGCGTCGAGAAGGTCTTGAGGTAGGCGATCACGGTGATGCGGTCCTTCTCGGGCAGCTCATGCCACGTGGGCATCGCCGTCCCCCGCACGCCGCGCGTGAGCGTCCGGTAGAGATCGCCGTCCGTCGGGAGCGAGCCCGACGGCGTCGTCCGGAACTTGAAGACGGCGAACGTGAAATTGCGCGGACGCGGATCGAGGAACGTGGCGGCGGGTCCGTTGCCGTCGCCCTTGTCGCCGTGACAGCCCGCGCAGCGGCGCCCGTACACCGCCTTGCCGCGCGCGACGTTGTCGGCGGTGCCGGGAACCGTCATCACGCTCACGGACAGCGTCTGCGGCTCGAACGCGTCGCGCCAGGCGCCGCGGTTCGTCCCCAGTTTCTGCGTGTAGGCGACGAGCCCGCGCAGCTCCCGCGACGGCGTCACCACCGTGAGCGTCTTGCCCTTCCACGTCTCGAGCTTGTCGTACGGCTCGGGCAGGTTCGACACCGCCAGCTCGGGCGTGCCGTCCGTGCGGTCGGCGAACGCGACGCCGTCCGGATTGGGCCGGAGCGGGATGACGACGCCGGGCTTGAAGGAGAACATCGCCTTCAGCCGCTCGGAATGGCCGAGAGCGGGGGCGCCCTGGCGCTCGACGACGGTCACCTCGGCCGTGCGATAGAGCCAGCGGAACTCCGGCATGATCGAGTCCGGCACGACCATTCGCGGCGCCCAGTGGTGGGCGAGGTGCCAGCCGTCGCCGAACTTGAGGCCGACCCGGGAGAGATCGGGCCCGATCCGGCGCGTGGACAAGAGATGCGGCCAATCGTAGGCGTACTCGCCGACCTCGGCCACCGGTCCCCACCGCTGATCCTCGTTCGCCACCGGCCGGACGTACTGGCTGTGGCAGTACCAGCATCCTTCCCGCTGGTACACGCGACGGCCGAGCTGCTCGAGCGACGTGTACGGGGTCGCCTCGTACCACACCCACTTGATCTCGCCGAGCTCGTTGCGCACGGCGCGCGACGTCCGCGTCTCGCGCGAGGCGGGAATGGCGATGGGAAGCAGACCCTGCACGAAGATCGCGAGCGTGATGCAGAAGAACCCCGCCCCCAGCGCGTACGCCTTCACCTACGCCCGTCCGGAGACGACGACCGGTCCCGCCCGCGCCGGCATGACGGCGTCGCGTCCCCCCGCCATCGCCGTGCGCATGAAGTTGTAGACGAGGAGCGAGATGCCGACGTCCATGGAGACGCCCGAGAGTGTGCGGACGAACCAGTAGGGGCGCATGCTCGCCACCGTGTCCAGCCACTCCGCGCGCGCCATCAGCATGTAGCCCTGCTGGAGGCCCTGCGACGCCAGCACGAGTCCCATGGTGGAGATGCCGAGGGTCATGAGCCAGAAGCTCCAGTTGCCGAGGCGAGCGCTCCACAGCTCGCGCCCGACCAGGCGCGGCCACACGTGGAGGGCACCGCCGAGCGCCCACACCACGAAGGTGCCGAACACCGTGAGGTGGGCGTGGGAGATCACGAAGTCGGTGAAGTGCGTCGGCTCCTGGAGCGATCGCAGCGCCTCCAGTGATCCCTGGAAGCAGCCCACCAGGTACATGAGCGAGCCCATGATGAGGAACTTGGCAGGGAGGTTCCGTGAGAAGTCCGCCCACTGCCCCCTCATGGTGCCGAAGAAGTTCTGGAGGACGGTCCACACCGGAATGATCAGCATCATCGACGACACGATGGCGATCGTCTCCGCCCAGTCCGCGATGGGGCTGTAGAGATAGTGATGGATGCCGACGAAGGGATAGAAGAACGCGAGCGACCAGAAGCCGATCAACGAGAGCTTGTGACTGTAGATGGGCGCGCGCACCACGGCGGGCAGGAAGTAATAGATGAGGACATAGCCGGCGGGCGTGATCCAGAGGCCGACCACGTAGTGGAGGAAGAGGCCGTGGAGGGCCGCGTTGTTGATGCCGGGGACGGTGCGGTAGGGGCCGATGACGAGCAGGAGCAGGTTGATGTCGGTCCACAGGAGGGCGCCGATCAGGTACCAGAGGCTCACGTAGAGATCGCGCTGCACGCGGCGCGCGACCGTCATCAGGAGCTGGAGCGAGACCGCCATCACGCAGGCGATGAGCACGAGGACGTTCGGCAGCGGCAGCTCGCCCGCCTCCCAGCCCCGGTTGGCGCCGAAGGCGGTGAGGGCGACGAAGGCGACGGCGAGATTGAGGTTCCACACCCACACCAGCGGCGCCGCCCATCGTTCCCGCCACACGCGGACGCCGGCGAGACGGGGCGTGATGTAGTAAGCGAGGCCGATGAAGAGGGTGGAGAAGGCGCCCCAGATCACGCCGTTGACGTGGACGGGGCGCAGGCGGCCGAACGTCGCCCACGCCTGACCGCCGAAGAACTCGGGGGCGTTGAACTTCGTGGAGACGATCACGCCCACGGTGGGGGCGAACATCACCCAGAAGAACCCCCACAGCAACCACCGGCGGATGAGATCGCGATCGATCAGCTCGTCGTTGCGCGCCATCGCGCGCCCGACGTCAGCCGCCCGCCCGCGCTCCCCGCGCGCGTCGATCGTCGCCTCGTTCCCTATGGTGGAGCCCACGAATGGCGTCGGGGGCGATCGCGCTCGATCGCGGCCGTTCGCCGACCACGATCATATACGCGTCGCGCGCGCGGACGAATGAACGAAAGGGCCGCAAGAGCACAGGATGTGCCAAACGACCGGGGTCTAGGCGGCGGCGGGCGGCTCCTGCCTCTCGGAAAGCGCGGCTAGCAGCGACGTCCATTGCACGGGCTTGGTGAGAATTACATTGGCGCCGGCGGCGCGCGCCGCGGCTTGCTCTCCATCGCCCGACCCCGTCAGGACCACGACGAACGGGCGCCGACCGGCGGTGGCGAGGATCTGGCGTATGAGCACCGCGCCCGGGATGTCGGGAAGGCCAAGATCGGTGAGGACGATGTCGAAAGGACCGTCGTATCCACTCGCCGCCGCCGCCTGCTGGCCCGTCACACACGTCACGACGGCCGTGGCCCCTTCCAGGCTCAGAAGCAAGCGGAGGATTTCGCAGAGGTGGGCGTCGTCGTCGACGATGAGAAGACGCGCTCCGAGCAGCCGCCGCCAGGAAACCGCCATCGCGGCCACGCTGCTCGCAAGTCCTGCGCCAGTGGATCGCGGGCGCGACAGTGGCCGCGGACCGGGCCGCCCGGGGGCCGCGAGCGCGATGATACACTCCGTCGCGTGGAAGCGCTGGCCACGACGGCAGCAATCCTTGCCTGTCTCGGATTGTTCTGCGTGTTCGTGGCCCGGCGCGGAGGCACCGCGCTCGAATTGTCGGTGACGCCGGCGCACCCGCCGCGAACGGGCTCGCTCCCGGCCATCCTGACCGCCTTCGGCTACTGGCTCTTCACCCCCGTCGTCGGCCTGCTTCGCCGCTTCAAGATCACCGCCAACGTCGTCACCGCCGTGTCGCTGCCGGTGTCGACGCTGGCGGCGCTCGCGTTCGGGTCCGGGCGGTTCGCGCTCGGGGGCTGGCTGTTGCTCCTCGCATGGAGCCTCGACGCCTGGGACGGGATGCTGGCCCGGCAGACGGGCAAGGCGTCGCCGTGCGGGGAGTTCCTCGATGCCGCCGCCGATCGCTACAACGATCTCGTGGTCATGATCGGAATCCTCTACTACTACGCGGGCGACCTCGTGCCGTCCCTCATCGTGGGAGCCGCCCTCATCGGCACCACGCTCGTCAGCTACACGCGCGCCAAGGGCGAAGCGCTCGGGGTCGACCCCAACCTCGGGTGGATGCAGCGCCAGGAGCGTGGGCTCTATCTGGGCGCGGCCGCGATCCTGGCTCCCGTGTACCCCGGTCTGGTCCCCGAGGGCGCCACGCATCCGCGGTTCGACCTCATGATCGTCGCGCTCGGCCTCGTCGCCGTCGGCGCCAACGTCACCGCCGTCATGCGGGCGCGGTACGTGCTGCGGCGCCTGCGCGTGGAGGATTCCTTCCCGAGGTGAGGCGACACGCCCTCCTCCTCGGGCTCGCGCTTGCCATGTCGTTCGCCGGCGTGGCGGGCGCCCTCGAAATCGAGCCCAACCGCCCGAGCAACAGCGTGAACGCCAAGATCGTGCCGCCGGGTGGATTCCAGATCGAGAGCGGCATTGCGATCTCGAGCGAGCGCAAGGCCGGCGAGCCGCGCGAGCGCCTGTTCGAGGTGGACGTCGACCTCCGCGTGGGCGTGACGCGAAACCTCGAGATCGACGTCAGCGACGAGCCCTTGGTGCGGTTGCGTGGGCTCGAGAGCGACACCGGCCACGGCGACATCACCCTCGGCTTCAAGTATCGGTTCCTGGAGCCGGCGGAGGGCGAGGCGTGGCCGCCGCACCTCGGCGTGAAGCCGTTCGTGAAGCTGCCGACGGCGTCGGCCCCGATCGGCACCGAGCGGCCGGACTTCGGTCTCCTGCTCCTCGCCAGCTTCGACCTGCCGTCGCGGTTTGGCCTCGACCTCAACGTCGGCGGCGTCGCCGTGGGCCAGACGCGCCCGAACGGTTATCTCGGTCAAGCCGTCGTCGCCGCTTCGCTCTCCCGCACGGTGATGCCCGGGTTCTCGGTGTTCGGCGAGATCTTCTACAACTCTCCCAAAGAGCACGCCGGTCGTGACCTGCTCGGGTTCGACGCGGGCGCCGTCTACCTCCTGTCGCCGCGCATCGCCGTCGACGTCGGCGCGCAGACGTCTCTCCACGGGCGAGGCCCCGACTGGGTGGTCCGCACGGGCGTGAGCGTGCTGTTCGGTGGGCGCTAGAAGCGGTAGCTGAGCCCGCCCACCACGTTGAGGGGCGCTCCCGGCGTGAGGAAGCGCTCGATGGGCGCATCGGGCAGCTTGGCGTTGCGCGCGAACGTCCCGAACACCTCGTGCTCGTCGTCGAGCAGGTTGTGGATCGTGAAGAAGGCGCTGAGCTTCTTCCACTGGGCCTTGAGCCCGGCGTGGACGACGACGTAGCCGGGGAGCGGGCGCTCGACGTTCTCCTCGTCGCCGCGCAGGCGCTGGCTCCCCACGTAATCGACGCTCGTCCACGCCGTCAGCCACGGAAAGATCCGGAAATCGAGTCCCGCCGTCACGCGATGGGTGGGGACCATCGGGATCGTGTTCCCGGCGCGGACGTTCTGCGAGCAGGGAGGCGCCTCGCAGCCCGCCGTGAGGCGAGGAGTGCTCAGCTCCACGTTGTCGCGGAACGTCGCCTCCGTGTACGCGTACGCGAGCGACCCCTGGAGACGGCCATTGCCGCCCGCGCGGATCGCGACCTCCACGCCCTGGCGGCGCGTGTCGCCGATGTTCTGGAAGAAGACGCCGGTGGTGCCGGTGGGCGACACCGAGAAGATGTCGTCGCGCACGTCGGTCCGGAAGAGCACCAGCTCGCCCTCGAGCCAGGGAAAGGGACGTGAGCGCAGGCCCAGCTCGTAGCTCATCGCCTTCACGGCCTTGAGGGGCGGATCGGGCGCCACGCCGGCCTGGAGCCCGGGGCAGACGGCGGCGGGGCTGGCGCACGTCAGCTCGAGGAAGGCGGGGGCGCGGAAGCCCTCGCCGTACGTGAAGTACACGCCGTGGTCGCGCGAGAAGTTGTAGTTCAGCCCCACGCGCGGGTTCGCGCGCGCGAACGTGTGGACCCCCGTCGCGTTCGGGCGATCGTCGTCGGCCGGGCTCAGATCCTTGATGTCGTGACGGAGCCAGTCCCACCGCGCCGCCACCGTCAGCACGAGGCTATCGCCGGCGCGAAACATGTCGGTGAAGAGATCGAGCGTGTTCTGGACGTACACGCCGACCGCGTGCTGGGTGTCGGTGGCGCGTGTGCTCAGCTCGCGCTCGCCGTCGGTCTCCTCCTCGAAGACGGAGACCTTCGTGGAGTGATGCGTGTACTCCGCGCCCACGGTGAGGCGGTTCGCGTGACCCCAGAGCTTCCGCTCATCGCTCACCTGGACCGTGCCGCCCGCGGAGAGGGTGGACGTGAACGCGCGCGTGTGGTCGCCGATCAGGTTCACGTTGAACTGCTCGGACTCGAGCCACCGCCCGAATGCGTTGGCGATGAGCGCGGTGTGCTCGCCCAGCTCTTGACGGACGTTCACGGTCGCCATGTCGAGCCGCGGCTTGAAGAAATCGCCGCCGGTGAAATTCTGGCGGCGATCCTGTCGCAGCTCGGAGAGCGGAAGGGAGCCCGGCTGCTCGATGCGGTTCTCGGCGTGCTGCCACGTGAGCGTGAGGTCGGTGCCACCGCCGCGCAGCCCGGCCTTCGCGAAGAGCCGGCCCACGCGCGCGGCCGACTCCTCGCGCCAGCCGTCTTCCTGGAAGTACGTTCCCGACAGGTAGCCATCCAGCGGCCCCGCGCCGCCGCTCGCGCTCAGGTGGTACTTCTGGCGATGGAAGCTTCCGAACTCCGCCTCGGGAATGATCTCGACGCCCGTCTCTCCCCGGCGCGTGACGATGTTGAGCGCGCCGCCGAGCGTGTTCCGCCCGAACACCGCGGACGGTCCGCGGATCAGCTCGACGCGCTCGATATCGTCGAGGGGGATGAGGTCGAAGTTGACCTCCTCCACCGTGGGCTCGTTGATGCGCACGCCGTCGACGAAGACGCTCACGCCCTGAGGAGCGCCCGTGACCGACGTCGCCTGGAAGCCGCGAAACGAGAAGTCGCTCTGGAACGTGTTGCCTTGCTGATCGCTGAGGGTGACGCCGGGCAATCGCCGCAGGCCTTCCTGGAGCGTGGGGGCGCCCGTGGCCCGAAGCTCGTTGCCGGTGATGACCTGCACCGACGACGGCACGCGCGACAGCGGCAGCGGCGTGCCGGGCAGGCGAGCGGGCGCGGAGATCCTGAGCTCGGGGATGTCGATCACGTCGTCGGCGGCGAGGGCGAGCGGAGTGGGATCCGCGCCGGCGAGCGCGGGTGCGGCAACGACGGCGACGACGAGCAGGGCAAGCACCAACACCGCGCGCTTGTTTATCACAGGGCCGGAAGGACGGGAAGGCCGGCGCCCGACGATGGCCGATGTCCGGTACAATTCGCTCCACCGGCGTGGGAGGGCCAGCCATGGACAAGCACGAATACTTCAGTGGGATGTTCGAGGTCGGCATCGTCCCCCGCGCGCCGCACGCGGGCCCGCTCCTGCGCCACGTCTATGAGCTCGAGCACGGGCGCGGCGGCTTCGCCGGCAAGGTCAGCCACACCTACCATCTCTATCCGCCCGCGAACTGGCTGCCGGGCGAGACGCGACACGTCGACGGCTTCGCCCCGCGCTGGGAGTCCGCGCTGCGGCCACTCGGCGGCATTCACCGCGCGCTCGCCACGGCGGCCGCCGACATCCCCGACGTCTACCGCGGGATGGGACGGCTGGTGGCCAACGCGACGGCGGCGATGAACGTCACCGCGCCCATCGCATCGATGGAGTACTTCTTCGAGCACCACGGGGCGACGATGATCTTCTTCGTCCACGAGGGGCAAGGCACCCTGGAGACGACGTTCGGGCCGCTCGCGTACGGCAAAGGCGACTTCCTCATCATCCCCAAGGGCATCACGCACCGCTTCGAGCTCGGACCGGGCTCGCACTACTACTGGATGTACGAGTCGTTCGCAGGCGATCCCGAGAAGGCGGAAGCGCCCACGACGGGGCGCTTCCTCACCCACAGCGCCAGCGACTACAAGTATCCCCGGTCGCTGCCGACCGTGAACGAGGCGGGCCGCTTCGAGATCGTGTCCAAGGTCGACTCCGTCTACACGCGGCGTGTGCATCCCACGCATCCGTTCGACGTGGTGGGCTGGCGCGGCGATTACCTGCCGTATCGCTTCGCGGTGGAGGACGTGCGGCCGCTCGTCGCCGATCGCTCGCACGTGCCGCCGTCGGGACACACCGTGTTCAAGCTTCCCGGCTGCTACGTCTGCGTGTTCACCGTGCGCTCCGTCGAGAAGGAAGGGATGTGGCTGCCGTTCTTCCACAAGAACCTCGACTACTGCGAAACGCTCGGGTTCCACTTCGGCCAGTTCTTCAGCAGCGGCGGGATGAGCGGCCCGGGGATGGTGACGGTCCATCCCGTGGGCCTTCCCCACGGGCCCAAGCCGCGCGCCCTGGAGGCGTTCCTCGACGGCCGTCGGGGAGACCTCCACAACGAGCTCGCGGTGATGGCCGACTTCGCCAATCCGGTACGGATCTCGGACTTCGCGCTCGGCCTCGGCCACCCTGATTACATGTCCGCGTGGTCCGGCTACACGAGCGACCGCCGCTTCGTTCACGACCCCGCCCGCCTCGACGCCGTCCGCGCCGTGGCCGATCGGCTGGCGGGCGCGCGGGATACGCTGGCGCCCTCACCCCCCGAAACTCCGAACACTTAGCGCTCGCCGCGCGCCAGGGATCGACGCTGCTGCGCCCCTTCTAACAGACCGCCTAGGCCCGTAATTGACATTGTCGATCGGCAATAGTACTTTTCCGCGCATATGGCCACCATCCCGGCGTTGTCGTCGGAGGTTTCGCCACACGGCGGCCGGCTGATCGACCGCGTGCTGCGGGGCGAAGCCCGGGAGGAGGCGCGAGAGCGCGCTCGCGGCCTCGCGCGCATCGCCTTCAACGCGCGGATGATGTCCGACCTCGAGCTGCTCGCCGTCGGCGCCTACAGTCCGCTCGTCGGATTCATGGCGCGGGCGGACTACCGGGCCGTCCTCCACGACATGCGGCTCGCGAACGGGCTGCCGTGGCCGCTTCCCATCACGCTCGCCGTTCGCCGCGAGGCCGCGGATTCGCTGCGCGAGGGCGAGGACGTCGCCCTCGTCACGCCGTGGGAGGAGCCGCTCGGCATTCTTCACCTCCAGGAGCGCTTCCCCTACGACGGCGCGGAGGAGGCGCGACTCGTTTACGGCACCGACGATCCGCGCCATCCCGGCGCGCAGTATCAGCTCACGCGGGGCGACGTGCTCCTCGCCGGCCCCGTGGATCTCATCGACCGGCCGCCGCTCAAGGGCTTCGAGGGCTACCGGCTCGATCCCGCCGCCGCCCGCGCTCGCTTCCAGGAGCTCGGATGGCGTACGGTCGTGGGCTTCCAGAGCCATCAGCCGACGCATCGCGCGCACGAGTACATCCAGAAGTGCGCCCTCGAGCCCCACGACGGGCTCTTCATCCACCCGCTGGTGGGGCAGACGAAGCTCGACGAAGTCCCGTCGGAGGTACGCGTCCGCTGCCATCAGGTGCTGGTCGAGCAGTACTACCCGAGGAACCGCGTCGTGCTCGGTGTCTTTCCCGGCGCACGGCGGTACGCGGGGCCGCGCGAGACGCTGTTCCACGCCCTCGTCCGGAAGAACTACGGATGCACGCACTTCATCGTGGGCCGCGAGTACGCGTCCGTCGAGAGCGCGGCGGCGCCGGTCGGGGTCGACGAGATCTTTCGAGCCTTCGGCGCCGACGAGATCGGCATCGTGCCCCTCTTCTTCGACGAGGCCTTCTATTGCCGGCGCTGCGAGACGGTGACGTCGCCGAAGACATGCCCGCACGGCGCTCAGGACCGCGTGGCGCTCAGCGGCGCGCTCGTACGCGAGCTGCTCGGTCACGGCGAGCAGGTCCCGACGGAGTTCGCGCGGCCGGAGGTGGCAGAGATCCTCCGGCGCTGGGTCCGCGGTGGCGACGGCGCCGCCGCGGCTCCCTCGATCGCCCCCGCGGCTCCCGCGATCGCGCCCCCGGCGCCCGCAGCGCCCGCGCCCGCCGCGGCGCCCGCCCCCGCCCCCGCGGAAGTCAGGAAGGAAACCAAGGCACAGCGGGTCGAGCGTCTGAAGCGCGAGCTGAACCCGTGGGAGCAGCTCGACGCGATCCGCGGCTTCGCCCGCGAGGGCTATCAATCCATCCCGGCCGCGTGGCTGAACACGTACTTCCGCTGGTGGGGCGTGTACACGCAGGGCGATGGCCTCGGCGCCATCGGCGGGAAGGGCGGCGAGGGCAAGGCTGTTCCCAACTTCATGGTGCGCATCCGCATCCCCAACGGCCAGCTCTTCTCCCACCAGCTCCGCACCATCGCCGGCTTTGCTGAGCGGGCCGCGCGCGGAACGGCGGACATCACCGTCCGGGAGAATTTCCAGCTCCACTGGGTGACGGTGGAGGCGTTGCCCGAGCTGCTGGAGAGCTTGTGGCGCGCGGGGCTCACGACGATGGGGACGTGCGGCGACGTCACGCGCAACATCACCGGCTGCCCCGTCGCCGGCGTCGATGCCGACGAGCTGATCGACGCGTCGCCCCTCGTGCAGGCCGCGAGCCGCATGCTGAACGGGAATCCCGAGTTCTACAACATACCGCGCAAGTACAAGGTGACGATCACCGGGTGCCGCGCGTGGTGCTCGTATCCGGAGATCAACGACGTCGGCTTGACCCCGGTGCGCCATCCGCAGCGCGGGGACGTCGGCTTCTCCGTGCGCGTGGGAGGAGGACTCTCCACCAATCCGCATCTGGCCGTCCGCCTCGACGCCTTCGTGCGCTGGAACCAGGCGCTGGCGGTCGTGCGCGGGATCACCGAGATCTTCCGCGACAGCGACGTGCTGCGCCAGG
>DASXSB010000071.1:0-49638 GCA_036506275.1 Candidatus Methylomirabilota bacterium | reverse complement strand
CGGGCTCGGAGCGGACGAGACGGTTGCACTGGTCGGCCGGCGGTTGGGCGTGACGGCTCTGCCGGAGCCGGTGGCGCGTCTGATCATCGCGCGGGCCGAAGGCAATCCGTTCTACAGCGAGGAACTGGCGTTGGCCCTGCGGGACGCGGGTGTGATCACCGTGGTGGACGGTGTCTGCCTGCTCGCGACCGCGGCCGGCGACCTGCGCGCGCTCGCCTTGCCGGACACCGTGCAAGGAGTGATTACGAGTCGCATCGACCGGCTGACGCCGCGGCAGCAGCTCACGCTGAAGGTCGCGAGCGTGATCGGGCGCGCGTTCGCCTATCGCGTGCTGCGGGACGTGTATCCGGTGGAAGGCGACCGACCACACCTGGTGGCGGAGTTGCACATGCTGGAGCGACACGAATTGATGGTGGAGGAGAAGCCGGAGCCGGATCTGGCGTACCTGTTCAAGCACGTCATCACGCAGGAAACGGCGTACAGCCTGTTGCCGTTCGCCCAGCGGCGGGAACTGCACCGCACCGTCGCGGGCTGGATCGAACGCCGAGAGGGCGACGACCTTGCGCCCTTCTATCCGCTCCTGGCCTACCACTGGGGGAGGGCGGAAGACCGAGGGAAAACGATCGACTATCTGGAGCTGGCGGGGGAGCAGGCGCTGCGCCAGAGCGCGTATCAGGAGGCCGTGGGCTTCTTTACCGAAGCGCTCCGGCGAGACGCGGCGGGCCAGCCGCGCAATGAGCGGCTCCGCCGGGCCCGGTGGGCGCGTCAGTTGAGTGACGCGCACATCGGCCTCGGGCAGTTGACCGAGAGCCGGAAGCATGCCGAGTCGGCCCTGGCGCTTCTGGGTCTGTCGGTGCCCACCAGCCGGCCCGGCCTCGCGGCGGGGCTAGCGCGGCAGATCCTGCGCCAGGCCTTGCACCGGCTCAGGCCAACCCGGATCGGGCGTCGTGGGCACCAGCCGAGCGCCACCGAATTGGAGGTGGCGCGCGCGGATGAACGTCTCGGCCGACTGCAGTTCTACGCCCGTGAGACGCTCCCGTTGATTCACAGCATGGTTCGTGGTCTGAATCGCGCCGAAGCAGCCGGACCCAGCGCAGAGTTGGCGCGAGGGTACGCCAACCTCTGCATTGGCGCGGGGATGCTTCCGCTGCGTTCGCTCGCCGAGGCGTATCGCCGCCGGGCTCATGTGACCGCCCGGAGCGTGGGGGACTTGGCGGCCCTCTCCTGGGTGCTGGTGGTGAGCGGTCTATACGACGTCGGGATCGGCCGCTGGCAGCGCGCCCGAGAGTGCCTGGAGGAATCCACCGAGATCGCCGAGCGCCTCGGTGACGTGCGGCGCGTCGACGACTGTCGCAGTGTGCTCGGGGCGCTGTTCCTCCACATGGGCGAGTTCGCCCATGCCGCTCGAATCGGGACGGACCTCCACGCGTCGGCTCGGCGACGGGGCGATACGCAGATGATGGCGTGCGGCCTGGCGTGGCTCGGCCGTAGTGCTCTGGCAGTGGGTCAACTGGACGAGGCCGCCAAGTTCGCGGAAGAAGCCGTGGCGTTGGCGGGCGCACATGACGACCACATCGCTCAGATCGCCACCAATGGCGTGCTGGCTCTTGTGCGCATACGCGGAGGGGAGCCGCGGCTGGCGCAGCACGCTGCCGACACCGCCGCGCGCCTAATCGCGGGCGCCGCGCCCACGGAGGCGTGGACACGCGACGGGTATGCCGGGGCGGCCGAGGTGTACCTGGCCCTCTGGGAAGCCGGTAGCCGCGAATGCGCCCGGTCCGCGCGCCGGGCCTGCACCGCCATGCGCAAGTATGCGCGCGTGTTTCCCATCGGCAAGCCGCTGGCCGGCATCTACCAGGGGCTGGCGGAGTGGCTGGACGGGCGGCCTGGCCGTGCTATGCGCGCCTGGCAGAGAGGGCTCGCTGCCGCTGAGCGGCTGGGGATGCCGGACGATCAGGCACGGGCGCATTACGAGATCGGGCGCCATCTGACCGCTCAGGATCCCGCGCGACGCCAGCACCTGGAGCGCGCCCGCGCGCTGTTCGAGCGGATCGGCGCGACCCTCGATTTCGCCCGCGCCACGGAAGCACTGGAACGCTCGGCCGGAGTGCATAGTGCATAGGTCAGGCGTGGTGATCCAGCCCACGGCGATGGTTCAGTCCCTCAGTCCTAGTTCACTCCGAGTTGGGTATTTCGTCGATGGGGCGCGCTAGATAATTATGCGGAAAACTGGTGGGCAGGGACGGGATTGAACCGCCGACACCAGGATTTTCAGTCCTGTGCTCTACCAACTGAGCTACCTGCCCACCAGAGGCGAAAAGAGCAGACGCGAAAGAATATCAGGCGGGCGCGGGCGGCGCTACTCGACGACGCTGACGACGCCGATGCCGCCTGCTTTCTGGAAGAGCAGCGTCACGATCACCACCTCGCCCGGGGTGAGCTCGCGTGTCAGCTCCGAGAGGGTGACGTGGGGGCCGTTCGGCCGGAACGAGGTCACGCTGGCGCCGGGCACGTCCAGGTACTCGACCGGGGAGCCGGATTCGGAGACGACCTGCGTGCGCTTGGCGACGGGCGTGCTGACGCCGAGGAGGCGGTCGCCGTACTTGCCGACGCTGTTCAGCTTGACGTAGAAATCGGCGCCGTTGCTGCGGCGAACGAGACGGCCGTTCTCGGGCTGGATGCGGGTGCCGCCGATGTCCTCCACGCTCGGATAGTGAACGCAGCCCGCCGGGAGCGTGAGCGAGAGGCAGAGCGCGACGCCGGCAGCCGCGCGGCGAAGAGCGATCACCGGCGGGCGAACGCTCCGTCGGCGGCCATCGCGCGGAACGCGCGCTCGTAGGCCTCGATCGTCCGCTTGATGTCGTCGTCCGTGTGGAGCGCCGACACCCACCCGTGGTTCATCGAGCAATCGACGCCCTCGTTGATGAGCGCGCAGCGGAGCAGTTGATAGAGGTCGCCCCGGCGCGGGCGATCGAAGCCCGCCAGTCCCGGCTTGCCCTCGAAGGACACGTGGTAGATCGACGCCTCGCCGTACGTGCAGCCGGGCGCGCCCGCGCGCCGGAGCGCCTCGTCGAGGCCGCGGCGCAGCTCGTCGCCCGCCTTGTTGGCGCGCGCCTGGAGCGATGCGTCCGCGCACAGCTCCAGCGTCGCGATGGCGGCGGCGGCCGACAGCGGATTGGCGTTGAACGTCCCCGCGTGGGCGACGCGCTGGCTGCGGTCCCACGTGGGATCGCCGCGGTGCGCCAGCATCGACATCACGTCGCGCCGGCCGCAGAGGGCGCCGCCGGGGAGACCGCCGGCGACGATCTTCGCGAGCGTGGTGAGGTCAGGCGTCACGCCGAAGTAGGCCTGGGCGCCGCCAGGCGCGTACCGGAAGCCGGTGATGACCTCGTCGAAGATCAGCAGCACGTCGTGGCGGCGCGTGAGCGCGCGGAGCTCTTGGAGATAGCCGGGGATGGTCGGCGTCGTGCCCGCCTGGCCGCCCGCGGGCTCGAGGATGACGGCGGCGACGTCGCCGCGATCGAGCATCACCTCCACCGCCTTGATGTCGTTCGGAGAGCAGATCAGGAGCTGATCGAGGGTGGCGCCGGGGACCCCGGCCGACATCGGCACCTCGTAGGGCGGATTGACGGCGGCCACCGCCCCATCGTGCCAGCCATGGAAGTGGCCCGTGAACTTCACGATCTTCGAACGCCCGGTGAACGCGCGCGCGACGCGCATGCCGAGGTGAGTGGCTTCCGTTCCCGACATCGTGAAGCGCGTCAGCTCGGCGCAGGGGACGAGGCGGTTGACCAGCTCCGCCCATCGCACCTCGAGCTCGTGGCTGGCGCCGAGATGGGTGCCGCGCGCCATTTGCGCCTGCACCGCCTTCACCACCTCTGGGTGGCAGTGCCCGAGGAAGAGCGCGCCGTGCCCCATCCAGTAGTCGATGTACTCGTTGCCGTCGACGTCCCACTTGCGGGTGCCGGCGGCCCGATCGATGTACATCGGGAACGGGACGAGGTGGCGGATGTCGTGGGTGATGCCGCCCGGGATGGCGGCCCGCGCGCGCTCGTAGAGGGCGGCGGATCTCGGGTGCCGCGCGCGGTACGTCTCGTGAATGGTCATCGGCTCGCCTTTCTTCCGCGGGTTACCCCAATCATACCGGAAGCGGGCGCGAGACCGCGCAGCTCGGAAGAGGACGCGAGGCCGAGCAGCGCCACGACGGCGGCGTGGACCGAGAGCGCGAGCCCGTCGACGGTGGCTTCGCGACGGCGCGTGATGCCGTCGACGGCGCCCGCCTGCACGCACGCTTCGACCATGCGGCGCTCCAGGTCCGGCGAGTGCAGGAGCGGGCGCCCGCACAGGCGCGCGAGCTGGACGACGATGCCGTAGGCGCCCCAGTTGGACGTCCCTGCCACCACCAGGTGGTCGGTGCGCACGACGGAGGCGATGCGGGCCAGCGGCGAGCGCGCACGCACCAGGCGGGGCCGGACGTTGCCCATGCCGATCTCGTTTCCCCCGTCGCCCACGCCGACCGTGACCGGCCCCGACCGCGAGCCTCGCCGTCTTGCCGACCCGGGCCGCGAGCGGGTCACCCCCGACACCCCGGGCCCCCGGGCGCCGCTACCTATAAATAGGTCGTCCAGCGGACGATTCCAGGCCGCCACCGACTCCGCCCGCGCGCTCAGGTAGTCCCCGCTCGCGGCCCGACCCGGCCTCTCGATGGCGATGAGGTGCGTCGGCCGCTGGCGATCGAGGACGTCCGCGGCCGCGTTTCGCCCGACGGGATAGACCGTGATGTCGACCGGTTCACCGAGCACCTTCAAGGCAGCTTCGAGGAGGGGGACGGTCACGGGATCGGTCACGAAGGCGACCCGGGCCCCCAGGAGCCGCAGCGCGCGACCAACGACGGCGGCGCCGGGCGGCCCGTCGGTTTCCCCGGCCCCCTCGGCGACGGCGAAGCCGGTGGTGATCAGCACGCGGGAGGCGTGGCGAAGGGCGGTGGCGGCGGCGAGGGCGGCGCCCGGCGTAAAGAACGCGGCGATGCCGCGCCCGCCCGGATCCAGTGCGAGGAGATGATCGACGGGATCGGACCAGTCGGCGCCAGGCACGGCTCAGGACGCTATCATCGCGTCACCTCGCACAGCAAGACCTGGTACGGCCCGAGCGGCACCATCCCGCCCGTTCCCGCGAACGCGATGTCGTCGCTGTCGACCAGCACGCGGGACGGGCGGCCTCCCACCAGGCGTCGCGGCTGCCCGGTGAGGTTGGCCATGAGCTGGACCGACTCACCGGACTTCGCGGTCCGCGTCAGCGTGAGCACGGCGCCGTTGCCGTCCAGCTCCACCCGCGCGTTCTGCTTGTCGTGGGCGCCGAGGGCCGGGTGCTGAGCGCGGAGCGCCAGGCAGCGGCGGTAGTACTCGCGTAGCTCCCGGTGGCGCGGGGCCCCCGCCAGCGAATGGTTGAGCCGTGAGCGCACGAAGGTGCCAGGGGCGCCGGGGTCGGGCACCGCCTCGCCGCGCCACGCGAACTTCTGGAACTCCGCCGTGCGCCCGCGCCGTACCGCCTCCGCGAGGGCCGGATCGAGGTACGACGTGAAGAACTGGAAGGGCGCCGTCTCGCCGTACTCCTCGCCCATGAACAGGAGCGGCACGGCAGGAGCGGCCAGCAGGAGCGCGGCCGCGAGCTTGACGGCCTCGAAGGGAATGATCGCGTTCAGCCGCTCGCCGCCGGCGCGGTTTCCGACCTGGTCGTGATTCTGGACGCAAATCACGAAGTGCTCGCCGTCGAGGTCGGCGCTCGGCGTCCCGCGGGGGCGTCCGAAGTATTCCGATGGCTCGCCCTGGAAGGCGAAGCCCTCGGCGAGGGCGCGCGCGAGCTGCCCCGGCCGGCCGAAGTCCGCGTAGTAGCCGGCGCGCTCGCCCGTGAGCAAGGCGTGCAGGGTGTGGTGAAAGTCGTCGGACCAGACGGCATCCAGGCCCATTCCGCCCGCGTTCGTCCCCAGCACCAGGGTTCGCTCGTTGTCGTGGGACTCGGCGCTGATGTGCACCGGTCGTCCGAGAAGCCGCCCCTCCTCTCGCGCCACCTCCGCCAGCTCGGTGAGGACGTGAACGGGGCTCGCGTCGTAGATCGAGTGGATGGCGTCGAGGCGGAGGCCGTCGAGGTGGAACTCGCGCACCCAGTAGCCCGCGTTCTCCACGAAGTGTCGGCGTACGCCGGGCGCGTCGGGACCGTCGAAGTTCAGCGCGGTGCCCCACGGCGTCCGGTAGCGATCGGTGAAGTACGGTCCGTACTCGGCGAGATAGTTCCCCTCCGGGCCGAGGTGGTTGTAGACGACGTCGAGAATCACCGAGAGGCCGGCCGCGTGCGCGGCGTCGACGAGACGCCGGAGGCCGCGCGGCCCGCCGTACGTCGACTGCGGTGCGTAGAGGTGCGCGCCGTCGTACCCCCAGTTGCGGGAACCGGGGAACTCGGCGACCGGCATCAGCTCGATGGCGGTGATGCCGAGGTCGACGAGGCGGCCCAGATGGGGAATGGCGGCCTCGAACGTGCCGGTGGTGGTGAAGGTACCGACGTGCAGCTCGTAGACCACGAGGTCGGCCAGGGTATGGCCGCGAAAGCCGCCGTCTGTCCACGGAAAGCGGTCGGGATCCACGACCACCGAGGGGCCGTGAACACCCTGGGCCTGGTAGCGCGAGACGGGGTCCGGGCGATACCGGTCTCCATCGAGCCGGTAGCGGTACTGGGCGGTGTCGGCCACGCCGTCGAGCGTGACCTCGAAGACGCCGTCGTCCTCGGCGTGCAGGGCCACCGGGCGCCGTCCGTCCACGACCACCTCGACGGAACGGCAGCGCGGGGCCCAGACCGAAAACGTCGCGCCGCCGGGATGAAGGCTTGCACCGAGCCGCTTCATACGGTCCAATGTGTCTGGATCGACCGCCACTTCGGACGCGGCCGAGGTCGTTGAAAGCAGCGGCGGCACACCCGGCTCGCTTCTTGCGGAAAGGTGCGCATCGATGGGCTATCCGTTCTCACTCGTCCTCCACACCCATCTTCCGATGGTGGTCAACCACGGACGATGGCCGCACGGGAGCGATTGGCTGAACGAGGCCACCTTCGAGTGCTACCTGCCCATCCTCGAGGTCATCCACCGTCTCGTCGGCGACGGCATCTCTCCGAAGTGGACGCTGAACCTCTCCCCCGTGCTCGTCGAGCAGCTCGCGTCACCCGAATTCCAGAAGGAGCTGGCGTTCTACTACGAGAACGTGCGCCGCGCGTGCGTGGACTCACGCGAGCACTTCGCGAAGGAAGGCCGCAACGACCTCGTTCGCCTCACCGAGTTCTGGGAAGAGTTCTACGAGCGCATGTGGGAGCTGCACCGGCGCATCGGGGGCGACATCCCGGGGACGTTCGCCGATCTCCAGCGCGCGGGGCACGTGGAGATCATCACGTGCGCGGCTACCCACGGCTACTTGCCGCTCCTCTCGCGCGACGAGTCGATCCACGTGCAGCTTCGCACGGCGGTGGAGACGCACCGCCGGCACTTCGGCCGGCCGCCGCGCGGCATCTGGCTGCCCGAGTGCGCGTACCGGCCGCGCTACGAGTGGACGGCGCCGACGGGGCGGGATCGCGGGCAGGATCGACGGGTGCGACCGGGCGTCGAGGAGCTGCTGGCCGTGTACGGCCTCGAGTATTTCGTCGCGGACTCGCACCTGGTGGCGGCCAGCAAGCCGATCTTCCTGTATCGCGACTACATCCCGCTTCGTTCCGACATGGGCGAGGCCGGTCCGAAGATTCCGGCCGGCGAGCGGCGTTCGCCTTACGCACCCTACCGGGTGGCGTCGCGCGGAGGAACCGGAGCCGCCATCGCGTTCTTCCGCGATCCGAAAACGACGCTGCAGGTCTGGAGCCGTGACCACGGGTACCCGGGCGACTTCGCCTACCTGGAGTTCCACAAGAAGCACTTCCCGGGCGGTCTCCGCTTCTGGCGGATCACCGACACCTCCAACGACCTCGGGACCAAGGCGGTGTACGACCCTCAGCAGGCGGCGGAGAAAGTTGGCCTGCAGGCGCGGCACTTCGCGGAGCTGGTGGCGGAGACGCTCGCAGAGGCAAGCGCGGACGGTCCCGCGCTGGTGTGCTCGCCGTACGACTCCGAGCTGTTCGGGCACTGGTGGTTCGAGGGCCCGGCCTGGCTCGAGCGCATGGCGCGGGAGCTCAAGCACGTCGGGGTCACGAGCACCACGATGGGCGAGGCGCTCGAGATCGTCCCCCCGCGCGGGACGCTGTCGTTGCCCGAGGGATCGTGGGGCGAAGGCGGCGATCACCGCGTCTGGCTCAACCGCGAGACGGAGTGGACGTGGGACCGCGTCTACAGCGCGGAGTCGGAGTGGGTGGAACACCTCGGCCACCAGGGCGGGGGCGCCGAGCTCCAGCGCGTCCTCGCGCAGGCCACCCGGGAGCTACTGCTGCTCCAGGCCTCCGACTGGCAGTTCCTGATCACCACCCAGGCCGCCCGTGACTACGCGGAGCGCCGGGTGGCCGAGCACTACGCCGATTTCAAGCGCCTGAGCGAGATGGCGCGCACGCTCCGCAACGGCGAGCCGCTCAGCGTGGAAGCGGCGGGCATGCTCAGGAGACTGGAACGAGACGATTTCTGCTTCCCGGACATCGACCCGGCGTGGGGTCGCGGCAAGTGACTCGCTGAGCGAATGCCCCGTCGGCCGCGCGTTCTGGCGATGATCATGGCAGGTGGGAAGGGGGAGCGCCTCCACCCCCTCACCCGCGATCGCTCCAAGCCCGCGGTCCCCTTCGGAGGGCGGCACCGCATCATCGATTTCGTACTCTCGAACTTCGCCAACTCCGAGCTAATCTCGCTGTACGTGCTCGTGCAGTATCGCTCGCAATCCCTCATCGAGCATTTGCGGCTGGCCTGGCGCACGGGCGGCATCCTGCCCGATTCCTTCGTCACCGTGGTGCCGCCCCAGATGCGGGTGGGCTCCGGCTGGTACCGGGGAACGGCGGATGCCGTCCTTCAGAACCTGAACCTCGTCGACGATTTCAATCCCGACGTGATCGCCATCTTCGGCGCCGACCACATCTATCGGATGGACGTGAACCAGATGCTCGCCTTCCACGAGCAGACGGGCGCCGATGTCACGGTGGCGGCGCGGCCGGTGCGCGTGGAGGACGCATCGCAGTTCGGGGTGCTGGCGGTGGATCGTCAGGGCCGGGTGGTGCAGTGGGCGGAGAAGCCGCCGGCGCCCACGCCGATGCCCGACGATTCCGCGCGCGCCCTCGTGTCGATGGGGAACTACCTCTTCTCGCGCCAGGCCCTCGTGGACGCGCTCCTCGTCGACGCCCGTCGCAGCACCGAGCACGACTTCGGCCGCTCGATCATTCCCGAGCTGGTCCCCACCGGTCGCGTGTTCGCGTACGACTTCCAGAAGAACGAGGTCCCCGGCGTGAAGCCGTACGAAGAGCCGGGATACTGGCGCGACGTGGGCACCATCGAGTCCTACTGGGACGCCCACATGGATCTGCTCGGCGAGTCACCGCGCTTCGACCTCGACAATCGATACTGGCCCATCCGCACGGGGACGCACCCGGGGCCGCCCGCGCGCTTCATCGGCGGCGACGTGGAGAACGCGCAGGTGGGGGAGGCGTCGCTCGTCAAGCGCGCCACCATCCGCAACTCGATCCTCGGCCGCAGCGTGTGGGTGAACGAGGGCGCGGTGGTCGAGGACTCCATCGTGATGGACCACACCACGGTGGGGAAGGGCGCGCGTCTGCGCCGCGCCATCGTCGACCGCTTCAACATCATCCCCGCCGACAGCGAGATCGGCCTCGACCCCGCCCTCGACCGGCGGCGCTATCACCTCGACGCCTCCGGGCTCGTGGTGGTGCCGCGCGGCGGGCGGAGGGAGTTCCTGCTGGGCCTCGAGGAGCTGTAGTGACACCCGGCCGTTTCGTGACGATCCACGGGCACTTCTACCAGCCGCCGCGCGAGAACCCATGGCTGGAATCGGTCGAGGTCCAGGACTCGGCGGCGCCCTACCACGACTGGAACGAGCGCGTCACCGCCGAGTGCTACGCGCCCAACACGGCCGCCCGTCGCGTCCGCGAGGACAACCGCATCCTCGACGTGGTGAACAACTTCGAGAAGATCTCGTTCAACGTGGGACCGACGCTGATGGCGTGGCTCGAGCGCCACCGGCGCGACGTCTACGACAAGATCCTCGAGGCGGATCGCGCCAGCGCGCGCGCCCGCGGTGGCCACGGCAACGCCATCGCCCAGGTCTACAACCACATGATCCTGCCTCTCGCCACCCGCGCCGACAAAATCACCCAGGTGCGGTGGGGCGTCGAGGACTTTCGGGCGCGCTTCGGTCGCGAGCCGGAAGGGATGTGGCTGCCGGAAACGGCCGTCGACAACGAGACGCTGGCCGTGCTCGCGGAGGCCGGGTTGCGCTTCACGATCCTCGCCCCCCACCAGGCGTGGCGCGTGCGCCGGCTCGGCGGCGTGCCGTGGGAAGAGGTCAACGAGCGCGTCGACCCGAGCCGTCCCTATCTCTGGCGCGGCCCCGGCGGGCTCGAGCTCGCGCTCTTCTTCTACGACGCGCCCATCTCGCGCGCGATCGCCTTCGAGGACGCTCTCGCGCGCGGCGAGAACCTCGTGCGACGGCTGCGTGCCGGCTTCGCGGACGGCCGCGAAGGCGCGCAGCTCGTGCACTGCGCCACCGACGGCGAGTCGTACGGGCATCACCGATCGTTCGGGGACATGGCGCTGGCGGCGGCGGTGCAGCAGGTGGAGGCGGAGGGGTTCGCTCAGCTCACGAACTACGGCGCCTTCCTGGCCGCGCACCCGCCCCGGCACGAGGTCGAGATCCGCGAGCGTACGGCGTGGAGCTGCGCCCACGGGGTGGAGCGCTGGC
Organism: Candidatus Methylomirabilota bacterium; assembly: GCA_036506275.1. Lineage (GTDB taxonomy): Bacteria > Methylomirabilota > Methylomirabilia > Rokubacteriales > CSP1-6 > DASXSB01. Next base: position 38,722 of record DASXSB010000071.1, on the reverse strand, counting down.
GGGCCGACTGCGGCTGCCGGATGCGCAGCGACTCCCATCAGCGCTGGCGGGCGCCCCTGCGGGCCGCGCTCGACTGGCTGCGGGAGCAGGTCGATCCGTTCTTCGAGGCGCGCGCGGGCTCCCTCCTGAAAGACCCGTGGGCGGCGCGGGACGCCTACGTGGAAGTCATCCTGGACCGGACGCCCGCGCACGTGGATCGCTTCCTCGCCGCTCATCAGCGCATCGACCTCGATGCGCGCTCCCGTGTGGAGGCGCGGCGGCTCCTCGAGCTCCAGCGGCACCGGCTTCTCATGTACACGTCGTGCGGCTGGTTCTTCGACGACATCGCCGGCCTGGAGCCGGTTCAGGTCCTCAAATACGCGGCGATGGCGCTCCAGTACGTGCGAGACCTCGGCGGTCCCCGCCTCGAGACCGAGTTCGTGGGGCGACTCGCCGCCGCCCCCTCCAACGCCTCCGAGCACGGCGACGCCGCCGAGGTCTATCGCCGCCTCGTGCGGCCGGCGGTGGTGGACCTGCGCCGCGTGGTGGCGCACTACGCGATCACGGACCTCTTCGAGCCCTACGGACCCGATGCGGCGGTGTACGCGTATCGCGTGCGCCGCCTCGACGACACCCGGGAGCGATTCGGCGCCACCGAGGTGCGGACCGCGCACGTGCGCGTGCGATCGACGGTGACCGGCGACGAGGCGGACGTCAGCTACGCCGTCGTGCACTTCGGCGGCCACGACTTCGCGTGCGGCGTGCGTGGCTACACGGACGTCGCCGGCTACGAGGCGGTGAAGAACGACCTCCTCGCCCGTTACGGTCGGGGCAGCATGACCGAGCTCGTGCGCGCGCTCGATCAGCACTTTCCCGGCGAGCTCTTCTCGCTGAGGCATCTCTTCCTGGAAGAGCGCCGGCGCGTGCTCACCAACGCCATCACCGCAGTTCTTCAAAAGCACGAGGAAACGTATCGCCGGATCTGGGAGGAGAATCGCAAGCTCGTGCGCGACCTCCGCGAGGTCGACGTGCCCATCCCCGAAGCCCTCGCCCTCGTGGCGCGTCACGTCCTCGAGCAGGATGCGCTCGCCGAGCTGAGCCCCGTGGCAGCGGGCGGGGCCGTCCCGCCGCGCGTGTTCGACCTTGCCACGGAGGCGATGAGCCTGGGGCTGCGGCTGGATCTCACCTCCGCCCGGCCCGCCCTGCAGGACGCCGTGCACGCCGCCCTCGACGCCATCGCGGCCGCGCCCACCCCGGCGTCGGTGGCGAAAGCGATCGGGCTCGTCGAGGGCGCCACTCGGCTCGGTCTCCGCTATGGACGGTGGGCGGCGCAGAACGAGTTCTTCGCGTTGTGGCGCGCGCGGCCGGAGGCGCGGGGGATCCTTGTTCCTCTCGCCGACGCGCTCGGCTTCACTCTCGCCACGGAGACGCCGTCGTGACGCCCGACGAGGCCTTCGAGGCCCTCCAGCACGGAGCGGCGCCGGCGCGGATCCCGACCGCCACCTATCGGCTCCAGCTCTCGCCCGCGCTCACCTTCGACGACGCCGCCGCCCTCGTGCCGTATCTCGATCGACTGGGCGTGACGGACTGCTACACGTCGCCGTTCTTCGAGACCGCCTCCCGAGGCTCCCACGGTTACGACGTCAGCGATCACAACCGCCTGCGCGCCGAGCTGGGCGGAGAGGCCGGCTTCGCTCGCTTTGCCGCCGCGCTCTCCGGACCGCGCATGGGATTGCTCATCGACCTCGTGCCCAATCACATGGGAATCGCCGGCGATCGCAACGCGTGGTGGATGGACGTCCTCACCAACGGCCCTAGCTCGCCGTACGCGTCGTTCTTCGACATCGACTGGCGCCCCGTGAAGCGGGAGCTGGCGGACAAGGTCCTCCTGCCCATCCTGGGCGACCAGTACGGCGCCGTCCTCGATCGCGGCGAGCTGCGGCTGGAGCTGGCGGGCGGCGCCTTCCGCGTGCGCTATCACGAGACGGTGCTGCCGATCCATCCGAGCACCTACGCGCGCATCCTCGGTCAGCGTCTCGACGAGCTCCAGGCCGCTCTCGGCGCCGAGCACCACGCGCTCATCGAGCTGAAGGAGATCATCGGCTGGTTCGCCACCCTGCCCGCGCCCGTGGAGACGAACCCCGAGCGCCTCGCCGCGCGCGCCCGCGACGTGGAGACGGGCAGCCGGCGACTCGACGAGCTGCTGCGTCAATCGGGCGACGTCCGGGACTTCGTGGAGGCGAACCTACGCCTCTACAACGGCACCGCCGGCGACCCCGCCCGCTTCGACCTCCTGGACGCGCTCCTCGACGAGCAGGCGTACCGGCTCGCCTACTGGCGGGTGGCGGGCGAAGAGATCAACTATCGCCGCTTCTTCGACATCAACGACCTCGCCGCCATCCGCATGGAAGACCCGCGCGTCTTCGCGGAGACGCATCGTCTCGTCTTCCGCCTCGTGCGCGAAGGCGCCGTCACCGGTCTCCGCATCGACCATCCCGACGGGCTCTACGCGCCCGCGCAGTACTTCCGGCGCCTCCAGCGCGGATGCTTCCTCGAATCGGCGCGGCGGCTGGCGGGCGTGGGCGCCGACGACGGGGAGTGGCGGGACAGCGCGCTCCTCGCGCGCTACGACGCCGCCCTCCGGGAGGGGCCACCGCCCGTCTCCGCGTGCTACATCGTGGCCGAGAAGATCCTCGCCGTGGACGAGCACCTGCCCGTCACGTGGCCGGTGCACGGGATGACCGGGTACGAGTTCCTGAACCGCCTGAACGGGATCTTCGTCGATCGCACGCGCGCGCGCGCCATCGACGATCTCTACGCGCGTCTGCTCCGTCGCCTCCCGTCGTTCGACGACGTCGTGTACGACAGCAAGCGCCTCATCATGGACACGTCGATGGCGTCCGAGCTGAACGTCCTCGCCCATCGCCTGAACGTGATCTCCGAGAAGCATCGCTCCTCGCGCGACTTCACGCTGGGGAGCCTGCACCGCGCCCTCCGCGAGATCATGGCGGCGTTCCCCGTCTATCGCACGTATGCGGGAGACACCGGCGCGGAGACATCGGACCCCGGGCGCATCGAGGACCGAGACCGGGAGGCGATCGCGCGCGCGGTGGCGCGGGCGAAGTCGCGCGCGCCCGCCACTATGAACGTCTCCGTCTTCGACTGGATCGCCGACATCCTGGCCCTGCGCTTTCCCCCCTGGGCGCAGGAGGCGGACCGCTGCGAGCGCCTCGACTTCGCCATGCGCTTCCAGCAGACGACGGGACCGGTGACGGCGAAAGGCTACGAGGACACGGCGCTCTACCGTTACCAGCGCCTCGTCTCCCTGAACGAGGTCGGCGGTGATCCCCGCCGCTTCGGGACCTCCCTCGCCGAGTTTCACGCCGCCATGGCCGCCCGGCAGGCGGAGACCCCGCACGGGCTCTCCGCCACCGCCACCCACGACACCAAGCGCGGTGAGGATGTGCGCGCACGCATCAACGTGCTCTCGGAGATCCCCGCCGAATGGCGCCAGCGCGTGGCGCGGTGGCAGCGCCTGAACCGCAAGCACAAGGCCGCCGTCGACGGCGCGCCCGTGCCGTCTGCGCGCGAGGAATACCTGGTCTACCAGATGCTCGTGGGGGCGTGGCCGATCGAGACCGACCGTCTCCAGGCCTATCTCCTCAAGGCCCTGCACGAGGCGAAGGAACGCACGAGCTGGGTGAACCCGAATCCGCGCTACGACGAGGCGATCACGCGCTTCGCGGAAGCCATCCTCGACCCCCGGCGCTCGCGCGAGTTCTTGCGCGACCTCGTCACCTTCCACGAGCGCGTGGCGCACTTCGGCATCTTCAACTCCCTCGCCCAGGTCCTCATCAAGATCGCCGCCCCCGGCGTGCCCGACTTCTATCAGGGCACCGAGCTGTGGGATCTGAGCCTGGTCGATCCCGACAACCGCCGCCCCGTGGACTTCGAGCACCGCCGGCGGCTCCTCGACGAGCTGGTGGAGCGTGTGGGAACCAGCGAACATTTGGCGGGGCTGGCGGCCGAGCTCTTGAAGAACGCGCACGACGGTCGCGTCAAAATGTTCGTGACCCGTCAGGCCCTCGTCTTCCGCCGCGCGCACGCAACCCTCTTCGCGGGCGGCGCCTATCGCCCGCTGGAGGCGCGCGGCACCTACGCCGACCACTGCTGCGCGTTCGCACGCGTGCGGGAGGGCGACGCGGCGGTGGTGGTGGTGCCGCGACTCCTCGCGCGGCGCGGCGGGAGCGGACGCGGGATCGGCGTGGAGGCGTGGAGCGACACCGAGATCGTCCTCGGCCCCGAGCCCGGGCAGCGCTTCCGTAATATCTTCACGAACGAAGAGATCGACGCCGCCACCGGCGCCCTCCCTCTCGCCGCCGTCTTCGCGAGCTTCCCGCTCGCACTCCTCGAGAAGATCGCGTGAGCACGACCACGGACCGCGTGACGACGCGCACGGCCGCGCAGCCGTTCGTCTTCATCGGTTGCGTGGAGCTCCGCCAGGGATTGGACCGCCGCGCCCAGGACGAGCGGGAGCTGATGGATCGGCTGGAGGACGTGCCGGCGGGCTCCGTCTTCTACCACACACACGGCTATTTCCTGCGCCACCGGCCGCTCACGACCGCCTATGGCAACGACTTCGCGACGTGGGTGGCGGTGCAGGTGCGGGACCAGGTCCTGGCCGAGCGCCTCGCCATCATCAATCCCTTCGAGTTCCGCACCCTGGAGGATCTCCGCGAGGAGCTGGTGACCACCATCCACGATCACCTCACGCGGCTGAGCTCGGTGCCGCGCGTGGAGTTCGGGGAGCCGTTCCACTTCCAGCAGTCGCACATCGTGGAGGTCCCGCTCGGCACGGGCGCGAACACGCTCGCCGAGTTCCGCGACGGCCTCGCCGAGGTGGACTCCAGCGCCATCTACTTCCACATGGTGGAGGCGCGCGCGCGCCTCGGCCGCCGCTCGGGCGACTTCGCGGAGTGGATCCGAAGCTCGCTCGCGCTTCCGCAGCTCGCGGAGCGCATCGAGCGCATCGACGCTTACATGACGAGCCTGGAGCGCGTGCGGGCGCGCGTCCTCTCCCTCGTCGATCAGGTGCTGGAGGAGGAGCGCGGGTGATCAAGATCGACGACTACCGGCGCGTGGCGCCTCCCGGCGTCGTCGACATCATCCTGAAGCTGTCGGAGCGCGTGCACGGCCGGCGGCTCCTCTTCCTGAGTGGCGGACGCTTCGGCGCCGGCCCCGCCGAGATGCTGCGTCCGCTCGTTCCCCTCATCTCCGATCTGGGCGCGGAAGCGACGTGGGAGATCACGGGCGGAGATCCCGGCTTCTACGGAACGACGGAGGCGCTGCGCGCGGCGCTGGAGGGCGCCGAGCGCGTGCTCCCCGACCAGGCGCTCGACCACTACGTGGAGATGAACCGCATCAACGCCAAGAAGCTGCGCCTCGAGGCCGATCTCGTGCTCGTGCACGACGTGTCGCCCGCCACCCTCGTGAGCGAGCGCACGGGCGGCGCCCGCTGGGTGTGGCGGTGCCACCTCGACTGCTCGAGCCCCCAGCGTCGCGCGTGGTCGTTCTTCCGTGGCTTCGTCAACCAGTACGACGCCGCCGTCTTCTCGCTCCCGAAATTCGCGCAGCGGCTCAGCATTCCCTCCTACATGATCCATCCCTCCATCGATCCGCTCTCGGAGAAGAACCGCGACCTCACGCCCCGCGAGGTCACGACGCTCCTGCACTCCCTGCGCGTGCCCCAGGACAGGCCGCTGCTCGTCCAAATCGGGCCCTTCACGCGCGCGGCCGACCCCCTCGGCGTGGTCAACGCCTACCGCCTCGTGAAGAAGCACTACCCGGTGCGCGTGGTGCTGGCCGGGACGGCCGGCGACGACCGTGAGAGTCTGGAAGTCCTGGCCGACCTCCGCGAGGCCGCGCAGCACGACGAGGACATCGTGGTCCTCGAGCTGCCCCCCGACGCGCATCTCCAGATCAACGCCCTCCAGCGCGCGGCCACCATCGTCCTCAACAAGTCCGTGCGCGCCGGGTTCGGGCTCGGCGCCGCGGAGGCGATGTGGAAGGGCAAGCCGGTGATCGGGGGCTTCGCGGGCGGCCTCCCGCAGCAGATCATCTACGACGTCACCGGCTACACCGTCCACTCCGTGGAGGGCGCGGCGTTCCGCATCCGCCATCTCCTGAACAATCCCGAGCTGATCGCGCGGATGGGGGCCGCCGGCCGCGAGCACGTGCGCCGTTCCTTCCTGATCACCCGTCACCTTACCGACTACCTCGCCCTTCTCCTCCACCTCGTTCACTGATATGGCGTCGCCCGCGCCCGCTCCCGAGCTCAGCGCGGACGTCACCGATCAGGTTGCGCGCCTTCGGCCCCGCGACGTCGCCCTCGGCATCCTCACCTACAACGACGCCAGCACGGTGAAGACGGTGGCGACGATGGCCGCGCAGGGCATGGAGAAGCACTTTCCCGGCGCGTCCGCCGTCTTCGTGAACGCGGACGCGGGCTCTTCGGACGGCAGCGGTGAGGTTCTCGCCGCCGCCGGCCTGCCCGTCGTCTCCGCCGCGTACGCGGCGCCGCCGGACGAGCGGGTCACGGTGCCCTTCCACGGCATTCCCGGGCGAGGCGCCGCCCTCCGCACCACCTTCGAGGTGGCTCGCCGGCTCGGCGTGCAAGTCCTCGTGCTCCTCGAGGCGGATCTGCAATCGATGACGGACGACTGGGTGGCGCGGCTGGCAGGCCCGGTCCTCGACGAGCACGCCGACTACGTGTCCCCCGTGTATGCGCGCCATCGCTACGACAGCACCATCCCCACCCTGCTCGTGGGCCCCCTCGTGCGGGCGCTCTACGGGCGGAGGGTCCGGCGCCCCCTCGGCGGTCAGCAGGCGCTGTCGGCACGGCTCTTGGAACACCTGCTCATGCATCCGAAATGGAACTGGACAGGGCGCGACATCTCGGACCTGTGGATCCTGGGCACCGCCATCGCGGACGGCTTCGCGGTGTGGGAGGGGTGGCTCGGGCGGCGAATGATCCGGTCGGCGACGCGCACGGCGGACCTGCCCACCATGGTCGCGCAAGTGCTGGGCTCCGCGTTCACGCTCATGGATCGGCACGAGGAGCTGTGGCTGGAAGTTCGGGGCAGCGAGGTGCTCCCGGAAGTGGGGGAACCCGTGTTGCCCTCGACGGAGGCGATGGTGGTCGACGTCCAGCGCATGGTCGACGGCTTCCGTCGCGGCGAGCGCGACCTCACGTCGATCTGGGAGTACATCCTGGCCCCCGACACTCTCGGCGACGTCCTGAGCCTGGATCGCCCGGGTGCTTTCGCGTTTCCCGACGACGTGTGGGCGCGCGTCGTCTACGATTTCGCGCTCGGCCACCACTACAGCGTCGTCCACCGGGACCACCTGTTGCGCTCGCTGGTGCCGCTCTACCTCGGCCGCACGGCCGCCTTCGTCCTCGCCACGCAGGGGCTCACGGCCGAAGCCACGAACGCCGCCACCGAGGCCGTGGGTGCTGCCTTCGAGCGTCAGAAGCCTTACCTCGTGGAGCGCTGGCGGTGATGCGGACGGCGGACGCCCGAGGAGAGTCGCAACATGTCTGACCCCGAGCGCCTGAAGCAGACGGTCGTGATCGAGAACGTCTCGCCGACCGTGGACGGCGGCCGCTATGCGGCCAAGCGCGAGGTCGGCACCATGGTGGAAGTGTCGGCGGACATCTTCAAGGAGGGTCACGAGACCCTGCTCGCGTGGGTGAAGTACCGGCCTGCCGACAGCGCGGAGTGGCGCGAGACACCGATGCGCTTCGTCGACAACGATCGATGGGGCGGTCGCTTCCCTCTCGAGGCCAACACGCGCTATCGCTTCACGATCGAGGCGCTTCCCGATCCCTTCCGGTCGTGGCTCGCCGATTTCGAAAAGCGCCTGGCCGCCGGCCAGGAGGCGAAGAGCGAGCTGCTTGAGGGCGTCGCGCTCGTTCGGGCCGCGGCGGGCCGCGCGCGCGGCGCCGATGCCGACACTCTCGACCGACTGGCGACGCGGCTTCAGGCGGACGCGGCGACGGCGCGGGCGGTGGCGCGCGAGTCCGCGCTCGCGACGCTCATGGAAACCTACGTGGACCGCGCGCACGCCACGTGGGCCGAGCGCGAATACGAGATCGTCGCCGACCGCGAGCGGGCCCGGTTCGCCGCCTGGTACGAATTCTTTCCGCGCTCCGGTGTCCCCGGTCGTCACGGCACGTTCAAGGACGCCGAGGCCCACCTGGACCATGCCGCCGCCATGGGGTTCGACGTCGTCTATTTGCCTCCCATCCATCCCGTGGGTTCCTCGCACCGCAAGGGCCGGAACAACACGCTCACCGCGGAGCCGGGAGAGCCGGGAAGCCCGTGGGCGATCGGCAGCGCGGAAGGCGGTCACATGGCGGTCCATCCCGACCTCGGCACCCTCGCCGACTTCGACCGCTTCGTGGACGCCGCGGAGGCGCGCGGCCTCGAGGTGGCGCTCGACTTCGCGATCCAGTGCTCGCCCGATCACCCGTACGTCCGCGAGCATCCGGAGTGGTTCTTCCACCGTCCCGACGGGACGATCAAGTACGCGGAGAACCCTCCCAAGAAGTACCAGGACGTGTATCCGGTGAACTTCTACGGCGAGGACCCCGGCCCTCTGTGGGAGGAGATGCGGCGCATCGTGGAGTTCTGGATCGAGCACGGCGTGAAGACGTTCCGCGTCGACAACCCGCACACGAAGCCGGTGCGCTTCTGGGAGTGGCTCATCCGCGAGGTCCAGCTCGCCCACCCGGAGACGATCTTCCTGGCGGAGGCGTTCACGCGTCCGAAGATGATGAAGGTGCTGGGCAAGGTCGGCTTCACGCAGTCCTACACGTACTTCACGTGGCGCAACGAGAAGGCCGAGCTCATCGAATACCTGACGGAGATCACGACGCCTCCCGTGAGCGACTACCTCCGCGGCCATCTGTGGCCCAACACGCCCGACATCCTGCACGAGACGCTCCAGAAGGGCGGCCGGCCCGCGTTCAAGTTCCGCCTCGTGATGGCGGCCACGCTCTCCTCGCTGTACGGCATCTTCAGCGGCTACGAGCTCGGCGAGAACGTGCCGGTGGCGCCGGGCTCCGAGGAGTACCTCAACTCCGAAAAATACGAGCTCAAGGCCCGGGACTGGAGCGCGCCCGGCAATCTCGTGGACTACGTCCGGCGCGTCAACCACGCGCGCCGCGCCCACCGTGCCCTCCAGCTCTACTCGAACTTGAAGTTCTATCCGGCGCCCGACCCTCACATCCTCTGGTACGGCAAGATGACCCCCGAACGCGACGACGCCGTCTTCGTCGCCATCAACCTGGATCCGTTCGCCGTGCACTCGTCGTGGGTGGAGATCCCGTTCTGGGAATTCGGGATGGCGGAGAACGCGCACTACCGCATGCACGAGCTGATCACCGACCGCTGGGAGGACTGGCACGGCCGCGGCAACCACGTCACGCTCGATCCCGCGCACGAGCCCGCCGCCATCTTCGCCCTCCAACGATGACCACGCGCGGCGAGCAGCCGGCATGACGCTCGACTGGTACAAGGACGCGATCTTCTACGAAGTCCACGTGAAGGCGTTCGCCGACGGCGACGGCAACGGCAGCGGCGACTTCGCGGGGCTCACGAGCCGTCTCGACCATTTACAAGAACTGGGCGTGGACTGCGTGTGGATCCTCCCCATGTATCCGTCTCCCCTCCGCGACGACGGCTACGACATCGCGGATTTCTACGGCATCCACCCGTCCTACGGCAGCGTGGAGGACTTCCAGGCCTTCCTCGACGCCGCCCACGCGCGCGGCATCCGGGTCATCGCCGATCTCGTCATGAACCACACGTCGGATCAGCACCCGTGGTTCCAGGCGTCGCGCGCCGACGCCGTCTCCCCCTACCGCGACTACTACGTCTGGAGCGACACCGATCAGCGCTACCGCGACGCCCGCATCATCTTCACCGACACCGAGAAGTCGAACTGGGCGTGGGACCCGGTGGCGAAGCGCTACTACTGGCATCGCTTCTTCAATCACCAGCCTGACCTCAACTACGACAACGCCGAGGTCCGGAAGGCGATGCTCGACGTCATGCGGTTCTGGCTCAATCGGGGCCTCGACGGCTTTCGCTGCGACGCGGTGCCGTACCTGCTCGAGCGGGAGGGGACGAACTGCGAGAACCTGCCCGAGACGCACGGCATCCTGAAGGAGTTCCGGCGCGTGATCGATCGGGAGTACGGCGGCGCCCGCGTGCTGCTGGCGGAGGCCAACCAGTGGCCGGAGGACGTGCGGCCGTACTTCGGGGACGGCGACGAGTTCCACATGGCCTTCCACTTCCCGCTCATGCCGCGGCTGTACATGGCCGTGCGCGGCGGCGATCGGCTCCCCATCACTGACATCTTCACGCACACCCCCGCCATCCCCGCCGGCTGCCAGTGGTGTCTCTTCCTCCGCAACCACGACGAGCTGACGCTGGAGATGGTCACCCACGAAGAACGCGACTTCATGTACTTCGCCTACGCGTTCGATCCCGCCATGAAGCTGAACCTCGGCATCCGCCGCCGGCTGGCGCCGCTCCTCGACAACGACCGGCGCCGGATCGAGCTGATGAACGCGCTGCTGTTCACGCTGCCGGGGAGCCCGATCATCTACTACGGTGACGAGATCGGCATGGGCGACAACGTCTATCTCGGCGATCGCAACGGCGTGCGCACGCCCATGCAGTGGTCGAGCGACCGCAACGCCGGCTTCTCCACCGCCGACGCCGCGCGGCTGTATCTCCCCGTCATCGCCGATCCCGTCTACGGTTACCAGGCCGTGAACGTGGCCGCGCAGCAGAAGACGCCGTCGTCGCTGCTGAACACGATGAAGCGGCTCATCGCCACCCGGAAGAAGTGCCCGGCCTTCGGGCGTGGCACCATCGAGTTCCTGCGGCCCCGCAATCAGAGCGTGCTCGCCTTCTACCGACGCCACGGCGACGACACGCTGTTGATCGTCGCCAACCTCTCCGACCGTTCGCAGCCCGTCGAGCTGGATCTCGCGGCCCATCGCGGGGCGACGCCGGTCGAGCTGCTCGGCGAGGTGCGCTTCCCGCCGATCGACGACCGGCCGTACGTCCTCACGCTCGGGCCGCATGGCTACTACTGGTTCGGGCTCGAGCGACACGACCGGGATCCGATCCGCTATGGCATCGAAGAGACCGCCATCTGAGGCGCTCGCCGCCTGGCTCGTGCGCCAGCGCTGGTTCGCCGGCAAGACCCGTCGCATCGCCTCCGTCGAGCTGACGGACACCGTGGGCGTGGGCGACGCCTTCATCGGCATCGCCGTGATCGGATTCGAGGACGGCGACGCCGACCGCTACGCCATCCCCCTTCGCGCGCGCGCCGAGGTGACGGACGCCCTCGACGATCCGGAATTCTGCCGACAGCTCCTGGGCCTCGTCGCCGGCGGCGGTCGCGTCGCCGGCGAGCGGGGCGCCATCGAAGCGCGCCGCACCGCCGTGTTTCCGGACGGCGCCCCCGACGCCGCCGTCGTGCGACGCCTCGGCGGCGAGCAGAGCAACACCTCGATCGCCTTCGACGACGCCCTCGTCCTCAAGCAGTTCCGGCGGCTGCCGGAGGGCATGAACCCCGAGCTGGAGATGACGCGCTTCCTGACGGAGCGGACGCGCTTCCGCCATGCGCCACGGCTCGCGGGCTACCTCGAGTACCGCGATGCCGAGGGCGGCGCCGCGACCCTCGCCGTCGTGCAGGAGCTGGTCTCCGACGCGCGCGACGGCTGGGAGTGGATGCTGGACGAGCTGAAGGCGCTGTACGCCGACGTCCGTCGCGCGGGAGGCGTGCCGACGCCGGAGAAGATTCGGCGGCTGGCGACGTCCTCCCTGCGCGCGCTACGTCGGCTCGGTGAGCACACGGGGCAGCTGCACCGCGCCCTGGCCTCCGACGAGAGCGATCCCGCGTTCGCGCCGGAGCCGATCACGGGCGGCGACATCGCGGCGTGGCTCGAGGCGGTGCGCCGACAGCTCGACGAGGCGGCGCGCGCGCTCGGACGCCGCGCCCTTCCCGACGTGCCGCTGGTGCCGACCGCCCTCGACGGCCTCCGCGGCCGCCTCAAGATCCGGCATCACGGTGATTTCCACCTCGGGCAGACGCTCTACCGGGGAGCCACCGGCGATTTCTTCATCATCGACTTCGAGGGAGAGCCCGTTCGCCCGCTCGCGGAACGCCGCCGGAAGCACGCGGCGGTGCGGGACGTGGCCGGTCTACGCCGGTCGCTGAACTATGCGGCGATGAGCGCCGGCGCCGACGGCATCGAGACGTGGGCGCGGGCGTGGGAAGACGAGGCGCGCCGCGAGTTCGTCGCCGGCTACCGCGCGGCCACCGCGGGCGCGCTCTTCCTGCCGGAATCCGACGACGCGTTCGAGCGCGCGGTGGCGGTCTTCGAGGTGGAGAAAGCGGCCTACGAGATCGTGTACGAAGCCAACAACCGGCCCGACTGGGTCGACCTTCCCACGCGGGGTCTCGTCACGGCCGCCGGGGCTCTGGGTCGGCTTGGTGCGGCTGGGGCGGCGTGAACGTCATCGACTCCACGATCCAGCCCTCCTTGTCGAACGCCACCAGCAACCCTTCCTCGTAGAAGAACATCTGATTGCCGCCGCCGGTGGGCGGCACGCGCGGGACGCCCCAGCCGTTGACGACGGTGGTGCGGGTGAAGACACCCGGCTTCGGCTGGAGCGTGAAGGTCCGTACCACGTCCGGTCGATACGCAGACGCCGCCGCGAGCAGTCCGAAGTCGAGGGTCATCCGCATCATCCCCACCGGCGCCTGCGCCCCTTCGTACACCCATTGCGCGGAATCGCGACCATCGAGCTTCTGCATCGTGTTGCGCGTGGGCTCACCGTAGCGCGCGCGCACCTCGCTCATGGTGGTCGTTCCGGCCACGATGCCGCCCCATTCTCCCGCGCCCGCCGGCGCCACCGGCAGCACCGCCAGGAGAACGACGACGAGGGCGGCGACACGCGTCGACGCCGTCATCAGCATCCGAGCGCGAGGCCGTCGCCGCGGGGATCGGCGCCACCCATGAACGTCCCGTTGCGCATGGCGATGCCGTGGGCGTGGCCTTCCCTGAAGAAGAAGTCGGGCGCCGGCTTCACCCGATGCCCCTTGCGGGCGAGGGCGCTCAGCACGCGGGCGGGGATGCGGCCCTCCACGTGGATGCTGTCCGAGGGCTCATCGGGCAAGAACGACCCGATGAGGAATCGTGGCCGCTCGATGGCTTCCTGGATGTCGAGACCATAGTCGAGCACGTTGGTCACCACCTGCACGTGGAACATCGCCTGCCCGTTCCCACCCATGGTGGAGAAGGCGAGCAACGGTCGTCCGCCGCGCGTGACGATGGAGGTGATGAGCGTGTGGAACGGCCGCTTCACCGGCGCGAAGACGCTCGGATGGTCGGGATCGAACGTGAAGTGGCGGCCGCGGTTCTGGAGAACGACGCCCGTGCCGGGCGCCACGACGCCGGAGCCGAAGGAGTTGAAGAGGCTCTGGATGACGGCCGCCACGTTTCCGTGCCCGTCGGCGACCACGAATCCGGTCGTGTCACCCTCCGGCTCGCCCGACGCGTAGGCGCCCGCCTTCCCGGAATCGAAGGCGCTCACCCGGCGCGCCGCATACGCCTTGTCGAGCAGCCCCTCGACGGGCACGCGAGCGTGCACGGGATCGGCGATCCAGCGATCGCGATCCGCGTACGCGAGCTTGACGATCTCGAGGAGCAGATGCAGGTGCTCGACGGAATGGAGACGGTAGCGCGCGAGGGGCAGCGTCTCCAGCATGTTGTAGGCGAGCAGCGCGGTGAGGCCCTGGGTGGGCGGCGGCGTCTGGTAGATGGTGTCGCCGCGATAGGTGGTCGTGAGCGGCGTGCCCCACTCCCCGGTGTGGGCGGCGAGGTCGTCGGCGGTCAGGAAGCCCTCCGCCTCCAGGCGCCGCGCGACCGCGGCGGCGACACGGCCGCGGTAGAACAGATCCGGGCCCTCGCGCCCGAGATCGCGCAGCGTTTGCGCGAGATCCTCCTGCACGAGCGTCTCGCCCACCGCCGGCGCGTGTCCGCCCGGCGTGAAGATCCGGTGCCACTCGGGGTCCGGATTGACGAGCGCGTACTCGGCGATGGCCTGGCCGAGCAGCGACGTGCACGGAAATCCCTCGGCGTGCGCCACCGCCGGCGCCACCAGCTCCACCAGCGGTCGAGTGCCGAAGCGGTCGAGCAGCATCGCCCACCCGCGCACGCATCCCGGCACGCTGACGGTCGGCGGACCGATCACGGGCAAGCGCTCCATCCCGCGCCGGCGCAGCTCGTCGAGACCGGCGCGAGAGCCGGACCGGCCGGCGCCGTTCAAGAAATGGACGCGGCCGGTGGACGCCTCGTAGTAGAGGCAAAAGATATCGCCGCCCACGCCCCCCATGTGAGGCTGCGTCACCGCGAGCACGGCGTTGACGGCGACAGCGGCGTCGGCGGCGGTGCCACCCGCACGGAGGACGTCGACGCCGGCGAGGGTCGCGGAGGGATGCCCCGACGCGACCATCCCGCGCCGACCGAGGGCGAGGGGCCGATGCGCATATCCGATCTGCGGCACGTCAGCCTCCGCCGAAAATCTTGACGATCTCGTCCCGCGCGAACGTCGGCATTGGGCGCGGCACGTTGCCCTCCACGAGGACGACCCCGTCCTCACGCGGCACCACCTTGCCGATGAAGTGGCAGTCGATGCCCTCGCGCGCGAGCGCGTGGAGGACCAGGCCGGCGTCGGCGGGAGCGAGCGTGACGAGGAGGCAGCCGGAGGCGATGGTGCCGAGCGGATCGAGCCCGAACGCCGCGCACAGGCGGGCGCCCTCGGAGATGGTCATGATCCGCTCGCGATCGATGCGAAGTCCCACCCCGGCGGCCTCCGCGATCTCACGGAGGGCGGTGGCGATGCCGCCCTCGGTGGCGTCGTGCATGGCGTGCACGGCGCCCACCTCGCACGCGATCTCCGCCTCCGGCAGAACGCTGATGCCGGGGGCGCGCAGGAGCGCCTTCGCCTTGCGCACGACGGCGGGCGCGATACCGCGCGCCAGCAGCTCGGTCTCCTTCTCGCGCGCGATGATGGCTGCGCCCTCGAGCGGGATGCCCTTGGTCATGATCACCACGTCGCCGACCTGGGCGCCGGCGGTGGTCACGAGCCGGTCCTTCGCCACTTCGCCGAGCATCGTTCCCACCACGACCGCGTGGTCGAGCCCGTGCGTGACCTCGGTGTGGCCGCCCACCACGCTCACGTCGATCTCGGCGCAGACGTGAGCGATCTCCTCGATCAGCGCCGCCGCGCCTTCCTCGGTGGCGCCGCCGTCCGGAAGGAGAACGGTGGTCAGCAGCCACCGCGGTCGCGCCCCGCGCACGGCCACGTCGTTGGCGTTCACGTGCACGACATACCAGGCGAGGTCCGCCGTCGCGAACGTGATGGGGTCGGTGGTCGCCACTAGATACCTGTCACCGACGTCGAGGACGGCCGCGTCCTCGCCGATGCGCGGGCCGACGACGACGCGGGGATCTTTGAGAGGGTGCCGGTCGAAGACCGCCTGCAGCGCCTCGGCCCGTAGCTTTCCGACGGGCAGGAACGACATGCTTGGCGATCAGTATACACGCCCGCTCGGAGCGGCCGGTCACGCCCGGCGCGGAATCGCCAGCTTCAGGAGGTCGGCGGTGAGGTCGTAGAGCTGGGCGCATCCGGCGTTCCCGCCGAGGAGCGGCTGGATGCGCTTGGGAAGAGTGGGATCGAAGGCCTCCCCGACGAGCGACGCGATCCGGCGCTGGGGCTCCGAGCAAATACCGGCGTACGGCAGGCGTGGGGTCGCCGACTCTGCGCCCACGATGCGCGCGCTCCCGAGATCGATCTCATAGGTGAGCTCGAAGCCGTGGACGTTGTCGTGCATGGAATGGAAGAGCCGGAGACGGTCGCCCACACGCGTCAGCCGCGCGACTTTCCGTCGCTCGAACACGCCGCGCCGCCCCGGCGGCGGGCTGTAGAGGTCGGGCGTCATGGGCGTCACGATCGTGCGGGTGCCGAAGAGCGCGCGTCCCGCGCCGCTGTACGTGAAACACGAATCGGGAAGATCGATCCAGCCCGTGGTGTCGAGCTGCCAGCACTCCCAGGCGTCGCCGCCGCGCGCACGGGCCGCGCGCTCGGGAGGCAGCTTCGCCACCTGGCGGGCAAGACGCGCCGCCTCGATGAGCGCGTCGACGACGAGCCCCGCGCCCTCGCCGCCGCCCGTCGCTTCCACGGCCCGACGGGTGAAGCCGGCTGCCATGGCGCTGCCCGCCAAGTCCGCCACGCCGGCGACGACGCCGGGGGCCACCGCGCCCCCCATCGCGCGCGCCGCCGCCTCTCGGATCGTGTACGTCGGCGACGGCAGCGCCACCACCGCGACCTCGACGGCGCCGTCGTCGTCGGAGAGCGTGACCACGTGGGTGAATGCGTCGTCGGAGGTGTTGTCGACGCGGCCCTCCATCACGCGCTCGTAGCGCGCGCGTCCCCGCAGGGCGGGGATATCGATCATCGCCCCACGTACTTGTCCGGCTCGCGGTCGAACTTCTGCTTGCAGCCCACCGCGCAGAAGTAATAGGTCTGGCCCTTGTGGCTCGACTGCGCCGCCGCCTTCGCGGGCTCGACATCCATCTTGCACACGGGATCCTTGGCCATGACTCTCTCCTTTCGGATGACGGGAGGCGACCAGTTCCGCAAGCGGAGGCTGTTGGCGACCACGGACACCGACGACAACACCATCGCGAGGCCGGCCAGCATCGGCGACAGGAGCACGCCCCAGATGGGGTAGAGGACACCGGCGGCGACGGGGATGAGGATGACGTTGTACGCGAACGCCCACCCGAGATTCTGCTTGATCACGGTGATCGTGCGCCGGGCGAGGGGAATCGCCGCCACCACGCCGCGGAGATCGCCCCGCATCAACGTGACGTCGGCCGCCTCGATGGCGACGTCCGTGCCCGATCCCATCGCGATCCCGACGTCGGCCTGGGCCAGCGCCGGCCCGTCGTTGATCCCGTCGCCGATCATCGCCACCCGCCGCCCGCCTTCTTGAAGTCGCTTCACCTCTCGGGCCTTGTCGTCGGGAAGGATCTCGGCGACCACGCGCTCGATCCCGGCCGCGCGCGCGATGGCTTCCGCGGTGGCGCGGCCGTCTCCCGTCAGCATGGCGACGTCGAGGCCGAGAGCGCGTAGCGCGTGTACGGCCTCGGCCGCCTCCGGCTTCAGAACGTCGGCGACGGCGACGAGGCCGATCAGTCGCCCCCCGACGGCGATGTAGATCACGGTCTTGGCGTCGGCGGCGAGCGTGACCGCTCGCGGGGCGAGCGCGTCGACGGAAACGCCGCGCGCGTCCATCAGCGTGCGATTGCCGACGAGGACGCGGCCCGCGGGTGCCATGGCGTCGATGCCCTGCCCCGGCACCGTGACGAACTCCGTCACGGGCGGAATGGCGAGCCCACGCGCTTTTGCCGCCGCCACCACCGCGTCGGCGAGCGGGTGCTCCGAACCCTGCTCGGCGGCCGCCGCCACCGCGAGCACGTCGTCGTCGACACCGTGCACGCTGACGACGTCGGTGACGGTGGGCTTGCCGCGCGTGAGCGTGCCCGTATTGTCGAAGACCACCGTATCGACGGCGCCCAGCCGCTCGAGAGCCGCCGCGTTCTTGAAGAGCACGCCGTGCTCCGTGCCGCGCCCCGTCCCCACCATCACCGCCGTCGGGGTGGCGAGGCCCATCGCGCACGGGCACGCGATGACGAGCACCGCCACCGCGTTGGTGACGGCGAACAGCAGGGCGGGCGGCGGCGCCAGCAGCCACCATGTCACGAACGTGAGGGCGGCGATACCGAGCACGATGGGGACGAACACGGCCGCCACCCGATCCGCGAGCCGCTGGATGGGCGCCCGTGAGCCCTGCGCCTCCTCCACGAGACGGACGATGCGCGCGAGCGTGGTCTCGCTGCCGACACGCTCGGCGCGGAACACGAAGCTGCCGGTGCCGTTCACGGTCCCACCGAAGACGCGGGCGAGGGGCCGCTTCTCGACGGGGATGCTCTCGCCGGTGAGCATGGACTCGTCCACGGTGGAGGCGCCCTCTACGACCACGCCGTCCACGGGCACGCGCTCGCCGGGTCGGATGCGGACGAGGTCGCCCACCTGCACGTCGCCGGTGGGGACTTCGACGTCTTGGCCGTCACGGACGACGCGGGCCTGGCGCGGCGCGAGCTGCACGAGCCGGCGGATCGCCGCCGACGTGCGTCCGCGGGCCCGCGCTTCCAACCAGCGGCCCAAGACGACGAGCGTGATCACCACCGCCGGCGTGTCGTAGTACGTCATCGCTCCCAGCGCCATGAACGTGTGCGGGGCGAGGGTGACGGCGAGGCTGAAGACATAGGCGGCGGTGGTGCCGAGGGAGACGAGGGTGGCCATGCCTGCCGTCCGGCGCCGGAGGTCGCGGAGGAATCCACGATGAAATTCGAGCCCCACCCAGAACTGCACGGGCGTGGTGAGCGCGAGCAGCACCCAGGGGTTCTGCAGCCACGCCGGCGCCCACGGGAAGAATTCCGGCATGCTGCCGATGAGCACGGGAACGGAGAGCACGGCGCCCACCAGGAATTTCGCGCGCGTGAGGCGTCCTTCACGATCGCGCGCGGCCTCGGCATCGGCCGGCTCCGTTCCCAGCGCGGGCAGCGACTCTCCCAGCTCGTAGCCGGTCTTCGCCACCGCCTCCCGGAGCACGGGCGGCCCCGTGCGGGCGGGATCGAACGTGATGGTGGCGCGCTCGGTGGCGAGATTGACGACGGCATCGGCCACGCCCGGTACCGATCTGAGGGCGGACTCCACCGTGTTCACGCACGCCGCGCAGTGCATGCCGCGCACCGGTAACGTGACCCGCTCCCTCGCCTGCTCCATTACTTCGCCTACTTCGCCCCGAAGCGGACGAAGACCTCCAGCAACTCGTCGATCTTGCGCTGACGATCGTGACGCGTGCCGGAACGCAGCGCATCGGTCACACACGACTCGATGTGCCGGCCGAGGAGGAGCTTCTGGACCTGGTCCAGCGCGCCCTGCACGGCCGAGATCTGGAGGAGGATGTCGACGCAAGAGGCGTCCGCCTCCACCATGCGCTGGAGTCCCTGGACCTGGCCCTCGATCCGCCGCAACCGGCCGCGCGCCTTCGCCTTCGTCTCCGCGTTGAGCATGTGGCCTTATACCCCTCGGGGGTACTATCCGCCCCCACCCTCGCCGTGTCAAGGCGGAGGCCGGCGTCAGAAGAGCGACGGCTGCCGGTCGACGGGCACGGGCCGGCGGCGCGGCCGCCGCCCTCGCGCGGGCGCCTTGCGCTTCGGGGGTTCCGCGACCGCGGGCGGGCGTGAAAGCTTCCAGCCCTTCTGGTGCGCGATGCGCTCGCCTTGCTTGATGACGAGAAGGTCGACGAGGCGGGCGAGCGGGTTCCGAAGCAGCCCCAGATACTTCTCCCAGTAGCGCGGAGAGAGGGCGAGCGTGCGCATCTGGTCGAGGGCAAGGGCGAGGGCGGCGCGATCGCCTTTCTTCGCCGCCAGGCGGAGGTCACCCAGGATGCGCTGGCCGCTGATGCGCGAGGGCGGTGTGCGCGGCATCGTCAGCGCGTGAGGACGTCGAACTCGTCGCGCGGAGTGGGGGCGGTCGCCATCTGCACGGTGACCTTCGTGTCGACGGTGGCGCGCAGGCGCTCGAGGGCCTCGCGCGCGTCGCCTTCCAGGTAGGCGACCACGTCGGGATGGGCGCGCACGACGATCTCGTGTCCGCTCTCCGCGACCGCCCGCGCCTGCACCGCCCGAAAGATCTCGGCGGCCACGGCGGCGTCCGACCGCGTGACGCCGGTGCCCTTGCAGGTGGGGCACGTCATGGTGAGGAGGGAGCGAAGGTCCTGCCGCACCCGTTTGCGCGTCATCTCCACGAGGCCGAGCTCGGAGATCTCCAGCACGTTGGTGCGCGCCTTGTCCTCGGCGAGGGCGCGCGTGAGGGCCTTGTACACCTGGTCGCGGTGCTCCTCGCGCTCCATGTCGATGAAGTCGATGATGATGATGCCGCCGAGGTCGCGCAGGCGGATCTGACGCACGACCTCGCCCACCGCTTCCAGGTTGATCTTCAGCACCGTCTGCTCGAAGTCGCGCTTCCCCACGTACTTGCCGGTGTTGACGTCGATGGAGACGAGTGCCTCCGTGTGGTCGATGACGATGTAGCCGCCCGACTTGAGCCACACGCGACGCCGGACCGCCTTCTCGATCTCTTTCTCGATCCCGAGCGATTCGAAGAGCGGCACGCGGCCGTCGTGAAGCCGCACCCGCTCCACGAGAGCGGGGACGAGCGTGCGCGCATACTCCAGGCACTTCTCGTAGACCTCGCGGGTGTCCACCACGAACTCATCGACGTCGGGGGAGAAGAGATCCCTCACCACCCGGAAAATGAGGTCCATCTCCTCGTGGAGGGCGGCGGGCGGCGCCGCCTGCTCGAACCGCGCCTGGATCTGCGCCCACAGGCGCGACAGAAAGGCGACGTCGGCGGCAAACTCCTCGGTCCCCTTGCCTTCGGCGTTGGTGCGGACGATGAAGCCGCCCGGGGGCGGGTTCACCTCGCGCACGGCCGCCCGCAGCCGATCGCGTTCACGTTCGTCCCGGATCCGCCGCGACACCCCGATGTGCCGGGCCTGCGGCATGTAGACGAGATAGCGGCCGGGCAGCGAGATGAACGAGGTGATGCGGGCGCCCTTGGTTCCGAGCGATTCCTTGGAGACCTGCACGAGGACGTCCTGGCCCTTGCGGAGCATGTCCTCGATGGGGACGGTCGCCTCCCGGCGCGGCTCCTCCTCGTCGACATCGACGTCGGCGCCGTCCTCGTCGTCGCCGGCGTCGTCGCTGACGGGCCGGTCGTCGACCACGTTCGTGGTGTAGTCCCCGGCGTAGAGGAAGGCGTCCTTGGCGAGACCGATGTCCACGAACGCGGCCTGCATGCCGGGCAGGACGTTCGTCACCGACCCCTTGTACACGCTCCCCACGATCGAACGATGACGGTGCCGCTCCAGGTAGAGCTCGGTGAGGAGATTACGCTCCTGGACGGCGACTCGGGTTTCGGTGAGTCCGGCATTGACGACGATACGTTTGCCCACGGCAGCACCTCGAAGCGACGCGGCGGGCCTCCCGCATGCGAGGACCTCCGTGTCTCATTGGAACTGCCGCATCCGAACCGAGAGGAGGAGTCCGAGCGCGATCAGCGACACGAGCATCGAGGAGCCGCCATAGCTCATGAGCGGCAGCGGCACCCCGACCACCGGCAGCAGCCCCGTCACCATCCCCACGTTGATGAGGATCTGGGTGGCGAGGAGGGCGGTGGCGCCCAGGGCGACGAGGCGGCCGACAGGCTCTCGCGCCGACGCCGCGATGTCGAAGCCCCGCAGCAGGAGCAACGCATAGCAGACGAGCAACACGAGGCAGCCGACGAACCCCCACATCTCGGCGAACACGGCGAAGATGAAATCCGTATGACGCTCCGGCAGGAAGGCGAGCTGGCTTTGCGTCGCGCCCGCGATACCCTTCCCCAGGAGCTGACCCGACCCAATCGCGATCTTGGCCTGGATCACGTTGTACGCGCTCCCGAGGGGATCGCGGAACGGATCCAGGTAGACCATGATGCGTTCCCGTTGGTAGTCCTTCATGGCGAACCACGCCACCGGCAGCGTGGAGAGACCGGCGAGGGAGAGGCCGCCGAGGAGCCGGAGCTCGGTGCCGGCGCCCACGAGGAGCGCGACCAGCACCGGCATCAGCAAGAGGGCGGTGCCCAGGTCCGGCTGCTTCACGATGAGGACGGCGGGGATCGCCGTCGCCAGGAGCGTGAAGCCGATGGTCCCGGGACCGATCGGACGCGCCCACCGTGACGTGAGCGCCCACGCCGCCATGAGGACGAAGCAGAGCTTGAAGATCTCCGAGGGCTGCACGCTGAACGATCCTACGCCGATCCAGCGGCGCGCCCCCGACACCGTTTTTCCCACCACGAATACGGCGGCGAGCGCCGCCATGCCGAAAACATAGAAAGCGGGCGCCGCCCGCACGAGCTTGCGATAGTCGAAGCTCGCGGTCACGAGCAGCGCCACCATACCGACCCCGAACCACGCGAGCTGGCGGAAGGCGACGGTGCCGCCCGCGCGGCCGACGTGGAGGGTGGAGAGCGTCACCGCGCTCATGAGCACGAGCGCGATGCTCGCGCCGAGCAGGGGCCAATCGACGTTCTGCAGCAACCGCCGATCGATGAGCATGACCGTGTTAGCCCGCAAGATCCACCGACGCCACTTTCTCGAAGAAGATCGCGTTCAGGATCTTGCGCGCGATGGGGGCCGCCACCTGGCCGCCCTTGCCGCCCCTCTCCACGAGGACGATCACGACCACCTCGGGGTCCTTCACGGGCGCGAACGACGCGAACCACGCGTGGTCCTGGCCCTTCTCGGCTTTCGACTTCGAGATCATCTGGGCCGTACCCGTCTTGCCCGCGACGTCGAGCCCGGGAATCTTCGCGCCCGCGCCCGTCCCCCCGTCGTTCACGACCGACCACAGACTCTGCTTGAGGAACGCCCACACCACCGGTGACAGCTCGACGTGTCCATTGACGTGGCCGGGATCACTCCACACCACGCCCCGGTCGGGACGCTCGATGCGCTGCACCAGCCGCGGCTTCCAGAGGACGCCGCCGTTAGCGACGGCGGCCATGAAGCGCGCCACCTGCATCGGGGTGACGAGGACGGCGCCCTGGCCGATGG
The DNA here is from genome assembly GCA_036506275.1 of Candidatus Methylomirabilota bacterium. Classification (GTDB taxonomy): domain Bacteria; phylum Methylomirabilota; class Methylomirabilia; order Rokubacteriales; family CSP1-6; genus DASXSB01. The sequence continues at coordinate 15,865 of DASXSB010000071.1, read as the reverse complement.
ACATGTTCACGGTCTCGCCGCCCGACCACGGACGTTGCTTGCGATCGCGGCGCAGCTTGGGTTCCGGAATGAGCCCGAAGCGCTCGCTGCCGAGGTCGATGCCGGTGGCCTCGCCGAACCCGAACGCGCGCGCGTAGCGCGCGATGGCGTTGCCGCCGATCTTGAGACCGGCCTCGTAGAAATAGATGTTGCACGAGTGCATGATCGCGCGATGGAGGTCGACCACCCCGTGGCCGCCCTCCTTCCAGTCCTTGAACGTCCATGCCCCCAGCGTGAACTCGCCGTGACAGCTCGTGCGCTCCATCGGCGTGATCGTGCCGTCCTGGAGCCCCGCCGCCGCCACCACGATCTTGAACACCGAGCCCGGCGCGTACGTGCTCTGGATGGTGCGGTTCAGCAATGGGTGCTCGGGATCCTGGACCACGCGCAGCCACGCCGCGCGGTCGATGGCGCCCGTGAAGCGGTCGATCTCGAAGGCGGGCGTGGAGACGAGGGCGAGGACGTCGCCGTTGCGGGGATCCATGACGACCACCGCTCCCGCGTGACCGTCCATCGCCCGCTCCGCCGCTTCCTGGATGCGGCGATCGATGGTGGTGACCACCTGGGCGCCGGGATGTGGCTCCGTCTGCTGGATGAGCCGCACGGCACGCCCCATCGCGTCCACTTCGATGCGCTCGCCGCCGTCCTTGCCGCGCAGGAAGTCGTCGAGGAGACGCTCGAGGCCGGTCTGGCCCACCAGCTCGCCGCGGCGATAGCGGCCCTGCTTCAGCTGCTCGTCGCTCGCCTCCCGCACGTACCCCAGCAGGTGGGCGGCGAACCGGCTCGTCGGATAGGCGCGCTGCGGCTCCACTTCGACGATGACGCCCGGGAGCTCCAGCTTCCATTCCTCGACCTTCGCCACGTCCTCGAGCGAGAGACCGCGCCGCACGCGCACGGGGATCAGCGAGTCGGGCGGGACGCGCGTCACCGCGTCGAGCAGCTCCGCGTAGGGAATGTCGAGGAGGCTCGCCACTCGACCGAGCGCCGCGTCCCGGCGTTCCACGTCCCGATCGAGCTCGCGCGGAATGAGCGAGAGCGTGAACGCGGGGCGGTTGTCCACGAGCGGCATCCCGTGGCGATCGAAGAGGATGCCGCGCGGAGCGGCGATGGGGCGGATGCGGATCCGGTTCTTGTCCGAGGCCTCCTGGAAGCGACCGCCCTCGAGGACTTGCAAATACCAGAGCTGTCCGATGATGACGAGGAAGGCGGCGAGCACCGCGGTGGCGATGGCGCTGATGCGGCGACGACCGCCGTCGCGCCTGTCCGCGAGCGACGGAGGCGGCGACAAGGACCTCACGGCCGTTGGCTCACGACGCCGGCGCGCGGAACGACTCCGCCCACGTGAGGGCGAGGACGAGAGCGGCGCCGAGGAAGCCGTTGTACAGCGCCTGGGGAAGCACGACGTACGTGAGCAACTCGCCGAAGGGCGCCGGGAACCTGAACAACTGGAGGATCGCGAAACGGGCGAGGCCCTCCGCGATCGAGAGGAGGACGAGCCCGGGCACCTGCACCAGCGGCTGCGTGACGGTCAGGCGTCCGCCGAGGGCGCCGATGGCGAACCCGATCACCGACTTCGTGAGCGCCTGCACGCCCATGAGCCCGCCCGAGGCCGCGTCTTGCAGGAGCCCGGTCACGAAGCCTCCCACGCATCCGAACTCGGGGCCGCGGCGGAGGGCGAGCAGGACCACGATGATGAGCGGGAGATCGGGAACGACGTCCCCGATGCGCAGGGCGGGGGTGACGGCGGCGGAGGCGATCCCGCCGCCGAAGATCGTCAACGCGAGCAGCGTGCGCATCGGTCAGCGGCCTTCGCGCGTGCGGAACAGCGCGGCCACGTCGTCGCTCGTCTCGCCGGTCACGAGCAGGACTTCGTCGATGCGCGAGAAGTCCACGGCAGGCGTCAACACCGCGTAATGGAAGAGCGCGGAGCCGCGGTTGTCGATGGCGCGCACGCGCCCCACGGGGATCCCGCGCGGGAACTGTCCGCCCAGCCCCGACGTCACGACGACATCGCCGACCTCGATCGCGGCACCGTCACGAGCCATGAACTTCAGCCGCATGGTGCCCCGCGCGTCCCCTTCCACGATCCCCTGCGTCCGCGTGCGCACGACGTGCGCGCCCACCGTGGAGGCAGGGTCCGTGAGGACCTGGACGATGGAGGCGCCGGGGCGCACGTCGACGACACGTCCGATGAGGCCGTCGGGAGAGATCACGGCGGTGAGGCGCGTGACCTGATCGCCGCGTCCGCGATTCACGGTGAGCGATCGTACCCAGCCTCCCCACTCCCGTGCGATGACCTCGCCCGGCAAGGTGGCGAGGGGCAGGCGCTCGCGCAGCTCGAGCAGCTCGCGCAGGCGACGGTTCTCCTCGGTGGTCTCGCTCACGCGCAGGCCTTCCACGCGCAGCCGTTCCACCTCTTCGCGCAAGCGGCGGTTCTCGGCGCGGACACCTTTCCAGTCCTGATAGGTGGCCCACACCCCGAAGGCGCTGCGATGGACCTTGGCGAACACGGTCTGGATCGGCGTGGTGACGAGGGCGAGGCCATCGGCGGCGCGGGAGCCGTGCCCCCGAGACTGGACCGTGAGCAGCACCAGACATACAAGGATCGCCGCGCCGAGCAACACGAGCCTGCGATTCCTCACCTTCGAACCTCCAGAATCGCGACGCGCTTAGGCGGGGATCGCCACCTTCTTCAAGAGATCGAGCTCATCGAGAACCTTCCCCGTTCCGAGGGCGACGCACGACAGCGGATCGTCGCCGGGTGTGACGGGCAGGTTCGTTTCCTGCCGCAGCAGGTGGTCGAGGCCACGCAGGAGGGCGCCCCCGCCCGTGATGACGATGCCCTTGTCCACGATGTCGGCGGCGAGCTCGGGCGGTGTTCGCTCCAGGCACGTGCGTACGGTCTCCACGATCGTCATGACGGGCTCGCGCAGCGCTTCGCGGATCTCCTCGTCGGTGATGACGATCGTCTTCGGGATACCGTCGATGAGGTCGCGTCCCTTGACCTCCATGGTGCGGCGCTCGCCACCCATGGGATAGGCGGATCCGAGGTTCACTTTGATCTCTTCCGCCCGCCGCTCGCCGACGAGCAGGTTGTAGTGCTTTCGGATGTACTGGACGATCGCCTCGTCCATCTCGTCGCCGGCGATCCGCACCGACTTCGAGTACACGATGCCCGAGAGCGAGATGACCGCGACCTCGGTGGTGCCGCCTCCGATGTCGACGATCATGTTTCCTCCGGGTTCCTGGATGGGGAGCCCGGCTCCGATGGCCGCCGCCATCGGCTCCTCGATCAGGTACACCTCGCGCGCGCCCGCCTGCATCGCCGAGTCGCGTACGGCGCGCTTTTCCACCTGCGTGATACCGGACGGCACCCCCACCACGATGCGCGGCCTCACGAGCGTGCGGCGACGATGCACCTTGGAGATGAAGTAATGGAGCATCTTCTCCGTGACATCGAAATCGGCGATGACGCCGTCCTTCAACGGCCGGATGGCGACGATGTTGCCGGGAGTACGGCCGAGCATCGCCTTTGCCTCGTGACCGACGGCCAGAACCGAATGATCGGCCTGATGGATCGCAACGATGGAAGGCTCGTTGAGGACGATTCCCTCTCCCCGGACGTAGACCAGCGTGTTCGCAGTACCGAGGTCCACGGCGAGGTCGTTCGAGAACATCCCGGCCAGCAGGTTATAGAACATAACGCTCCATGGGTGTCAGGGTTACATGCCCCAGATGCAGTGGATACAGTAGCACAGTCCGTGCCACACCTGCATAAAAACACCGTGGTGACGCATGTTTAGCTTCTACCAGCGGACGCTCCCTCGGCGGAGAGGGCGGCCCTTCCGAAAAACGGAAAGTTTTTCAGGACTTCTCCACATTCCCGCCTTGTCGGCCCCCTCGGCTCGGCCCCGGGTTCCTCCTTGGATGGCGGAGGCGGGCCGCCGTCCCTGCACCTCCCCATGGGCGGGCTGTCCACCGTGGCACCGGGGGTGACCCACAAGCGTCAGCGATCCTTGGCCTCGATCCGCTCCCGGTACAGCCGCGCGGCGGCACGGATGGTGTCCATCGCCTTCGCCCGCCCGCGGAACCCCGACACGTTCACGACCTTGTCTTCGAGGACCTTGTAGTCGAGGAAGAACCGCTCGAGCTCGCGCCCCCGGTGGGGGGGAAGCTCGCTGACGTCGCGATAGTGAGCGTATTCGGGATCGTCGAGATGAACCGCGATGATCTTGTCGTCCTCGCCCTTCTCGTCGCTCATGGTGATGACGCCGATCGCGCCAGCTCTGAGCACGCACAGCGGAACCACCGGCTCCTGGCCGAGGACGAGCACGTCCAGAGGGTCGCCGTCGTCACAGAAGGTCTGCGGCAGGAATCCGTAGTTCGCGGGGTAGTGCACGGCGCTATGAAGCACACGATCGAGCCAGAGGAATCCGGTGTGCTTGTCGAGTTCGTACTTGACCTTCGATCCCTTCGGAATCTCGATGACGGCCCGGAAGCCGGCCTCCAGGTCGTCACCCAGGTCGACGTCGTGCCATGGATTCATCGACGCCATCTTCGTGCGCAGCCGCGCGTTGGCGAGAAATAACGATCAGGTATAGCATCGTCGCCGCTTCGATGGCAACGGACGAGTTCGAGACGTGGTTCGCCAAAGGCGTCACCGACGGTTTGCCGGTCGTGCCGCCCACCCGAACACGGGTGGAGGCCATGCTGGGGGCAACGCCGCGAGAGCGGACCGAGTTGCTGGGGGAGATGCCGCCCAACTTCGGGCGCGTGACCGTCGAGAAGGCCGCCATCAATGCCGTCATGGCGGGGTGCCGACCCGATTACCTCCCCGTCGTGATCGCCGCCGTGGAGGCCGCGTGCGATCCGGACTTCAACCTTCACGGGGTCTCGACGTCCACTCACTTCTCGGCGCCCCTGATCCTCGTCAACGGCCCCATCCGCACGCGCATCGAGCTCAACGCGGGCTTCGGGGTGTTCGGCCCCGGCCACCGCGCCAACGCCACGATCGGACGCGCCCTCCGGCTGCTCATGATCAACGTCGGGGGCGCCCGGCCCGGTGAAGTCTCGATGTCGACCTTCGGTCACCCGGGCCGCTATACCTACTGCATCGCAGAAAACGAAGAGGCGAGCCCCTGGCCCCCCTACTCCGTCGGGCGGGGGTTTCCGGCGGGAACGAGCACCGTGACTCTCTTCGCCGGGGAGGCGCCCCATGGGATCTCCGACCACTCGAGCCGGACGGCGAAGGCGCTGGCGGGGTCCCTGGGGTGGTCGATGGTGGGGCTCTGGAACAGCAAGCACTTTCCGCTTTACTCGCACACGATGCTGGTCGTCGGGCCCGAGCACGCCCGGACGCTGGCGGAGGACGGCTGGCGACAGGCCGACCTGGCGCGCTATCTCTGGGAGACGGTCCGGGTCCCCTACCGTAGCCTGTTACCGGACCCCGACCACGGCGAGGGGACCAACCTCCGCTTTTCCCGGGCCCCGGCCGATCCCGCCACCATGGTCTCCAAGTTTCCCTCCCCGGAAGAGATCCACGTGGTGGTGGCGGGGGGAACCGCCGGGCGGTTCTCCGTTGCCATCCCGGGGTGGCTCGGGACCCGGAATGGGTCCCGCCCTGTCACCCGTGCTATAGATTTCCGTTGACTTCCGCCGGGGCGCTATGTGAATCTTGCCATCGTTCTGATTCAGACGGAGTCGGTAACGATTAAAGACCGAGACACGCGCCGCGCGAAATCAGTTCGCGCGGCGTTTTTGTTTGCCTTCCAATACTGGGAGGCAACCCCGCCATTACGGCGGGCGCACACTGGGGCTGAAGACCCCCAAAGAGAGGTCGCAGGAACATGGCACAGGGACAGGTGAAGTGGTTCAACGATGCGAAGGGGTACGGATTCATCACGCAGGAGGGCGGTGAGGACGTCTTCGTCCACTACAGCGCCATCCAGGCCAACGGCTTCAAGAGTCTGGCCGAAGGTGACCGGGTCGAGTTCGAAGTAACCCGCGGCCCGAAGGGTCTTCAGGCGGCTAACGTCCGCAAGGTGTAGCGCCTTCCCCTGTTCGCTCCCACCCGGGCCCGCTGGCCGGGCCCGGGTGCTTCTCTCGGCAGCCCCCGTCTTCTCGGTATCCCTGCTTCATGATGGCAGCGACGCCCGAGGGGACGACCATGCGTGGAAGACCGTTACGAACGGTGGAAAATAAAAAGCCCCGACGAAGGCTGCGGCGCGTGATGCTTTCACTCGCCGTCGCGCCGCCCCGCTGGTGAGGCGGGATCGTCGGGGCCGGTGGTGCCTGGACTCCCAGGCTTTCCACCTGGAGCTAGCGTGGATCCTGCCTAGGAGGCAACCACCTCACAGATCACCGTAGGGTTACACATCGGCTGGATCACCTCCTATTCTCGGCAAGGGCGCCACGCGGGCCCAGGTCCCACTCCGCCCAGAACCGGATGCCGACTCCCGGCCCGGGGCTCGGCCACGTCAGCCGCCGACGGAATTGCCGACGGGGACGCCACTGAAGCGCTGTGACGCTTCGGCCGATTTCTATCCATCCTACACGAGGCCCGCAAGGCGCCAAGTGAAAATTGCCCCGTCGACGGCTACTTGACGACGACGCGCTGGTGGTTTTGATCCCAGAGTCCGGCCCCGAAACCTTCGACCTTCCGGAGATCCTCCGGGCGCTTGAAAGGACCGTGGGCTTCGCGATACTCGACGATCTTCTCGGCCACCTTGCGGCCCACACCGTCGAGCGTCATGAGCTCCTTGACGCTGGCAGTGTTGATGTTGACGTGGCCACTGGCGGGCGCGGCGGCGGCGGTGTCACCCGACGTCGCTTTACCCGCGAGCAGGGGCGCCGGCGTGGCGGCGCCGAGGGCGAGAGCGAAGAAGGTCAGGGGCAGGCAGCGATAACCGATCATCCGTGCCTCCATCGTGCGGTGAGGGTGCGTTGCATGGCTCGCGAGCGAGACCATTCAACGCACCCGCACGATGGACGTCAACGCCCAAAGACTGATACGCGAGCGAACGGCTACGGAATCGTGACCGTCGTGTTGTCCCCGGTCGCCGTCAGCGTGAACGTGCCGTCGCCGTTGTCCGTGTAGCCATAGCTGGCCGGCCACGGCGGCGTTCCGAGGTTCGGTGGATCCGGGATGCGGGCCATGAACGGTCCCGCCGTCGCGCCCTGGGCGTTGGACGCCGTCGCTGTCAGCGTGCTCAGCGCGGCCGGAAACGCGCCCGTGTGCGCCTGATAGATCGTGATCGCGGACGCCAGCGTGCGCATGTCCGCCCACGCCTTGGCGATGCGGGCGCGCTGCTGAACGCTGGCATAGATCGGGATCGCAATGGCGGCGAGGATCCCGATGATCGCCACCACGATCATGAGCTCGATGAGCGTGAAGCCACGCTCACCCTTTAGTTTCGGACCACGCCTCGCGACGAAGCGGATCATTGGTCTCCCCCCTCACCGAGCCGTACAACGACGGCTCTCGGCGTCGAGGGAGGATCATGCAGCAGGAGTGCCAAACCCCGGGTATTGCAGCAAATCAGTGGCTTGTGTCGGTCGGGGAAGGCGCGCCGACGGTCACTGTCACCGTTTTTGGTCACCGGAAAGTGACGAGAAATGTCAGTCGTCGCGGAGGCGCTGAAGCCGGTCCAGGTACGCTTGCCACTCGACGGGGACGAGGGATTTCTTGAGGTTGTTGCAGGCCTTGCAGGCGGGAACGACGTTACCCCGGACACTGCGGCCCCCCCGCCCAAGGGGGACCACATGATCCATCGTGAGCGCACGCCGGCCGACGTTGGTGCGGCAGTAGTGACAGAGACCGGTCTCGATCCGTCGCTTCCACCACTGGCTGCCGCGAAGCTCGCGCGCCCGCGCGCGCTCGCGGCCCAGATGCGCGGGATCGGGCGGCGCCCAGAACTCATTCATGGGCGGCGAGCTGCGTCGACAGCTCTTCCCACTCCCGCATGAGCCACGCCACTTGCTCCTCGGCGTTCTTGCGTTCGGTGGTGACCGCGCGCACCCGATCGCCGTCGGCATAGAGCTTGGGATCGGCGAAGGCGACTCCGAGCTCCTGAAGGCGCGCCTCCAGCGCATGGATCTGGCGCTCCACTTCCTCCAATCGCCGCCGCAGCGCGCGGACCTCGCCGGCCACACGCGAATGTCTGGGCGCGGCGCGGCGGGTCTCGTCGGGCGTCGCCTTTCGTTCTCGCGGCGCGGGTGCCGGCTCGATCGGCGCCGCCGCGCGCGCCTTGGCGTCCAGGTAATCGTCGTAGGTCCCGAGATAGCTGGCGAGGCGGCCGTTCTCCACCTCGACGACGCGATTGGCGACGCGGTTGATGAAGTAGCGGTCGTGCGAGATGAACACGATGGTGGCCGGGAAGGATGCAAGCGCGTCCTCCAGCACCTCCCGTGACGCCAGATCGAGGTGATTGGTGGGCTCGTCGAGCGCCAGGAGGGCGGCGGGCCGCACCAGCATGCGCGCCAGCGCCAGGCGCGCCTTTTCGCCGCCCGACAGCACGGACACTTTCTTCTCCACGGTGTCGCCGGAAAAGAGAAACGCTCCCAAGAGCGTGCGCAGCCGCGTGGCGGCCGCCTCCGGCGCCGCCGCTTCCAGCTCCTCGAGGACAGTCCTCCCGGGATCGAGGGCATCGAGCTGGTGCTGGGCGTAGTAGTGAACCGTGACGTGAGTGCCGAGGGTCCGTTCGCCGGCGTCGAAGGCGAGCGTCCCCGCGAGGACGCGCAACAGCGTCGACTTGCCGGCGCCGTTGGCGCCCACGAGGGCCACGCGCTCGCCGCGCTCGACTTCGAAATCGACGCCGGCATAGACCACGTTCGTTCCGTACGCCTTGTGCATTCGGCGCAACGTCGCGACGCGCCGGCCCGTGCGCGGGGGCGCCGGAAAGGCGAGGCGCATCCGGTGGGCGGGACCGTCGACCTCGATGCGCTCCAGGCGCTCCAGCATCTTGATCCGGCTCTGGACCTGGCGAGCCTTGGTCGCCTTGTACCGAAAGCGTGTGATGAACCGCTCGATCTCGGCCACCCGCTTGGCCTGGTTACGGGCCTGGGCTTCCCGCAACTCGCGCCGCGCCTCCCGCTCCACGAGGTAGTCGTCGTAGTCCCCCGGATAACGGGTGATACCGGACGCGTCGAGGTCGGCGATCGACGTCACCATGCGGTTCAGGAAGTAGCGGTCGTGGGACACGACGACGACGGTCCCCGGATAGTCCGTGAGAAATGTCTCGAGCCACGCCAGCGATTCGAGGTCGAGGTGGTTCGTAGGCTCGTCGAGCAGCAGCAACGACGGGCGCTGAAGGAGGAGACGGGCGAGGGCGGCCCGCATCCGCCACCCGCCGGAGAATTCGAGGAGCGGCCGCGTGACGTCAGCAGGCCGGAACCCGAGTCCGCCCAGAATCGTCTTTGCTTCCGTCTCCAGACGATAGCCGCCGAGCGCCTCGAAGCGATGCTGGAGATCGCCGTAGCGGGCGGTGAGCCGCTCGCTGGGCGCCGCCTCCAGCTCGCGCGCGACCGCTTCCATCTCGCTCTCGATCCGCCACACCTCCTCGAAGCCGCCGAGCGCCTCCGCGAGCACGGATCCCGTCCCGGTAGTGGTGACCTCCTGCGCGAGGTAGCCGATGGTCGTGTCCCGCGCGCGACCGATGGTCCCCTCGTCCGGATCCTCGAGACCGGCGAGGATGCGACAGAGCGTCGTCTTGCCCACTCCGTTCGGGCCCACCAGACCGATCCGCTCGCCGTCCACGATCCGCCACGACAGATCGCGGAACAGAGTCTGTCCGCCGTACCCCTTCGCGATACCCTCGACCTGGATCACTCCCTACCCCATGGTCTGCACGTGCTCGGGCCGGATCTTCACGAGGACCCGGACCTCGCCCGGCTGGCGAAACGGATAGCGGTCCTGTCCGAGATACTTCTTGGTGAGCGCGTCGATGTGGGCGTCGGCACCTTGCTCGGTCATCTCGGCGACACGGCCGCGGATCTGCACGTAGCGATAGGGATTGTCGGGATCCTGGATGGACAGCGCCACCTTCGGATTGGCGCGCAGGTTCCGCTCTTTGACGCGGCCCCGCGCCGTGTTGAATCGGATGAGACCGTTGTCGAAGTCCAACCACACGGGGGTGATCTGCGGCGTGCCGTCCTTGCCCACGGTCGCGATGTGGGCGAAGCTCTTCTTGTCGAAGATGTCCCGATAGTTGTCGAGGTTCGTGGCCATCGTCACTTTCCTCCCGCGCTGAGCTGTTCCAGGACCGAGAAGGCGTGGCGGACGGACTTCACCGCCAGCGTACCTCCCATGAGCAATCCGATGTCGAGCGTCTCCGCGATCTCAGCCTCCGTGGCGCCCTGGTCGAGGACCTCCTCGACGCGGTGGTCCACTCAATCGAAACAGTTCTGCGACACCGCCACCGCCAGGGCCGTGAGCTCCTTGTGCTTCTTCGAGAGGGCGCCATCGGCGAAGACGCGCTGGCCGAGATCGCCAAATCCCCGATAGACCTTCATCGAGGATTTCAGGAGCAGACCGTTGAGTCGTTTCTTCTCGGCGTTACGCTCGTGGACGTGCATCGCGTCTCCTCTCAGGTGTCGGTGGTGAGCTCGCTCGCGCGCGCTTCCGCGAGGGCGCGGAGCGCGAACAGCATGCGGACGAGACATTGCTGGACGAGCATGGTGTCCTGCGTGGAGGGATCCGCCACCCATTCCCGCGCCCATTCTCCCTTCTCCTTGGCGAGGCCGAGCGTGGGCGACAGCGCTTGCAATCGCAGGAGGAGGTCGTCGGGCGGAAGGCCGGCGGCGCGAAGGCGCGCCACCACCGCCGCCCGCACCGCCGCGTTCCAGATTCCCGTCAGGCCTTCCAGGAGCGCGCCGTAACAGGTGAGCTCGCTCTTCTGCTCGAACTGCTGGAGCACCGCGGGCACGAGGGCGTTGACGACGGCGTCGCCGTCGTCGTCGACCCCGAAGAGCGATCCCAGCACGGGGTCCTGGTGCGGCGCCGGCAAGCGTTCGAGAAGCGCGAGCGCGGAGGCGGCGGGTACCGCCGGGAGCTGAGCGAGACGCTCGAGAAGGGGGACGTCACCCGGCATCGTCAGCCTCCGACGCGGCTCGGCTCGCCGCGCATCTCCGACTGGGCAAGATCCCGGGCGCGACCGCCGGGCACGAGGAATGCGGAGAGGAAGGCCCCGACGCAGACGGCAAATCCCACGACGAAGACACCGTGCAGCGCCGATGCCATCGGCAAGCCGGCGGCGAGACGCTGCGTCATCACCGCGCCCATGATCGAGAGCCCCACGGCGCCCCCCACCGTGCGCAAGAACTGGGTGACGGACGTCGCGGAGCCGAGATCGGCGCGTGTCACCGCGCTCTGGACGGCGATGAGCATGGGGACCATCGTCATGCCCATTCCGACGCCGGCGATGAGAACGTCGCGCATGGCGCCGGCCAGCGACAGTCCGACGTTCCATCGCGTGAAGAGCAAGAAGGCGACGGTGAGGCACACCATGCCGGTCACCACCACCACCCGGTAGCCGATGCGCAGGACGAGACGCGCGCTCGTCACGGACAGGGACACCCACCCGAGAATGAACGGTGTCAGCACGAAGCCCGCCTGCGTCGCGGAGGCACCGTTCACGGATTGTAGGAACAGCGGAACGAACGAGATCGCGCCGAACATCGCCATGCCCGCCATGAAGCCCGTGACCCCGGCCGCGAGGACGATGCGGTTACGGAAGAGCCGAAGGGGAACGATCGGCTCCGGCGCGCGGCGCTCCACCATCGTGAACGCGGTAAGGGCGGCCGCGGCCGTTACGAGAGGAGCGACGACGTCGGCGCCCGTCCACCTCGTGGTGCGACCGGCTTCGAGCACGCCGAGCAACAATGCGGACACCCCCGCCGCGAAGAGGACGAGCCCCGCGTAGTCGATGACGGGCCGCCGGCGCGCGCGGTTCTCCTCGCGCAGCGCGGTCGCGATGAGCGCCATCGCGATGGCGCCGAAGGGCACGTTGATGTAGAAGACGGCGCGCCAGGAGACGTGGTCGGTGAGGAAGCCGCCCAGCAGAGGTCCCACGAGGGCGGCCACGCCCCACACGCCGGAGATGTAGCCCTGCATCTTGGCGCGGCGTTCGAGACCGAAGAGCTCGCCGATGATCGTCATGCCGATCGTCATCAGCGAGCCGGCGCCTAGTCCCTGGAGCATCCGGAAGATGATCAGCTCTACCATGCCCTGCGCGAGTCCGGAAAGGGCGGAGCCGATCAAGAACACGGCGAGTCCGGTCAGAAACGTGGGTCGGCGCCCGAAGAGATCGGAGAGCCGTCCCCACAGCGGCATGGTGACGGTGGAGGTGAGGAGGAACCCCGAGAACACCCACGAGTAGATGTGAATGCCGCCCAGGGCGCCCACCACCGTCGGCATCGCCGTCGCCACCACCGTCGACTCCATGGCGGCGAGGAAGACGGACAGCATGACGCCGACGAGCACGCGCCGCTTCTGAGCTTCCTCCATCAATGGCCGCCGGTGCACCCCGCGCACCGGCACTGCGCTCGGAGCTCGGCATAGGGATAGAGGCTCGGGTGTCCGTCGCTCCAGAGCACGCGCAACCCGTCCTCCGCGCGCTTGATGTCCCGTGGCCACTCCATCGTGCGCGTCAGCGGCTCCCCGGTACCGCAGGCACCGCAGCGGCAGTCGCGGCGGAGACGGTCGAACGGGTAGATGCTGCCGTGCTCGTCGCTCCACGTGACACCGAGGGCATAGCGGCCGACCAGGTGGACGTCTTTCGGCGTGTTCGGGTCGGGCTGTCCGACGATCGGCAGCGTGAGCTTCCGGATCACGCGCCGCCTCCCATCGACGCTCGCCGCCGGCGCATTCCGGCCAGCAGATAGTGGATGGCGAGATTCTGGTGCGGCCCCCAGCGCGCGGCCCGCCGCCGAATCGCGTCCTCACTCAGCATCCGGCCCCGTCCATAGTAGTGGTCGAACGCCTTGCGGACGGCGAGGTCACCGGCCGGGCACACGCTGCCGCGCCCGGCGCAGCGGGCGAGGAACCAGTCCGCCGTCCACCGTCCGAGCCCGCGCACCGCGGTGAGGCGCTCGATCACGGCCCCGTCCGGAGTGGCGGCGAGCGCCTCGACGTCGAGACCATCGACGACAGCGCGGGCCACGTCCCGGACGTATTCCGCCTTGCGCTGGGAGAACTGCATCGATCGGAGCTCGGCGACATCCGCCGCCGCCAGCGCCGACGCCGCCGGAAAAGCGTGGATGGTCTTCCCGCCGATGCGCAGCTCCGCTCCGTACCGGCGCACGAGGCGGCCGCGCAGTGTGAAGGCGAAGGCCAGATTCACCTGCTGGGCGGTGATGGAGGCGACGAGCATCTCGAGGGGGTTCGGCGTGAGCGTGGGCCGAAGGCCGGGAAGCGCGTCCACGATCTCGGCGAGCGCGCGGTCGGCCTTGGCCACCCGGTAAAACGCGGGAAGATCGAAATCGAGCCCGAAGATCTTCCGGACCTCCGCCGTCACCGCCCTCGCCGCCGCCTCCGTCCGCGGCCCGGGTACGCTGATCATGAGCCGCACGTCGTCGATCCCGCCCCGCCACCGTACCGCGTACGGTTGCAGGCGATCGCCGACACGGCCGACACGGAGGAACGCGTCGTCGACGACGCGGTTGGCGGGGTCTTCACCCCACAAATGGTAGCGGGCGAGAGTGGCGCCGACGTCGAGAGGGCCGTCCACGCTGAGCTGGATATTCATCGGATGACGCGGCGGTTCAGTGTACCAGACCCGCGACACCACGGTCGGCACGCGGGCGCCGGTTGCCTCAACGCTTGAGGTGGTACGGCACGTCGGTCACCACCACCCGCTTGTGGAAGAGGAGGGCGCCCTTGATCAGGAGGGCGGTCTGGTTGTGCAAGAGATGCTGCCACCAGCGGGCAGGAATGAACTCCGGCAGCACGATGGTGACGATCTGCTTGTCGTCCTGGGCCAGGAGATGATCGACGTACTCGAGAAGGGGCCCGAGCAGCGACCGGTAGGGAGAGCTGAGGACGATCAACGGGCACCCCATGCCCCACTTTCCCCACTTCTCCTCGAGCCGCCGCGTGCGGTCGGGATCGGTCTCGACGTAGACCGCCTTCGCGTTCGGCGACAGCGACTGCGCGAACTGGATCGCGTAGATGACCCCCCGATGGATGTCGCCCACGAGGACGAGGACCGTGTTCCGGAGCGGCGGCCCCGGCGCGAACTCGTCGACGGAGAGCTGCCGCGCCACTTCGTCGTAGTGGCGGTGCACGGCCATGAAGAGCATCACGAGGGTGGGGATGAGGGCGATGACGATCCACGCGCCGTGCGAGAACTTGGTGGCGGCGATGGTAAGCATCACCACCCCCGTCACGAGGGCCCCTACCGCATTGACGCCGGCGCGCCACCCCCATCCCGGCGCCCGTAGCCGGAACCATCGCCGCACCATGCTCGCCTGCGACAGCGTGAACGAGATGAAGACGCCCACCGCATAAAGCGGAATGAGGCGATGCGTGTCGCCCTTGAAGATGACGAGGAGAAGGGCGGCGACGCCGCCCAGGATCAGGATGCCGTTCGAGAAGACGAGACGATCGCCCTGGTTACCAAACTGCCTCGGGATGAACCGGTCCCGGGCCAGGAAGAAGGACAGGCGCGGGAAATCGGCGAACGACGTGTTGGCAGCGAGGAGCAGGATCAACATCGTCACCGCCTGCACCTCGAAGTACAGCACCCCGGTGCCGAACACGCGGCGGGCGAGCTGCGAGAGCACCGTCTCGTCGGCCTTCGGCGTGATCCCGAAGTCGTAGGCGAGGAACGTGATGCCAAGGAAGAGCGTGACGAGGATGGCGCCGAGACTGAGGAGCACGACCCGCGCGTTGTACGCTTCCGGCGCTTTGAAGGCGGGCACGCCGTCGGAGACGGCCTCGACGCCCGTCAGCGCGGTGCAGCCGGCGGCGAACGCGCGCAGCACGAGGAAGAGGCCGATGCCCTCCAGACCGGGAGGATGAGGCGCATACGGCGCCTCGGGCAGGAAGTCGAACACGGCGCCGGCGGCCCCGTACACCACCAGCGCGAACACGCTCACGATGAAGAGATACGTGGGCGCCGCGAAGATCTTGCCCGATTCCCTGATCCCGCGCAGGTTCGCGATCGCGATGATGACCACCGCCGCCACCGCGAGCACCACCCGGTAGTGGAAGAGTGCGGGAAAGGCGGAGGTCACGGCCGCCACGCCGGCGGCCACGCTCACCGCCACCGTGAGCACGTAGTCGATCAGCAGCGCCGCGGCCGCGATCAGGGCGGGAAAGAGACCGAGGTTGTCCTTGGTGACGATGTAAGCGCCGCCCCCCTGCGGGTAGGCGCCGATCGTCTGGCGATAGGAGCTGACGACGATCGCGATGAGTCCGGAGATTGCGAGGCCGATGGGGATCGAGTAGCTGAGGGCGGCCGTTCCCACCAGCACGAGCACGAGCAGGATTTCTTCAGTCGCATAGGCGACGGAAGAGAGCGCGTCGGACGCGAAGACGGCGAGGGCCGTCATCTTGTCCAGGCGCTCGTGGCGGGACTGCGCGGTCGGGAGGGGGGTGCCGAGAATCCGGCGCTTCAGCCAGTGCAGGCGCACGCGCCCAATGATACGCCCGCCGCTTGAAGGCCTACGAGGACGAAAGGCGGAGGGCGCGGGCCCGCCGCCTTTCGTGGCTCAGTGTCCGGCGCGCTCCTCGCCGAAGCCGTCGGAGGCCTGGTAGCGCGCGGCCGTCCCCGGGATGTACCGCTGCTCCATCGCCTTCCAGTGCTCCACCCGCGCCATCACGTGATGG
>DASXSB010000070.1:0-51597 GCA_036506275.1 Candidatus Methylomirabilota bacterium | reverse complement strand
GCCGGTGCGCGCGTCGAACGCGCGCACGACGCCGCGCTCCATCTCCGCGGAGCGATTGTCGCCGATGGACGAGCCGACCACGACCAGCCCGTTCACGACCGCGGGCGGCGACGTCACCTGATAGCAGCAGCGGTCGTCGCTGACGTCGATGCCCTCCGTGAGATCGACCTGCCCCCCACGCCCGAAGCCGGGGCACGGAGCGCCGGTGGCGGCGTCGAGCGCGATGAGCCGCGCGTCGATGGTGCCGATGAATATGGTGCGACGACATGCGCGATCCGCACGAGCGGTGGCGTCCAGCCACGTGGAAACGCCGCGCGACGTCACGATGGCGAAGCGGCGCGTGCGGTCGACGTGGGGGTCGTAGCGCCAGCGCTCCGTCCCCGTGTCGGGGTCGAGAGCCACCACGCGGTCGTACGGCGTGCTGAAAACCAGCGCGCCGTCGACCATGAGCGGCGTGGCTTCGAAGGCGATGAAGCCCCACGGGCGCACGCCACCGATCTCGCCGGTCCGATACGTCCACGCGACGCGCAGGTTCCCGACGTTCGCGCGGTCAATCTGGGCCAGCGGCGAATACCGCGTGCCACCGGCGTCGTTGCCGTAGCTCGGCCATTCGCCCCGCGCCGGGCCACGGAGCGCGGGCAGGCAGCCCACGATCAGCAGAACCACCGCCAGCCACGACGTCGTCCGGATCATGAGCGGAGGGAGCCGCCCGAGTCCGTGCCGGGAGGAGCGGGGAGGCCCAATCGGCAGCATGCGCGACACAGTCTACGCCGCGTCCCCATGCACCCGGCACCGCGTGACCACGATCACGGTGCGCTCGGGTCCGGAGCGGTGAGCAACAGGCCGATCGCCGCGAACATGAGCACCGCCCCCACCACCCCGAGTGCGCCCAGGCGCTCGCTGAAGAGAACGACGCCGAGCAGCGTCGCCGTCAAGGGCTCCATCAACGAGACCACGCCCGCCACCGACGCCGGTACCGAGGCGAGCCCGATCGTGTAGACGGCGTAGGCGAGGCCGGTGGCGACCACGCCGAGATAGAGAAGCCACGGCCAGCCCGCGATCACCTGGCGCCACGGTGCGTCGCCGATCACGAGCGCCGGCGACAGGATGACGGCGGCGAGCGCGAACGTCACGGCCGCGAGCGGCAGGGGCGGCGTGCGGACGAGGCTTGCCTTCGCGATGACCACGTAGGACGCGTAGGCGGCGCCCGCCGTGAGCGCGAGGAGCGCGCCGGCGACGAAGCGCGACGAGAAATCCGTGGCCGCGCGCGGACCACCGATGAGGCAGGCGGTGCCCACCACGCCGAGCGCGAGCGCGGCCACCACGCGGCCGCGCACGCGTTCGCCGAGCACGAGCACGGCGAGGGCGGCGATGCCGAGGGGCGCCGAGCAGATGGCGACGAGGGCGCTGACGGCGATGCCGCTCAAGGTGACGGCGGTGAAGTAGCTCGCCTGGTAGACCGCCATGCACACTCCCATCGCGAGACAGCGCGTGAGATCCCGTCGCGGCAGGCCGAGGCGGGCGCCACTGGCGCCGGCGATGACGGCGAGGACGATCGCGGCCAGCCCCAGGCGGACGGCGCCGATGACGAGCGGGCTCGTGCCGGCGGTGGTCACGAGCACGGTCGTCACGGCGCCGCTCGTTCCCCACGAGACGGCGGCGAGCGCGATCAACACGAGGCCGGCCAGGCGGCCGGGGCTTGACGGACCGAACACGGGCCGGGATCATAGCGCGCCGGCAAGGAGGACGATCCATGAGAGTCGGTTTCATCGGCACCGGAGCCATGGGGCGCCCCATGGTGAAGAACCTGATCGCCAAGGGCCACGCCGTGGTCGCGTACGACGTCGTGCCGACCGCGCTCGCGGAAGCGGTCGCCCTCGGCGCCGCGCGCGCGGGCTCCGCCGCGGAAGCGGCGAAGAGCGCCGAGATCGTCGTGACCATGCTGCCGTCGTCGTCGCACGTCGAGCGCGCGTACCTCGACGCGGGCGGCGTGCTGGAGGGCGCGGCCGCGGGGCGGCTGTGCGTGGACATGTCGACGATCGATCCCGCCGTCTCCCGCCGCGTGGCGCAGGCGCTGGCGCAGCGCCGGGTGCGCTTCCTAGACGCCCCCGTTTCCGGCGGCGTGACGGGAGCGGAGAACGCCACCCTCGCCATCATGGTCGGCGGCGACGCGAAGGACGTCGAGGAAGCGCGCCCCGTGCTGGCCGCGATGGGCGCCAACATCATCCACGTGGGGACGGTGGGCAGCGGCGAGGTCGCGAAGCTCTGCAACAACCTCATCGCGGGCGTGGCAGCGGTGGCGGTGAGCGAGGCCTTCCGGATCGCGGAGGGCTTCGGTGTCGACCCGAAAGTTCTCACGCAGGTCATCGCGAAGTCGTCCGGCAACACGTGGGTGATGGAGAACATGCATCCGGTCCCGGGGCTGGTGGCGAAGGCGGCCTCGAACCGTGATTACGCGCCGGGCTTCACCACGGATCTCATGGCCAAGGACCTCGGCCTCGCCGTGAACGCGGCGCGGGAGCTTCGCGTCCCCGTCGTGGTGGCGCCGGCGGCGCAGCAAGTCCTGCGATTGGCGTCGTCGCACGGCCTCGGTCGCCGCGACTTCTCCGCGGTGTTCTTGTTCCTCAAGCCCTCGAGCGACGACGCTCCCGTCTGAGGCCAAGCGCCCGCGGGCGCGCGGGCGCGGCCCGGACGTCGCGAACTCGCGTGCTATACTTCGCTCCGTCGCGCCGAGGAGGCCCGCGGTGAGTCTGTACGTGATGCTGAGCACGCTGTCGGAGTCCGGGCGCAAGGTGCTCCGCGAGCGCCCGGGCTGGATTCACAAAGCCAACGCCGACGTGGCGCGCATGGGGGCGCGGGTCGTCGCCCAGTACGCCGTCCTCGGCCCCTACGATTTCGTGACGATCATCGAGGCGCCCGACAACGTCACCATCTCGCGCGTGTCGGTCGAGCTCGGTGCCCGCGGCGGCGTGGCGGGGATGACGATGGCGGCCATTCCCCTCGACGAGTTCGTGGGCGGGCTGGAGACGGAGACGTCGGAGAATCGTGGAAGGAGACGAAAGAAGCGCGGATGACGAAAGTTCTCGTTCTCCATCCGGAGCGGTGCACGGGTTGCCTCCGCTGCGAGCTGGCGTGCTCGTACATGCAGACGGGCACGTTCCACCCCGCCAAGTCCGTGATCAAGGTCTCGCCCTTCGAGGGACACACCTCGTATGCGCCCTACACGTGCACGCAGTGCGCGGAGGGCGGGTGTATGACGGCGTGTCCGGTGGGCGCCATCGGCATCAACGTCGCCGGCGCCAAGGACGTCGTGGACGATCGCTGCGTGGGGTGCAAGCTGTGCACGATCGCCTGCCCTTACGGGACGGTGTTCTACGACACCGACACCCGCAAGGCGTACAAGTGCAACCTGTGCGGCGGCGATCCCGCGTGCGCGCAGGCGTGCCCGACGGCCGCCATCACGTACGAGGCGCGCGCCACCGAGGATTGGCTCGGCGACTTCGCGCGCGAGCGCACCGCGCACGCGTTTGCCCTGGAGGGCGCGTGATGCCTCCCCGCCATCTCATCGTGGGCGGCGGCACCGCCGCCGTGAACGCGATCCGGACCATTCGCGAAGAGGAAACCGAGCGCTCGGAGGTCACGCTGGTGACGGCGGAGCGGCCGTACTCGCGCATGGTGCTCCCGTACTACCTCGACCGCTCCATCGCGGAAGGGCACGTCTTCACGGCGAGCGGCCCCAACCTCGCGCAGTGGGGGGTCAAGGCGCACGTGGGGCGTCGCGCCACCCATCTCGACGTGACCGCGAACGTGTGCACGCTCGACGACGGCACCAAGGTCGAGTACGACGATTGCCTCGTGGCCACCGGCTCCTCGGCGGTGCGGGCGCCCGTGCCCGGCGCCGACGGCGCCAACGTGCATTCGTTCTGGACGCTCGACGAGGCGCGCGGTCTCATCGCTTCCCTCGCTCCCGGCGCCTCCGTGGTCATGGTGGGCGCCGGCTTCATCTCGTTCACGATCCTGAACTCGATCCTCTCCCACGGCACCGCCCTCACCGTGGTGGAGCTCGAGCCCCACATCCTGCCGCGCATGATCGACACCACCGCCGCCGGCCTCGTGGAGAAATGGCTCACCGACCACGGCGTCACCATCCGTACCGGGGCCCGGCTCACCGCCATCGAGGACGACAAGGGCAAGAAGCGACTCCGGTTCGCGAGTGGACCCGACCTCGCCGCCGACGTCGTCATCATGGCCACCGGCATCCGCGCCAACGTCGGCTGGCTGCAGGGAAGTGGGATCACGGTGAAGCAGGGGATCGTCGTGGACGATCACCTCCGCTCGAGCGTGCGCAACGTCTACGCCGCCGGCGACGTCGCCGAAGGGCGTGACCTCATCTCCGGCGGTCCCGCCGTGCACGCGATCGAGACCACCGCCCAGGAGCACGGGCGGGTGGTGGGCGCCAACATGGCGGGCCGGGACGTGCGGTATCGCGGCAGCCTCAGCATCAACATCGTGGAGGTGTGCCACCTCGACGTGGCGTCGTTCGGCGCGTGGGACGACGGGCAAGCGTTCAGCGTCACCGGTCTCCGGCCCGATCGGCCGGCGTACCGGAAGCTCCTCTGGCGCGGCGATCGCCTCACGGGCGCTATCATCCTCGGGCCCTCGAGCGACATCTGGACCACGAACGACGTCGGCATGCTGAAGGGGCTCGTGCACTCCGGCGTGTCGCTGGCGCCCTTCCGCGCCCATCTCGAACGGAACCCATTCGACATCAAGCCCGCCTACGTGGCCGCCAAGACCACCGGCGTGCTTCTTCCCGAAACCGTGCTCGGGCGCGCATCGAAAGCGCCCGGCGACACCCCGGTGGCCGTATGACTCCCACTGCGATGGAAACGACGACGTCGACGACGGCGCAGCCAGCCGCGATCGCGGGCGGCTACGCAGGGAAGCTCCTCCGCGTGGACCTCACGCGCGGCAAGGTCTGGAGCGAGCCGTGGAGCCAGGAAGAGATGCGCCAGCTCGTGGGCGGCATCGGCCTCGGGGCCATGATCCTCTACCGCGAGACGGCGACGAGCGACGGCAAGGGCAACGTGACGTGGGACCATCCCGACAACCGTCTCGTCCTCGCCACCGGCCCTCTCGCCGGGCTTCCCGTGTGGGGCACGGGCGGTCTCACCGTCATCACCATCGGCGCCGGCACCAACGGGCCCACGTCGACGCAGGCCAACGGGTTCTTCGGGACGAACCTCAAATATTCGGGGTACGACGCGATCATCGTCCACGGACAAGCGAAGGAGTGGGTCTACCTCTACATCCAGGACGAGGTGGTGGAGCTGCGGGACGCGCGCGCCCTCCTCGGCAAGGACACGTGGGAGACGCAGGCCGCGCTCTGCCGCGAGACGGGGCTCAGCGGCCATCAGCTCTCGGTGTACTCGATCGGTCCCGCCGGCGAGCACCTCGTCCGCTTCGCCGCCATCCAGGGCGACTATGGCCACGTGGCGTCGAAGAACGGCTGCGGCGCCGTCATGGGCAAGAAGAAGCTGAAGGCGGTAGCGATCGTGAAGGGCACGCGCGCGCTGCGCGCCGCCGATCCCCGCGCGGTGATGCAGGTCGCCGACGACATCGCCCACGATCTGCGCACGGATCCCTCCGCACGCTCGCTCTACGAATACGGCACGCTGCCGGGCGTGTCCAACCTCTCCAAGCTCGGCGTGCTGCCCATCAAGAACTACACGACGAATCTCACGAGCGCGGTGGCCGGCGCCGACATGAGCGAATGGGAGGCCCCCAAGCTGCGCGAGAACTTCGACCATCGCGGCCACCAGTGCAACGCGTGCGGCATGCACCACTGCCACATGTCCGTGATCCGCCGCGGCGACAACGCGGGCCAGATCGTCGACGAGCCGGAGTACGAGGGCTGGTCGGGGGCGGGGTGGACGATCGGCTCCGCCGACCGCGACGGCATCGCCTGGCTCAACACCGAGATCGACAAGGCGTGCGTGGACGTCAACGAGTTCGGCTGGCTGTGCGGCTGGGTGATGGAGTGTCAGGAGAAGGGCTACATCACGGAGAAGCAGCTCGGCTTCAAGCTCGACTGGGGCGACATCAAGGGCGCGAAGCGCCTGCTCGACATGGTGAGCCGGCGCGAGGGCTTCGGCGACGTGCTGGCGGAGGGCGTGAAGCGGGCGGCGGAGAAGCTCGGCGGCGCTGCCAAGGACTGCGCCGTCTACATCGAGAAGGGGGCGACGCCGCGCGGCCACGACCATCGCGGGCGGTGGGACGAGATGCTGGATACGTGCACGTCCGGCACCGCCACCATGGAGACCGGCAACCCCGTGCATCCGACCGAGGTCGGTCAGCCGGCGCGCATCAGCCCGTTCGACGGGGAGCAGGTCGCGCGCTACGTGGCCGGCTTGCGGGGCCGGCGGAACTTCGAGGACTCGCTCGGGATCTGCATCTTCACCACCCGTACGCGCCTGGAGCACATCTGTCGCGCGCTCAGCGCCGCCACCGGCTGGTTCTACACGGTGGACGAAGCCATCCGCTTCGGCCGGCGCACCGCCGCCATCAACCGCGCCGTCTCCCTCCGGTGCGGGATCACGCCGGAGGGGGAGCGGCCGTCGAAGCGCTACGGCTCCACGCCCGTGGATGGGCCCGCCAAGGGCCAGGCCATCATGGATCAGTGGGACAAGATGGTCGACGTCTGGTACCAGGAGGTCGGCTACGACCGGACGACAGGCAAGCCGTTGCCGGCGACGCTGAACGACCTCGGCCTCGACTGGCTTTCCCGGGAGCTCTGGGGACAGAAGTAGAGCCGCCGCCCCGGCTTGACCCTTCGCGCGGGTGTGTGTTATTTGTCGGCGCTGCCGACGGCCCAGCCAGCTCCTCGCACGCCAACCAGGAGGACTCGTGGCCCAAGTAATAGGATTCATTGGACTCGGGATCATGGGCAAGCCCATGGCGCGGAACCTCCTGAAGGCCGGGCACCAGCTGGTTGTCCACAGTCGCACCCGCCTTCCCGTCGATGAAGTCGTCAAGGAAGGCGCCAAGATGGCGACGTCGCCCCGCGAGGTCGCCGCGCAGTCCGACGTCCTCATCACGATGTTGCCGAATTCCCCGGACGTGGAGCTGGTTGCGCTGGGCAAGAACGGGATCGTGGAAGGCGCGAAGTCGGGGCTGATCTATGCCGACATGTCGACGATTTCCCCGATCGTCTCGCAGAAGGTGGGTCAGGCTCTCGGCGCCAAGGGCGTGAAGATGCTCGATGCGCCGGTGTCGGGGGGCGAGAAGGGCGCGATCGAGGGCACGCTCTCGATCATGGTGGGCGGCGAGAAGGACGTGTTCGACCGCGTGCTGCCGATCTTCCAGGCCATGGGCCGCACGATCACGCTCCTCGGTCCGCTCGGCTTCGGCGGCTTCACGAAGCTCGCGAACCAGATCATCGTGGCCGTGAATCTCACCGCGCTCGCGGAGGCGCTCACGCTCGCCAAGAAGGCCGGGCTCGATCGCGAGCTCACGCTCAAGGCGCTGGCGGGCGGGCTCGCGGGCTCGAAGTGCCTCGAGCAGAAGACGCCGAACTACGTGTCGAACACGTACAAGCCCGGCTTCAAGGTCGATCTCCACTACAAGGACCTCGGCCTCATCACGGAGTCCGCGCGCGCCCTCGGCGTGCCTCTGCCCGCCACCGCCGTCGTGCAGGAGCTGTTCAGCGCGTTGCGCGTGAAGGGCGGAGGCGGCCTCGATCACTCGGGCATCATCACGCTCCTGGAAGACCTCGCAGGCGCTTCCGCGTGAGGGCCACCGTTGATCGGGCGGGCCTGGACTCCCACGGCCGTTCGTCGAAGGTCCAGGTGCGCCGCGTGCGCAAGAGCGATCTCGCCCGCGCCCGCGACGTCATCGAGCTGACCTTCGGCGATTTCTTCGAGCGCCAGCTCGGCACGCGTCCGCGTCAACCGTTCGGCGGCGCCCAGTACGTCCACCACCGCTGGCTCATGGAGCCGTGGGGCTGCTTCGTGGCCGAGGAAGACGGCGGCAAGATCGTCGGCACCGTGCTCGCCGTCGCCTGGGGCACGGTGGGCGTCGTGGGACCGATGGCCGTGCTCACCAATCATCAGAACCAGAAGATCGGCCAGCAGCTCCTGCGCGCCGTGCAGGAGTTCTTCGACGAGAACAAGGTGACGCTCCAGGGGCTCGCCAGCTATCCCAGCAGCCCCAAGCACCTGACGCTCTTCCACAAGTTCGGGTTCCGGCCGAAGTCGCTCACGGCCGTGATGAGCCGCGCTCTCGAGCGCGGCCCCGGCAAGGGCCTGCCCGCGCGGGCGGCCAAGCCCGGCCTCACCGTGCGCCGCTTCTCCACGCTGGAGGAAGGGCGCAAGAAGGCGGCGCTCGCCCGCATGCACCGCATGACGGGCGCCATCTGCCGGGGGATGGATCTGAGCAAGGAAGTCGAGATCGTGGACGGCCTCGCCCTCGGCGACACCCTGCTCCTCGAGCGCGATCGTGATCTCGTCGGGTTCGCGATCTTCCACACGCCGGGCGTGAGCGAGGCGCCCGTGGGCGCCCTCTACGTGAAGTTCCTCGCCATCGATCCCGGCGATCGCCGCGTGGAGCACTTCGAGCAGATGGTGGGCGCGCTGGAGGAGCTGGCGCACGAGCTCAGCATCCAGCGGGTGATTCTCCCCGTGTACGTCCGCTACGCGGTGGCCTACGCGACGCTGCTCCGGCTCGGCTATCAGATCGAGCACACGATGGTGCGCATGCAGCGGGGGAAGCAGGAGGACTACGAGGACTCCACGCACCTGGTCCTCGACGACTGGCGCTGATGCGTCCGGCCTGCCTTGCCGCCGCGGCCGCCCTCGCGATGGCGGCGGAGGTCGCGAGCGCGCACTCGCTCCTCCTCGAGTCCGAGCCTCGCGCCGGCAGCGTCGTGGTCGCCGCCCCCGCCCGTCTCAGTCTCCGCTTCAACAACAGGATCGAGAAGCGGCTTTCCCGCGTGCGGCTCCTCGGTCCCGGCAACGACGCCCGTGAGCTTCCCGTCGCGCCCGACGACGCCGGCGCCGATCGCGTGACGGCGTCGGCGCCGGCGTTGCCGGCGGGCGTGTACCGCGTGGAGTGGCAGGTGCTATCGACCGACGGCCACGTCGTGAGCGGCCGCTTCTCGTTCGAGGTGCGCCCAGAGCGATGAGCGCGCTCCGCCTCCCGCGCGAAGCCTGACGGGATGCCACCGGCACCGGGCGCCGCACTCCGCGGGCGGGCGACGGCGGAGGGGACCGCGCGCTACGCGGCGCGCCTCGCGAAGCTTCCCGCGTCGCACTTCCGCGTCCTCGACGACGTCTCCCACGTCTCCTCGGTCGGCCTCGGCACCTATCTCGGCCGCGAGGACGACGCCACCGACAACGCCTATCACCGCGCCATCGTCCGCGCGCTCGAGGTCGGCTTCAACGTGCTCGACACCGCCGTGAACTATCGCCACCAGCGCAGCGAGCGCAGCATCGGGGCCGCCCTCGGCGCGCTCGTGGCGGGGGGCGCGCTCCAGCGGGACGAGGTCGTCGTGGCCACCAAGGGCGGGTTCATCCCGTTCGACACCGACCTCCCGCGCGATCCCGGCGGCTACTTCCTGCAGACGTATTTGCGTCCCGGGATCCTGCGTCCGGACGACGTCGTCTCGAACTCCCACGCCATGACGCCGCGTTATCTCAGCGACCAGATCGAGCGCAGCCGCGCCAATCTGAGGTTGGAGACGATCGACGTCTACTACGTGCACAATCCGGAGACGCAGCTCGCCGCCGTCGATCGCGGCGCCTTCTTCGATCGCCTGCGCGACGCGTTTCTCGCGCTCGAGCAGGCCGTGCGCGAGGGACGGATCGCCCGCTACGGCACCGCCACCTGGAACGGCTACCGCGAGGACCCGAACGCGCCCTCCTATCTGTCGCTCGCCGACGTCGTGGGCGCCGCGCGGGACGTGGCCGGCGACGATCATCATTTCCGGGTGATCCAGCTTCCGTACAACCTCGCCATGCCCGAGGCCTTCACGCGCGCGAACCAGCGGGTGGGCGGCGATCTCGTGTCCACGGTGGAAGCGGCGCGGCGGCTCGACGTCTACGTGATGGTCTCCGCCTCCGTGTACCAGGGCCAGCTCGCCCGGAACTTGCCGCCCGTCCTCGCCGAGCACTTGCCGGGGCTCGCCACTGACGCCCAGCGTGCCATCCAGTTCGTGCGCTCCACTCCCGGCATCGGCACTGCGCTCGTGGGCATGAAGTCGGTCCCCCACGTGGAGGAAAACGCGGGGGTGGCCGCGACGCCGCCGGTGCCGTGGGACCGTTTCCAGGCGCTCTTCAGCGCGGCGTGAGCGCGCGGTTCCTTGGTGCATTCGCGGGCGGGAGGCGGTAGGGTGGGCGCGTGATCACTTTCGAGCCCGACTACGAGCGCGCGCTCGGGGTGCGCTCGAGCGTGTCGGCGGTGATCTTCGACCGGCAGGGCCGTCTCCTCCTCCAGCAGCGCTCCGACGGGGGACAGTGGGGGCTGCCCGGTGGCTCCGTGGAAATCGGGGAGTCCGTGCAGGAGGCCGTCGTGCGCGAGGTTCGCGAGGAGACCGGGCTCACGGTGGCCGTGCGTCGGCTCGTGGGCGTGTACTCGGAACCGAGCCGTCAGGTGGTCCGATATCCCGACGGCAACGTCTGGCACTACGTGAATGTGTGCTTCGAATGTGCGGCGCGGGGCGGCGAACTCACGACCTGCGACGAAACACTCGCGCTGGCGTTCTTCCAGACCCGTCGTCTGCCGCCCACCCTCTTGCCCAACCACCGCATCCGGATTCGCGACGCTCGCGCCCGGCGCGTGGCGGCGTTCATCCGCTGAGGAGGAGCGAGAAGTGATGCGACGGATTCATCACGTGGGGCTCGTGGTGAGGAGCATTGCCAACGCCTATAAGTTCTATCGGGATACCCTGGGGCTGCCGCTCATCAAGGAGAAGGAGCTCCGCGGTCAGGGCGTGCGCGCGGCGTTGCTGGCCGCGGGTGATAGCGAGCTCGAGTTGCTGGAGCCGCGGCACGAGGACAACGGCGTGGCGCGTTTCCTCGCGCGGCGCGGTGAGGGCCTCCATCACGTCTGCTTCGAGACCGAGGACGTGGCGGCGGCGCTGGCGGCGCTGAAGCGAAAGGGCGTGGAGCTAATCGACGAAGTACCGCGCCCGGGGCTCGCGGGACGGATCGCGTTCCTGCATCCGCGCGCCTGTGCCGGGGTCCTCGTCGAGCTCGCCACCCCGCTCAGCGAAGAGCCCGTGCCGCGCGCGCCCGTCCGCCTGAAGCGGCTCGTGGTGGGCGCCCGGGAGCCGAAGCACACGGTGGCGGCGTTCCAATCGCTGTTCGGCTTTCCGGAGGTCGCCATGAACGGCGGCCCGCGCACGATGCTCGGCGTCGGCCGCGGCGCTCTCCTCGTCGTGCCGTCGCAGGAAGTCGGCGGAACGGAGGGCATGGTCGCGCTGTCGCTGCTCGCCGAGGATTTCCCCGCCCTCACCGCCGCCTTCGATCGCGCGAAGACGCGGCAGCTCCGGGGAACGGGCGAGATTACGGTGGAGCCGGAGTCCTCGCACGGCGTCCATCTCCACATCAGCCGCTACGAGTAGCGCCGGGAGGACCTAGAAGGCGTCGGCGGCGGCGGCGATCTTCTCGAGGTCGGCGCGCGTGTAGGAGCCGAGGCTGCGGAAGTCGAGGTCGGTGTAGTTCTTCACCCAGCGGAGGCCGATCTTGGTGGCCTTCGCGTAGCGCTCGGCGGCCTCCGTGAAGGCGGCGCGCGCGTGGTCGTCGCGGACGGTGCTCTTCAGGCGCGCGAGGATGTCGTCCCGCTCCTCCTCGAAGAGCCGCTTCACGAGGGGGAAGTCGTGAGCGTCGCCACCACCCTCGGTGGGGCGTGCGCGATGGCGGATGCGCTGGGCGATTTGCGCCACCGACATGCGGCCGGTGGCGAGGTCCTCCATGAGGGCGGGATGGATGCCGGGCTTGCCGGCGAGGCTGTCGATGCCCTTGGCGCCGCGGCCGTTGAGCCAGCCCTCCGCGTACTCGATCACCATGCGCGCGTTGCGCCGGGTGCCCTCCACCGTGATGGGACCGGCGGGGACCTCGATGCGGACCGGGTAGTTCTCCGGCTTGGCCATCTCCGGTCCCGGCTTGCCCCCGCGCGCCAGGAGCTCCTTGAAGGGATCGGCGGCCGTCTTCATGTGGAAGATGTGGGCCACCCAGGCGCGGATGAAGCCCTGCTCCGCCTCCCACTCCTTGTCCTTGCGGATGGCCTCCGCCGCCGCGCGATTGACGTCCGGATCGTTGCTGGGAAGCGCGGTCGCCATGCCGCCGATGGGAACGGCGCCGCGCTTGAGGCAGATGGCGACGAGCCGGCGGAAGATGTCGGCGAGGAAGGGCGTGGTCTTGATGTCGACGCCGAAGCGGTCGGGCCACACGGACTTGGGATCGGCCATGACGAACTCGAAGATGCTCGCCTTCAGATCCCAGCGGGCGGCGTTGAGGCCGGCCGCGTATGGCCCCAGCTCGTGCAGCATCTCCTCCATCTGATAGACGGCGGGCAGCGACTCCACGAGATGGATGCCGCGGATCGTCGCGCGCTCCAGGGAGGGCATGAGCTGGCGGGCGGCGTCGAAGAGATCGCGATACCAGCGCGCTTCCTCCGCCGACTCCAGCTTCGGGAGATAGAAGTAGATGCCCTGACCACGATCGGCCTGGGCCCGCCCCGCGTAGAACAGCGTGAGGGCGGTGCCCAGAATGACGGCGGGAATCGGACGGCCGTCGACGGTGAAGTCGGGCTCGTCCAGGTGGAGACCGCGCTCGCGGTGCATGAAGAACGGGAGCTCGCCCTCGGCGATCTTGTATTCCTTCCGCCGCTCGCCGTCGTGGAAGCTCAGCTCGCGGTTCACCGCCGCCAGCCGGTTATGGGCGGCGCGCGTGGTGTCGACGAGGCGATGTCCGCCGGAGTCCTCGTCGTCGTCGAGGTCGCCTTCCGCCCGCTCGCCTTCGGGACCCGGATTGAGGGCATTGATGAACATGCTCGTGATCGAGCAGGGGCCGGAGATCTCGATGCCCGGTTTCAGGAGATCGGCGGGCACGGGCGGGACTTTCCAGTCGCCGGTGTTGATCGCGCTCACGGGCGGGTGCGTGGGCTGCACGCCGTCCTGGAGCGCGCGCCGGAGCACCTCCGCGCGTTTCGCGCGCAGCGTGTGGACGCGGGCGGTGAAGCGATCGTGCAGCGCCACCACGGCGTCGAGGAAGGCGGGGGTGAAGAGCTGTGCCGCGTGCTCCACGGGCGCGTACTTCGCGCGCGCGGTGGCCGAGGCCGTCCGGCTCTCGGGCATGAGGTCTCCTTTCACGAAAACAGCGTCTTTTCGCATGGCGGTGAAGAGGCTGTCAATGGCAGAATACGACCTTCGTCCAGGAGGGATCCCGCATGGCGACCGTTCTCTTCATCGTCAAGGCGACCATCAGCAAGGACCGCGAAGACGCATTCAACCGCTGGTACAGCGAGGAGCACTGTCCGCAGTTCCTCCGCTTTCCGGGGGCCGTGAGCGCGCGCCGCTACAAGGCGATCATGGGGGAGGACAAGTACCAGTACATCGCGGTCTACGAGGTCCAGAACGAGGCGACCTTCCGGCGGCTCATGGACTCGGAGCACTTCAAGGAGCTGAAGAACGAGTACGACACGCATTTCGGGGCCGTGAGCGAACGCACGCGCGCCGCCTACGTCCAGGTCTGGCCCTGAACACCCGCCGCTTCCGTGGCATGGGCCACGGACGCAAGACGCGGCGCGCGCTCGCGCAAGGTGGGATCGGCGCCGCGAGGCATCTCAACGAGGCGCTCGGCCGCTGGGAGGGCGTGCGGATCACGCCCATGTTCGGGCGCTGGGGGTATTTCGCGGGCGAGCAGCTCTTCGGCTGCTTTCCCCTCCGCGACAAGGACTGCGACCTCTGGGTGCGGCTGCCGCGCGCGCTCCAGGCGCGCGCCCTCGCGGAGGCCGGTGTCCGGCCCCATCGCCGCTTCGCGCGCCGGGGCTGGATCGAGCTGGACGTTCTCGGCCCCGACGACGTGACGCGCGCGTTGCGCTGGCTCCGCCGCGCCCACGCCGCCGCCGCCCATCCTGACGACGACGATCCCGAGTGACCTAGGCCGGTGCCGAGGCCCTCTCCGCGCGGGCCCGCGCCTCGATGCGGTCGACCTTCACGAACGGGATGAAGATCCAGGCGGCGGCGGTGGTGACGGCGGTGATCCACACGAGAGGCGTGTAGCCGACCGCATCGTACAGCCGCCCTCCCACGTTCATGGAGAGCTGCATCCCACCGTTGTGCACCGCCATCAGCAACGCGAAGAACGTTCCTTCCACGTGGCGCGGGCACGCCTTGGCGGCGAGGTCGAGAAAGGCGAGGTCGGTCAGCATCGCCACCGCGCCGAAGAGGGGGCTGATGACGAGAGCGGAAGCGGTGTCGCGGTAGACGAGGTACCCGAGGGAGGCGACGGCGCTGGCCCCGATCGACCACACCATGATCGTCCGCAGCGGGAGCCGTCGTGACAGCGGCGCGTAGAGGAGCGCGCCCACCATGTAGCCGACGGACGTGATGGCGTCGAGGACGCCGATGAACTGCTGGCTGAATCCCAGCACGTCCGTCTGGTAGTAGAGGAAGGCGGGGCCGAAGGACGGGCTGAACATGAAGAAGAAGATGAAGGCCGCCACGAGCCAGATCTCGCGCGCGCGGGCGGCGGCGCGAATGGCCGTCCACGTCTCGCGGAAACCCTCGCTGCCGGCGGCGGCGGGCGGCTCCGCCACGAAGAGCCACGCCATCACGAAGGAGACGAGCGGAAAGCCGCCCGCGAGCGCGAACGCCGTGCGATAGTCGCGGAGCTCCGCGAAGTAACCGCCCACGATCCCGACCAGGATCGACGCCGCATAGATCGCCGTCCACTGCACGGATTGAAACGGGCCCGTGAGACCCCGCGGCCGGCCGAACTCCACCATCAGCGCGTCGGTGAGGACGTCGGTGAAGGCGAGTCCGAAACCCATCGTCCCGAAGAGGACGGCGAGGTGCGCATACGAAAGACGGTGGGGGGCGGCGATCGCGAAGCCGGCGAGCGCGGCCAGCGCCGACGTGAGCAGGAAGTAGCTCTTCCGGCGGCGCCCGAACAGCGGCACGAAGTCGGAAAGCAGGCCATACGCCGGCTTCAAGAGCCAGGGCAGGGTCCCGACGAGCTGGAAGTCGGCGACGTCGGCCGCGCTCAGGCCCTGTTCCTTGAACACGATCGTCAGCGCCTGGACGGGCAGGTTCCACATCCCCTGCGCGAAGTAGACGACGCCGAAGAGGAGGGCGAGGCGACGGGCGTCCGCGCTTGCGAACAGGTTTCCGCGCCCGGCGCCGCTCGCCATCCGCGGCATGATACCTTGAACGACGATGCGCTCGGTGTGTCCGCACGATTGTCCATCCGCGTGCAGCCTCGACGTGACGGTGGAAAACGGCCGGCTCGTCGCCGTCACCGGAACCGCCGCCCACCCGTTCACGCAGGGCGTGATCTGCGGCAAGGTGCGCGCCTACGCGGAGCGCGTGCATTCACCGCTGCGCGTGCTCACCCCGCTCCGCCGTCGGGGACGGAAGGGCGAAGGACGTTTCGAGCCCACGTCGTGGGAGGCCGCCATCGCGGAGATCGCGCAGCGGTGGCGCGCGATCGTGGCCGCCCACGGCGCGGAAGCGATCCTGCCCTACTCATACGCGGGGACGATGGGACAGGTGCAGTACTACGCCGGTCATCCGCTCTTCCACGCGCTCGGCGCCAGTCGTCTCGAGCGCACGATCTGCGTCAGCACCGCCTACGCGGGATGGCAGGCGACCGTCGGCGCCGTCACCGGGAACGACTCCGAGCAGATGGTCGGCGCCGATCTCGTCGTGCTGTGGGGCATCAACGCCGCCTACTCCACCGTGAACGTGATGACGCTCGTGAAGCAGGCGCGCGAGCGGGGCGCCTACGTGGTCGTCATCGATCCCTACCGGACCGCCACCGCGCGCCAGGCCGACGAGCACCTCATGGTGCGCCCCGGCACCGACGGCGCCTTCGCGCTCGCCGTCATGCACGTGCTCATCGCCGAGGACCGCCTCGACCGGGATTACATCGCCCGCGCCACCCTCGGCTTCGCGGAGCTGGCGGCGCACGTGCAGGCGTGGTCGCCCGCGCGCGTGGCCGACATCGTGGGCGTGCCCGCGGAAACGATCGTGGCCTTCGCACGTCGCTACGGGGCGGGGCCGCGCGCCTTCATCCGAGTGGGGATCGGTCTCTCGCGTCACGACAACGGCGGGATGACGTGCCGCATCCTCGCCTGTCTTCCCGCCCTCACCGGCGCCTACGCTCATCCGCACGGCGGTGCGCTCCTCTCGTCGGCCCACGGCTTCGACTTCGACTGGGCGCCGCTGGAGCGGCCGGATCTGCTGCCGACATCGGCGCCGCGCGCCGTGAACATGATCCAGCTCGGTCGCCTCCTCACCGACCCCGACGTGAGGCCGCCCGTGCGCGCGCTCTACGTCTACAACTCGAATCCCGCCGCCGTCTGTCCCGACCAGACGCGCGTGCTGGAGGGACTGGCGCGCGACGATCTCTTCACGGTCGTGCACGAGCAGGTCCTCACCGACACCACTCACTACGCGGACCTCGTGTTGCCGGCCACCACCTCGATGGAGCACGAAGATCTCTACCGCTCCTATGGCCAGTTCTACGTCCAGCTCGCGCGGCCCGTGCTGGCGCCACCGGGAGAGGCGAAATCGAACTGGGAGGTGTTCCGCCGCCTGAGTCGCGCGCTCGGGGTGGCCGAAGATCACTACGCAAAAACCGAGGCGACGCTCATCCGCGAGTTCCTGGCCGCGGGCGGACCGGCCACCCGCGGCATCACCTACGAGCAGCTGTGTGCGGACGGCTGGGCGCGCCTCGCTCTGCCGCGACCGTATCTCCCGTTCGCGCACGGGGCACCGACGCCGTCCGGCAAGGTCGAGTTCGTGGCTGCGCACCTTCGCGAGAAGGGTTTGCCCGCGCTCCCCACGTGGATGCCCTTGGCGGAGGGTCCGGCGAACCGGGAGCTGGCGGGGCGCTATCCGCTGCAGTGCATCGTGCCCCCCAACCGCTTCTTCCTGAACTCGTCCTTCAGTCAGTCCGACCGGTTGCGCCGCCGCCAGCAGACGCCGACGGTGCTGCTCTCGCCGGCGGACGCCGCCCGCCGCGGGATCCGCGACGGCGATTCCGTGCGGGTCTTCAACGGTCGCGGCGAGTCTCGCTTCACCGCGTGCGTCACCGACGATACCCGCGCCGGCGTCGCGGTCGTGGAGGGGCTATGGTGGCATCGCTTCCATCCCGGCGGGCGCGGCGTCAACGTGCTCACGAGCGATCGCGAGGCCGACCTCGGGGGCGGCCCCGCGCTGCACTCGAATCTGGTGGAGGTGGAACGCACATGACCATGGCGCGCCTGCTCGCCGCCGCCGTCATTGCCGTCGCGCTCGGCGCCCTTCCCGTGCGCGCGCAGTCACCGTGTGCCGCCACCCGTCCCGACGCCCTCGGTCCCTTCTACCAGGCGAACGCTCCGGAGCGCGCGCAGACGGGGAAGGGCTTCGTGGTGACGGGCGCCGTGCGGTCGGCGAACGGCTGTCAGGCACTGGCGGCGGCCCGGCTCGAATGGTGGTCGGCGGATGCCCGCGGCGACTACAACGACGAGCATCGCGCCACCCAGCGCACCGATGCCGAGGGACGCTTCCGCTACGAGACCGATTTTCCCGGCAAGTATCCGGGACGGCCGCCGCACCTCCACGTGCGTATCACGGCGTCCGGCCACCGGCCGCTGGTGACGCAGCTCTATCCCTCGCCCGGCCAGGGGACGGTCGCCGCCGACTTCGTTCTCGTCCCCGAGTAGCCGGGAAACGCGGCACCGGCCCGGGCGCCGCGTTTCCCCCGCGTCTACAGCGAGCGCAGGAAGTTCAATAGATCCTGGGCGTCACGGTCGCCGAGGGCGTTGAAGGCGTCGATCACCCGATTCGCCTCCGAGGCACCGAACTTCGCGTTGCCCGCGCTCTTGTGGGCGCGAATGGCCTCGACGAGATCGTTCGTCCGTCCGTCGTGAAGGAAGAACATCCGCTGACCGAGGCCCCACAGTGGCGCCGTGCGGAACTCGTCACCGCCGGCGCCGCCCTGATTGACGTCGTCGGCGAGGCCGGGACCCATCGCGTGCAGGAGCAGGTCGGAGAACAGGTTGACGTTCTGGTTGGCGAGGGCGGCCACGGTGGCGTTGCCCGTCTTCAACGTCGGGGTGTGGCACAGCGCGCAACCGATCGTGGTGAAGAGCTCTTGGCCCTTGTTGAGAGACCCGGTCCCCCCGGGCCCGGCCGTCGACGGAGACGGCGGGGCGAGGAAACGCATGAACATCGAAAACTTCTCGATGGCGCTCACGGTGTCGATGTCGCGGCTGGCGCCGGTGGCGGTGACGTCGTTCGGCACCGTCCCGAACTGGCAATTCGCCGTTTCGTCGCGCTCCTGCCCGAACAGCTCGTTGGTGATCCCCATCTCGACGTTGTATGCCTCGCCCGAGAAGAGGAGGAGCGACTTGTTCTGCGCCTTCCAGCCGAAGCGGGCGATGGTGCCGTCGTTGCCGTTGCGATGGGGGCGGCCCTTGATGCCGGCCGCCGCCTTCGCGGGGCCGTTCGCGGCCTGATTGGCCAGGATCGCCGCGTCGGGGATGGCCTCGATGAGCCCGGCTCCGAACACGGGCGTCGGAATGCGAAAGATGACATTGTTGGCGGCCATCTCCCTCTCGAAATTCTCTTGCGGGATCGTGCAGCCGCTGGCGTCGCCGCTGGGATCCCTCCGCCCGCTGATCACGAAAAGAGCGTGGACGCCGCCGTCGCGGCTGCCGTCGGGGTTGAGCACGTAGCGCGCTTCACGAATAGGGCCGTTCAACTTGACGAAGGACGGCACGACGTTGCTCGCCCCAAAGGCGGTGGCCATCGCCACTTGCGGGTTCACGGCCGGCGACGTTCCCCCCACCGCCGGCTGCGCGTGGCATCCGCCGCAGCTGTCGAGATTGAATCGCGGCCCGAGACCGTCGGCGATGCCCTCGACTTCCTCGAAGTCATCACGACCAGCGGTGAAGAACCGCGTTTCGTCGGCGGTGAGTCCCGTGAGCGCTCCGCCCGCACCGGGGTCACCGCCCCGCACGCCGGGGTCGCGCGCACGGAACGGATCGGGAAGCGCCTGCGACGCCTCCAGCAAAAGTACGGTCGTGATCGCAAGTAGCAGGCTGAGCCTCGGTCTCCGCATTTGCCTTGCTCCAGGAAAAAGTGCACGGCAGCTGACGACGGCCGTCGCGATGGGCAAAGAAAGTGCCAC
Source organism: Candidatus Methylomirabilota bacterium (assembly GCA_036506275.1). Taxonomy (GTDB): domain Bacteria; phylum Methylomirabilota; class Methylomirabilia; order Rokubacteriales; family CSP1-6; genus DASXSB01. The sequence continues at coordinate 32,200 of DASXSB010000070.1, read as the reverse complement.
ACCGACGAATTTCGAAGAATCGACAACGAAACCGCGCAGTCGTCGTGCCGGCGGAGCAGGCGCAGGCCCTTCACGCCTATCAGCATTGCGATGGAGCGCGTTGTAGCGTTCTCAGACTTGAGAATGATTAGCTCGACGTCGGCGCCGCGCAGGCTCGACGTCACTTCGGTCTTGTATCGGGGGACGAACGAGGTTAGTGTGCGGCCTGTCTCGGACGATCAGGTTCTTCGCCGATCTACTAAAACGATGGAACCAAGCTCGAAGTTCCGTCCATCGCCGTCGATTCTCGTCGTCGACGACGAGCCGCTGATGCAGGACGTCCTGCACCGGCTGCTCTGCGCCCAGGGCTACGCCGTCGCCACCGCCGCCACCGGCGAGGAGGCCGTCGCCCAGCTCGAGGAACGTGACTTCGACGTCGTCCTCAGCGACATCGTCATGCCCGGCCTCGACGGGCTCGCCGTGCTCGACCGTTGCCGTTCCCTCAACCCGCGCGCCGCCGTCATCCTCATGACCGCGTACGCCACGGTCGACAGCGCGATCGCCGCCCTGCGCTCGGGCGCGTCGGACTATCTCGAGAAGCCGTTTCTGTCGGAGGACCTCACGCGGTGTGTGGAGCGCGCGTTGCATTACCGCGACGTCCTCTGGAAGGAGCGTCTGTCGCGGAGGATGGTGCACCCGCCGCTGCCCGAGTTCTCGCTCGTGGGCGACAGCCCCGCCATCCGGGCCGTGCGTGAGCAGATCGCGCTCATCGCGCCCAAGCCGAGCAACGTCCTCATCACCGGCGAGAGCGGGGTGGGGAAGGAGCTGGCGGCGCGCGCGATCCACGACGCGAGCGGTCGAAGCCGGCGCGCGTTCGTGGCCGTGAACTGCGGCGCCATTCCGGACACATTGCTCGAGAGCCAGCTCTTCGGTCACGTGCGCGGCGCCTTCACCACCGCCGTCCACGCCAACCCCGGGCTCTTCGCGGTGGCGGACGAGGGCACGCTCTTCCTCGACGAGATCGGCGAGCTACCGTTCGCCCTCCAGGTGAAGCTCCTGCGCGTGATCGAAGAGCGCCAGGTATGGCCGGTGGGCGCCGCCAAGCGCGTGCCCGTCGACGTTCGCATCGTCGCCAGCACCAATCGCGACCTCGTGCGCGAGATCGAAGGGGGCCGCTTCCGCGAGGATCTCTTCTACCGTCTCAACGTCGTGCACCTCAAGCTGCCGCCGCTGCGCGACCGCCGGAGCGACATCGCGCTCCTCGCCGACCACCTGCGGGAACGGCTCAACGCCAAGCTCGGCACCCGCTTCCTCGGCATCGAGCGCGACGCCCTCCGCGTCCTCATGGACCAGCCGTGGAAGGGCAACGTGCGCGAGCTCGAGAACGTCCTCGAGCGGGCCATGGTCCTCGGCGACGGAAGCGGCGACATGATCACGCTCGTGGATATTCCCCAGCTCACCGGCCTCGATGCCGAGCGCCCCGTGCACCTGCGGGAGGCGGTGGGCCGATTCGAGCGACGACACGTCCTCGACGTCCTCGCGGAGGCGGGCGGTGACAAGCGCGAAGCCGCGCGCCGGCTCGGCATCAGCCTCGCGTCCCTCTACCGCAAGCTGAGCAGCGACTCCGAGCCGCCCGCGCGCCCCGCCGCCTGAGCCGCGTCAGCGCCGCCGGCGGCGGGGCATGTGATACTCGGACGCCGTGGGCGTGCCCCTCCTCCACGTCGATGCATTCACGGCGGTGCCGTTCGCCGGCAACGCCGCCGCCGTGTGCGTGCTCGCCGCCGCCGCCGACGAGCGCTGGATGCAGCGCGTGGCGTCGGAGCTGAACCTCGGCGCCACCGCCTTCGTGACTCCCGACGCCACCGCCGGCTTCCGGCTCCGCTGGTTCAGCCCCACCGTCGAGCTCGCGCTGTGCGGCCACGGCACCCTCGCCACGGCGCACGTGCTCTGGGAGAGGAAGGCGGCGGCGAAGGAGGCGACGCTCGAGTTCCAGACGAAGAGCGGCCCCCTCCGCGCGCGCCGGCGCGGGGCGTGGATCGAGCTCGACTTTCCCCTCGAGCCGGAAGCGCCGGCAGAGCCGCCACCGGACCTGGTCCGCGCCCTCGGCGTGACGCCGAAGTACGTGGGACGGAACCGTCTCGACTATCTCGTCGAGGTCGATGACGAAGCCACGCTGCGCCGTACGCGGCCGGACTTCGCGCGGCTGCGCGTCGTGCCCACGCGCGGCGTGATCGTGACGAGCGCGGCGGCCGATCCGGACTACGATTTCGTGTCGCGGTTCTTCGCGCCTGCCGTCGGCATCGACGAGGACGCGGTGACGGGCTCCGCGCACTGCTGCCTGGCCGGCTTCTGGCGCGCCCGTCTCGGCCGCGACGGCTTACGGGGTTACCAGGCCTCCGCCCGCGGTGGCGTCGTGCAGACGGAGGTGGACGGCGATCGCGTCCGGCTCGGTGGCCAGGCGGTGACGGTCCTGCGAGGTGAGCTGGCGACCCCGCCGGCGTCCGCCGTCTAGGTCGCGTGCGCCTCGGCGGGGGTGGCGGCGGCGGGAACGGCCGTGATCCCCGGACGCTGGCGACGGGGGAGGAGACGCAGCAGCACCGGCAGCACGATGAGGGAGGCGATGAGGCTGCTCGCGCTCCCGATCGTGAGGAGGAGGCCGAGGCCGAAGATGCCGCGGTGAGCGGCGAGCATGAGGCTCCCGAACCCGACCATGGTGGTGAGGCCGCTCACGAGCACCGCCATCACGGTGCTGCGCGCGATGAGCGGCCCACCCACGTCGCGTCCCTCGATGTAGCGCATCACCACGTTCAGTCCGTACTCGGCGGCCGCGCCCAGGATGAGCGGCAGCCCGAAGACGTTGCCCATGTTGAAGCTGAGGCCGAAGACGTACATCAGCCCCACCGTCCACAGGAGCCCGAGCGCGAGGGGCAGCAGCGCGAGGAGCGACAGCCGCACGCGGCGCAGCATGATGAAGGTGACGCCGCCCACGAGGATGATCGCGTACAGGGTGCCTTGCTTGTAGGCGCGCTCCATGAGGCGAATCGCCTCGTGGGTGATGACGGGCGTGCCCGTCACGTCATGATCGACGCTGCGCAGCTCGTCCACGAAGCGCTGGGCGGCGGTTCGCTCCCAGATGTCGACGCGAGGATGGATCTGGAGCAGGAAGCGACCCTGGTCGCTGATGAACTTGCGTCGCAGCTCGGGCGGCACCGACTCGAGCCCGATGGGGCGCGGGTTCGCGTTGGCCTGGAGCCGCTGGAAGTTCCGCACGAAGTCCCGATACATCTGCTGCTGGAGGAGCGTCAGCACCGGCTCCGCCGCGTCGGGATCGGCGCGGCGCAGCTTGGTGAGGAGCGCGTCGATGTCCGCCGTGACCCCCCGCAGCTTGCGCCGGACGTCGCCGGGGGGCGCTTCGTTGGCCGCGATGTCGAGCCGCCGCTTGAGCGTCGCGAAGGGGCCGATGAGCCGCTCGAGATCGACGGGAACCGGCCGGCCCACGCGCACGGGCGCCACCAGCGGCGCGAAGTCGGCGATGATCTTCTGCTTCTCCTCCTGGTTGTCGGGGATGAGCAGGAGCGCGGAATCGACCTCGGAGACGGTGGGAAGCTTCGCGAACGCGGCCTGCTTGCGCCGGAGCTCCTCCAGGGAGTCGGCGGTGGAGAGGGCGGCGAAACCCGAGCGTCCGGCGGTGGCGATGACCTTGCGCTCCCACGTCACCGACTCGGTCCCTTCCGCCTGGAGGTTGAGCAGGTTGTAATCGAAGTTCACCCACCGCAGCCCGTACAGCGAAAGCAGCGTCGCGACGCCGGCGAGGATGAGAATGGTCTTGGGGTGGCGCGAGAGCTGATCCAGGAGCGGCATTCGCGTGCTCTCGAGCGCCATCGCGCGCGGGATCGTCCCCGCGGGACGGTCGGCGTGCCGGCGGTCGATGATGACGAGGGCGGCCGGGAACACCGTGATCATGGCCAGCCAGGAGAGCAGGATCGAGCTGCCCGCGATGAACCCGAGTTCCTGTAATCCGCGGAAGTCCGTGAGCATCAGCACGTAGAAGGTCCCGGCGGCCGTTACCGCTCCCAGCAGCATGCCGGGCCCGCTCCGCGCGGCCGTGATCTCGATGGCTTCCTTGAGGTTGCGACCGAGGAACAGCTCTTCCTCGTACCGGAAGAGGTAGTAGACACCGTAGTCGATGCCGATCCCGATCACGATCGAGATGAACATGACGGAGAACAGCGACAGGTGGCCGATGGCGAGGGTGGCGAGCCCGATCGACCAGCAGAGGCTGAGGGCGAGGATGGCCAGCATGACGAACGGCTTGCCCACGCGCAGGAAGGCGAGCAGCAAGAGGCCCATGGTGAGGATGAAGGCGACCACGGTGGCGCGCTCGCTGTCGCGGAAGGCGGCCGTCATCTCGTCGTTGGCGAGGGCCGGCTTGCCGGTCACGCCCACGTTCACGCGCGGGAAGTCGGGCTCGAGGGACCGGACCACCGCGCGCACGCCCTCGATCGCCTCTTTCTCGCCGGTGAAGCTGCCGCTCCTGCTTTCGGGGTCGGCGAGGATGAAGAGCAGCCGCTCGTCGTCGGAGAGGAAGTAGCCGGCGCTCGCCTCGTCCACGTCCCCCACCGCGAAGAGCGTCGACCACGGCGAGCGGTAGGGGGCGGGGCGGTCGAGCCGCTCCGAGATCTGGGCGATCAGGTCCTGGACGAATTTGAGATCGAGGACGGCCTTATTGTCTTGTAATCCGAGGTCGAAGAAGCCGGTGACGAAGCCGGCCGCGACCTGGGTGGCGACGCCGGACGCGAGCTGATCCAGCGTGGGGCGGCCCGCGAAGGCCTCCATGAACTCCTGGTAGTCGAAGATCTTGTCGCGAATGTCCTTGAGCCGCTCCGTGGAGAGGTAGAGGAGAGCGCGCCCCTCGAACTGCTTGGGATCGACCCGGTACGCGATCCGCCGCAGCGGAACTTTCTGGCGCCGGAGCTCCTGCACGAGGCGCGTGGCGTAGGCCTTCGCTTCCGAGGGGTCGGGCGCTTCCACCACGATGGCGAGATCGTCGAGCTCCCCGAACTCGCGGTCGAGATCCGCGTAGCGTTGCACGAAGCGCTCGTTCTGGGGCAGGAGACTCCGCGTGGACGTCCGCAGCGTGAGCGTGTGGAGCGCGTACAGCACGGACACGACGGCGAGGAGACAGGCGAGAAGAACGGTGACGACCGGGCGCGCGCACGCCACGCGCACCAGGCGGCGAAGGAGACGACCGGTCCGTGATCCCCGCGCCAACTACTCTTCGCCGGCGATGAACCGCTCGAGACGGCCGCGGGCGGCGTCATCCGCCCACTGCTCCGGCGGTGATTTCATCAGATAGGCGGACGGCGCCAGGAGCGCGCCCTTGAGTCCTCGATCGAGCGCGATGCGACAGCATCGGATGGCATCGATGACGACGCCCGCGGAGTTCGGCGAGTCCCACACCTCGAGCTTCAGCTCGACGTTGATGGGCTGATCACCGAACCCGCGACCCTCGAGGCGGATGTGTGCCCACTTGCGGTCGGCCAGCCACGGCACGTAGTCGCTCGGACCGATGTGGACGGCGTCGCCGGCGAGCTCGTGACTGAGCTGCGAGCGCACGGCGTCCGTCTTGGAGATCTTCTTGGAGACGAGGCGATCGCGCTCCAGCATGTTGTAGAAGTCCGTGTTGCCGCCGAAGTTGAGCTGGCTCGTGCGGTCGAGGCGCACGCCCCGGTCCATGAAGAGGCGGGTGAGCACGCGGTGCACGATGGTGGCGCCCACCTGCGATTTGACGTCGTCGCCCACGATCGGTAACCCGCGCTCCTCGAAGCGCCGGCGCCAGTACGTTTCGCGCGCGATGAAGACGGGGATGCAGTTCACGAAGGCGCAGCCGGCGTCGAGGACCTGCTCCACGTACCACTTGGTCGCCATCTCGCTGCCGACGGGCAGGAAGTTGACGACGATCTGGGTCTCCGTGTCGCGAAGGATTCCACGAATGTCGGCGGTGGACCCGGGCGCCTTCCGGATCATCTGCGACAGGTAGGTGCCGAGGCCGTCGTGGGTCATCCCGCGATGGACGGGCACCCCGAGGTGTGGCACCTCCGCGAACTTCACGGTGTTGTTCGGCGCCTCGAAGATCGCTTCCCCGAGGTCCTTGCCCACCTTGCGCTCGTCGATGTCGAAGGCGGCGGAGAACTCGATGTCGCCCACGTGATAGCCGCCGAGCCGGGGGTGCATGAGACCGGGGATGAAGTCGCCGTCCCCGGCGTTCCGGTAGTACTGCACTCCCTGCACGAGGGACGATGCGCAGTTTCCGACGCCGACGATGGCGACGCGAACGGAGTTCACGAGTGCCTCCTTGGCCGAGGTGGGCCGGCATGCGGTGCGCGCGAGCCGGCGTGGATCAGTGGCATGAAAGTGGCGTCAGTGTAGCACGGGGGTCGGGGACGGGCGACGCGAGGCGGTCGTGGGCGTGCGGTCGCGGCGTCATCTCGTGTGGAGGCTGGCGCGGAAGCGATCACGCATCTGCGCCGGCGTGTGCGGGATGCGCGGCACCACTGCCTCTTCCGCCGTCACCTTCACGAGCACGAAGTGGGGGCCGTCGCCCGCGAGCGCGCCCGCCACCGCGCCCGCGATCGCGTCCTCGTCCGCCACGGCGGCGCTGGTGCGGTAGCCGGCAGCGGCGGCGAGGGCATCGAGGCGCACGTCACGCGACGGTGAGGGCTGGTTGCCGGTGGAGCCGTAGACCTCGTTGTCGAACACCACGTGCACGAGATTGGCGGGCTTGAGGCCGCCGATCATCGCGAGGGTGCCGAGGTTCATCAAGAGGTTGCCGTCTCCGTCGAGGACGACGACGCGACGCGCCGGTTGCGCGAGGCCGAGGCCGAGACCGATGGCGGAAGCAAGGCCCATGGACCCGATCATGTAAAAGTTCCGGGCGCGATCGTCGATCGAGAACGACTCCCGGCAAATGTAGCCGTTGGCGTGGACGACGGGCTCGTCCCCGAGCTGTTTCAGGGCCACGCGGAGGGCGCTCAGGCGTGAAATCCGGGGCGCCAGCCGCGTGGGCCCTGAAACGATCGTTTGTAGCGGGGACGGCGGGGCCGGCTCCAGGCGTGGGTGGGCTGAGACAGGCGCGGGGTGGCTGCGTTGCTCTTGCCGATTTGTTTCGGTATTCGATCGGGCGCTTCGCTGCGCTCGCGCGGACGGGGAATCGGCGTACGCATTCGATCCGGCGCTTCGCTGCGCTCGCGCGGACGGGGAATCGGAGGCGGGGTCGGCGGCGACGACGAGGCCGGGGGGGACGAGGAGGGCGACGGGGGCGGCGCGCGCGTCCATCTCGTGGCGGGCCCAGGCGATCGCGGTGGAAGCGGTGTCGGCGGTCAGAACGCGATGCGGGATGCCGAGGAGCTGGAGGAGCGGCTCCGTGATCGCGCCGGTGAGGATGTGCTCGGGGGCGTCGCTGCCCCGGTAGCCCCGCCACGTCACGATGAGGAGCACGGGCAGCCCGTACATCAGCGTGAACGAGGCGAGCGCGTTGAGGCTGGTCCCGAGGCCGGAATTCTGAAGGAGGACGACCGGCGTCCGTCCGCCGAACCACGCCCCGCCCGCGAGCCCGACGGCGGCGTCCTCGCGCACGGCGGCCACATAGGGCGGTCGCGCGCGGCCGGCGAGGGTGGCGATGAGATCCTCGATCAGCGAGCAGGGCACGCCCGTGTAGAAGTCGAAGCCGTGCGCGTCGAGGACAGCGGTGAGCTCGGCGCCCGTCACGACACGGCTAGACCTTGCCGAAGATGTACTTCGAGAGCAGCTCCTCGAAGTCCACCGGCGCTTCCACCTCGCGCAGCTTGCCGCCGGGAGGGATCACCTTGTCGGAACCGCCGGGGCTGATGCGGATGTACTTCTCCCCGATGAGGCCCTTGGTCTTGATGGACGCGATCGAGTCCTCCTGCAGCTTGACGTCGGTGTTGATGCGAAGGACCACGCGCGCCTGGTAATCCACGAGCCCGATCCTCTCCACCTCGCCCACGTCGACACCGGCGATCTCCACGCTCGAGCCCGCTTTGAGGCCGCCGATGGACGGGAAGTCGACGGAGACCTCGTAGCCGCGGCTACCGAAGAGCGAGACGCGGCCGAGCTTGATCGAGAGATACCCGAGGGCGAGGATCCCGAGCACGACGAAGATGCCGACCGCCACGTTGATTTTCGTCCGTTCCATGTCGCGTTCCGCCTCCCTCTCTCGGCGCGCCCGTCACGCGCTCTCGTCGGGCTCGCCGCGGATGAACCGGGCGACCACGGGGTTCGTCGAGGTCTGGATGTCCTCGGGGGCGCCTACGGCCACGATACGGCCGTCGTGCAGCATCGCCACCCGATCCGCGATGCGAAAGATCTCCGGGATCTCGTGGCTGACCATCACCGCCGTGAAACGAAACTTCTTGTGCAGGTCGGTGATGACGGAGTGGATGGCGTTCACGAGCACGGGATCGAGGCCAGTGGTGGGCTCGTCGAAGAAGACGATCTCCGGTTCCGTCACGAGCGCGCGCGCGATGGCGACGCGCTTGCGCATGCCTCCCGAGATCTCGGCCGGATACTTGCGGCTGACCCCGGCCAGTCCGACCTGCGCGAGCGACTCCTCCACTCGCCGCGTGACCTCGTCGGCGCTGATGCGCTTCTTCTCGCGGAGTGGGAAGGCCACGTTTCCCCCGCACGTCATCGAATCGAAGAGGGCGCCGCCCTGGAACACGACGCCGTATCGCTCGCGCACGGCATCGAGGGCGCGCCCGCGCAGCCGGGTGACCTCGACGCCGTCCACCAGCACCCGGCCCGCGTCGGGACGGAGGAGACCGATCAAATGCTTGAGGAGCACCGACTTGCCGCCCCCGCTGCGGCCGATGATGATCGTGATCGTGCCCGTGGGCACCTCGAGATCGACCCCGCGCAGGACGGGTTGGGCCCCGAATGCCTTGCGCAGCCCTTTCACCTCGATCACGGCAGAACGGTCCCCATGAAGTAGTCCCACACGAGGATGAGGACGGAGGAGAGCACGACCGCCTGCGTGGTGGCGCGCGCCACGCCCTCCGCCCCGTGTCCCACGTGGAATCCCTTGTAGGTGCAGACCCACGTCACCACGACGCCAAACGCGATCGATTTCCAGAAGCCGGTCATGACGTCGTTGAACCGGACCAGCGTCTGCATCTCACCGAAATAGGTCCCGCGCGAGAGCCCGAGCAGCTCGACCCCGACCAGGTAACCGCCGAAGATGCCGACAACGTCGAAGAGCGCGGTCATGAGCGGGAACGTCACGACCCCGGCCAGGATCGACGGCGTGACCAGATAGCGGAGCGGGCTCAGCGCCATCACGGTGAGGGCGTCGATCTGCTCCGTGATGCGCATGATCCCGATCTCGGCCGTGAGGGCGGAGCCGGCCCGTCCCGTGATCATGAGGGCCGCCAGCACCGGCCCCAGCTCGCGGATGAGCGACAGCGCCACCGCGGGGCCGAGAAAGGCCTCGGAGCCGAAGCGGGAGAGCGTGAGGAAGATCTGGAGACCGAGCACCATGCCCGTGAAGGCGCCGGTGAGGATGATGATCAGGAGCGACCGGAAGCCGATGTAGTGAACACGGTCGACGAATGCGCGCAGCTTGAAGGGGGGTGTGAGGAGCGTCGCCAGCGCTTCCGCGAAGAAGGTGGTGAAGCGCCCGAGCGACGCGAGGAGACCGAGCGTTCCCCCACCCACCGCGTCGAAGGGGCGCAGCGGAGCGGGTAGCGCCCCGCCGCTCATGACCGGGAGCGGCGATACACCCCCAACGCCCAGAGCGGGAAGTACTTCGCGTAGAGGTGGTACTTCAAGAAGAAGACGCGCGGGAATCCCGTGCCGTTCCACAACGCGTCGTCCCAGCCGCCGTCGGGCTTCTGTGTCCGCAACAGATAGTCGATCCCGCGCTCGACCGTGGGCCCGGTGGCGCCGGCGGCCAGCAACGCCAGGAGCGCCCACGCCGTCTGGCTCGGGATCGACTCGCCGATGCCGGCCAGCTCCGGCCGGTCGTAGCTCTCGCACGTCTCGCCCCAGCCGCCGTCGGCGTTCTGGCGCCGGGCGAGCCACCGCACCGCGCGCCGGATGTATTCCTGGCGCGGATCCTCGCCGACGGCGCGGAGCCCGCGCAGCACCGACCACGTGCCGTAGATGTAGTTGACGCCCCAGCGTCCGTACCAGGGACCATCGTGCCGCTGCCGCGCGCGCACGAACTGGATCGCGCGGTGCGCGGGCTCGAAGTCGGCACCGTGTCCGAGCGTTCCGAGCAGCTCGAGCCCGCGTCCGGTGAGGTCCTCCGTGGACGGATCGAGCAGCGCGCCGTGGTCCGCGAAGGGAATGTTGTTCAGGTAGAGGCGATCGTTGTCGGTATCGAACGACGCCCACCCGCCGTCGCGTCCCTGCATGCCGAGAAACCACCCCGTCCCGCGCTCCTTGGCGAGGCGGGCGCGGTCGGCGTCGAGGCCCTTCACTTTCTCGAGGGCCATCACCACCACCGCGGTGTCGTCGAGATCGGGATAGAAGTCGTTGCCGTACTGGAACGCCCACCCGCCCGGCTCCACGTGCGGCCGTTTCACCTGCCAGTCGCCGGGGACGAGAACCTGGCGCTCGAGCATCCACTCGCAGGCGCGCAGCAGCGCGGGGTGGTCGGCCGGGAGGTCGCTCTCGATGAGCGCGTTCACGGCGAGGGAGGTGTCCCACACCGGCGACGGGCACGGCTGATAGTGCAGCTCGTCGGCGTCGTCCACCGCGAGCGCCTCGATCTCCTTGATCTGGCCGAGCACGAGCGGATGGTCTTCCGCGTAGCCGAGCACGCGCAGGGCCAGCACGGAGTTCACGATGGCGGGGAAGATCCCGCCCAGGCCGCCGGGGACGGCGAGGCGCTCCTCGAGCCAGAGGCGCGCCTGCTCGACGGCGCGCTTGCGGAACGGGCGGGGCGAGAAGCGCTCCCAGATCTTGAGGCCGTCGTCGACGGCGATGAAGAAGTTCTTCCAGAAGAGCGCGCGCCACTCGAAGGGCTGCGGCGAGCGTGGAAACCGGAGGCTCGCCTGCTCGCGGGGAGTCGGCCACAGCTCGTCGAGGCTCTGCTCCGCGGGTAGCCACTTCACGGGCTTGCGGTCGAGGAGGACGAGGAGCGGCACGATCACCGTGCGCGACCAGTACGAGATCTCGTACAGGTTGAAGAGGAAGGCGGGCCGCCGCAGCAGCATGATCTCGACCGGCATCGCGGGAACGCCGTTCCAGTCGTATTCGCCGAACAGCGCGAGCTGGATCTTCGTGAAGACGTTGGCCCGCGGGGGCCCGCCCATGGCGAGGATGCGTTCACGCGCCCGCACGAGGGCGGGATCGTCCACGCTCACCCCGGCCAGCTTCATGGCGAAGTACGCCTTGATGGTGGCGGACAGGTTGACGGGCCCGGCCTCGAACAGGTTGAACCCGCCGTCCGGCATCTGGCGGCGCCGGAGGTAGTTGACGATGCGCCGCTCGCGGTCCTTGTTGACGCGGTCGATGAGGTGACAGAAGAGCAGATATTCGGAACTGATGGTGGTATCGGCCTCGAGCTCGCCCACCCAGTGACCGTCCGGTTGCTGCACGGAAAGCAGATGCGCCTGCGCGCGCGCGATCGCGGAATCGAGGCCTGTCACAGGTGGTGATGGTAACATGCGGCATCGCCTACGAAAAATGGAACTGGTGATCAGCACGCTCGCGCTCCGCCCGTACGTCTTCCTGTTCGTCGCCGCCTTCGTCGGCGCGGGACTGCGAGATATCGGCCCTCGACGCACGGCCCTCTTCGCGGCCGTGGTGTGGCCGCTGGCATGGGCGGCGGAGTTTTCCTCCACGCGGACGGGCGTGCCGTTCGGGCTCTATCACTACACCGGACTGACCCACGGCCGCGAGCTCTACCTCGCCGACGTGCCGTTCATGGACTCGCTCTCGTTCACGTTTCTCGCGTATGCCGCCTTCTCGCTGGCCCGCCGTGTTCTCGCCGGCCGCGGCGTCTCCGACGCCACCATCGCCCTCACGTCCGGCGTGCTCATGATGTTGCTCGACGTCGTCATCGATCCTCTCGCCGTCCGCGGCGACCGCTGGTTCCTCGGTCGGGTCTTCTTCTATCCGGAGGGCGGCGCCTACTTCGGGGTGCCGCTCTCCAATTTCCTCGGGTGGGTGGTGGTGGGGACCGCTGGCGTGGGGACCTATTTAATGGTAGCGGCCGCGCGCGGGAACCCTGCCGACGCCGCGGCTTCCGGTCGGCCCGCGTGGGGGGTGGCGTTATACTACGCGGTGTCGGCGTTCAACCTGATCATGACCGCGTGGATCGGCGAATGGCCGCTGTTCGGGATGGGCCTGACGCTCCACGCCGCCGCCGCCGTCGCACTGCGCAGTCTCACGCGAAGCGGTGAGCCCCAACGAGACCTTGCGACAGGAGAGATCCAGAGCGCATGAGCGTCCCCCTCTCGCAGATGTGGACCGTCGGCCGCTACGTGGTGACCCAGAAGCTCCGAGGCAAGAAGCGGTATCCCCTCGTCCTCATGCTGGAGCCGCTCTTCCGCTGCAACCTCGCCTGTGCCGGGTGCGGCAAGATCCAGTACCCCGCCCACATCTTGCGCCGCCACCTCACTGTCGAGCAGTGCCTGCACGCGGTGGACGAGTGCGGAGCGCCCCTGGTTTCCATCCCCGGCGGCGAGCCGCTCATGTACCCGCAGATCGGGGAGCTGGTGCAGGCGCTCGTCGCGCGCAAGAAGTACGTCTACCTGTGCACGAACGCGATATTGCTCAAAGAGAAGCTGGAGGCGAATCTCTTCACGCCGTCGAAGTACCTCTCCTTCAGCGTGCACATGGACGGCCTGCGGGAAGAGCACGATGAGGCCGTCTGCCGCGAGGGCGTCTACGACGACGCGGTGGAGGGGATCCGGGAAGCGCTCCGCCGCGGCTTCCGTGTCACCACCAACACGACCCTCTTCGACGGCGCCGACGCCGCCCGCGTGCGGCAATTCTTCGACGCCATGATGGATCTCGGCGTGGAAGGGATGATGGTCTCCCCGGGCTACAGCTACGCGAAGGCGCCCGACCAGGAGCACTTCCTTCGTCGCCGCCGCGCCCACGACCTCTTCACGGCCATGCTGACGGACGCGAAGAAGCGGTGGCGCTTCAACCAGTCGCCGCTGTTCCTTCAGTTCCTGATGGGCAAGAAGGACTTCGAGTGCACGCCGTGGGGAAATCCCACCTACAACGTCTTCGGCTGGCAGCGCCCCTGCTACCTCCTCCAGGAAGGTTACGCGCAGACGTTCCAGGAGCTCATCGACGACACGCGCTGGGAGCGCTACGGGCGGCGCAGCGGGAACGACAAGTGTCGCGACTGCATGGTCCACTGCGGCTACGAGGCCACCGCCGTCGATCACACGTTCGGCTCGTGGCGCGGGCTCCGCGACACCGTCCTCAGCACCGTCACGGGGAAGCTGTGAGCACGGAGGAAACGAGCCTCGAGGGCTGGCAGCCGCAGATGGGCGAAGACGCCTCGCTCGCGGAAGTCGTCGAGCGCGCCTTCGATTATCGCGGCGACGTGACGGTGGTGCGCGCCGACGGCAGCGAGCTGGTGGGTTATCTCTTCAACCGCGACGCCGACGCCGCCGAGCCCTTCGTCCAGATGTTCGATCACGCGGGCGGTGGTCCTCACCGCATCCGCTACGGGGACATCCGCACCATCCGCTTCACGGGCAAGGACACCGCCGCCGGCAACTCCTACGCGGCGTGGCTCCGGCGCCGGGCGGCGACAAAAGCGGCGGAGTCCGGCTCCGGCGCGTGACGCGCGTCGTCGTCTGCGCCGCCATCGAGCTCGAGGCGCGCGGACTCGCGCGCCGGCTCGGGCTGGCACCCGTGCCCGGCCGTGCGTGGCCGCACTTTCGCGCCGGTGTGCTCGAGGTGGTCGCGGTCGGGCTCGGCGCTTCTCACCTGGCGGCCCGCGTCGACGGCAGTCCCAGCCTCGTCATTTCCGCCGGCACCTGCGGCGCGCTCGCTCCTCACCTCGCGGAGGGCGACGTCGTGGTGCCGGCTCGCGTGCGCGAGCGCGCGGGCGCGGAGCGTGGCACCGCACCCCTCGCCGCGCGCGCGGCGGCGGGCGTCTTGCTGAGCGTCGCGGAGCCAGTGACGACGGCGGCGCTGAAGGCGCGTCTGTGGCTGGAGACCGGTGCCGTTGCCGTCGACATGGAATCGGCGGCCATCCTGAGCTGGGCCGCCGAGCGGGGGACCCCCGCCGCCGTCGTGCGCGGCGTCGCCGACACCGCCGAAGCCGGCATCCCCGAGGATCTCGCGTCCGTGGTCGGCGCCGACGGGGGAATCCGTACCGCGCGCGCGCTCCGCGTCGCCCTCGCGCGGCCGCGCGCGCTGCCGGACGCGCTCGCGCTGCGCCACGCCACCAACGCCGCCCTCGACGGCGTCGCCGCCGTCCTCGCCGCCGTCGCCCGGAGGCCGTGAGATGCCGGATTGCCTGGTCACGGGCGGCACCGGCTTCGTCGGCGCCAACGTCGTCCGCGAGCTCCTCCACGACGGCGCCACCGTGCGCGTGCTCGCGCGGCCGGCGGGCGACCGCCGCGCGCTCGCCGGGCTCGCCGTCGAGATCTGCGAGGGCGATCTCCTCGATCACGCGTCCCTCGGCCGCGCGGTGGCGGGCGTGCGCACCGTGTTCCACGTCGCCGCCGACTATCGTCTGTGGGCGCCCGATCCTTCCGTCCTCTACCGCGCCAACGTCGACGGCACCCGCGCCGTGCTGGAAACGGCGGCGCAGGCGGGGGTCGCGCGCATCGTCTACACCTCCACCGTGGGCGCCCTCGGCATTCCGAAAGACGGCACTCCCGGCACGGAAATGACGCCGGTGTCGCTCGCCGACATGGTGGGGCCCTACAAGCGTTCCAAGTTCCTCGCCGAGCAGGCCGCGCTGGAGCTGGCCGCGAAAGGCGCGCCCGTCGTGATCGTGAACCCGTCGGCGCCGGTGGGGCCGTGGGACGTGAAGCCGACCCCGACGGGGCAGATGGTCGTCGATTTCCTCAACGGCAAGATGTTCGCGACGCTCGATACCGGCCTCAACATCGTGCACGTCCGCGACGTGGCGCGCGGACATCTGCTGGCGGCGGCGAAGGGACGAACGGGAGAGAAATACATCCTCGGCCACGCCAACCTCTCGCTCGCCGACATCGGCGTCCTCCTCGCGCGCTACACGGGACGCCGGCCCCCGCGACTGCGCGTGCCGTACGCCGTCGCCTGGTGCGGCGCGCTCTGCCTGGAAGCGGCGGCGCGGGTGACGGGCGGGGTGCCGAAGGTGCCGCTCACCGCCGTGCGCATGGCCCGCAAGCGCATGTACTTTTCCCCCGCGAAGGCGGTGCGCGAGCTGGGACTGCCGCAAACGGACGCGGCGGTGGCGCTGCGCGACGCCGCCGACTGGTTCTGCGCGCACGGCTATGCCCGGCTGCCGGCCGGCGCGCGCGTGCCCGCATGAGCGCGCTCGACCTTAGCGCCGTGTCCCGCGCATGAGCACGACCGACCTCGCCGCCCGCCTCACGCGTCGGAGCCGCTCGAACTTCTACTACGGCTTCCTCGCTCTCCCGCGGCGGCGGCGGCAGGCGCTCTACGCCGTCTACGCGTTCTGTCGCACTGTCGACGACATCGCCGATCTCGGCGCCGAGCGCGGTGAGGACGTGGCGGCCCAGCGCCGTGCCCTCGCGCGCTGGCGCGCGGACGTCGCGCGCTGCTACGAGGGCGCCACCCCGCCCGAGCACCCCATCGCGCGCCGCCTCGCCGACGCCGTGCGCGCGTACCGGCTGCCACGGGAGGCGCTGGAGGCGATCATCGACGGCGTGGAGATGGACCTCGACCACACGACGTACGAGACGGCCGCCGATCTCCATCCCTACTGCTATCGCGTCGCCTCCGCGGTCGGACTGTGCGCGATCGAGATCTTCGGCTACACGGACGCGCGCGCGCGCGAGTACGCGGTCAATCTCGGGATGGCCCTCCAGCTCACGAACATCATCCGCGACGTCGGCGCCGACGCGCGGGTGGGCCGCGTCTACGTGCCCCAGGAGCATCTGCGCGCCTTCGGCGTCACCGGCGACGATCTGCGCGCCGGCCGCTACGGCGACGCCTTCGTCCGCCTCATGGAGCGGCAGGCGGCGGAGGCGCGGCGCTTCTACGCGGCCGCGCGCGCCGCCTTCCCCGTGGCCGACGCGCGCTCGCTGGTGGCGGCGGAGATCATGGGCCGCATCTATCGCGCCCTTCTCGACGAGATCGAGGCGCGCCGGTTCCGGGTGTTCGAGGAGCGCATCACGCTGCCCGCCCGGCGCAAGGCGGCCATCGCCGTCGGGTGCTGGATGCGGGCGCGATGGCCCGGCCGCGTGACGGGGGCGGGGGTGCCCGCGTGAGGGCGGCGGTGTTCCGCGGCGTCGGCCGCGTCGTCGACGAGGAGTGGCCGACGCCGGCCATCGGCGACGGCGAGCTGCTCGTGCGCGTGCGCGGCTGCGGTCTGTGCGGGTCGGACATCGCGAAGATCACGAGCCCGGCCACGCGCGCGCCCGCGGTCTTCGGCCATGAAGTGGTGGGCGACGTCGTCGCCGCCGGCACCGGCGCTCCCTTCGCGATCGGGGACCGTGTGGTGACTGCCCACCACGTGCCGTGCGGACGCTGTCACTACTGCGCGCGCGGGAGCGCCTCGATGTGTCGCGCCTTCAAGACGAGCAACCTCGACCCCGGGGGCTTCGCCGAGCTGGTGCGCGTCCCCGCCGTCAACGCGGCGCACGCGACCTTCCGCCTCCCCGACGGCGTCGGCGACACCGCCGCCATCTTCGTGGAGCCGCTGGCCTGCTGCCTGCGCGCGCTCGCGCGCGCGCCCGTCGGGCGCGGCGACACGGCGGTGGTGGTGGGGCTCGGCTCCATCGGCTGCCTCTTCGTGCAGCTCCTGCGTCGGGCGGGCGCGGTCGTGGTAGGCACGGATCCTCTGGAGTCGCGCGCGGAGCTCGCCAAGCGATTCGGCGCCGAGGTGGCGGGGCCGGGACCGATGGCGGCGGCCGCCGCGCGCGAGCTCACCGACGGCCGCGGCGCCGACCAGATCGTGATCACGGGCGGCGGCGCCGCCGTCCTCCCGTGGGCGGTCGACGTGGTGCGCGACGGCGGCACCATCCACTACTTCGCAGGTGGCGGCGGGACCCTCCCGCTCGGCCTCGATGCGCTCTATGCCCGGGAGCTCACGCTGCTGGCCACCTATTCGTCGTCGCCGGCGGAATTGCGCGCGGCGTTCGAGCTGGTCACGGGCGGCGCCGTGATCGTGCACGATCTCGTCACCCATTGCCTCCCGCTCGCGCGGCTGGGGGAGGGCGTCGAGCTCACCCGCCGCCGGGAGGCGCTCAAGGTATACGTGACGCCATGAGGGCGCTCGTCTTCCACGGTCCCGGCGATCTCCGTCAGGAAGAGCTTCCGGTGCCGACCCCCGCTCCCGGCGAGATCGTGGTCCGGATCGACGCTGCCCTCACGTGCGGGACGGACGTGAAGACGCTGCGGCGCGGTCATCCCGTCATGATTCCGCGCGTGCCGACCGTGTTCGGCCACGAGCTGGCGGGAACGGTGAGCGCGGTCGGCCGCGGCGTCACACGCCTGCGCGAGGGCGACCGGGTGGTGCCCGCGAACTCCGCCCCGTGCGGGGAGTGTCCATCCTGCCTCGGCGGCCGCGCCAACCTCTGCGAGGATCTCCTGTTCGTGAACGGCGCCTACGGCGAATTCATCGCGCTGCCACCGCGGCTGGTGGCGCGCAACGTCGTTCCTCTCACGGGCGCGATCCCGGCCGCGCGGGCGGCGTTCGCGGAGCCGCTCGCGTGCGCGCTCCTCGGCATCGAGCGCGCGCGCGTGGAGAGCGGCCACACGGTGGTGGTATTCGGCCACGGACCTCTCGGCTGCCTGCTCGCCATGGTGGCGGCGGCGCGCAAGGCGCGCGTGATCGTCGTCGGCAAGGCGGGCTGGCGCTTCGAGCGCGTGCGCGCACTCGGCATCGCCGAGTGCATCGACGTGGGGGCGAGCGCGGACGTGGCCGGCGCCGCGCGCGCGGTCACCGCCGGGCGAGGGGCCGAGGTCACCGTGGACGCCACCGGGCGGCCGGAAGCCTGGGAGGCGGCGGTGGCGGCGGCGGCGCGCGGTGGGACCGTGCTCTTCTTCGGCGGCTGCGCGCCCGGCACCACCATTCCGCTCGACACGCGCCGCGTTCACTACGAAGAGCTCGCGCTCCTGGGGACGTTCCACCACACGCCCGAGGTCATCCGGCGCGCCGTGGAGCTCCTCGAATCGGAGACGCTCGTCCCGGACCGTCTCCTCACCCATCGCATGGGACTGCCCGAGGTGCCGGCCGCGCTCGACCTCATGGCGCGCGGCCAGGCGCTGAAGGTGCTGATCGAGCCGTGACGCCATTGCGCGCGTACGTCGCCAATCTCGTCGTGTGTCTCGGTCTGGCCGCTCCCGCCTCCGCCTTCGAGGCGGAAGCGGTCTTCCACAAGGGCGCGCTGATCTTCTCGCTCGAGGGCGGCTACGGTGCGCAGGACAACCTCCTCGACGATTTCGAGTCGGGGCTGCGCTTCTGGAACGTGGGGACGCGCCTCGGCCTCGTGCCCTTCGAGCCGATCGGAAGTGGCCCCCTGCGCGGCGCCATCGAGATCGGGCTGGAGCCGTTCTTCCAGCGGTACACGGATCCCACGCCCGCCTTCTTCGCCGGCCTCACCGTCGTGGGCCGGTATCACTTCCTCGGCCTCGGCCGGGTGGTGCCCTACGTCGAGGCGGCGGCCGCGGCCGGGGGCACGGATCTGAGCGTTCCCGAGATCCGATCGTCGTTCACCTTTCTGATCTTCGGCGGCGCCGGGATCTCCGTGTTCGTCACCGATCGCGCCGCCGTCTACGCCGGCTACCGTTACCAGCACGTCTCCAACGGTCACACGAGTGATCCGAATCGCGGCTTCGAATCGCAGACGGGCGTGGTAGGCTTTTCCTACTTCTTCCGATGAACGTACGACCATGAACGAGCGCTCCGACATCGCCGAGATCCTCCTCGCCGGTCCCCGCGGCTTCTGCGCGGGGGTCGAGCGCGCCATCGACATCGTGGAGCTGGCGCTGGAGGTGTGTCCGCCTCCCGTATACGTGCGCCGCGAGATCGTCCACAACCGCCACGTGGTGGAATCGCTCCGCGCCAAGGGCGCCATCTTCGTGGACGAGCTCCACGAGGTGCCCGACGACGCCACCGTGATCTTCAGCGCCCACGGCATCTCGCCCGCCGTGCGCGACGAGGCGAAGAGTCGCGGCCTCCGCGTGATCGACGCCACCTGTCCCCTCGTCACCAAGGTCCACCTGGAGGCGATTCGCTACGCGCGCGAGGATTACTCCATCGTCCTCATCGGCCACGAGGATCACGACGAGGTCATCGGCACGCTGGGAGAAGCGCCCGATCGCATCCACGTCATCGCCAACGTGGCCGAAGTCGACATCCTCAAGGTCCCCAATCCCGAAAAGATCGCGTATCTCACGCAAACCACGCTGTCCGTGGACGACACCCGCGACGTCATCGAGGCGCTGCGCCGGAAGTTCCCCAAGATCGTGGGGCCCTCCCGCAACGACATCTGCTATGCCACCCAGAACCGCCAGGCCGCCGTGAAGCGGCTCGCGAGCGACGTGGACGTCTTGCTGGTGATCGGCGCCGCCAACAGCTCGAACGCCAACCGTCTCGTGGAAGTCTCGCAGACGGCGGGCACCCGCGCCTACCTCATCAACGACGTGCGCGACATCCGCCCCGAGTGGCTGCATGGCGCCGTGCGCATCGGCGTGACGGCGGGCGCCTCCACGCCCGAAGTGCTCGTGACCCAGACGGTGGACGCGCTCCACTGCGACGGCGTGGCCGTGCGCGAGGTCCACGTGGTGGAGGAAGACGTCCGCTTCGCGCTGCCCCAGGAGCTCGAGCAGTTCGCCCATGCGCGGGGGACCACGCTGCCCCTGCGGCCGGTGCCTCGCCAGTCGCTCTGAGCATGCGCCTCGTCACCTATCGCCGCGGCTCCTCGCGAGCCAAGATCGGCGCCCTCGCCGGTGACGCCGTGCTCGACCTCGCCGCCCTCGCCGCCGATCTCGCGCGCGAGCGCGGTGCCGTGCGTCGCGGGCGCGGCGGCTTTCCGCGCACGATGCTGGAGCTGATCCAGCGCGGGTCCGACGTGTTGCGCGAGGCGCGGGAAGCGCTCGAGCACGGTCTCGCCGTCGTGAAGCATGACGGCCTCGGCGCCCTCGCCGAGCGCAAGCTCGGCATCGCCGCCGACAAGGCGCGCCTGGAGGCGCCGTTGCCCCGGCCCGCCCGCAACGTCTTCTGCCTCGGGCGCAACTACAAGGAGCACGCGGCGGAGCGGGGGGCGGAGGCGCCGCCGCATCCCGTCTACTTCACGAAGCCCCCGGAATGCGTATTGTCACCGGGCGGCAAGATCGTGCACCACGCGGTCACCAAGGAGCTCGACTACGAGGTCGAGCTGACGGTCGTCATCGGCACCGGCGGGCGCGACATCGCCGTCGACGCCGCCCTCGGTCACGTCTTCGGCTACACGATCGTGAACGATGTCACCGCCCGCGATCTCCAGAAGCGCCACGGGCAATGGTTCAAGGGGAAATCGCTCGACACCTTCTGTCCCATGGGGCCCGTGCTGGTGACGGCGGACGAGATTCCCGATCCGCAGGCGCTCGCGATCTCGCTGCGCGTCAACGGTGAGACTCGCCAGTCCAGCCACACCTCGAAGATGATCTTCCCCGTCGCGGAGTGCATCGCGGTGCTGTCGCAGGGCTTCACCCTCCTCCCCGGCGACGTCATCGCCACCGGCACGCCGGAGGGCGTGGGCGCGGCGCTCGGGAAGTTCCTGAAGGCCGGCGATCGCATCGAGGCGGAGGTGGAGTCGATCGGCGTGCTCGCCAACCGCGTCGTCGCGCCCTAGCATCCTCGGCGCGAGGGGAGGGGCCGCGCGCATGGGTCCTGGGCTGAGCCGTCGTCACCTCCTGCGTTCGATCACCGCCGCCGCCGGTGCGGCTCTCGGTGGCGCGCGGATGTCGCGGGCACAGCCGCCGTCGGCGGCGCCGTCGCCAGCGCCGCCGTCACCGCCGCCACCGCCGGGGATCCCCGGCCTCATCCCGCGCCGGCTCCTCTTCGCGGACCCCGACCGCTCGGTCGTCCGCATCAGTCCGGACGGCCGCCGTCTCGCCTTCCTCGCGCCCGTCGACGGCGTGCTCAATCTCTGGATCGCGCCCGTGACCGATCCCGCCACCGCGCGTCCGGTGACGCGCGTCACCGACCGCAGCCTGGGGCCGTGGCTCGTGTGGCTCCCCGATAGCCGTCACGTCGTCTTCTTCCGCGAGCAGGGCGGGGACGAGAACTGGCAGGCGCACGGGATCGATCTGAAGGGGGGTACGGTCCGTGCCCTCACGCCGGGACCGGGCGTCACGTGCTACGTGCAGCAGGTGTCGCATCGCTTCCCGCACGAGCTGCTGATCGCGCACAACGCGCGCGATAAGCGCTTTTTCGACATCGATCGCGTCGACGTCAGCACCGGCCGCCGCACGTTGTTGCAGCAAAACGAGGGATTCCGGTCGCACTTCACCGATGGCCACTTCCGCGTGCGCTTCGCACTCCGTCAGCTCGACGACGGCGGTCTCGAATATCTCAAACGCGCCGCCGGCGGAGGGTGGGAGCTCTTCACCCGCGTCGACGTCGCCGATGCCATGGCCACCTACGCGATCGAGATCAGCGACGACGACGCCGAGCTCTACTGGCTCGACTCCCGGGGGCGGGACACGGCCGCCCTCGTCGCCCAGGACATGAAGACCGGCCGCGTGCGCGTGCTGGCGGAGGACGCGCGCGCGGATCTCGGCGACGTCTTCCTCGCTCCGTTGACGCTGCGGCCGATGGCGGTCGCCGCCAACTTCGCGCGCAAGCGCTGGCACGCGGTCGAGCCGGCGTACCGGCGCGACATCGCCGTCCTCGATCGGCCCGCGCACGGTGATGTCGCCCTCGTCGCGGTCTCGCACGACCAGCGCCACTGGCTCGTCCACTACGAGCGCCACGCCGCCTCCGGACGCTACGTCCACTATGACCGCGCGGCCGGCAAGACCCGGGTGTTGTTCCCGTCGCGCCGTGCGCTCGAGAACGTTCCGCTCGTGGCCATGGAGCCCGTGGTGGTGAAGGCGCGCGACGGGCTCTCCCTCGTCTGCTATCTCTCGCGGCCGCGCGGCGCCCCCCCGGGGCCATTGCCGATGGTGCTGCTCGTCCACGGGGGGCCGTGGGCGCGTGACGTGTGGAGCTTCAACTCCAATCACCAGTGGCTCGCCAACCGGGGCTACGCCGTGCTCAGCGTGAACTACCGGGGCTCGACGGGGTTCGGCAAGGCGTTCGTCAACGCCGCCAACCTCGAGTGGGCGGGCAAGATACACGATGACCTCATCGACGCCGTGGACTGGGCCATCGGGCAGGGCATCGCCGATCCCACGCGGGTGGCGATCTACGGCGGCAGCTACGGCGGCTACTCCGCGCTGGTGGGGCTCACGTTCACGCCCGAGAAGTTCGCGTGCGCGGTCGATCTCGTGGGGATCTCGAATCTAATGACGTTCCTCGACACCATTCCCGAGTACTGGAAGCCGTGGCAGAGCGTGTGGAAGGCCCGCATGGGCGACTATACGACGGAGGCGGGCCAGCGTTTCCTGCAGGAGCGCTCCCCGCTCAACCGTGTCGACCGCATCGTGCGTCCGCTCCTGATCGGCCACGGCGCCAACGATCCGCGCGTGAAGGTGTCGGAGTCGGAGCAGATCGTGACCGCCATGCGCCAGCGCGGGATTCCGGTGACGTACGTGTATTACGCGGACGAAGGCCACGGGCTGCGGCGTCCCGAGAACCGCCGCTCGTTCACGGCGGTGGCGGAGGCGTTCCTCGCCCACCACCTCGGCGGCCGTTACGAGCCGATCAACGACGACTTCAAGGACTCGACGATCGACTTCAAGGCCGGGCGCGAGCTGATCCCCGGCCTGCCGTGATCAGCGCCGGCAGAGATAGATGCTGTTCTGAGGGCCGGGGGCGTCGATCACCTCGACCGATGTGAATCCCGCCTCCGCCAGCATCCGGCGCGCCGTCTGCTCTCCCCACGCGGTGCCGAGACCGGCGCCACCCTCCGCCAGGGATACCGTGAGACAGTGCAGGACGCTCACGCCATACAGGTACGGCGCGAACGGATTGCCGACGTTGTCCTCGAGCCGGCTCGACGCCTTCGGCTCCAGCATGAAGTAGAGGCCATCGGGCGCGAGGACCGCCGCCGCGCATCGCAGCACCGCCGCCGGGTCGCGCTGATCGTGGATGGCGTCGAAGGACATGACGAGGTCGAAGCGGGGCTCGGCGGACAGCCGCGTCACGTCCCTGATCTCGAAGCGGGCGTTGGCGAGCCCCATCGCCTGCGCTTCCGCGCGCGCCCGCTCGATCGCGTCCTCCCCGAGATCGTAGCCGGTGAAGGTGGAGTTCGGATACTCGCGCGCCATGAGATTGATCGCGTGTCCGGTCCCGCAGCCGAGGTCGACGGCGCTGATCCCCGCCCGCAGGCGCTCGGGCAAGCCCTTGGCGAGGGGCAGGAAGCTCTTGATGAGGAGCCCGTCATAGAGCAGCCGCCAGGAGGCGTCCATCGCTTCCGTGAAATCGGGACGGAACGCGCTGTAGGGAACGCCGCCGCCCTCGGTGAAGCACTCGACGACGGCGGGGAGCCGCTTGGCGAGCATCGGCATCATCTGGCTGGCGGGGGCGAGGTTACGGCTCGACGTCCCCGTGAGGCAGGCGGCGTGCTCCGGCGGAAGCGTGTAGAGTCCCGACGCCGCGTCGTACTCCACGATGCCGCCCGTCGCCATCGCCCCCAGCCACTCGCGGACGTAGCGCTCCTCGAGCCCGGCGCGCGTCGCCAGCTCCGCGCTCGTGGCCGGGCCCTTGGCGGCGGCCTCGAACAGTCCCGTGCGGTCGCCGATGTGGATCATCAGCGTGAGGATCCCGCTCGTGTAATGGGAGAACACCTTGCGCGCGAAGTCCTGCACGTGTTGCCGGTCGAGAGCCTGGCTCATGGCGGCCTCCGTCACGATCGCACGACGATTGGCTTCAGGGCAGGGGCCCGGAGCGCGTCCGCGGCGTCGTCCCACGGCACCACCGCGGACGTGACGCGCTCGGGATGGAGCCGACCGCTCGTGACGAGATCCAGCACATGCGGCAGCACCGCCCGCGAATTCACGCGGCCGGTGACGAAGCGTGTGCCCCGCGTGTACATGCGGAGGAGCGGCATCGGCACGTCCTCGAAGTAGATGCTCACGCTCGTGCAGATTCCCTCCGGCTCCAGCGCGCGGAGAGCCCGGACGAGACCCTGGGGGTCACCGCTACCGTCGACGGTGATCGGATACGTCGCGCCCCGCGCCGGCGGCGACGAGGCCGGGATGGCGGTGGCGCCGAGGGCGGCCGCGAGCGCGAGGCGCGCCTCGTCGGTGTCGACGTAATCGACGCGGCTGGCGCCGTGCGCGCGCGCCACCGCCACCGCGTAGAGGGGAACGCTGCCGATGCCGCCGACGATGAGCACAGGCGCCCCCGGAAACTCCGCGAGCGGCGGGGCAACGGCGCGCCACCCGTCGGCGACGTTGTCGCTCGCGCTCGCCATCGCGACGGCGTCGACGCCGGGGGGCAATGGTACCAGCATGTGGCTGGCGTAGGGGACGCGCACGAGATCGGCGAGCGCGCCGCCCCAGTCGCCGCCGAGAGGTCGGAAGCCAAACATCGACACGGGAGGGACGGCGCGGCAGCTTCCGGTGAGGCCGCGGCGGCAACGGTCGCACACGCCGCAGGAGATCTGGAAGGGGACGATCACGCGATCGCCGCGACGGTGCGCGGCCACGTCGGCGCCGACCTCGACGATCTCGGCCACGAACTCGTGACCGAGCGGGAACGGTCCTGGGAACGGCGCGTGACCACGCAGCAGGGCGACGTCGAGATCGCAGGCGGCGACGGCGAGCGGGCGCACGAGGGCGTCGCCGGCTGCTTGCAGGGCCGCGTCCGGCACCTCCCGCCATTCCAGCTTGCCGGGGGCAAGAAAGGTCAGCGTGCGCACGGCCGCATTGTACGAGAAACCGCGATCTATACTGGGGGCGATGAGCCTCGTCTCCCACGTCGAGTGCACGGTGTGCGGTGAGCGCCACGACGGAAAGCGCGTGCTCACGGTGTGCGAGCGGTGCGGCCAGATGCTCGCCGTGCGGTACGACCTCCCGCGCGTGGCGGCCGCCGTCACCAAGGACGCGCTGCGCGCGCGGCCGCCCGGGATGTATCGCCTGCGTGAGCTGACGCCGCTCGACGCCGGCGAAGAGCCGGTGACGCTCGGCGAGGGGGGGACGCCGCTGGTGGCGCTACCGCGGCTCGCGAGCCATCTCGGCCTGCGGCACGTGTGGGGAAAGGACGAGGCGCAGAACCCGACCGGCTCCTTCAAGGCGCGCGGCCTCGGCATGGCCATCACGCGTGCGCGCACGCTGGGCGCGCGCGGCTTCGTGATTCCGTCGGCGGGCAACGCGGGCGGCGCGGCCGCGGTGTACGCGGCGCGCGCGGGCCTCCGCGTGGCCGTCATCGTGCCGCGCGGCACGCCGCCGGCGGCGGTGGCGGAGGCCGCCATCGCGGGCGCGGCCGTCTTCACCGTGGACGGCTCCATCGCCACCGCGGGGCGCGTGGCGGCGCGGGTCGCGCCCGCCATCGGCTGGTTCGACCTCTCCACGCTCAAGGAGCCGTATCGGCTCGAGGGCAAGAAGACGATGGGGCTCGAGCTCGCCGAGCAGCTCGACTGGTCGATGCCCGACGTCCTGCTCTATCCGACCGGCGGTGGCACCGGTCTGGTGGGGATTCCCAAGGGTTACGAGGAGCTCCGGGAGATGGGATGGATCCGGGGCGCGCTGCCCCGCTTCATCGCCGTGCAGGCGGAAGGTTGCGCGCCCGTCGTGAAGGCATTTCACGAAGGTGCCGACGTCACCGCGGCCTGGGCGACACCGACCACGCACGCGGCCGGCCTGCGTGTCCCGTCGCCGTTCGCAGGCCGGCAGATGTTGAAGATCCTGCGCGAGACCGGCGGCGATGCCATCGCCGTCTCCGAGGACGCCATTGCGGATGCCCAGCGTCTCCTCGCGCGCCTCGAAGGCGTCTGGACATCGCCGGAGGGAGCCGCCCTCGTGGCCGCTCTCGCCATGCTGAAAGCGCGGGGCGGCGTGACGGCCGACGCCCGGATCGTGCTGGTCCTCACCGGCGCCGGAATCAAATACGACCCGCCCGCGCTGCCCGCGCCGACCCACCTCGGCGGGTCGGAGGAGACGGCGGTGGAGGAGGTGCGACGCGTCCTCGGCCTCTGAGCGTTGTGTTACCATTTCCGCTACCGCATCGCTCCTTCTGAGGGAGGCCGGTCAATGGCGCTCGAGATCGGAAAGATCCGAAACGTCGGCATCGTAGGCCACGGTGGCGTCGGCAAGACCTCCCTGGTCGAGATGCTGCTCTTCACGGCGGGCGCGGTCACGCGCCTCGGCCGCGTCGACGACGGGACCAGCACCACCGACTTCGACCCCGACGAGATCAAGCGCAAGATATCCATCAACACCGCCCTCGCTTTCTGCGACTACAAGGGCCATCGGATCAACCTCGTCGACACGCCCGGCTACGGTGATTTCATCGCGGACGCCCGCGCCGGCTTGCGCGCGGTGGACGCCGCGGTGGTGGTGGTGGACGGCGTGGCGGGCGTGCAGGTGCAGACGGAAAAGGTGTGGAAGATCGCGAGCGAGCTGGACATGCCGCGCGCGGTCGTCGTCAACCGGCTCGACCGCGAGCGCGCCGACTTCTTCCGGGCCCTCGAATCGCTCACCCGGCTCAAGGGCCGCGTGTTCCCGCTCCACATCCCCGTGGGCGAAGAGTCCGGGTTCCGCGGCTTCGTCGACCTCGTCAAGATGAAGGCGACCGTCTACGCCGACGGCAAGGCGAGCGAGATCGACATCCCCGCCGACGTCAAGGACCGCGCCGCCGAGTATCGGGAAAAGCTCGTGGAGGCGGCGGCGGAGACGGACGACGATCTCCTCAGCAAGTACCTGGAGGAGGGCGCCCTCAGCGAGGCGGAAATGGTGAAGGCGCTCCGGACCGGCATCGCGGAGGGCAAGATCGTGCCCGTCCTCTGCGCGGCCGCCAGCCGCAACATCGGCGGTATCGCGCTCCTCGAGCTGGCGGTGGAGTCGTTCCCGTCCCCGGCCGAGCGCGGCGACATCACCGGGACCGAGCTGAAGACCAAGCAGGTGGGCACCCGCGCCCGCGACGCGAAGGCGCCGACGGCGGCTCTCGTCTTCAAGACCCTCAACGACCCGCACGTGGGAAAGCTGTCGCTCTTCCGCGTCTACAGCGGCACCGTGCGCGCGGACGCGCAGCTCCTGAACGCGACCCGCGGCAGCAAGGAGCGCCTCGGTCACATCTCCTGGATGCAGGGCAAGACCCCGAAGAACGTGGAGGCGCTCGGGCCCGGCGAGATCGGCGTCGTGGCCAAGCTCAAGGAGACGCAGACGGGCGACACGCTCTGCGACGAGGCGCAGCCCTTCGAGGTCCCGCGCATCAAGTTCCCGGAGCCGGCCATCTCGTTCGCCATCCAGCCCAAGAGCCGCGGCGACGAGGACAAGATCTCCAACGCGCTCGCCCGCATCGCGGAAGAGGATCCCACCGTCCACTACCACTTCGACCCCGAGACCAAGCAGCTCCTGGTCTCCGGCGTCGGCAACCTCCACGTGGAGATGGTGGTGGAACGGATGAAGCGGAAGTACAACGTCGACGTGAATCTCCTGCCGCCGCGCGTGCCCTACAAGGAGACGGTGAAGGGACGCAGCGAGGTGCAGGGCAAGTACAAGAAGCAGACGGGCGGACGCGGCCAGTACGGGGACGTGTGGCTCAAGGTGGAACCCCTCCAGCGCGGGGGCGGCTTCGAGTTCGTCGACGACATCTTCGGTGGCGCGGTTCCGCGCAACTACATCCCGTCCGTGGAAAAGGGCGTGCGCGATTGCATGAAGAAGGGGATCCTCGCCGGCTACCCGGTGGTGGACCTCAAGGTCACGCTCTACGACGGCACCTACCACGAGGTCGACTCCTCGGACATGGCGTTCCAGATCGCGGCCTCCATGGGCCTCCAGAAGGGCTTCATGGAGGCGCATCCGATCCTGCTCGAGCCCGTCATGAACGTGGAGGTCACCGCCCCCGCCGATCACGCCGGCGACGTGATCGGCGACCTGAACTCGCGGCGCGGTCGCATCGTGGGCATGGAGCCTGCGGGCGACACCGCCGTCGTGCGCGCCCAGGCGCCGATGGCCGAGATGCTCACCTACGAGCCGAGCCTCCGCTCCATGACGGGCGGTCGCGGCGGCTACTCTATGGAGTTTTCGCATTACGAGGAGGTGCCGGCGTTCATGGCGGAGAAAGTGGTGAAGGAGGCCAAGACGGAGCGCGAGAAGGCGGAGAAGCACTGACGGTGATGGTGGTCTCGCGCCCGGAGCAACGACGGTGATCTTTCAGCAGATCGTCAACGAGGAGTCCGGTTGTCTGTCCTACATTCTCGGCTGCGCGGAGGCGGGCGAGGCACTGGTCGTCGATCCCGGCCGTGACCGGGTGGCCGAGTACGTCGCGCGCGCGCGCAAGAAGGGCCTTCGCATCACCGGCATCGTGGAGACCCACACCCACGCGGACCACATTTCCGGCAATCGCGACCTCGCCGCCACCACCCGCGCCCGCATCATGATGCACCACGCCGCCGACGCCGCCTTCGACCACACGCGCGTGCGCGACGGCGACGAGATCGGGATAGGGACCCTGGGCGTGAAGGTGCTGCACACCCCCGGGCACACGCCGGACAGCATCTGCCTCCTCATCACCGATCGCGGCCGCGGCAGCGAGCCGTGGTTCGTGCTCACCGGCGACACGCTCTTCGTGGGCTCGGTCGGGCGGCCGGACTTCGGCGGCGAAGGGGCGGCAGAGGAGATGTACGAGAGCCTGCGCCGCGTGCTCCTGGCCCTCGGCGACAGCGTGGAGGTCTATCCCGCCCACGGCGCCGGCTCGCTCTGCGGGCGCGCGATGTCCTCGAAATCCGGATCCACCATCGGCTTCGAGCGCCGCTTCAACGGCGCCCTCCGCGTGGAGGACAAGCGCGCGTTCGTGGCCAACCTCATGGCGGACATTCCTCCGCGCCCGCCGTCGTTCGAGACGATCGTCGGCAAGAACCGCGGCACGCTGCCGCTCCACACCGCGAAGCCGCGACCCTACGGCGCGCGGGAGGCGCGGCAGGCCATCAGCCGCGGCGCCGTCGTTCTCGACCTCCGTGATCCGGGCACGTACGGCGCCGGCCACGTGCCGGGCGCGCTCAACGTCTGGATCGAAAGTCCCCAGTTCGGCGATCGAGTGGCGGCGTTCGTGACGCCGGGCGTCCCGATCCTCGTCGTCGCCAACGAAACGTCGGACCTCGAGCGCGCGCTCCAGGCGCTGGCACGGGTCGGCGTCGACGACGTGGTGGGATCGTTCCAGTGGGGCATGATCGACTGGCGCAGCGAGGGCCTGCCCGTGGAGACGGTGCCGCAGATCACCGCGCACGACCTCGAGGACTGGATCGACGAAGGACGCGAGGTGGTCGTCGTCGACGTGCGCGAGCCCTTCGAGTGGATGGAGGGCCACATCGCGGGTGCCCTCCACGTGCCGATGCTGGAAGCGCTGCGACGCCAGGGCGACCTCCCTCCCGATCGCCCCAAGGCCGTCCTCTGCGCGGGCGGGTTGCGGTCGAGCACGGTGATCAGCGCGCTCAAGCGGCAGGGCCTCACTAACTGGTACAACGTGACGGGCGGCATGACGGCGTGGCTGAAGGCCGGCTACCCCGTCCAGAAGCAGCGCTGAAAGCCCACTACGAGGCCGTGTTCGGCCGGCCGTGGCCGGTGTGGCCGGCCGCCGTCCTCGTCGCCACCGTCAACGTCTTCCTCTTCGCTTTCGATCGGCCGTGGACCGCTTCGGACGGCATGCGGAACTGGGGCGACTGGGTGCTCACCGGCGCCGGCATGCTGAACCGGCCCGATCTCATCGCGCCCTGGTTCTACTCGGGATCGCTCCTGAACCTCGGCGTGCTCTTCGGCGGGCTGGCGGCGGCGCTGCTGAGCCGCGAGTTCGCGATCCGCGTTCCCGCCCGCGGCGAGCTCGCGAAGGGCGCGGCGGGCGGGCTCTTCATGGGCACGGGCGCCATGCTCGCGTTCGGCTGCAACATCGGCGGCTTCTTCTCCGCCACCAGCGCGCTCTCGCTTTCCGGGCTGGCCATGATGCTCGGTCTCGGCGCGGGCGCCCTCGTCGGCCTCCGCTATCTCGTGTGGGAGATGGCCCACCGTCCCCAGTGGTCGGCGCCCGGCGGCGTCGTGCTCGCGGGCGCGCGCGGGAGCAGCGGCGGCCAGCCCGCCGCCGGCGCCGTCGTCCTCTTGCTCCTTCTCGTGGCGCCGTTCGTCTACTCGCGCGCCGGCTACGTGCCGCAAGGCCTCTTCCTGCTCTTCGGGGTGGTCTTCGGCGTCATCTTCCAGCGCTCGCGCTTCTGCCTCGTGCGCGCGTTCCGGGAGCCGTTCATGACGGGCGACGGCGAGCACACGCGCGCGGCCGCCCTCGCCGTCGTCGTGAGCACGCTCGGCTTCGCGATCCTCAAGTTCGTCGACCTCAAGGACAAGGGCGAGTGGGTCTTCGCGAGCGCCGGCGTGGGCGCGCTCGCGGGCGGGCTCCTCTTCGGCATCGGCATGACGATCGCCGGCGGCTGCGGCGCGGGATCGATCTGGCGGGCGGGAGAAGGTCAGGTGAAGCTGTGGGCGGCGCTCGCCACCTTCGCCCTCGGCGCCTCCCTCGCGCGTCTCGCCCTCGCCGGGACGGGCGCGCTCCCGCATCTCGGCGCCGCCGTCTTTCTCCCGGCCGCCGTCGGGTGGGGAGCGGCGATCGTGCTCGTGATCGTGGTGATGGCAACGTGGGCCGTCGTCGCGACCTGGAACGAATCCTCACGCCGCTTCACCGTCCTCGACTGATCGCACCGGGGGATTCCATGATGCACCGTCAGATGCGCACGTTCCTCCAGGAGAAGAAGGCGCCCGATCCCCGGCAGTGCCGCGTGTGCGGCAACGTCACCTTGAGCCCGGCCCGGCGCAACGCCGGCCGCCTCGCCTGGGTGCTGCTCGGAATCGCCCTCGCCTTCACGATCGTGGACGTCTACGAGAATGGGCGGCTCTCCGGCGACGTCCTCAGCGCGCTGCACGCGGCGCGCGCGCGCTTCGAGCAGGAGGTCGGCTCCGCCCACGCCGCCCCCCGGCGCGCGCACGAGTGATTTTCGTGGGCGGCGCGCTCAGCGCGCCGCCCACCCTCGAAGGCTCTAGAAGAGGAAGGGCCTGCGTACGGTCTGAATGAGCGTCGTCTGGGTCTGCACCGTAACAGGGACCGGCGTCGCACCCCGTATCGCGGCCGCGGCCGCTGAGGGCTTGTTGGTCACCGTGGTGCCGGGGGCCGGCGTGAGGGCACGGACCCCCGCCGATCTGCCGGGCTTGATCGTCGTGTTCTCGAAGATCGTGTCGGCGTAGGGACGGCCGGGCCGGATGTTGCACGTGATGTACGCTCTCTTGAGGTCCGCCGGGTAGTGAATCCCCGGCAATCTCCCCTCGTCCCGATACCAGCGCTCCACGAGCCTGCCCTGCGGCTCGACGTCGTAGGTCCTCCATTGCGCCCCTTCGGTGACGTCGTAGGCGGCGTTGAAGTTGGGGAAGACCATGCACTGGTTCCACAGGGAATTGGCCACGTATCCCCAGGCGAACGCCTGGTTGTGGCCTTGCCACACGTGCGTCAGCTCGTGCACCAGGGTCTGTCCAGGCGCCGTGATCCAGTTACCCTTGTCATCCCGCTTCAGACGGTAGTTGATCGAGTCGTTGTACCCCTCCGTCCCCAGAAAGAGGACGTACTTGTCGAACAGGTTCCTGACGACGGCGGCGACCCCGAGCAACGGCCCGATTCCGGGGATGAACCATCCGAGCGTCCCCAGCATGGCACCTGGGATGGTGAAGGGGCGGTCGCCCAGTCCCATGAGCGACGAGATGACGACGC
>DASXSB010000069.1:0-51772 GCA_036506275.1 Candidatus Methylomirabilota bacterium | reverse complement strand
TCGATGATCGCCTTCATCTTGTCGGGAAGCGCGTCGAACTTCGCCTTGTTGAACGTGATCTCGAGCTGCTCGGCGTTCTGGTGGTAGCTCTGAAGCATGCAGATCTTCGACACGTCGGCGAAGCCGAGAATGCGGTCGGAGGTCGCGTTGTTGAACTCGGCGGCGTCGAGGAGCCCGCGGTCGATGGCGGGCACGATCTCGGCGCCGGGGAGCGCGTTCACGGCCGCGCCCAGTCCCTGGAAGAGATCGATCGAGATGCCCACCGTGCGGAACTTGAGGCCCTTGAAATCGTCGGGCTTGGTGATCTGCTTCTTGTACCAGCCGAGCGGCTGCGTCGCCATCGGCCCGTAGGGGAAGGACACCACGTTGGCGCCGATGGACTGGTAGAGCTTGGTGAGGAGCTGCTTGCCCCCGCCGTACTTGTGCCAGGAGAGGAGCATGTTGGCGTCCATGCCGTAGCCCGGACCCGAGCCCCAGAGTGCGAGCGCGTTCTGCTTGCCGTAGTGGTACACGAGCACGCCGTGGCCACCGTCGAGCGTGCCCTTCGAGACGGCGTCGAGGAGGCCGAAGGCTGGCACCACCGCCCCCGCCGGCAGCACGTCGATCTTCAGATCGCCGCCGGTCATGTCGTTCACCTTCTTCGCGAAGTCGAGCGCGTACTCGTGGAAGATGTCCTTCTGGGGCCAGGTGCTCTGCCAGCGCATCGTGATCGGGCCCTGCGCCTTCGCCACCATCGGGAAGGCCAGGCTGGCGGCGCCGGCGGCGGCCGCACCCTTCAGGAATTTCCGGCGCGGCGGTTCGGGGTGGGGATGCTCGTCGGTCATGGGATGCCCTCCTTTCAAGATCGTGCGGTCAAAGAAACGCGCGGGGAAGTCATCAAGTTGCGCGTCCCTCCAGTTAGGAAGCCAGTGGGAGTGTCGTGTCGCGCGCGTCGCCGCGCTAGAAGCGCCTGGGTGGTCGAACCACGGCGCAGAAATTACGCGCCAGGACGGGAGCTTGTCAAGTTAGCCCGACGGTCAAGGGGCGACGAGCGTGAAGGAGCGCATCGCCGCGCCGCGCCGGACCGTTAGCCGCAGCGGCTGCTCGGGCGCCACGTCCGCCAGCGACTCACGGGCGGCGTCGCCGCTGACGACGGAGTAGTCATTTACCTGGAGGAGGACGTCGCCCACCTCGACCCCGGCCTTCTCGGCGGGGCTCCCCCGCAGCACGATGGCGACCGCCGGCGACGTCGACGACGACGGGCGCGCGCCCCCCAGCTCGGGCTGCGCGGTCGGCTCCCGCAAGACGAACCCGTATTCCGCCGCCACCCGCTCGCCCGCGACCGTACGCGGCATCGTCACCAGCCGCACGCGAAGCTGGCGCCGGCCTTCCGGCCGCAGCACCGTGAGGGCGGTCTCGGACCCGGTGGGAGCCGCCGCGATGAAGCGCTGGAGCATCCGCGTCTCCACCACCGGGCGGTCCGCGAACGCCACCACCACGTCGCCGTTCTTCATGCCGGCGCGGGCGGCCGGCGTGTTCTCGATGACCTCCACCACCACCACCCCGAAGCCCTCGCGGATTCCGTGGAGCTGGCTGAGCGTCTCCATCTCTTGCTCGGAGAGATCACGGATGCGGACGCCGAGCCAGGACCACTCGCGGGCGTCGCCGGTCGTGGTGACGACGGCGACGAAGACGAGGGCGGCGAGGAACGCTCCTCGCCTCATTCCCGCCCGCCCCTGAGCTCGCGCACCAGCTCGTCCAGCGCCTGCGCCAGCCGCTCCACGCGCGCGCTGACGTCGAGCGTTTCGAGCAACGTCTGACGGAGCGTCGCGTCCGGCAGCACGGCGGCGGCCACGCGATCGGCGATCATCCCCGGCGCCTGCCCCTCCGCGAGCGCGGTGTCGAGGAGGTCGGACGGACGGTCGAGGACGCGAAGCAGTCTCCCGCAGGCGGTGCGGATGCGCGTGAGAGTGGCCGTCATGTCACCGGCGGGAGGCACGTCGTCCAGTCGCTGCGCGAGCGCGATGCGGTACAGCGTATCGCTCGGCCGCTCGGCGTCGATGCGCACGCGGCACTCGCCTTTGACGAGGATGTTGTAGCGGCCGGTGGCGAGCCGCTCCCAGTTCACGATCTCGCCCGCCCCCGCCACCGCGTGCACGGCGGGCCGGCCCGCGTAGTCCGGCTCGTAGCCGGGCCGGAGCTGCGCGATGCAGAGGTGCCGGTCCCGCGCGAGCGCGTCCATGACGAGGGCGCGATAGCGGGCCTCGAACACGTGCAGCGGCATCAACGTGTGCGGGAAGAACGTGATGTCCGGCAGCGGGAAGATGGGAAGGACGAGGGCCGCCATGGCCCCCGCGTCAGCTGATCGTGGGCAAGGGCTTCAGCACGTCGAGGTCGTGGACCCGCTTCGCCACCGCCTGCGCGAGATCTCGGAAGGCCGCGGCCGGCGCCGAGTCGGGACGCCGCAGCGTGATCGGCGTGCCCTCGTCGCCGGCCACGCGCGTCTCCGGATCGAGCGGAAGCCGCGCGAGGAGCGGGACGCCGTACTCCTCGGCGATGCGCTCGCCGCCGGTGGCGCCGAAGATGCTGGTGCGCTCGCCGCAGTGCGGGCACGCGAAGTAGCTCATGTTCTCCACGATGCCGAGGATGGGCACGTTGAGGCGCTGGAACATGCCCACCGCCTTGCGCACGTCGAGGAGGGCCACGTCCTGGGGCGTGGTCACCATCACGACACCGCTCAATGGGATCACCTGGGAGAGCGAGAGCTGGGCGTCGCCGGTGCCGGGCGGCATGTCGAAGAGCAGGTAATCGAGCGCCCCCCACATGACGTCCTTCAGCATCTGCTGGATGAAGGAGTGGATCATCGGGCCGCGCCAGACGAGCGGCTCGCGCTCGTTCACGAGGAGGCCGATCGACATCATCTTGAGGCCGTGCGCCTCCACGGGAAGGATGCGGTTGTCGAACATCCCCGGGCGCCCCTTGGCCCCCAGCATGAGCGGGATGTCCGGCCCGTAGACGTCGGAGTCGATGATGCCCACGGTGGCTCCCGTCTGCTTGAGCGCCACCGCCAGGTTCACCGCCACCGTGGATTTGCCCACGCCGCCTTTCCCCGACGAGACCGCGATGGTATGGCGGACGTCGGGAATGAACTCGGGCGACCGCGCCGGCGCCGCCGGAGCACCATGCGCTTGCGGCGCCTGCGCCGGGCGCGCGGGGGCCCCGCCCATCTTCACCTGTACGCCGGACACTCCGGGCAACTGCCCCACCAGCCGCGAGGCCATGCTGTGGATGGCGGCCTTCGACTGGGGTGGCTGGTCCGTGAAGGCGAGCGTGAAGTGCACGTGGGCGTCGTGGATGACGAGGTCTTTCACCATGCCGAGCGTGACGATATCTTTCTGATGGGCCGGATCCTTCACGCCGCGCAACGCCGTGAGGACAGCCTGCTCTGTGACCATAGGGGGACTATACCCCACCGACTCTCGCACGCAACGTGAAGGCGCGCCCGCACGCACGCGCACACCGCCCGAACGTTGCAAATCGGGCCGTCCGGATGATACATAGAGACGGTGATCCTTCCCGACGACTTTCGCCGTGTTCTCGGTCACTTCGCGACCGGAGTGACGCTCGTGACCACGCGCGACAGCGACCTTCGTCCCACCGGGCTCACCGCGAGTGCGTTCACGTCGGTGTCGCTCGATCCGCCCCTCATCCTCGTCTGCGTCGACCACAAGTCGCAGAGCTTTCCCGCCCTCGCCGAGAGTCGCCGCTTCGCCATCAACATCCTGCGCACGGAGCAGGAGCATCTCTCCCGTCGCTTCGCGTCCACGCGCCTCGACAAGTTCGACGGCGTGTCCTTTCGCCTGGGTGCCCTCGGGCTGCCGCTCATCGAGGGCGCCCTCGCCTACCTCGAGTGCGTCACCGTGAGCGCGCATGCCGAGGGCGATCACACCATCTTCGTCGGCCGCGTCGAGCACGCCGACACCGGGAGCGGCGAGCCGCTCCTGTATTACCGCGGTCGCTACGACCGCCTGCTAGGAGGAGCCAGCTCTTGAGCGTGATTCCGCTGTCCCGTCCGCCCATCGACGACGAGATCAAGCAGGCCGTCCTCGCCGCCATCGATTCACGGCAGTACATCCTCGGACCGCAGTGCCGCGACTTCGAGACGGAGCTGGCGCGCTACACCGGCACCCGCCACGCCGTGCTCACCAGCTCCGCCACCGCCGCCCTCTGGATGACGTTCAAGGCGCTCGGCGTGAAGAGCGGCGACGAGGTCCTGGTGCCGTCACACACCGCGTTCCCCACCGTGGAGGCGATCTGCTTCGCGGAGGCGACGCCGGTGTTCGTGGACGCGGACGAGCACTTCACGCTCGATCCCGAGGACGCCGCCGCCAAGGCGAGTCCACGCACGGTCGGCATCGTCCCCGTGCACCTCTACGGTCAACCCGCGGACCTCGACGCCCTCGGTGATCTCGCCGCGCGTCTCGGACTGTGGATGCTCGAAGACTGCGCGCAGGCGCAAGGGGCGGCCTGGAAGGGCCGGCGGGTGGGCAGCTTCGGGCGGGCGGCCGCCTACTCGTTCTATCCGTCCAAGAACCTCCCCGTCATGGGCGACGGGGGCGCGCTCCTCACGAACGACGACGAGATCGCCGGACGCTGTCGTCGCCTGCGCGATCACGGCCGTCTCAACAAGGACGTCCACGGGGAGGTCGGCTTCAACCTGCGCTTCAACGAGCTCCAGGCGGCGGCCGCGCGCGTGCTCCTGCGGCGCCTCGACGCCATGAACGACCGCCGGCGCGCCCACGCCGCGCGCTACGCGAAGGCGCTGGCGGGACTCCCCCTCACGCTGCCCACCGAGCGCGCGCACGCGCGCCACGTCTACCACCTCTACGTGGTGCGCACGGAGCGCCGGGCCGAGCTGGCGGCGTTTCTGAAGGAGCGCGGGATCCAGACCGGCATCCACTATCCCGTGCCCACGCACCGGCAGCCGGCCGTCGAGCGCTTTGCGCCGCCACCGCTCCCGCGCACCGAGCGCCTCGTGGACGAGATCCTGACGCTGCCGATGTCGTCCGAGCACACGGCGGCCGAGATCGACGAGGCGGCGGCCGCCGTGAAGGCGTTCTTCGCGCGGTGAGCGACCCGCTCCGCATCCTCCAGATCTATCCGAAGCAGGACTACTTCACGGGCGCCGCCATCCAGGTGCGCGAGCTCGCGTGGGGGCTCAGCCGCCGCGGCCACGACGTGATCATGGCCACCCGCCCCAGCGATATCTGGGCGGCCAAGACCCGGGAAGCCGGCATCACGCACTACCCGCTTCCGATGTCCTCCGAGGTCGATCTCCGCTCCGTGCGGCGACTGGTGGCGATCATCACGCGCCACCGCATCCAGGTCGTGCACGCGCAGAAGGGCAAGGCGCGCACGCTCGCGATGATGGCAAGTCTCTTCGTGCGCATCCCCGTCCTCGTCCTGAATCGCGGCGTCAGCTTTCGCCTCGATCCCTTTCAGCGGCTCGGCTACACCACGCGGCGCGTGACCGCCATCGTGGCCGTGTGCGAATCCATCAAGCGCGGGCTCGTCGCCTCCGGCGTGCGTCCGGACAAGATCGAGGTGATCTACTCCGGCACCGACACCGACCGCTTCCACCCCGGCGTGGATGGCGGCGCGATCCGGCGCGACCTCGGTCTCGCTCCCGAGCACTTCCTCGCCACCCAGATCGGCGTGAGGTCCTGGAAGGGCAACGACGACACCATCGACGCCATGGTGATGGTGGCCGAGCGCGCCCCCCACGCGCGGCTCCTGATCGTGGGCGCGCGCAATCCCGAGCCGCTCCTCGCGCGCGCCCGCGCGGCGGGGATCGCGGAGCATCTGCACGTGCTCGGCTATCGCGAAGACATCCCCGAGATCCTCGCCGGCAGCGACTGCTGCGTGGACGCGTCCTACGACGGCCTCGGCCTCACCGGCACCCTGCGCGAGGCGCTCGCGGTGGGGACGGCGGTGGTGGGCACCGATCTCGAAGGCAATCCCGAGCTGGTGATGGACGGAGAGACGGGCCTGCTCGTCCCGCCCCGCCAGCCGGAAGCGCTCGCGAAGGCCATCCTCCGCCTCATCGAAAACCCGTCCGCGCGCCGGGAGATGGCGCGCCGGGGCTGCGCGCTCGTGCGCGAGCGGTTCTCCACCGAGGCGAAGGTGGCGGCGACGGAAGCCCTGTATCGACGACTCCTCGAGCGCCCGGGATGATCCGGCTCGGCCCCTACGCCCGTCTCGGCGGTTCACTCCGCCCCTACCTGCCCATCCTCGCCGTCGGCGGTCTCCTGGCCATCCTGGTGGCGGCCATGGAAGGCGCCATCGCGTGGCTGGTGAAGCCGGCCATGGACGAGATCTTCCTCAAGCGCGACACGCGCATGCTCGTGGTGATCCCGCTTCTGCTCCTCGGCGCCTACCTGGTGAAGGCGCTCGCGCGGTACGGGCAGGCCTACCTGATGGCCGCGGTCGGCGAGCGGGTGGTGGCGGGCCTCCGCCGCACCCTCTACCAGCACATCCAGCGCATGCCACTCGCCTTCTTCACGGAGCTGCACTCCGGCGAGCTGATGTCGCGCGTGGTGGGCGACGTGAACCGGCTCGCGCGCCTATCGTCCACCGTGCTCGTGATGACGGTACGCCAGTCGGCGATGATCGTCGCCCTCACCACGGTGATGATCGTGCGCGACCCCTTCCTCACCGTCATCGCGCTCCTCGTGTTCCCGGTCATCGGTCTCGCCGTGCGCGCGATCGGGCAGCGTCTCTACCGCATCAACAAGCGCTCCCAGGAGAAGCTGGCCGAGCTGAACGTCCTCCTCCAGGAGGCGTTCGCGGGGACGAAGATCGTGAAGGCCTTCGGCCGCGAAGCCTACGAGCAGGAGCGCTTCGACCGCGTCAACCGGCGTCTGCTCGACCTCTCCCTCAAGGATCATCGGGCCGACGAGATCACCGAGCCCCTCATCGAGATCCTGGCCGCCCTCGGCATCATGGCCACCCTCTGGTACGGCGGCCATCAGGTCATCGCGGGGACGCGCACGCCGGGCGACTTCTTCTCGTTCGTGGCCGCGCTTGCCCTTCTCTACGGCCCCGTGCGCCAGCTCTCCCGCATCGTGAACACCGTGCAGCAGTCCACGGCGTCGGTGGAGCGCGTGTTCGAGATCCTCGATACCCCCCCCGCCATCAGCGACCGCGAGGGCGCGCTCGTGCTGCCGCCCTTTCACGCGGGTCTCGCCTTCGAAAACGTCTCGTTCCGGTACCCGGACGCGCCCGACTTCACCCTGCGCGACATCTCGCTCGCGATCGCCAAGGGCGAGGTCATCGCGTTCGTGGGCATGAGCGGCGCCGGCAAGTCCACGCTCATGGACCTGCTCCCGCGCTTCCACGACGTGTCCGCCGGGCGCATCACCATCGACGGCCACGATCTCCGCGACGTCACGCAGGCGTCGCTCCGCGCGCAGATCGCCATCGTCACCCAGGGCACCTTCCTCTTCAGCGACACCATCCACTACAACCTCACGTACGGCCGCCCCGACGCGCCCCCCGCCGACGTCGTGCGGGCGGCGCGACAGGCGTACGCGGAGGAGTTCATCGAAGCGGCGCCGGAGGGGTACCAGACGCTGGTGGGTGAACGCGGGGTGCGGCTCTCCGGTGGTCAGCGCCAGCGTCTCGCCATCGCGCGGGCGTTCCTGAAGGATCCGCCCATCCTGATCCTGGACGAGGCCACCTCCGACCTCGACGCCGAGAGCGAGTTCATGGTGCAGCAGGCGCTCGCCGATCTCATGAAGGGTCGCACCGTGCTCGTGATCGCGCACCGGCTCGCCACCGTGCGCAACGCCGACCGCATCGTGGTGATCCACGAAGGCCGGCTCGCGGAAGTCGGCCGGCACGAGGAATTGCTCGCGCGCGACGGGCTCTATCGCCGCCTGCACGCGCTCCAGATGGAAGGCGCCGCCGCCGTCAACCGCTAGGGGCTAGGGCTCGCGGAAGCGGTTGACGATCGGGAGCCGCCAGTCGCGGCCGAACGCGCGCGGGGTGAGCTTGACGCCGATGGGCGCCTGGCGGCGCTTGTACTCGTTCCTGTCCACGAGGGAGATGACGCGGCGGACGGTCTCGGCATCGAAGCCGCTCGCGATCAGCTCGTGGAGGCCACGGTCGTGCTCCACGTACTGCTCGATGATCGCGTCGAGCACGGGATAGGGCGGCAGCGAGTCCTGGTCGCGCTGGTCGGGGCGCAGCTCCGCCGACGGCGGCCGCTCGAACACCGTTTCCGGAATGAGGGCCCGGCCCGCGCGCACGTTCACGTGGCGGGAGATCTCGTACACGACCGTCTTCGGCACGTCCTTGATCACCGCGAATCCCCCCGCCATGTCGCCGTAGAGGGTGGAGTAGCCGACCGCGATCTCGCTCTTGTTGCCCGTGTTGAGCACGAGCCAGCCGAACTTGTTGGACAGCGCCATGAGGAGGGTGCCGCGGATGCGGGCCTGGACGTTCTCCTCGGTGGCGTCTTCCTTGAGTCCCTTGAAGGCGGGGGCAAGCGTGCGTCGGTACGCGCCGAAGGCGCCGGTGATCGGCAGCGTCATGAACTCGATGCCGAGGTTGCGCGCGAGCCGGCGCGCGTCCCGGCGCGTGCCCGCCGAGGAGTACGGCGAGGGCATGGTGACGCCCGCCACGTTCGCCTTGCCGAGCGCCTCCACCGCGATGGCGGCCACGAGCGAGGAGTCGATGCCGCCCGAGAGTCCGATCACCACCCGCGAGAACCCGTTCTTCCGCACGTAGTCGCGCGTGGCGAGCACGAGGGCCTGGTACAGCTCCTCCACGGGGGCGAGCGGCGCCACCTCGCGCGGCGGGAGCGGGGGCGCCGCCGGCTCCGGCAGCGCGGGCAGCTCGATCCGCACCACGCGCGAGTCGGCGCCGCGCTTCTCGCTGCGCCGCCGGGAGTCGCGCAGGCGGGAACGGAAGACGTGATCGAGGTCGAGATCGGCCACCACGAGGTCCTCTTCGAAGGCGCGCCCGCGCGCGATCAGCTCCGCGCGCTCGTTGAAGATGACGCTGCCGCCGTCGAAGAGCAGCTCGTCCTGCCCGCCCACCATGTTCACGAAGGCGAGGCACACGAGGTCGTCGGCGGCGCGCGTGGCCACCATCGTCTCCCGGAAATGCGCCTTCCCGGCGTGATAGGGCGAGCCGTTGATGGTGACGACGAGCTGGGCCCCCGCCAGCGCCTGTACGGTTGTCGGTCCCGTCGGATACCAGATGTCCTCGCAGATGTTCACGGCGAACGTGGTGTCGCCCACCGTGAAGATCGGCGTCTCCGTTCCCGCCTGGAAGTAGCGGTTCTCGTCGAAGACGCCGTAGTTCGGGAGGAAGTGCTTGTGATACACGCCGCCCACGCTGCCGTCGTGGAGGACGGCGGCCGCGTTGAAGATGTCGTCCTGCTTGTCCACGAACCCGACCACGGCCGTGATGCCGCGGCTGGCGCGCGTCACCGCCTCCAGGGCGCGGAGATTCGCCTCGATGAAGGCGGGCTTGAAGAGGAGGTCCTCGGGCGGATAGCCGGGGATGGCCAGCTCCGGGAAGGCGACGAGGCGACAGCCGAGGGCGCGCGCGCGGTCCATCCCGTCCACGATGCGGCGGACATTGCCGTCGAAGTCGCCGAGGGTGGGATTGATCTGGGCGAGCCCGATGCGGAAGCCGCGCATGCCGTATTGTACGCCGGGCTCGCGGGAGGCGCCGCGTACGGGCGCCGGCGGCTCGCTACGAGCGCTTCAGGCTGATGACGGCGGAACCGCTGGCGGCGACGGGCCCCGTCATGCGGCACTGTCCCTCGAAGAGGGCGCCCTCGTCGACCACGATCACGGGCGCTTCGAGGTTCCCGGTGACGCGGGAGGCGTTGCGCAGCTCGATGCGATCGCTCGCCACGATGTTGCCCACCACTTCCCCGCTCACCACCACCGACCCTGCCCGGATGCTGGCGTGGATGACGCCCTTCTCGCCCACGATGAGGCTCTCGCTGGAGGCGATCTCACCGGAGAGCTTACCGTTCAGCATGACCACGCCCGAGAAGCTGTACTTGCCCTCGATCTCCGTGCCCTCGTCGATGAAGGCGGTGAGATCCTCGCGCTTCACGTTGATGTCGGTCTTGCCGTTGCGCCGCCGGAACATGGTCGAGTGAGCCCCTCCCTTTACCGCGGGGTGCCTACCTGGTGTTGGAGCCCGGCGCGCTTGTCGTCGACGAGATAGACAGGCCGGCCGTTGGCGCCGTTCTTGTGGGTGACGTTGCCCGTGAAGCTTCCCCCCTTGGCGATGACGAGGGAGTCGGTCTCGATGTTGCCGCTCACGCGGCCCGTCTGGGTGATCTCCACGTCGCCCGTCGCCACCATGTTGCCCTCGTACACACCCTGGATGAGGGCGTCCACCGTCTGCACGTTGGCGTTGACGACGCCCTTTTCGCCGATCACGAGCCTGCCACCCACCGTCAGCTCGCCTCCGATGGCGCACTCGACGTGGAGCGAATCGGCGATCTCGAACTTTCCCTCGATCTTGGCGACGTCACCGACGACCGTGAGGAGCGTGACCGGGGGCGGCGGCGGTGGCGCCTTCACGGGCTCGGCGACCGCCACCGGCTTCTGGGCGGGACCACGACCCAGCATGCGAGCCTCCTTCGAGCGCTGACTCGACGTCCGGACAGGTCCGGGCCCCGTGCCCGATGCTGCGGCCGCGACACGCGCACGCTCGCGCCCTCCGCCAGGGCCGAGCGCCATGCACACGCAGCGATTCAACTATCGTAAGGGACGAGGTCGCGAAGACGACAACATTCTCGGCAGGAGCGCCACGAACCCGAGCCCCGGTGGTACGATAGCGCGCCGGATGCCAGCGAAAGTGCCGTGGCTGCCCTCCATCCTCCCCCCCGATGCGCGACCCGAGCGCTGCCCGCGCTGCGGGCGTCTCGCCTTCATCCCGTGGACGCTCCGGCGCGACGACACCACCAAGCAGGTGCTGCGCACGTGGGTCTGCACGGAGTGCCAGCTCACCCGCGAGCGGCCGGAACCGGAGTGACGCGCGCGACTACAGGGTGTTGACGAAGTCGATGAGGCGACGAAGCCGGGCGTAGGAGCCGCGGTTGAACGGCAGCAGGAGCCGCGGCAGCTCCGGGAACTCGTTCAGCTCCTGCGGCACGGGCCCGGGCGTTTGATCGACCGGGCCCTTAAGAATATCCTCGAACCGACGCTCGATCTCGGTCACCTGGTCATCGGTGAGCGCGTGCGTGAGCCGGAGCACCAGATCCTGGCCGACGATGCGGGCGGAGTGGAAAACGCGGTAGAAGCTCGTGATCTCGCGCACGGCCTCTTCCACGCTGTCCACGATGCGGTAGAAGGCACGGTCGTCGTCGTCGACGAGGCGCTGCGACGCCATCGTGGTGCGAACGAGCTCGTCGAGCCTGCGCCAGTACGGCTGGGCGCCCGTTTCCACGAGCACCATGGGGACGATCGTCGATTTCCCCGTCTGCATGAGCGTCAGCACTTCGAACGTCTCGTCCATGGTGCCGAACCCGCCCGGGAAGAGCGCCACCGCGCTCGCCTCCTTCACGAGGAAGAGCTTGCGCGTGAAGAAGTACTTGAAGGTGATGAGCTTGGGATCGGAGGCGATCCACGGGTTCGCCTCCTGCTCGAACGGCAGCCGGATGTTGAGGCCGAAGCTCTCCTCGCCGCCCGCTCCCTCCTGCGCGGCGCCCATGATCCCGGCCCCGGCCCCCGTCACCACCATCCAGCCCTCCTCGACCATGCGCTTGCCGAAGAGGCGCGCCGCCACCGCCGCCGGCTCCGTGGGCGCCGTGCGCGCGGAGCCGAACACGGTGACCTTGCGGACGTTGCGGTACGGCGCGAACACCTTGTAGGCGTAGCGCAGCTCCTTGAGCGCGGTGTTGGTGATCTTGAGGTCGCCCGGGAGGGCGCCGTCGTCGTGGAGCTTCAGCACCGTGGTGAGCAGGTGCAGATAGTAGCCGCGCCGGTCGGGCGGGACCTCGGCCGCGTTCAGGAGCTCGACGAGGAGGCGGTTGGCGGCTTCGCTCTGAAGCTGATAACGACGTGATTCCGGCACGAATTCAGTATACCGTCACGCCTTGCGCTGGATGGTCATGCAAAGTCCGGCGACGATGAGCACCGCTCCCACCACCGTGAAGACCGTCGCCGTCTCGCCGAGCACGAAGACGCCGAGGAGCGCGCCGCCGAGGGGCTGCACGTTGAGGAAGATCGCCGCCCGCGGCGCTTGCACGCGGGCGAGCGCCCAGTTCCACACGAGATAGCCGACGGCGGTGATCGCCACCGCCAGGTAGAGCGTCCCCACCACCGCCG
Source organism: Candidatus Methylomirabilota bacterium (assembly GCA_036506275.1). Classification (GTDB taxonomy): domain Bacteria; phylum Methylomirabilota; class Methylomirabilia; order Rokubacteriales; family CSP1-6; genus DASXSB01. The sequence goes on along the minus strand of DASXSB010000069.1, from coordinate 39,431 downwards.
TCGCCGTCCACGCCGCCCGCGCTCCCGTGATCCATTCGTGGAGCGCAAACGGGGCCATCGCGACCGCGCCCCACACGATGGAGCGGCTCGTCACCGTGAGCGCGTCATGCCGATGCAGGAGCGGCCGCCCCAGCAGCGAGTACGATGCGAAGGCGACGCCGGCGAGCACGATCAAGGCGTCGCCGCGACCGTGGGGCAGGATGGCCGCCGACACGCCGGGGATCCCGTTCACCACCACGCAGGCGCCGCCGACAAGGGCGAGGACGGCGCCCGCCACCTCGAGACCGCGCAACCGCTCCCCCAGGAAGAGCGGGGAAAGCAGGATCAGCGTCATCGGCTCCACGATCACGAGGAGGGCGGCGTGGGTGGCCGTGGACTCCGCCATGCCGAGGTTGATCAGCGCGTACGGCGCCGCGAACCCGGCCACCCCCATCGCGATGAGCAGCGCCTGGTCGGCCGTCGACGCCGGCGCCGGGACGCGCGGACGCCCCAGGGGCAGGAGCACGAGCCAGCCGAGGGCGAGGCGCAGGAAGGCGAGGGTGGCGGGCGGCACGTCGGCGAGGACGACGCGGATCGGCACGTAGGACGTCGCGTAGAGCGCGTTGGCGAGGAGAAGGACGACGTCGGCGAGCGCCACGCCCGTAGTGTACGGGGAGCGCGCGGCGGCGCGGATGATCTCAGGCGAGGGTGTGGCGCACCATCTTGCTCTCGACCATGTAGACGACCATCTCCGCGATGTTGGTGGCGTGATCGGCCACCCGCTCCAGGAAGCGCGAGATGAAGATGAGGCGGATGGCGCGCGGGATGGTGCGGGGGTCTTCCATCATGAACGTGAGCAGCTCGCGGAAGATCTGCTCCTTGAGGTCGTCCACCGTCGAGTCCTCCGCGCACACGCGGCGGGCAAGGCCGGTGTCCCGCGCCACGAAGGCGTCGAGGCTCTCCTTGACCATGCGCTGCGCGTTGTCGGCCATGCGGGGGAGGTCGATGTACGGCTTGAGCTGCGGCTCGCGGTTGAGCTCGAGGGTGCGCTGGGCGATGTTGACGGCCTGATCGCCGATCCGCTCGAGGTCGGTGACGATCTTCATGGCGGTGGTGATGAAACGCAGGTCACTCGCCGCCGGCTGGTAGAGGGCGAGCAGCTCCACGCACTTCTCGTCGACCTCGACGTCCCAGGCGTTGACCTGGCGGTCGCGCTCGATGACGTCCTGGGCGAGCTCGCTGTCGCGTTCCACGAGCGCCCGCATCACGCGCCGGATCTGGTCCTCCACGAGCGCGCCCATGGCGAGCAGCGTCTGCTTCAGCGCCTCCAGCTCATCGTGGAAGTGCCGTGCCATACGCCTCCTGCCCTAGCCGAACCGGCCGGTAATGTAGTCCTCGGTGCGCCGGTCGCGCGGGTTCGTGAAGAGCTCGCGCGTGACGCCGAACTCCACCAGCTCGCCGAGGAGCAGGAACCCAGTGTAATCGGAGACCCGCGCCGCCTGCTGCATGTTGTGGGTCACGATCACGATCGTATAGCTGTTCTTCAGATCCAGCATGAGCTCCTCGATCCGCGCGGTGGCGATGGGATCGAGGGCGGAGCACGGCTCGTCCATGAGGAGCACGTCCGGCTCCACCGCGATCGCGCGCGCGATACAGAGTCGCTGCTGCTGCCCGCCCGAGAGCCCGAGGGCGCTCTCGTGCAGGCGATCCTGGACCTCGTCCCAGAGCGCGGCCGCGCGCAGGCTGCGCTCCACGATGCCTTCCACGTCGGTGCGCGCGCGCACGCCCAGGATGCGCGGCCCGTAGGCGACGTTCTCGAGGATCGACTTCGGGAACGGGTTCGACTTCTGGAACACCATCCCCACCCGCTTGCGGAGGTCGGTGACGTCGACGGCGGGGTCGTGGATGTCGGTGCCGCCGATGCGGATGGTGCCCTCGACGCGCACGCCGTCCACGAGGTCGTTCATGCGGTTGAGACAGCGGAGGAGGGTGCTCTTGCCGCAGCCGGAGGGGCCGATGTACGCGGTCACGCGGTGCTTCGGAATCGACATGGAGACGTCGGTGAGCGCGCGCTTGGCGCCGTACCAGAGCGAGAGCGCCTCGATCTCGATCATCGGTGTTTCCATGACCGACGCCATCGCCGCTTTCGGCTTGAGGGCGCCGGTCAGGTCCACGTTGGCGGCCATCCGAGCCTCCTTGGCGCCCGTCGTCACACGGCGGCCGTCGCGTAGCGGCGACGGAGCCGGTTGCGCAAGGCAATCGCGAAGACGTTCATGAGGACGACGATCGTGAGGAGGAGGAGCGCGGTGGCGAACACCATCGGCCGCGCCGCGTCCACGTTCGGTGACTGGAAGCCGACGTCGTAGATGTGGAACCCGAGGTGCATGAACTTCCGCTCCAGGTGGACGAACGGCCACACGCCGTCCATCGGCAACGTGGGCGCCAGCTTCACCACCCCCGTGATCATGAGCGGCGCCACCTCCCCCGCCGCCCGCGCCATGGCGAGGATGAGCCCGGTGAGCACGGACGGCATGACGGCGGGCAGCACCACCCGCAACGTCGTCTCCAGCTTGGTGGCGCCGAGCGCGAGCGACGCTTCGCGCATGCCGCCCGGAATGGCGGCCAGTCCTTCCTCGGTAGCAACGATCACGACCGGGATGGTGAGGAGCGCGAGCGTGAGGGATGCCCACAGGATGCCGCCGGTGCCGAACGTCGGGGTGGGAAGGGCGGCCGGAAAGAAGATGCGATCGATGGTGCCGCCCACGATGTAGACGAAGAAGCCGACACCGAAGACACCGAAGACGATGGAGGGCACTCCCGCCAGGTTGTTGACGGCGATGCGCACCGTGCTCACGAAGGTTCCCTGGCGCGCGTACTCGCGCAGGTAGAAGGCGGCGAGGACGCCGAGCGGCGTCACCAGCACGCTCATCAGCAACACCATCATGACGGTGCCGAAGAGCGCGGGGAACACGCCGCCCTCGGTGTTCGACTCGCGGGGATCGGCGGCCAGGAATTCCCACACCTTCGCCAGGTAGTGGCGCGCCTTGGCGAAGGGTCCCATCGCGTTGGGAAAGTGCACGTGAACCAGCTCCCCGAGCGGAAGCTCCTTCTCCTTGCCGCCGTCGGCGCTGACCACGACGCTCCCCGCGGACTCCCGGCGCAGCGCCTGGAGCCGTCCCTCCACTTCCAGGTATCGCGCCTGGAGCACGGCCGCTTCCCGGCGCTTCGCTTCCACCTCCGGCCCCGCCGTGACTCCGCGCAGCTCCAGCGCGCGGAGGGCGAGGCGCACGCGCTCCTGGCCGCGGTTGACGACGGCGACGTCGCGCGTTTCCAGCCGGCGAATGGCCGCGCGCCGACGCTCCACCTCGGGCAATCGCCGGGAGAGCTCGCCGGCGACGGCCGCCCCGGTGGCCGCGGCGGCGGCCCCCACCCGCAGCTCTTTGAGCGTGCCGATGAGAAGACCCCACTCGGCGCGCTCGACGACGGCGACGTCCACGGGATACGCACGCTCGGTGATCCGACGCTCGTCGACCCACACGAAGTCGGCGCCGTAGAGGTCGCGATTGCCCACCTGGAGCTTGGTGCGATAGGCGCCGTCGGTGCCGGGCGCGCGCTCGCGCTGGGCCACGCGGCCGGTCACGCTGGTGCCGTCGGCCAAGCGGAAGCGAACGACCGCCGCCGGGTAGAAGAAGCCGAGCGCGTTGACGAGGATGATCGCGATCACGCCCGCCACCATCAACAGCGTGAAGGCGAGGGCCGCGCCCGTGAGCCAGACGAGGGGTTCGCCGCTGCGCCAGAGCTTCGTCACAGGTAGCGATACCTCCGCCGCAGGCGCAGGCGTACGACCTCGGCGAGCGTGTTGACGATGAAGGTCAGACAGAACAGGAGGAGAGCAGCCAGGAAGAGCACGCGGAAGAGCGTGCCGCCCTCCGGGGCTTCCGGCAGCTCCACGGCGACGTTGGCGGAGAGGGCGCGGAAGCCGTTGAAGGGCGACCAGTCCATGATGGGCGTGTTCCCGGTCGCCATGAGCACGATCATCGTCTCCCCCACCGCGCGCCCGAATCCGATCATGATCGCGGAGAAGATGCCGGGGCTCGCGGTGGGGAGCACCACCCGCATCGCTGTCTGCCACCGCGTGGCGCCAAGGGCGAGCGACCCCGCGCGCAGATGACGCGGGACGTTCGCGAGCGAGTCCTCCGCGATCGTGAAGATGATCGGGATGACGGCGAAGCCCATCGCGATGCCGACGACGAGGGAGTTGCGCTGGTCGTACGTGAGACCGAGGGCGGCGTGGAGCCAGCCGCGATAGTCGCCTCCGAGCCACGCCGCCTCCAGCACGCCGCCGAGCGTGAACGCGGCCGCCGCCGCCAGTACCACCACCGGCATGAGGACGAACACCTCGGTGCCGCTCGTGAAGTGGGCGCGCGCAGCGAGAGGCAGGCGCCGCCAAACCTCGAGCGCGAGCAACGCCGACGCCGCCACGACGACGGGGAGGACGAGGAGCCCGGGCACGACGCGCTCCACCATCGGCGCCAGCCACAAGCCCGCGAGGAAGCCGAGGACGACGCTCGGCAGCGCCGCCATCGTCTCCACCACCGGCTTCACGTACCCCTTCAGCGTGGGGTGCATGAACTCGCTCACGTAGAGTGCGGCCAGCAGCGCGAACGGCACCGCTACCACCAGCGCGTAGAAGGTCCCCTTCAGCGTGCCGACCACGAGCGGGACCAGGCTGAGCTTGGCCTCGACGTCGTCGGTGCCACCGGTCGACTGCCACACGTAGTCGGGGACGCCGTACCCTTCGTACCAGACGCGCCCGAAGAGCGTGCCCAGCGAGATTTCCGGGTGACGGTTCTCCACACCCCAGTGCCCGATGCGTCCGCTCTCGTCGGCGGTGAGCACGCCGTCACCCTTGGGCGCAAAGGCCACGCTGCGGAGGCCGCCGCCCGCGCCGGGGAGCTGGAGAAGCGTCTTCCCGGAGGTGCCGTAGCTCACGTGGACGTCGCCCGCGCGATCGGCGGTGACGAAGCTCTTGTCGCGCGACGATGCGCGCACGGCCACCACGGGGGTCCCGTGCGAAACGAACGTGTGGACGCGCTGCAATCGCGATGTCCCCGCGTCGCCGCGAGCCACCACCTGCCACGAGGAGACGCCGCCCGCCCCGTCGCCGACCACGAGTGTGCGATCGCCGAGGAGGAAGCCGAGGGCGGTGACGGGAGCCGGCGCGACCTCCGCGATCTCGGCCACGTTCGCGTGGCCGGGATCACGCAGGTCGTAACGGACGACGGTGCCGCGCGCCGTCCCCACGAACAGGTCCTCGCCCCGCGCGTCGATCTTCACGGCCGTGATCTCGGCGTCGCCGTCCACGCGCAGCGTCTGCCGCGACTCTTCCGTGCGGCTCCCTCCGATGAGCGCCTTGCGCTCCACGGTCGACTCGAGCACCAGCTCGTTGGCGGCCACCTGCGCCACCGTGACGGCTCCCGTCGCCGGCATGGCGCCGGCCAGGCGCCGGAGGCGCCGGTTGTCGGCATCGAGCGCGCGCGGGGGACCGAACGAGGCCTGGGGAGCGATGACCCGGCGTCCGTCCGAGAACTCGACGGCGAACGTCATCGCGAGCGGGATCACCCGTCCGTCCGAGGTGCCGATGAGGAGCCGTCCCCCGCCGAGGTCGGTGACCGCGGACACCTCCGACGCTCCCAGCTCCGCGATCGCGAGCGGGGCCGAGGTCGCATCGCTGGTCAGCGCCGCGAACTGGACGGCGCCGCCCGCGGTCACGACGTACGCGATCCGGCGATACTCGTCGACGCCGAGGGCCTCGGCGGCGGCGGGAATGCGCCGCGCGCCGTCACCGGGCACGCGCGCGTCGGTGAGCGCGGTCGCGGTCGGACGCTGGAAGAGCGGATACACCTCGCCCACGATGACGACCAGGATGGCGAGGATGGAGGCGATGATCACGAGTCCACCGAGGACGACGAGGCGGCCCGCCCAGCGATCGACGAGAACCCGTCGTTCCGTGCGCGCGCGCGAACCGGCGAGCGAGCGGGGGCTCTCCCTGCGCTCGCCGGCCGGCAGCGCTCCCGCGCCCGTCGCCACCTACTGCACCTTGTTCAGCTCTTCCTTCGCCACGCTCGCGGGAATCGGGAAGTAGCCGTCCTTGACCACGACCTCCTGGCCCTCGCGGGAGAGCACGAGCTTCAGGAATTCCCGCGTGAGCGGATCGAGGGGCGCGTTCGGCTTCTTGTTCACGTACACGTAGAGGAAGCGCGCGAGCGGATACGTCCCCGCGTACGCGTTGTCGGCGGTCGCTTCCACGCACTTGCCGCCGTCCTTCTCGGCGAGCGGCACCGCCCGCACGCCGGCGGTGGCGTAGCCGATACCGCTGTAGCCGATCGCATAACGATCGACGGTGATCCCCTGCACCACCGCCGCCGAGCCCGGCTGCTCCTTCACGGAGTCCTTGTAGTCGCCGTTCTTGAGCGTGTGCTCCTTGAAGAAGCCATACGTTCCGGACGCGGAATTGCGGCCGTAGAGGCTGAGGGGGCGGCTCGCCCACTCGCCGGTAAGGCCGAGCTGGCCCCAGGTCGTGACGTCCTCACGGTGCCCCTGCCGCCGCGACTTCGAGAAGATCGCGTCGACCTGGGCGAGGCTGAGGCACTTCAGCGGGTTGTCCTTGTTCACGAACACGGCCAGCGCGTCGACCGACGTGCGGATCGCCGTCGGCTTGTAGCCGTACTTCTTCTCGAACTGATCGATCTCGGTCGCCTTCATCTCGCGCGACATGGGGCCGAGCTGGGCCGTGCCCGCGATGAGCGCAGGCGGCGCCGTGGAGGAGCCCTTGCCTTCGATCTGGACGCGCGCGCTTGGGTAGAACTTGTTGAAGGTTTCCGCCCACAGCGTCATCACGTTGTTCAGCGTGTCGGAGCCGACGCTGGATAGATTTCCGCTCACGCCGCTCACCGCCTTGTACGCCGGGAGCGCGGCATCGACCTTCACCTGCGCCGTCGCCCACCCTGCCCCGGCGACGACGAGCCCGAGGGCCGCCACCATTCGCGCTGTCTTCATGCAGGTCTCCTTCCCGTGCTCATGATCCACGGGCGATATTTCGATTTCGTGAACACCGCGTTACGATCCGGTTACGACTCGGGACGCGAGGGGTCGCGGAAGCGATAGCCGACCCCGCGCACCGTCTCGATCTCGGGCGGGGGCAGCTTCGCGCTCGTGAACTTCGCCCGGAGGCGCGCGAGATGGACGTCCACCGTGCGCGGCTCCACGAATCCTTCCCTTCCCCAGACGAGATCGAGAAGCTCTTCGCGGCCGAACACCCGGCCTGGCGTCGCCACGAGCGCCGCCAGCAGCTCGAACTCCTTGCGGGTGAGGTCGACGACGGCGCCGCGCATGGTCACCTCGAACCGGCGGCGATCGATCTGGAGGTCGCCCGCGCTCAAGCGATGTGCGGTCGCCGGCCGCTCCGTCTGCTTGCCCCGGCGCGCCACCGCCCGCACGCGGGCGACGAGCTCGCGTGGCGAGAACGGCTTCGTCACGTAATCGTCGGCGCCGAGCTCGAAGCCGAGGACCTTGTCGCCCTCCTCCACGCGGCCGGTGACCATGATGACGGGCAGCGCGCGCGTCTCCGGGTCCTGCTTGAGACGGCGGCACACCTCCCAGCCGTTGAGCTGCGGGACCATGATGTCGAGGAGGATGAGGTCCGGCTGCAGGCTGTGGGCGTGCTTGACGGCATCGCCCCCGTTGGCGGTGAGGCGCACGTCGTAGCCTTCCTTCGCGAGGTGGTAGCGAATCAGCTCGGCGACGTCCGGCTCGTCTTCGACGACGAGGACGGTCCCCAGCGACGCGGGCATGCTGGACGTGCGCGGCTCCGACCTGCGGCGCTGGTTCGACATCATGGCGTCGCCCTCCGATCGAGATCGATCCATGCGCGGAGTGTCGGCGGGCGGTGTTACAGGCGCGTGACGCGCGCGTTAAATCTTTGCGCGAGGAACCCCCTCCGGCGCGCGGTGGCGCCGCGCGGGCTTCATGCGGCCGTCATCGAAACTTGATGGCGGCGTGGTTTACGGACGCGGGCGGGCGCGGCAGCATCCCCGGCGGAGGTACCGTCATGACGAGTCCCCTCACGGAAGGAATGTCCAGGGAAGAGCAGCGTCAGCGCTGGATGTCGGCGCTCGCGCAGGCGCCGATCGACGTGCTGGAGTTCGTGTGGCACGAGATCGAGGGCACGGTCAGCTATCGCTTCATCGAGAAGCCCGCCGTGAGCACGGTCACGGTGAGAGTGCGCGGCGTCGGCGCCGGCTGGGGGCTCGCCCTCGGCGAGATGCGCGTCAGCCGGTGCTCGGTGCAGCTCCCGCAAGGAACGATCGGACACGGATACGTGGCGGGTCGCGATCTCCGTCACGCCGAGCTGGCGGCGGTGTTCGACGCATTACTTCAAGACCCGTCGCGCCGACCTTTCCTCGAGACGCGGCTGATCGGCCCGATGCTGCGCGCCGCCGGCTCCTCGGTGACGGCTGGCGCCGCGCCGGAGTCCGCCGCGCGCGCCCAGCTCTTCACGGTGACGTGCGGCGAGCCGGAACGTCCGTCGGGTAGTCGCGGATAGGTTGGGTCGTCTCAGGCTCGCCGCCGCGACCGTCGCCCGCGCGCCTTGGCGGGTGCGCGCGGAATTCCCGCCGCCGCCGGGCGGCTCATCCCCTCCATGGCGTCAGCGACGGTCGTCCGCACCGAGCGCGAGGCGACGGTGCTGATGCGGTCAGCCGCCTCCACCGCTCCTTCCGCCGCCTGCTTCAGGAGCTCGGTGACGTCGGCGCCGAGGCGGCGCGCCGCTTGCGCCGTTCCTTCCATCGCCTTGCCGGCGGCCTTGCTCACGTCGCCGCCGACTTCACCCGTCCCCCTCACCGCGCCCCCGGCCGCGGACCGGGCGGCCTGGCCCACGCTGCCGCCGATCGCCTGCGCGGCTTCGATGGTTCCCATCGTCGCGTGCTGCGCGACGGCGCCGAGATCGGCGCCGATCTCGTTCGCCGCCTTGATGGCGCCGCGGAGCGCGACGACGCTCACCGCCCCCAGCTCCATGCCGACTTCCCGGACGCCGGTCAGGGCCGCGATGAGGATGTTCTTCACCAGATTCAAGACGCTGACGGAGACGACCTCGGTACGGCCGGATCCATGACCGGCGACGGGTCGGGGGGAGGCGCGCCGTGTCCGTCCCCCCTCGGCGCGAGGCGCCGCACGTGGTCTGCGTGGCGGTTGCTTTCGTGCCATCTCGGATCCCCTTCTGCGCGGGCGCCGGCCGGACGCCCGGACGCGAGCCAACGTTTCATCTCTTGCAGCACGAGTGGTGCCGACACGCCGCCCGCCACCAGCGCCCAGTCGGCGGCACCTAGGCTCGTGATGCCGAGCAAGCGCCGCAGCGACGGCACCGTCATGGCCGCCACGTGAAGTCCGAGCGTTCCGCCCACCGCCGCCATCAACATGGGACTCTTGCGAAGGCCGGCGGCGCCGGCGGCGGTGTGAGCGCGGTAGCCGAGCGCGTGCGCGAGCTGGGCCGCCGTCAGCGTGCAGAACGCGATGGTGGTGGCGTGCGCGCCGGCGCCATAGCGGGCGAGGGCGACCCCGTGCACGGTCAGCGTCGACGCCGACAGCACCGCCGCCTGGCCCGCGATCTCGCGGAGCACGGCCGGTGACAGGATGGGCTCGGCGGGATCGCGCGGCGGACGGCTCATCACGTCCGCCTCCGGTTCCTCGAGGGCGAGGGCGAGAGCGGGGAACACGTCGGAGAGCAAGTTGATCCAGAGAAACTGGATGGGCGCCATCGGCCGCGCCACCCCGAGGGCGAGCGCGCCCAGCGTGACGAGGATCTCGCTGAAGTTGGTGGACAGGAGGAAGCGCAGCGCCTTGCTGATGTTCCGGTGGATCGTTCGTCCCTGCTCCACCGCGCGCACGATGGAGCCGAAGTCGTCGTCGATGAGCACGATGTCGGCGACGTCGCGCGCGATGTCGGTGCCCCGCGCGCCCATGGCAACGCCGATGTCGGCGGCGCGGAGAGCGGCGGCGTCGTTGATGCCGTCGCCGGTCATGGCCACCACGTGGCCGCTCGCCTGCAGCGCGCGCACGATGTGGTACTTGTGCGCGGGCGACACGCGGGCAAAGATGTCGACCTCGCTCGCCATCGCCCGCCACCCGGCCGCATCCATGCCCTCGAGCTGCGACGCCTCCACCACGCGCGGATGCCCGTTGCGCGCGGGATCGAGGTCGCGATAGATGGCGGCGGCCGTACGCGCCTGATCACCGGTGAGGATGACGGGGCGGATGCCGGCTCGCCGGCACGCCAGGATCGCCTCCCGGACGCCCTCGCGGATGGGATCGGTGAACGCGACCAGCCCCACCCACGTGAGATCGCCGTAGGAGTCGTCCGCGCCCACCGCGATTTCCTTGAACGCGAGACCGAGCACGCGCATGCCGCGGGCCGCCACGCGGGCGTTCAGCTCGCGAATGCTCTGCTTGGTCTCGGGCGTCAGCGTCACGGTGTGACCGCCGTCGAGCCGACTCGTGGCGCGGTCGAGCACTTCTTCCGGCGCGCCCTTCACGGTCATCAGCCGGTGTCCCCCGTCGCCGTGCACGGTGGCCATCCAGTTGTCGCCCTCGGCGCGGGGGCGGAGGGTCACGAGCGGATGGCGGGCGCGGAACGCCCGATAGTCGAAGCCCGCGCGGGCGGCCGCCACCAGGAGCGCGCCCTCCGTGGAGCTGCCCTTGATCTCCGCCGAACCGTTTCCGATCTCGGCCTCGTTGCAGAGCATGGCGATGGCGAGCGCCCGCGCCAGCGCCGGATCGGCCTCGATGCCGTTGTCGCCCTCGACGCCCACCGGATACTCGCGGCCGCCGACGAACCACGCCGCCACCGTCATTCGATTCTCGGTGAGCGTTCCCGTCTTGTCGGCGCAGATGACGGTGGTGGCGCCCAGGCTTTCGACGGCGGCGAGGCGGCGCACGAGCATGCGGTGGCGCAGCATGCGCTGCATGCCGAGGGCAAGCGTGGTGGTGGCGACGGCGGGAAGTCCTTCAGGCACCGCCGCCACCGCGAGCGAGATCGCGGTCCTCAGCATTTCGAGGGCGGGCATGCCCCGCAGAAGGCCGAGGCCGAGCGTGACGCCGCAGAACGTCAGCGAGATGCCGACCAGGTAGCGTCCCACGCGCTCCAGCTCGCGCTCGAGCGGCGTCGCCGGCGAGTTGCTGTCGGCCACGAGAGCGCGGACGTGACCCATCTCCGTCTCGCGCCCGGTCGCGACGATGATGGCGAGACCCGACCCCTCGACGACGACGGTGCCGGCGAAGACCATGTTGACGCGGTCGGGTAGCGGAGCGTCGAGCGCAGCGAGGGGCGCGACGCTCTTCTCCACGGGCACGCTCTCGCCCGTGAGCGCCGATTCGTCCACGGTCAGCCGGTCGCTCTCGAGGAGCCGGGCATCGGCCGCCACCGCATGGCCAGGCTTGAGAATGACGACGTCTCCCGGCACGAGGGCGGTGGCGTCGATGGTGACCTCACGCCCGGCGCGCCGCACGAGCGCGGGCGGCACGGTGCCGTTCTGCAGCGACGACAGAATGCGCTCGACGCGGCTTTCCGTGACGTAGCCGACCACCGCGTTGGCGGCGACGACGGCGAGGATGACACCGGCGTCGACGAGCGCGCCCACCGCCAGCGACAGCGCGGCGGCGCCGCCGAGGAGCACGACCGGGAGCGACGTGACGTGCCCGGCCACGATCTCGAGCGCGGTCTTCGCCACCGGCACCGGCAGCCGGTTTGCGCCCACGGCCGCCAGTCGCCGCTTCGCCTCATCGGCGGTGAGCCCGGTCGCCGGCGCCGTGTGCAGGCGCTCCGCGACGACCGCGCCCGGCAGCGCATGCCAGGCGGCGCGCCCGCGCTCCGCGGCGCCCGCACGACGGGCGGCGCGCGCGCGCGGCGGCGCGCCGGGGCGCAAGGACGCGTCGGTCGCGTGGCGAGCCACGTCGTCGACGAGGTGGCGAAGGGTCAGGCGGCGCGCGTCGAACAGGACGAGGACGTTGCCGGTGATGGCGCTCGCGCGAACGACGCGGACGGCGCCGGATGCCGTGAGCCCGTTCTCGAGGCGCGCCGCCAGGAGCGGACGGCCGCGCAGTCCGCGGACGTGGAGACGCGCGCGACCACGCACTCGCACGGCGACGGGCGTGACGATCACCGGCCGTGGACGATCGGTGGGGGGCGATGGCGTGCGTCGAGCGCGCGCCGGTCCGGGCCGGTGGCGCGCGGCGCGCGCGACGCGGGCGGCACGCGAGTGAGTGGTCGATGTCGGCGTCATGCGATCGGCGCGGGCCGGCGACCTAGGAGGGAGCTTTCACGCCCGCGACCTCTCTGCCGCGGGCCGCGGTGACGAGAGCGGCGCCGACGGTGACCCCGTGGCTCAGCAAGATGCTGGCGACGGGGCGCGCGAGGCCGAAGGATGCCAGACCGACGACGGCGAGGTTGGCGCGGGCCGCGATGCCCATCGTGCGGCGGACGGAGGTGATGCTCGCGCGCGCGAGATCGAGGGCGCGGACGACGCGGTCGAGGCCGCCTTCCAGCAGGACCACGTCGGCCGCTTCCGTCGCTACCTCCGCGCCCCCCGGCACGCTGATGCCGACGTCCGCCTCCGCGAGGGCGAGAGCATCGTTGACGCCGTCACCGACCATCGCCACCACGCGCCCTTCCGCCTTGAGCTCGCGCACGAGCCGGGCCTTGTCCTCGGGAAGGAACTCGGCGTAGTGGTGACGCAACCCGAGCGACTCCGCCATCACGCGCGTCGGCTCCGGATGGTCGCCCGAGAGCATGATGACGTTCCGCATCTGCCGGGCCCGGAGGGCGCGCACGGCGGCGGCGGCGTCATCGCGCAGGCGGTCCTGGAGAACGAGCAAGCCCGCGAGACGACCGTTCACGGCTACGAACGTCGGGGCGGCGCCCACCGCGTGGGCGGCCGACTCGTCGTCCTTGGCGTCGTCGACGTCGACGTCGTTCGACTCCAGGAAGCGCCGGCTCCCCGCGAGGACGCGACGTCCCTCGACGCGGACGTCCATGCCGAGTCCAACCGACGTCTCGGCGGCGCTGGGGTGCGGCACCTCCAGCCGCCGGGCGCTGGCGAGCCGCGCCACCGCACGCGCGATGGGATGGCGCAGCCCGTACTCGGCGGCGGCGGCGAGTCGCACCAGCTCGTCCTCGTCGAGCCCGCCGTACGCGATGACGCGCGTGATGTCGGGCACACCCGTGGTGAGCGTGCCCGTCTTGTCGAAGACCACGGTGTCGACGCGCGCGAGGTTCTCCACCGCGCCCGGCCCCTTGATGAGAATGCCGTGGCCGGCGGCGCGCTTGATCGAGGTCAGGAGCGCGGTCGGAATCCCCACGCGCGCGGCCAGTCCGTAGTCGGCGACGAGGATCGCGGTGCCCGCCTCGATGCTCCGCGAGAGGGCGGCGCCGGCGCCGGCGAGCCCGAGCGTGCGCAGGACCTCGCGATCGGCGAGGCGCTCCGCGAAGACCTGGATGCGCGACTTCTCTCCGGCGGCGGCCTGGATGGTGCGGACGATGCGGCCCACCGCGGTGTCGAGACCCACGCGATCGGCGCGCACCTCGATCTCGCCGTGCTCGACGGTGGTGGCGGCGAAGACGCGGTCGCCTTCGCGTCGTTCGACCGGCAGCGCCTCACCCGTCATCGACTGCTGGTTCACGAGGGCCTCGCCGCCCACGATCGTCCCGTCGACGGGGACGCGCGCGCCCGCTCCCACCACGACGACGTCACCGGCGACGAGGGCGGTCACCGGCAGCGGGCGGCGCTCGCCGTCGCGCCGCACGAGCACGCTGACGTCCGGAGGCGCCACCACCTCGATCAGCGAGCGGCGCGTGGTGGTGATCGTGCGCGCGACCAGGTACTCCCCGACCGCACGCAACCACGAGAGCAACGCCGCCGCCGCGTGGTGCCGTCTGACGACGAGCACGCCGAGCGTGGCCGCCTCCAGCACGTCGCCGTTCACGCGCCGCCGCTCGGCGAGGGTGAGACCGGCGCGCAGGAAGGTGGGCACGCAGGCGGCGAGCACGAGCCCGGTCGTCAGCGCCGCCGGCACGGGGAGACAGCAGGTGGCGGCGAGCACGGAGGTGGTGCCGACGAGCTGCATGAGGGGAGCGCGCGACGTCGGTTGAGGCGCGCGCGGGCGCGCTCGTCGGCGGAGAGCGTGAGGCCGACGGTCGAGCTCGCCCTCGAGCTCGCGCAGCGTCCTGAGAATGGCCCCCTCCGCGAGCAGGAACGGATCGTACTCGATGCTGATGCTGCCCGTGAGGGGCTTGCCCCGCACCGTGCGCACGCCGGGCACGGCCTGGAGCCGCGTCTCCAGGGCGGCGCAGCGAGGGCGGAGCCACGGCGCGGGATAGCGGACGCGCAACCGCCCGCGCACGGAATGCGCGACGCGCGGCACCGGGCCTATGGCTCCGTGGGCGGAACGTTGTAGTCGCGGAACAGCCCGTGCGCGTACCAGAGCGCGGACGACCACGCCAGCGGCGCGACCTGGCCGCGCAGGACCTCGCGCAACGCCCACACGACGAGCCCCAGCGGCAGGAGCGTGCCGAGATCGAGCGTCCCCCGCGTCCGCTCCGCCAGCCCTCGATTCAATGCGGCCACGACGTCGGCCATGGCGATCGCCACCGGCGATCGGCCATCGACCGGCGCCGACGCGGGCGGCGCCTCCGGCGGGAGCGCGACGCCGGCGTGCTGCGCGACCATGCGCGCGATCTCATCGCCGTCGATCGTCTCCGGCTGGTAGCGCACGAGAAGGCTGCGCGTGCGGGGCGACCACTGCGTGGACGTCACGCCGTCGCGGCGCCCGACGGCATCCGCCATCCCGGACGTGCGCGCGGCGGCGGGGACGCGGAGGCGAAGCCGTCCGGGGATCGTGTGAACGACCGTGAGGCGATGATCGGCGATATCGCTGATGGCGGCGGGCACGGCCGAGCCTCAGGACACCGGCCGGCGGACGGCTCCTTCGGCACGACGGCGAGGCCGTGATCGCGGTCGGTCTTCGGCCTCGGCGGTGACCTCTTCTTCCGGCTGATGGCCGTTCGACTCCGCCAGCACTTCTTCCCGCCGGGCGCGGGCCTCGGCGGCGATGTCTTCGAGGACCTCCATCTGCTCGGCGAGCATCCGGCGTCCCTCATCGAGGAGGCCCATGCCGGCGACGGCCGCCTCCACCACGAGTGGCCGCAACACGCGCGAGAAAAGCGGAAAGACCAGCGCTGCCCCGGCTCCGAGCAATAGCGAAACGGGATGAATCCGCATACTGTTCCTCCTGAGGCCCCGCATGCTACCAGCGGCCTTGCCCGAATCATATTTCGTTTTCATTACGGCCGCTGCGGAACGTGATTGACTCCCCATCGCGTCGCATTGAGAATGCCCGGCGTCGATATCCCGACCCACGCAGCCATCCCGCGGACCCCGATGGAGGATGACGATGCCACGGCGACGGACGAGCGAGCGGCGGCCACGCGCGAGCGGTTCCAACCCCAGCGTCGAAGGAGTGGTGGAAGGCATGGATGATCGTGTCCCCGCCATCGTGCGGTCGACGGAAGCGGTATCGGTCGGGATCGTGAACACGCTCACCGCCACCGTCATCTCGGCCATCCGCGGTCTCCAGGAGGTCGGGGCCGAGGTCGGGTCCACCGCCGTCACCGCGGTGCGCGGGACGATTCGCGCGGCGGAAGAGATCGGCGGGGATCTCGGACGGCTGGCACGCAACGCGACGGCGGGCGCGGTCGCCGCCGGCCGCGATGTCGGCGGCGAAGTCGGGCGCGTCGCCACCGGCGCCACCGACGTGGTGCTGCGCGCCACCAGCGACGCTGCCCACACGATCGGCCTCGGCGGTGGCGCCGCGCGCAAGCCGCTGCGCAAGGCCGGGGACGGAACGACGTCGCGTCGCGGCCGTCGCCGCCGGCCCGCGGCCTAGCGGCGGAACCGCGCCGACCGCGTCAACGCTCGCGCGCGAGCGCGACGGCGGCGCGATCGCCGTCGTCCTCAGCGGCGCCGCCGGGGACGCCGTCGAGCACGACGCGACCGTCGCCGAGGACGAGCAGGCGATCGGCGTGCTCGTGGGCGAGCGCGAGGGAGCGACAGGTGAAGACCGCCGCCACCCGCTCGGCGCGGACGACGCGTCGCAACGCCGCCAGGAATTCGGCCGCCTCGTTCTCGGCGCGGGCGGCGTCGACCTCGCGGACGACGATGTGATCGGGACGCGGCACGAGCCCGCGCGCCAGCCGGGCGCGGGCGCCGTCAGGGAGAGCGGCGGCGGTGTCCTCGCGATCGAGCCCCACGTGACCGAGCACGCGAAGCACGGCGGCGCGAACACCGTCGTAGAGCGAGCGGCGCGGATCCGGACGCTCGTCGAGGTCGATGTCGGCGAGCAGCGACTGCACGCGGCGCCGCGTGTCCGGCATCACCGGCACTCCCCCCACCCACACGCGTCCTTCCTGGGGAAACAGGCGTCCGGCGGCGGCGTCGAGCACCGCGCGCCGCGCCTGCGCGTCCGCGGACACCACGGCCGTCAGCTCCGGAAAGCTCAAGCGCGCCGACACGCCGCGGACGAGCCAGGCGCCATCGGTGCTCTTCACGCCGACGCCGAGCCACTCGATCACGGGCGGCATCATGCACGCGGTTCGTTACGTCTTGATGACGGCGGCGCCAGGCGGGCGGGCGACGTCTAGCCGCCCGTGAGCGCGCGCGCGAGACGGACGGCGCCGAGGAGCGCCACCCGCGGCTCGAGCACCACCTTCACGGCCATCGCCGCCAGGAGCGGGGCCAGCCGCCCCTTTTCGCGAAACGATCGCATGAACGTGTCGTCGGCGGTGAGGCGCGCGGCGATCTTGGGCGCGATCCCGCCTCCGAGGAAGACGCCGCCGACGGCGAGCGCCTTCAGGGCGAGATTGCCGGCCTCCGCCCCGTAGATCGAGACGAAGAGATCGAGCGCGCCCGCGCACGTGGCATCGCCGCCCTCGAGGGCGACCTCCGAGATCACCGCCGCCGGATCGCCGTGCATGAGCCGCTCCGTGAGCCACGCCGGCTCCGGCGTCCCGCCCGTCTCGCGGAGGAACGTGTAGATGTTGACGAGCCCCGGTCCCGAGAGCACGCGCTCGTAACTCACGTGCCCGTGTCGCAGCCGCAGGAAGCGCAAGAGCGCGATCTCGACGTCCGTGCGCGGCGCGAAATCGACGTGGCCGCCTTCCGACGCCACCACCTGGTAGCGGCCGCCGACCTTTGTCAGGATCGCCTCCCCGAGCCCGGTGCCGGCCGCGATCAGCGCGATGTTCCCGTCGTGACGCTGACCGCCCTGAAGCGTGAGCAGCGCCGACGGTGGCACCGCGAGCAGACCGTGCGCCATCGCTTCCAGGTCGTTGACGAGCTTCACCCGCTCGGTGGGAATGGCGACGGCGAGGCGCCGCTCGTCGAGCTGCCACGGCAAATTCGTCGCCACCACTCGCCCCTCCACGACCGGCCCCGCCACCCCGAAGCACGCGCTCGTCACCACCGGCACGGGCGACTCCGCCAGGAAGGCGGCCACCAGATCTTCGAAGGCGGCGAACCGATGGCTCGGCAGCACGCGCTCGTGAGCGGCCGTGACGCCGTCGCCGCGATCGTCGAAGAGGCCGAGGGCGGTCTTGGTTCCACCCACGTCGGCGGCTAGGATCATGGCGACAGCGTATCAGGCGGCGGGGAGCGTGAAGCGGATGGTGGTGCCCGTACCGGGCTCGCTCTCGATGCCGAGCTCTCCCCCGTGCGCGAGGACGAGGTGCTTGACGATGGCGAGACCGAGCCCGGTGCCGCCGAGCTCCCGCGAACGCGCGCGGTCGACGCGGTAGAAGCGCTCGGTGATGCGGGGGAGATCGGCGGGAGGGATGCCGATGCCGGTGTCGGCGACCGCCACTTCCACCATGGCTCCCCGCGCGCGCGCGGTGAGCATCACCCGTCCGCCCCGGGGCGTGTACTTCACGGCGTTGTCGGCGAGGTTGATGAGGATCTGCGCGAGCCGATCGTGATCGGCGAGAACGCGCGGGAGATCACGGGGGAGGTCGCGGTGGAGCGTCACGCCGCCCGCCTCCGCCCGCGGCGCGATGATGGCGAGGGTGGAATCGACGACCTCCGCCACCACCGTCGGCTGCCGCCGCAGCACCGTCTTGCCCAGCTCGATGTTGGAGAGATCGGTGAGATCGGCGAGGAGACGCCCGAGACGCTGCGTGTGGCGGAAGACGACGTCGAGGAAGGCGCGCGCGTTCTGCGACTCCTCCAGCGCGCCCCCCAGCAGCGTTTCCAGGTACCCCTGGATGGCCGTGAGCGGCGTGCGCAGCTCGTGGGACACGTTCGCCACGAACTCCGTGCGCACCTGCTCCAGGCGCCGCAGCTCGGTCACGTCGTGCAGCACCATCACCACTCCCGTTTCGTCGCGATCGAGACGGAGGGGCACCGCGCTCACGCGGAGGAATCGTTCCACGGGCGTGGAGAGGCGGAGCTCGCGGCGGACAGGCGCCTCCTCGCCGGCGGCGCGGCTCTCGCGCAGGACGGCGTGGAGATCGGCGTTCCGCAGCACCTCCAGGAACGGCTTCCCCTCGCCGCGGCTGCGGTCGAGCTGGAACATGGCGCGCGCCCGCTCGTTCATCAACAAGACGGCGTCGTGGCCGTCCACGGCCACCACGCCTTCCACCATGCCGTCGAGGATCGCGGTTGCTTTCGCCTGTTCCTGCTCGAGGTCGCGGATCTTGGCGCGCAGCCGCGCCGCCATGACGTTGAGGGCGCGCCCGAGGGCGCCGATCTCGTCCACCGACCGCACGGGCGCGGCCACCGTGAAGTCGCCGTCGCTCATGCGGCGGGCGATGCGTTGCATCTCCACCACCGGTTGCGTCACGCGGCGGGCCACGAAGACGCCGATGCCGAACGCGACCGCGACCGCGATCCCGCCCCCGATCAGCATCACGCGATGCACGGCCGCGTACGACGACGTCACCGCCGACAGCGGCAGCGCCAGGCGAAGCACGCCGACGGTCCGTCCGCCCTCGGCCAACGGCAACGCGACGTAGAGGAGGGAGACGCCGATGCTGGCGCTGCGACGGAGGTCGTGCCCGGGCTGACCGGCGAGCGCGGCGCGCACCTCCCGGCGCCGCGCGTGGTTCTCGAGCCGCGACAGCTCGGCGGGCGCCACCTCCGAGTCGGCGACCACACGGCCATCCACGGCGATGAGAGTGACGCGTGACTCCGTCGGGCGCGCCGCTCGCACGACGAACGCGCGCAGCGTGTCGGCGTCGGCCCCGCTCGTGAGGAGGCCGCGCGCCTCGTCGGACACGAGGCGGCCGGCGCTGACCAGCCGCGCCTCCAGCGATTCGGCGGCGAAGGTTTCGAGCGCGCGCGCGAGATAGAAGCCGGCGATGACCATGGTCACCGCCACGAAGCCGACGAGGGTGAGGGTGAGCTTGACGGCGATGTGGGACCGGACAACGTGCAGGAGGCGCACGCTCAGCTCTCACGCAGGGGGAACGACCTGCTCGACCAGTCGGAAAAACGCGTCCGGCGTGAACGGCTTCTGGAGGGCGGGCAGCCGCGTCTGCTCGAGGAACGCCCACGCCGCCTGGCTCGCGGTGTCGCCGGTGATGACGATGAACCGCTGGCCGAGCTCGGGTTGACGCGCGACCGCCACCCGATAGAAGCTCTCCCCGTCCCCTTCGGGCATGCGGATATCGGACACGACGAGATCGTACCGGTGACGCTCCACGTGGGCGAGACCGTCGCGTCCGGACGCCGCCACGTCCACCACCCAGCCCGTGTAGCCGAGCAACGTCGCCACCAGATCGACCACGTAGGCCTCGTCGTCGACCACCAGCGCGCGGCGGCCGTTGCCGGTCACGCGCGGCATGAGGAGCGGCTTGGGAGCCGCGGCGCGCACGTCGCCCGTCACAGCCGGCAGCATCACCGTGAACACCGTGTCGCCGGGGCGGCTTTCCACCTCGATGCGGCCGCCGTGCTGCTCGACGATCCCGTAGGAGACGCTGAGGCCGAGACCGGTGCCCGATCCCACCTCCTTCGTCGTGAAGAAGGGTTCGAAGATCCGCGGCAGCACGTCGGTGGGAATGCCGGGACCGTTATCGCGGACGTGCGCGCACACCCAGCTCATCCCCGCCTCCATGCGCTTGCTGACGCCGGCCGCGATGCAGTCGCCCACGCGCGACATCAAGATCGCCTGCTCGGCGTTGAGGAGCAAGTTGAGGAAGACTTGCTGGAGCTGCTGGCCGTCGCCGGCCACGGGCGGCACGTCGTTGCCGTTCTCGAGCACGGTCCGGATCCCGGACAGGCGGAGCTGCGTCTCGCGCATCGCCAGCGTCCGCTCCAGCACGTCGGGCAGCCGCATGGGGATGCGCTCGGGCTTTCGCTGCCGCGAGAAGAGCAGGAGCGACTGCACGATCTTCGCCATGCGGTCGGCCTGGGCCACGATGGCTTCCACCTGCTTCAAGATCTCCGGGGGCGGGTTCTTCCGGAGCATGAGGTGGCCGTAGCCGATGACGACGGAGAGCGGGTTGTTCAGCTCGTGGGCGACGCCGGACACGAGCTGTCCCACCGCCGACATCTTTCCCGCCTGAACGAGCTGGGCCTGCGTCTCGCGCAGCTCGCGCAACCGCACTTCGAGCTGCTCGTAGAGGCGGCTGTGCTCGATGGCGAGGGCGGCGGGGGCGGCGAGGGTCGCGAGCCGCTCGAGATCGGAGGGCGTGAGGCGACGGGTCGGGGTCGTGAAGCCGACGCTGAGGGCGCCGATCACCTCGCCCCGGATGAGCAGCGGGTAGGCAATGATGGAGGCGAGGGCGACGGGGTGATCGCGGCGGCGCCCCGGCCAGCTCTGGTAGTCGTTCACGAGCACGCCTTCCCCGAGCGCGGCCGCGAGGCCCACCGCTCCCACCGAAAGCGGGATGGTGACGCCGATCTCGCTCTCCACGAGGCTGTGACCGGCGCGGACGGTGACGCCGTCGCCCGCCTCGTTCAGCAACGCCACCAGCGCGCGATCGGCGTCGAAGAGGGCGGCCGCATGTCGCGCCACCAGGGTGAGCCGTTCCTCGAGGCTGAAGGCCACGAGGATCTGCTCCACGACCTCCCGCAGGGAGTCGAGCTGACGGAGCCGCTGGCGCGTCTGCTCGTAGAGCCGCGCGTTCTCGAGCGCGACCGCGGCCTGGTCGGCGAACGCCTGCGCGAGCGCGATCTCCTCCGCCCGGAAGACGCGCCCCTCACGATCGCCGGCGGCGAGGGCGCCGATGACCGCATCCTTGTAGACGAGCGGCACCGCGAGCCCGGCGCGATCGGGGCCGCGCGCGATGCGATCACGCTCCTCGTCGCCGAGGACCACGCGGGGATCGGCGAGGACGTTCGCCGTGAAGACGGGCTGGCGCTCGCTCACGGCGAGACCGATGAGGAGGGCGCCGCGCGGCACCACGTGCGTGTCCACGCCCATGTCGCCCGCCACCGCGAGTGCCACCAGCTTGCCGGACTCGGGATCGAGACGGTAGAGCGCGGAGCTCTGCGTGCTGAAGAGCGTGCGCACGCTGTCCGCCACCTGCCGGGCCACGACGTCGGGATCGAGCGCGCGCGAGAGGATGCGGCCGACGTGGGCGAGCGCTTCCGCCGCCCGCCGCCGCCCTTCGCTTTCCGCGAAGAGATTGGCGTTCCGGATGGCGACGGCGGCCTGGCTCGCGAAGAGGCCGATCGCCTCCCGCTCGTCCCCAGTGGGCGACTCCCCCGCCGGAAAGCTCACGTTGAGAACACCGAGCAGCTCGTCCCCGGCGACGATGGGGACGCCGTAGTACACGCTGAGGCCGAGCGACGCGTACCAGTCCTGGTTCGCGGTGCGGGGGTCGGCGCCGGTGTCGGTGACGACGAGCGCCTTCCGCGTCTCCGCCACCACGTGCGTGAGGCCATGGCCGAACGGCAGAACGAGCGTCCGTCCGTCCGGCGCCGCGCCGCCCATGCCCGCGAGCCGGTAGCCACCGGCCTCGGCGTCGACGAGGCGGATGATGCACATGCTGTGCGAGCGCAGCTCCACCACCGCCGCCGTCACCTCGCTCAGCACCGTCTCCAGATCGAGGGCGCCCGAGACGGAGCGCGCGAGATCGGCGACGCGACGCAGGCGATCGCTGCGCGAGGCGGCGTCGCGGAAGAGGTTCGCGTTGCGGATGGCGACCGCCGCCTGGGCCGCGAAGGACGACAGCAACGCCTGGTCGTCCTTGCCGAGGACGTGGCCGCGCTCGAGATTGAGCGTGAGCACGCCCACCAGCTCGTCGCCCGCCACGAGCGGGACGCCCGTGAAGGCGATGAGGTCGTAGCGCATCGCCCACGCCGCCGAGACGATGCGCGGATCGGCGGTGACGTCGGGAACCACCAGGGTCTGGCGGTGGCTCGCCACCCACCCCGTCCCGCCCTCGCCGAAGGCGAGCGAGACCGGCATGTCGACGGTGTCGATGGCGGGATCCGTGGTGGCGGCCCGGCGCACGACCCGGCGCCGCATCCAGTCCGCCTCCCAGAGCACGACGTTGTGGGCGCCCGTGAGGTCGGCCACGGAATCGGTGATCTGCTGCAGCAACGGCTCGAGGTCGAACTGGCGCGACAGGAGCAGCGTCACTTCGGCGAGCGCCTCGAGAGCGGCGGGGCTGAGCCGTCCCACGAGGCGGCGATCGCGAGCGCGGCCGCGCGACAGCGATCGCTCTATGGCGTGGCCTCGAACCGGTAGCCGACGCTCTTCACGGTGGCCACCCGCTGGCCTTCGGCGCCGAGCTTGGCGCGGAGACGGCGAATGTGCACGTCCACCGTGCGCGACTCGATCTCGTCGGCGCGCGCGTAGCCCCACACCTGGTTGAGGAGGTGCTCGCGGGAGAGGACGCGGCCTGTCGCCTCCATGAGCGCCTGCAGGAGGTCGAATTCTTTCCGCGTGAGCTCCACGGGCTTCCCCGCCAGCCTCACTTCGTGCCGCGCGGGATCGAGCGAGAGCGTGCCGGCGGCGAGATGACCGCCGTCCGCCGTCGGCGCCGGCCGCACGCGGCGCAGCACCGCGCGCACGCGCGCCACCAGCTCCTTCGGCGAGAACGGCTTGCCGACGTAGTCGTCGGCGCCCAGCTCCAGGCCGACGACGCGATCGACCTCGTCCCCCTTGGCGGTCACCATGATGATGGGGACGGCGGCGGCGCCGGGGTCGGCGCGCAGGCGCCGGCACACCTCGAGGCCGTCCATCTCCGGCAGCATGAGATCGAGCACGACCAGGTCCGGCACCGTCGACTTGATCCGCCGCAGGGCTTCGGCCCCGGTAGCGGCCGTGCGGCAGCGATAACCTTCGCGTCGCAGATGATGCGCGATCAGCTCCCGGATGTCGGGCTCGTCCTCGACGATGAGGACGTCCTGACCCGGGCTCATACCGCCAGGCGCAGGAGGAGCCAGGTCGCCGCCGCCACCACGGCGGAGGCGGGAATGGTGAAGATCCACGCCCACACGATGCGCCCCGCCACGCCCCATCGCACCGCGGAGAACCGCTGGAGGCTCCCTACCCCCATGATGGAGCCGCTGATCGTATGCGTGGTGCTGACCGGGATGCCGCCGATGGCGGTGCCGATCAAGGTGATGGCGCCCGCCGTCTCCGCGCAGAAGCCCCCCACCGGGCGCAGCTTGGTGATGCGCATACCCATTGTCTTCACGATACGCCACCCACCCGCCAGAGTCCCTGCTCCCAGAGCGGCGTGGGCGGCCATGATCACCCAGAAGGGGACGTAGAACTCGGGGCCGAGATGGCCGGTCGTGAAGAGGAGGACGGCCACGATCCCCATCGTCTTCTGGGCGTCGTTGGTCCCGTGCCCCAGGGAGTAGGCGGCGGCGGAGACGAGCTGCATGCGGCGAAACAGCCAGTCCACGCGGCCGGGGGTGGCGTTCTTGAACGTCCACACCGTGGCCAGCATGAGCGCGGAGCCGACCGTGAATCCAATGAGGGGGGCGAGGATCATGAAGATCCCGATCTTGAGGAGGCCGGCGGGGACGAGGGCCCCGAAGCCCCCCTTCACCACGGCCGCCCCCGCGAAGCCGCCGATGAGAGCGTGGGAGGAGCTGGTGGGGAGGCCCCAGTACCAGGTGATGAGGTCCCACACGATGGCACCCGCGAGCCCGGCCAGGATCACCCACTGATCGACGAGGTTGGGGTCGACCACGCCCTTCCCGACCGTCTTCGCGACGTTCACCCCGAACCCGAAGGCCGCCACGAAGTTGAACACGGCCGCCCACACCACCGCCTGCAGGGGCGTGAGGACGCGCGTGGAGACGACGGTGGCGATGGAGTTGGCGGCGTCGTGAAACCCGTTGATGAAGTCGAAGATGAGCGCGACGACGACGATGAGAACGACCGCGGTCAGCACGAGGTCACGCCATCTTCAAGATGATCCCTTCGATCACGTTGGCCACGTCCTCGCAGCGGTCGGTCACGACCTCCATCGTCTCGTAGATCTCCTTCCACTTGATCACCTCGATGGGATCCCCCTGCTCGTCGAAGAGGGCGACGAGGCTGTCGCGGAGGAGCGTGTCGGCCGCGTTCTCGAGACGGTTCACCTCCACCGCGTGCTCGTGAAAGCCGGGATCCATCGTGCGCAAGCACCGGATGACCTTGTCCATGGCCGCCACCGTGCGCACGATCACGTCGGCGAAGGCGCGGCAGGCGGACGTCGGCTCCTTGATCCGGTACACGACGAGGCGCTCCGCGGCCGCCTCCAGATAGTCGAGAACGTCGTCGAGACGACTGGAGAGATCGTGGATGTCCTCGCGATCGAGCGGAGTGATGAAGGTCGTGTTGAGCCGCCGCACGATCTCGTGGGTGACGAGGTCTCCCTGGTGCTCGATCTCTTTGATGGCGGCCGTCTTGGCGCGGGCGTCGCTGAAGTTGTGCACGAGCTCGTGGAGGAGACGGGCCGCTTCGATGATGTGCCGTGATTGCTGCTCGAAGTAGTCGAAGAAACGAACTTCGCGCGGGATCAGGTTGAACATCGCGACGTCCGTGAGTGTACTCGCAAAGGACCCGCGAACGCCACCCTCTCCACGGCGGCGGCAACGTGTGCCCGCTGGCACCGGCCTTGCTCCCACTGTGACGAGCCTTGCCGAGGAAGGAGGGGCCCATGGCCACCATCGAGAAATCGATCGAGGTCGACGTTCCCGTGCGGACCGCCTACAACCAGTGGACGCAGTTCGAGGAGTTCCCACGGTTCATGGAAGGCGTGGAGCAGGTCCAGCAGCTCGACGACAAGCACCTGCACTGGCGCGCGAACATCGGCGGCAAGATCAAGGAGTGGGATGCCGAGATCACCGAACAGCGCCCGGACGAGCGTATCGCGTGGCGGGCGCGGGCCGGCGCCGCCAACGGCGGCGTGGTGACGTTCCACCGTATCTCGGATGCCCGCACGCGGATCATGCTGCAGCTCGACTACGATCCGGAAGGCGTCATCGAGAACGTGGGGGACGCGGTCGGCGTGGTCTCCGGCCGCGTGCAAGGCGACCTCGAGCGCTTCAAGGAGTTCATCCAAGCGCGCGGTCACGAGACGGGCGCCTGGCGCGGCGAGATCGATCGCGGCCAGGTCAAGAAAGGTCATGCCGCGTAGC
The DNA here is from genome assembly GCA_036506275.1 of Candidatus Methylomirabilota bacterium. GTDB lineage: Bacteria > Methylomirabilota > Methylomirabilia > Rokubacteriales > CSP1-6 > DASXSB01. The sequence continues at coordinate 13,764 of DASXSB010000069.1, read as the reverse complement.
TAGCCCTTGCGGAGCGCGGGTCGGCAGAGCCCGAGGAGCGCCCGGCGCGCCGTTCCCCACAGGAGGTCGATGGTCTCCGTGAGGGCCGGCGCGCTCGGCGCCAGGCACCGCACGACGAGCGCGTCCCGCCGGGTCCTCCCGACGGCGGCGCGGCTCTCCACCAGCGACGCCGCCGCCTCCGCCAGCGCCGTCCGTGTGGCCTCGGCCTCGCCTCCCGCCACCACCATCGTCGCGAAGTAGGGCGCGCCCTCGGTGAGGCCGAGGCCGTCCCCGGCGCCGGCGCCGAGGGCGAAGCGATCCAGGAGCAGCCAGCCTCCGGCGTCGCGCACGTCGAGCGCGCTCTCCAGTCGATGGAAGCGCCATCGCTCCTCGCGCGCGACGCGCCCGGCCGCAAAGGCGTCGACCAGGATGAGGCGGGCGCCCGCTCCCAGCGTGACGCCGATGGACTGGCGGAACGCGGAGCCCGCAAACGGAATCGTGTGGTCGGGCACCCACTCGAGGATCGCTCCCGCTTCCACGCGCAGACGCGCCTCCTGCACCGCCACCTCCCCCGCCGTCCGGTACACCTTGGTGGCGGACGGCGTGGTGAGACAGGCATGGGCGCCCGGACCGAGGCGGACGTCGATGTCCAGGCGATCCCCACCCACGAGTCCGCCCGTGGGATTGAGGATCGAGACGACCGCCGCCGCGTCGTCGAGCGCGACCGGCGCCAGCACTTGCAGGGGCAGAGTGAACCGACATCCCGCGAGCACGGTGGCGCCACCGCGGCGCTGGAAATCGAGGGCGAGCGTCCCGTCCCGTCCGACGCGGGTGGCGCTCACGCCGGCAGCAGCAGTTCCCCGCGCATCCACTCGACGATGCCGTCGACGCCGACGCCGTGGCGGAGGTCCGTGAACACGAAGGGGCGCGTTCCGCGCATCCGTCGCGCGTCCCGCTCCATCACCGAGAGGTCCGCGCCCACGTGGGGTGCGAGGTCGATCTTGTTGATGACGAGCAGGTCCGAGCGCGTGATGCCGGGACCGCCCTTGCGGGGAATCTTCTCCCCTTCGGCGACGTCGATGACGTAGATCGTCGCGTCCACGAGCTCGGGGCTGAAGGTGGCGGCGAGATTGTCGCCGCCGCTCTCGACGAGAAGCAGGTCGAGCCCGGGGAAGGCTTTGGTGAGCCCGCGCACCGCCTCCAGATTCACCGACGCGTCCTCGCGGATGGCGGTGTGAGGACAACCGCCGGTCTCCACGCCCACGACGCGCTCCGCGGGAAGCGCCTGGCGCCGCACCAGGAACTCCGCGTCCTCCTTCGTATAGATGTCGTTGGTGATGACGGCCATGTCGAGGCGATCGCGCAGGCGCGTGCACAGCGCCTCCACGAGCGCGGTCTTTCCGGATCCCACGGGACCGCCCACCCCGACCTTCAATGGCTTGGGGATCACGAGCGGAACAGCCTCGCCTCGAGGTCGGCGTGTCGGATGCCCGCGATGTCGAGCCCCGGCGTGAAGCTCCACATGTCCTCGACGACGGCGTGGGCGGCGGCCCCCGCCCACGCCAGCACCCGCGGCCGCACGGCGGCGAGCACGCGCTGGGCGTCGAGCTGGCCGAGCGGGAGCAGGCGCAGCGCGGCGCCGACGAGCAGGGTCACGCTGGAATGGAGGAAGGCGGCCGCCGCCGTTTCCGCGTCGGCGCCCGCGCGGCCGGTGACGGCGCCGAAGAGGACGGCGGCGTGGCCGGGAGTGATACCGTCCTCCACCGACGACGCGAGGGCGGCGAGCCAGGCGTCGCCGGTCACCGCCGCCGCCACCCGCGCCGTCTGACGTCCCATTTGCCGGCTCGCCACCGCGAATTCGGGCACGCACTTCATCGCGTCGAGGCGATCGTCGACGGCGATGCAACCCTCGATGTCCCCGGCGGCGGCGCGGCCGGCGGCGACGGCGGCGGCCACGGCGTCGGCAGGGCCCAGGCCCCCGTCGAGGTGCGCGATCACGAACGCCTCCAGATCGGGCCGGTCGCGAACCGTGTGCGCCTGCACGTAGGTCTCGAGACCGAACGAGTGCGCGAAGCCCCCCGCGGGGAAGAGACCGTCCGCGAACTGGAGAACGGCGAGCAGCGTCTCAGGCGTCATGACGGTGGCCGCGTCCGATCGGTGCGAAGGCCGCACGGTCGCGCTCCCAGGGAACACCGAGCCGAGTGAGCAGCGCTTCCATGGCGGGATCGTCGGGCACGAGCAGCCGCGCGCCGTCGAGGGCGAGCGTGAAGTGTCGGTTGCCCACCTCGAACGCGACCTGCAAGCCCTCCTCGCGCGACCGTGGCGTCACCGCCAGCACCGGCTCCGGCGCCGCCTCCACCGCCACGTACCAGTCGCGCGCCACGTGAACGACGTCGCCCGGTGCGAGCACGGAGCCGGTGGGCAGCGCGAGCGTGAGCGCGCGCCCCGCGCGCGTCACCACGCGCCGCCGGCCCCACCGCCGCTCCTCGGCGGTGAGCACGAGGACGTCGCGCTCGCGCCCGGCGAGCACGTGACCGTCCACCGGCGCCGGCGGATCGGTGACGACGGCGATGGAGTCGCTCATCTTGGAACGCTCATCTCTAGAAAAGGAAGTAGCGCTGCGCCATGGGCAGCGCGCGCGCGGCCTCGGCCACCAGGCGCTCCCCGTCCGCGCGCACCTCGTACGTCTCGGGATCCACCTCGATGCGCGGGAGGGCCGCGTTGTGGATCATGTCCCGCTTGCCGATCGACCGGCACCCGCTCACCGCAACCGCGCGGCGCTGGAGCCCGAGCCGTGTCGGCACGCCGCTCGCGAGGGCGGCCCCCGACACGAACGTGAGGGCCGTGCTCGCCACCGCGCGACCGAAGGCGCCGAACATCGGCCGCGAGAGCACGGGCTGCGGCGTGGGGATGGACGCGTTCGGATCGCCCATCGCCGCCCACGCGATGAGCCCACCCTTCACCACCAGCTCCGGCTTCACGCCGAAGAACGCCGGCCGCCACACCACGAGGTCGGCGAGCTTGCCCACTTCGACGGAGCCGACGTGGTCGGCGAAGCCGTGAGCGATGGCGGGATTGATCGTGTACTTGGCGACGTAGCGCTTCACGCGCTGGTTGTCGTCGCCGGCGTTCTCCCCCCGCAGTGGACCGCGCTGCAGCTTCATCGAGTGCGCGGTCTGCCAGGTGCGGATGACGACCTCGCCGATTCGCCCCATCGCCTGCGAGTCCGACGACATCATGCTGATGGCGCCGAGGTCGTGCAGCACGTCCTCGGCCGCGATCGTCTCCGCCCGGATGCGCGACTCCGCGAAGGCGAGGTCCTCCGGGATCGATGGGTTCAGGTGATGGCAGACCATCAGCATGTCGAGGTGCTCGTCCATCGTGTTCACGGTGAACGGCATGGTGGGGTTTGTCGACGACGGCAGGCAGTTGGGCTCCCCGCACACGCGGATGATGTCGGGGGCGTGGCCGCCCCCCGCCCCCTCGGTGTGATACGTGTGGATCGTCCGCCCCCGGAAGGCGCGGATGCTGTCCTCCACGAAACCCGCCTCGTTCAGCGTGTCCGTGTGGATGGCCACCTGCACGTCGTACTCGTCGGCGACGCCGAGGGCACAGTCGATGGCGGCAGGCGTGGTCCCCCAATCCTCGTGCAGCTTCAGCCCCACCGCGCCCGCCTCGATCTGCTCGCGCAACGGGTCGGGCGCCGACGCGTTGCCCTTGCCGAGAAATCCGAGGTTCACGGGAAAGGCCTCGGCCGCCTCCAGCATCCGGTGGATGTGCCACTCCCCCGGCGTGCACGTCGTGGCCGCGGTCCCGGTGGCGGGGCCGCTGCCACCGCCGAGCAGCGTGGTGACGCCGGCGCTGATCGCCTCCGCCACCAGCTGCGGGCAGATGAGGTGGATGTGCGAATCGATGGCGCCCGCGGTCACGATGCGCCCCTCGCCCGCGATCACTTCCGTCCCCGCCCCGATCGTCATCCCCGCCGTCACGCCTTCCATCAGGTCGGGGTTCCCGGCCTTGCCGATGGCGGCGATGCGGCCGTCGCGGATGCCGATGTCGGCCTTCACGATGCCCCAGTGGTCCACGATGACGGCGTTGGTGATGACGCAGTCGAGCGTGCCGCCCGCGCGCGTCGCCCGCGCGGACTGGCCCATGCCGTCGCGGATGACCTTGCCGCCGCCGAACTTCGCCTCCTCGCCGGCGACGGTGAGATCGCGCTCGATGCGAATGATGAGATCGGTGTCGGCGAGGCGCACGCGGTCGCCGGTGGTGGGGCCGTAGAGGGCGGCGTAGCGCGCGCGCGAGAGACGCAGCGTCATGCCAGCTGCTCCCACGCCGCGAGCCGCCGGAGCGCGGCGTCGCGGTCGCCGCCGTCGGTGAGGGCGTTGAGACCGAACACGCGCCGCGCGCCGGCGATCTCCACGAGCGTGACGCGCTTCTCGTCGCCGGGCTCGAAGCGGACGGCGGTGCCGGCGGGCACGTTCAACCGCATCCCGAACGCCTGCGCCCGCTCGAAGCGCAGCGCGCGGTTCGCCTCGAAGAAGTGGAAGTGCGATCCCACCTGGATCGGACGGTCTCCCGTGTTGGCGACGGTGATCTCCACCGTCCGCCGTCCCGCGTTGGCGATGATGTCGCCTTCCCCGAGCAGGTACTCGCCTGGGATCAACGCCGTCTCCTCTCAGCGGATGGGGTGATGCACGGTGACGAGCTTGGTGCCGTCCGGGAACGTGCCTTCCACCTGCACCTCCTCGATCATCTCCGGCACGCCCTCCATCACCTCGTCCCGGCCGAGAATCGTGAGCCCGGTCGCCATGAGGTCGGACACCGAGCGGCCGTCGCGGATGCCTTCCAGGATCTCGGCCGTGATGAGGGCGACCGCCTCCGGGTGGTTGAGCTTGAGGCCGCGCGCGCGCCGGCGGCGCGCGACCTCGGCGGCGGTGAAGATGAGCAGCTTCTCCTGCTCACGCGGGCTGAGGTGCATCGTTGGACCTCCTCACACGCGACGGCGATCTCAGAGGGCGAGGTGCTGCCGGACCATTTCGGGACGCAGCGCGCGCGTCTCGCCTCGCGCCACCACCGCCCCTTTGGCCATGATCACGTAGGTGTCGGCGAGCCGCTCCGCGAACTCAAGGTACTGCTCGACGAGCAGCACGGCCAGGCCCAGCTCTTTCCGGATGCGGCGGATGGCGTCCTCGATGTCGAGCACGATCGAAGGCTGGATTCCCTCCGTCGGCTCGTCGAGCATGAGGAGCTTCGGTCGCGTCAAGAGCGCGCGGCCGATGGCGAGCATCTGCTGCTCGCCGCCGGAGAGCACGCCGCCCTTGCGCGCCAGCAAGCGGCGCAGGGCCGGAAAGAGGTCGAGCGCCTCGTCGAGGGCGGTGGCGCGCCCGCAGCCGAGGAGCGCCATGCGAAGATTCTCCGCGACGGTCAGGTGGGGAAAGATCTCGCGCCCCTGGGGCACGTAGCCGAGGCCGGCGCGTGCCCGCTCGTCGGGAGAGGCGCGCGTGATGTCGCGGCCGAGGAACGAGATGCGGCCGCGGCGCGCGGGAAGGAGACCCATCACGGAACGGAGGAGCGTGGTCTTGCCCACGCCGTTGCGACCCATCAGGCACACCACGCTCCCCGCCGGCACCTCGAGGTCGGCGCTCCAGAGGACCTGCGATCCGCCGTAGGCGACGTCGAGACCTTCAACGGACAGCATCGGCCACCGCCTTCCGGCTCTGTCCGAGATAGACCTCGAGCACGCGCGGATCCGCCTGCACCTGCTCCACCGGTCCCTCGCACAGCACGCTCCCCTGGTGCAGCACGGTGACGGTGCGCGCGATCTGGCGAACGAACTCCATGTCGTGCTCGATCACCAGCACCGAGCGATCGGCCGCGATCGCCTGCAGCAGCTCCCCCGTGCGCACGGTCTCCTCGTCCGTCATCCCCGCCACCGGCTCGTCGACGAGGAGCAGCTCGGGCTCCTGGGCCATGACCATGCCGATCTCGAGCCATTGCTTCTCGCCGTGGGACAGGCTGCCCGCGAGCTCTCCCGCGCGATCGGCGAGACCGACGACGCCGAGCGTGTCTCGAATCCGGCGGTGCTCGGCGGGGGCGTCGCCGCGATCGAAGAGGGTGGCGAACACGCCCTTGCTTGCGCGCTTGAGGGACAGCTCGACGTTCTCCCACACGGTCAGGTTCACGAACACCGACGGCGTCTGGAACTTGCGGCCGACCCCGAGCGCGGCCACCTCGTTCTCGCGGAGGGGAAGGAGGTCGGTGGCATGGCCGAAGACGACGCGGCCGCTCACGGGCTTCACGCGCGCGGAGATGACGTCGAGCAGCGTCGTCTTTCCCGCTCCATTGGGGCCGATGACCACGCGCAGCTCGCGCCGGTCCATCAGGAAGTCGAGGCGGCTGAGCGCCTTGAACCCGTCGAAGTCGACGGTCACCTGCTCCAGGTACACGATGGTCTCGCGCGGCACGCGATTATCTATCGGACGCCGCGAGGCCGGCGCCGGGCGTGGGTGGGCTGAGACAGACGGTTGCCGGCGTCATTTTATCGGACGCCGCGAGGCCGGCGCCGGGCGTGGGTGGGCTGAGACAGATAGTTGCCGGCGTCATTTTATCGGACGCCGCGAGGCCGGCGCCGGGCGTGGGTGGGCTGAGACAGACGGTTGCCGGCGTCATTTGTCCGCCAGGCCGGCGCCGGCGGCGGGCGGCCCGAGGGCGATCGTCTGCGGCGGCGTCGTTCCGAGGGCGGCGGCGACGGGACGCGGACGGCGGAGACGAGCGGCGACCTGCTGGACGGCGCCGACGACGCCGTCGGGGAAGAAGAGGACCACGCCCATGAAGAGGGCGCCGAGCACGAGCAGCCACAGATCGGGATAGCTGGTCGTGAGCCAGCTCTGGAGCCAGTTCACGCCGACCGCGCCCACCACCGCGCCCGTGAGCGTGCCGCGCCCGCCCGCCGCCACCCACACCACCATCTCGATCGACGGCAACACGCCGAGCTTGGCGGGCGTGATGATGCCGACCTGGGGCGCGTAGAGCGCGCCCGCCACTCCCGCCAGCGCCGCCGACACCACGAACACGAAGAGCTTGTAGCGCGCGGGCGAGTAGCCGGAGAAGAGCACGCGCGTCTCGCTGTCGCGAATGGCCACGAGCACGCGTCCCGCGCGCGAGCGCGTGATCCAGCGGCAGAGCCAGTAGGCGGCGGCGAGGGTGAGGGCGGTGACCACGAAGAGCCCGCGCTGGGTGGCGGCCTCGTTGAGCCGGAAGCCGAAGACGGTCTTGAAGTCGGCGAGCCCGTTGGTGCCGCCGAGGTTCATCTCGTTGCGGTTGAAGACCAGCCACGCCGAGAGCGCGAAGGCCTGCGTGATGATCGAGAAGTACACGCCACGGATCCGGCTCCGGAAGGCGAGAAATCCAAAAACGAGCGCGCACAGGGCGGGCACGATGACGATGGCCGCCAGCGTGAAGAGACCGCTGTGGAACGGACGCCAGAACAGCGGCAGCTCGGTCACGCGGTTCCACACCATGAAATCCGGGAGGGCGCTCTGATAGACGCCCTGCTGCCCGATCTCCAGCATGAGGTGCATGCCCATCGCGTAGGCGCCGAGACCGAAGAACACCCCGTGGCCGAGGCTGAGCACGCCCGCGTAGCCCCACAGCAGATCGAGACCGAGGGCGAGGATCGCGTAGGCGAGGAACTTGCCGAAGAGGTTCAGGGTGAAGTCGGGGACGTGCAGCGGCGAGGTCGGCGGCAGCACGTTGCAGAGCGGCAGCACCACGGCCACCAGCACCACCGCCAGCGCAAACGCGACGCCCTCACGCCTCGACACTGCGCCCTCGCGTGGCGAAGAGGCCGGCCGGGCGGCGCTGGAGGAACAGCATCACCGCCACCAGCACCGCAACCTTGGCGAACACCGCACCCAGCGCGGGCTCGATTCCCTTGTTGAGGCCGCCGATCCCGGCCGCGGCGAGGATGGTGCCGGCGAGCTTCCCGACTCCGCCCGTCACCACCACCATGAACGAGTCCACGATATAGTTCTGGCCGAGCGACGGGCCCACGTTGCCGATCTGCGTGAGCGCGCAGCCGGCGAGGCCCGCGAGCCCGGCGCCGAGCGCGAACGTGGTGGCGTCGACGACGCCCGCGCGCACGCCCAGGCACGCGCTCATGGCGCGGTTCTGCGTGACGGCGCGGATGCGGAGCCCGGCGCCTGTGCGGAACAGGAGCCAGTAGGTGGCGCCGAGACAGAAGGCGGCGAGCGCGATGATGAAGATGCGGTTGTAGGGAAGCGCGAGCCCGACCATGACCGGCGCGCCCCCGGAGAGCCACGTCGGCGCCATGACGTCGACGTTGGCGGCGCCGAACCAGAGCCGGAGCGCCTGCTGGATGATGAGCGACGCCCCCCACGTGAGCAGCAGCGTCTCCAGCGGCCGCCCGTAGAGACGGCGGATGACGCCGCGCTCGAGGACGAGCCCCACCGCCGCCGCCACCAGGAACGACAGGGGCAGGGCGAGGAGGAAGTACGCCTCGAAGTACGCGGGCGCCGATGCGCGCACCCAGTTCTGCACCACGAACGTCGTGTAGGCGCCGAGGGCCATCAGCTCGCCGTGCGCCATGTTGATGACGCCCATCAATCCGAACACGATGGCGAGCCCGAGCGCCATCAGGAGCAGGATGGAGGCGAGCGACGCGCCCTGGAACGCCGTCTCCACCGCGCCCGTGAGCAATGACCACCGCTCGATGCGCTTGACGGCGGCGCCGGCAGCGGCGCGCTCGGCGGCGGACGCGCCCGCGTCGGCGGCCAGGGCCTGGAGAGCGGGGACGGCGTCGAAGGCGTGGAGGTCGCCGAGCGCGGTGGCCGCCGCCGCCCGCGCGGAGGCGTCGCCGTGGGCGAGCCGAATGCGGGCGAGCGCTTCCGCAAGCGCGTGCCGCGTCCACCGATCCCTCTCGCGCGCGAGCGCCTCTTCGACGAGGGGGATGGCGCCCGCGTCCGCCTGATGGGCGAGCTTGAGGGCGGCGCCGCGGCGCACGGCGGCGTCCGCGCTCGCGAGCTGAGCGCGGGTCTCGTCGGCGTCGAGGAACGGCTTGATCGCGATGCGGAGGCGGCGGTCGGCCGCCACCTCCTGGAGATCCGTCAGCGGCACCGTCGCCAGCGGCCGCCGCTCGTACCCGCTCTGGACTTCCACCACCTCCTTGTCCCCGCGCGTCGACTTCGGCCCCGCCACCACGACGTCGGTGCGGCCGCCGTGCTTCCACGCGTACACGCTGCCTTCCCGGAGGGCGCCGAGGAAGGCGAGCCACTTCGGATCGCGGGTAGAACCGAGCGCGGTCACCGCCGCCTCCCTCCGATCGGCGTCGTCGCCGGCGAGGTCGGCGAGCGCGCGCTCGACCTCGCCGGTGGACAGCGCGTGACTCGCCGCCGGAGCGGCGAGCCACGCGAGCACGATGACCACGAGGAGACGACGCATCACGCCTTCTTGCTGTAGGTACCCTTGTGCTTCACCCAGTCACAGCCTTTGTCCGGGCTCGTGTACTTGCTCCACGGCTCCGGCTCCACGAGGCCCTTGGTGCGGCTCACGGTCTTGAACTGGCCGTCCTTGAGAATCTCGCCGATGAGCACCGGCTTGTACGTGTGATGGTTGTTCTCGTGCATCTTGATGGTGCCGCCGGGCGCCGCGAACTCCTGGCCGTAGACGGCCTTGCGCACGGCATCGACGTCGGTGGACTTGGCCTTCTCCACCGCCTGCTTCCAGATGTAGACGCCGAAGTAGGCGGCCTCCATGGGATCGTCGGTGACGCGCTTGTCCCCGCCGGGGAGGTTGTTCTTCTTGGCGTACGCCTTGAAGGCCTGCACGAACTTCTTGTTGTTGGCGTTCTCGACGGACTGGAAGTAGTTCCAGGCGGCGAGATGACCGACGAGGGCGGAGGTGTCCATGCCGCGCAGCTCGTCCTCGGCCACGCTGAAGGCCATGATGGGCGCGTTCTCCGAGCGCAGCCCCTGGTTGGCGAATTCCTTGTAGAAGGGCACGTTGCTGTCGCCGTTGATCGTGGACAGCACGGCCGCGCTCCCGCCGCTCGAGAAGCGTTTGATCTTGCCGACGATCGTCTGGTAGTCCTGATGGTTGAACGGCGTGTACTCTTCCTCGATGTTCGCGGCCGGCACGCCCTTCGCGAGCAGATAGGCGCGCAGGATCTTGTTGGCCGTCCGTGGGAAGACGTAATCGGTGCCGAGCAGATAGAACTTCTTGTAGCTGCCGCCCTCCTTCGACATTAAGTATTCGGCGCCCGGAATGAGCTGCTGGTTCGGGGTGGCGCCGGTGTAGAACACGTTGCGCGAGCACTCCTCGCCCTCGTACTGGACCGGATAGAAGAGCAGGCCGTTGTTGTTCTCGAAAACCGGGAGCACCGACTTGCGGCTCACCGACGTCCAGCAGCCGAAGACCGTCGCGACTTTGTCTTGCAGCAGGAGCTGCTTGGCCTTCTCCGCGAAGAGGTCCCAGTTCGACGCCGGGTCCACCACCACGGGCTGGATCTGGCTGCCGAGCACACCGCCCTTGGCATTGATCTCCTCGATCGCCATGAGGACGACGTCGCGGAGCGACACTTCGCTGATCGCCATCGTTCCCGACAGCGAGTGCAGCACGCCGACCTTGATGGGCCCCTTGCCCTGCGCTCGCAGGAGCGAGGGGGCGCCGAGGCCGGTCATGAGCCCGGCGCCGGCAACGACTCCGCCTTTCAGGAAGTCACGACGTGAGAACTGTGCGGACATGACGTCTCCTTTCCCGTGTGGGTGTGATGGGTGAACTCGGTGACGTCGGCGTCGTTGCCGATCGGAACTTGGACGCCATTGTCCACAGCGGCACTCCCTCCATCGCGTGGGCGCTATCGCTCCCGGTCCGGAATCCCGACCACGGATTCGGCGGCGAGCAGGGCGCGCGCGATCTCCGCCAGCGAGCGGCGACTGTCCATGGCGGCGCGACGCAGGCGCCGAAAGGCCGCGTCCTCGCTGAGGCCCTCGCGCTCCATCAGCCGTCCCTTCGCGCGCTCGATCACCTTGCGGTCCTCGAGGTTCTGGCGCAGCTCGCGCACTTCCCGGAAGCGCGCGACGGCGAGGTCGAGCGCGGGCGCCAGCTCGGCGGGACGGAGCGGCTTCAGCAGATACGCCATCACGCCTGCCGCCTGCGCGCGCGCGATCAGCTCGGCATCCGTGTGACTCGTGAACAGCACCACCGGATAGCCCGCGCTCACCGTCTGCGCCGCGCCCGTCACGCCATCGCCGTCCGAGAGGCCGACCGCGAACACGGCCACGTCGGGCCGCACGCGATCGATCAGTCCCGCCACGTCGGCGAGACGGAACCCCTCGCCCGCGACCTCGCCGCCCGCGCTCCAGATGGCCGCCCGCAGCGCCGCGCGCGACCGCTCGTGGTCGTCGACGATCGCGACTCGCCAGCGCGGGGCCGGCGCGCGTTCACCCGTCGTGGCACCGCTGATCGTGCTCATGGGCGCGCGCATTGCCCGGCCCGCGTCGCAAGCCACATGCCACGGGTGACCCTTGTGAATCCGCAGACTTCGACATCGCCACGGCAAGACTGCTGTCGAGGACATGGGCAGCGGTCGGCGAGGTTGCCTTTTTCGTGAGCAGCCGGCGCGACCCTAGCGAGGCCGGATGCGGGCGACGAACTCGATGATGGCGGGAAGGACGAGGTCGGGCCGATCGCGATGAGGTGAATGGCCGCAGTGCGGGAGTCGGCGCGCCTCGACGGGGGCCGTCGCCGCGCGCTCGATCGCTTCGACCTGTTTCCACGTGCCGTACTCGTCGTCCTCGCCCTGGAGCACGAGCATGGGAGCGATGATGGCGGGAACGACGTCCTCGATGTTCCAGGACAGGAACGCGGGATCGAGCCAGACGCCACTCCAGCCGCCGAAGGCGTTGTCCACGTTGCCGCCGTGGTACTTCGCGAGGCGGGTCCTCAAGTCGGTGGTGCGGTACTGGATCGCGACGTCCGCGATGCTCTTCACCGTGAGCGGCTCCACGAACACGTGCGGCGCTTCCAGCACGAGCCCGGCGAGCGTCACCGCGGGCGAGGTGCCGGCGTGGATGAGGGCGATGGAGGCGCCGTCGCTGTGACCGATCAGAATCGCGGCGCGCACGCCGGTGCCGTGCAGGACCTCACCGAGCACGACCGCCTCGTCGTGCATGAACCGCACGGGCCATGGCAGGGCCGCCGGGTCCGACGCGCCGTAGCCGGCGCGCGAGTACACGAGCGCGCCGCACCCCGTCTCCTCGGCGAGGAGGCGCGGCACGTCGCGCCAGAGCTCCACCGACCCGAGGCCTTCGTGCAGGAACACGAGCGTGGGAGCACGGGCGGGATCGGCCCCGTGCCATGCGTAATCGAGACGTCCCGCCCTCGTCGTGAGCTTCATGTCACGGCCGCCTCCGCGAGCACGATTCCGCCATGAGTCCTCCTTCGCCGGGGAAGATTGTGCATCACACGCTCTGCCGACACCTCGATCCCGCGTACCTGATGCGCGTTCGTGTCCACACGGGCCGGCTCCACTGCGCGGGATTCCCGGGCCAGCCGCTCGCATACGTCCGCGGCACCGACATCTACTTCGCGCCCGGGCGCTACGATCCGGACAGCGAGTCGGGACGCAATCTGCTGAAGCGGGTGTTGACGCTGGGCGCGCGGCACTACGGACCCGGCCGGCGCTTCGCGTTCGGTTTCCGGCGGAATCAGGACATCGAGGCGTAGAAGAACCGGGTGGTGGCGCGGCCCGCGCCACCACCCGAGGCCGCGACTAGATGTCGAAGTAGAGCGCGAACTCGTACGGATGCGGGCGCAGCCGCACGGGATCGACCTCGTTCTTCCGCTTGTAGTCGATCCAGGTCTCGATGACGTCGGGCGTGAAGACGTCACCCTTCAGCAGCCAGTCGTGGGACTTCTCGAGGTTGTCGAGGACGATGTCGAGCGCGCCCGGAAGCTGCTTGATCTTCTTCTGCTCGGCGGGCGGCAGCTCGTAGAGATCCTTGTCGACGGGCTTGCCGGGATCGATCTTGTTCGCGATCCCGTCCAGACCGGCCATCACGCACGCCGCGAAGGAGAGGTAGGGATTGCACGTGGGATCGGGCGTGCGGAACTCGATGCGCTTGGCGCCCTCCGCCTTCGAGTACATCGGGATGCGGATGGCGGCGGAGCGGTTGCGCTGGCTGTAGACGAGGTTGATGGGAGCCTCGTAGCCCGGCACGAGCCGCTTGTAGGAGTTGGTCGAGGGCGCGATGAGCGCGAGCAGCGCGGGCGCGTGCTTCAAGATGCCACCGATGTAGTAGAGACAGGTCTTGGAGATGTCGGCGTAGCCGCCGCGCTCGTAGAAGAGGTTCTTGCCGCCTTTCCACAGCGACTGGTGGGTGTGCATGCCGGAACCGTTGTCCTGGAAGAGTGGCTTCGGCATGAAGGTCGCGGTCTTGCCCCACTTCCGCGCGGTGTTCTTCGCGCAGTACTTGTACCAGAGCACCTTGTCCGCCATCTTCGTCAAGGTGTCGTAGCGCATGTCGATCTCGGTCTGCCCGCCCGTTGCCACCTCGTGGTGGTGCACTTCGACGCGGACGCCCACCGACTCCAGCGCCAGCACCATGTCGGAGCGGATGTCCTGGAACTTGTCCATGGGCGGGACCGGGAAGTACCCCTGCTTGTAGCGCGGCTTGTAGCCGAGATTCGGGCGATCCGGCGTGCCCTCCCGGCCGGAATTCCAGGCGCCGGCCTCCGAGTCGATGAAGTAAAAGCCATAGTTGT
>DASXSB010000068.1:0-18047 GCA_036506275.1 Candidatus Methylomirabilota bacterium | reverse complement strand
GAGGATCTGGGTGGCGTTGCTGAACGTCGTCTCCGCCATGGAGGTCTCCTATTCTCGGACGCCGAGCCAGTGCGTCTTCACGTCGGATTTGCCGGATTTCGCGGCATTGTAACAAAGGTCCGTTGCCTTGTAGACGTCCTCCAGCGTCACCTCGCGCCCGCCCAGCCCTGAGATGAACGAGAGGAGCGGCGGCCGCTTCTCCGCGTTGTACATGGCGGCGCGGATCTCGTTGGCGACCACCCCCGACGCGAACGGTGAGCCGAAGGAATAGTCGCGGTCGATGACGCCGATGGCGGAGGCCTTCGAGAGCGCCGCCACCAATTTCTCGGTGGGGAAGGGCCGGAACCAGCGCAACCGCACCAGTCCCACCTTCTTGCCCTGCGCCCGCATGGTGCGGATGCCGACCTTGATCGGCAGCGAGATCGTTCCCATGCCGACGAGGATGACGTCGGCGTCGTCGGTCATGTACTCCTCGAACCACGGATTCTCCGGACCGCGGCCGAACACCCGCCGGAAATCGGCGTAGGCTTCGTCGATGACCGTGTAGGCCCGCTTCATGGCCTCGTCGTTCTGGCGCCGGATCTCGATGACCCAGTCCTCGTTCGCCTGCGGCGCCACCGTGATCGGATTGTCCGGGTGCAGGAGGAGATCGCCCCGGTCGTAGCGCGGCAGGAACTTGTCGACCTTGGACTTGGGCGGCACCAGCGTGATGGCCTGGGAGTGCGTGAGGAAAGCGCCGTCGGCAGAGATGGCGAGGGGAAGGAACACGCGCCGGTCCTCCGCCACCCGGTACGCGATGAGCGTGGTGTCGAGCGCCTCCTGCGAGGTGTCGATCCAGCACAGGAGCCAGCCGAGGTCGCGCACGAAGAGGGCGTCGTTGTGCTCGACGCCGAACGCCCCCGGGTCATCGAGGGCCCGGTTGCCGACGAGCGCGACCATCGGCACCCGCAGCGGCGGCGTCACCACCAGGCACTCCATCGCGTACGCCCAGCCCACGCCGGAGGAGCCGCAGAAGACGCGCGCCCCCACCGTGGAGGCATGCTTGACGATCTCGAACTGGCTGTGCTCGCCCTCGGCGACGATGTATTCCGCGATGAGCTGGCCGTTCGCGATCTTCTTCGCGATGGCCTGCATCACGGTGTCGTAGGGCCGGATCGGATACGCGGTGACGACATCGATGTCCGCGAGCGTGAGCGCTTCCGCCACCGCCTCGCTGCCGGAGATCAGCAGCTCCTTGTCTTCCGTCGCGGCCGGAGCCGCTCCCGTGACCACCGCCATTGCTATCCCCCTCCGGTCCTAGATCGTTTTGTGCTTGGCGTTCTCGCCGGGGATGCCCGCCGTGATCTCCACGCCGCCGAGGTCGAGGTCGTGCTTGAGCTCTTCCTCGTACTGTCCACGGAACCGGAACCCGTGCGAGCGAACGGTCGTCTTCTTGTCACCGATCTTGCCGATCAGCCACGTCTTGTAACTCCCCTTGTCCTGGCGCCACATCTCCCACTGGCTGGCGTTGTCCTCGAACACCGACTCGTTCACCATCGTGATGCAGTTCTCGACGGGACACACCGCCTCGCACACGCCGCACCCGCAGCACGCCTCCATGTTGGGGTCGAAGGTGCCATCGGGCATGACGTCGAAAACGGAGTCGGGGCACGCGATCCAGCACAGGTTGCACTTCACGCAGGTGTCGAAGTCGACGACGGGCCGCATCGTCCGGGTCGTGTATTTCTTGAAGTACGGATTGCGCTCGGGCACGTACCCCTTGCCTTCCTCCTTCGGCTTGCCGATGGGGATGGCCGGGATGGTGACGCCTTCCCGCATCTCCCACCACTTCGGCATCTCGAACGAGTACGGGATCTCCGCGTTGCCCTCCGTGATCTGCACGGTGCGCGTCTCCAGGCGGTCGGCCGCCTTGCGGGCGGAGGCGACCTTGAGGTCGGAGCCCCACTCCATCTCCTTCACGGCCTGGCACACGGCGTCCAGGGTCAGGAAGGAGGGAGCGATGCGGGCGAGCGCGCCCAGGATGCGCACCTCCGTGTGGTCTTCCTTGTAGACCCACAACCCCGAGAAGGACGGCTTGGCGCGTACGAGCGCGAGGTGGTAGGGCACGTCCTTCTTGTGGATGTCGCCAAGAAGCGCCTCGAACGACTGCAGCGACGTCATGAGCAGGGTGCCGTTCGGAACCGTGAGCCGGTTGATGGGCTGCAGTCCGTACCACGCCCACGATTCCACGCCCTTGGAGAGGGTGTCGTCCACGCAGATCGTGACGTCCACGTGCTTGGGCTCGTAGCGCGCCATGTTCTGCTCGAGCTCTTCCTTCGTGTCCGCCACGATCGCGAAGTCCTTGGCGGGGATGCCATTGCGCTGGGGACTGTCGCCGTAGCGCCCGAAGGCGATGCCCCATCGTCCGGACTTCCGAGCGGACAACACGATGCCGCGCGTGATGCGCGCGGCCAGATTCTTCTGGAAGATCCCGCGATACACGACTTCGCAGATCAGGGCTGACATGCCTACCTCCGGGTCGTTGGGTGCTGGTCGGCTGGTCTGACCGCGAACGATACCTGTCTTGACCCCGGCCTGTCAAGGCGACGCCCGTCCCGCGTGCGACCGTGCACGGGATTCGCCGTGTTGTCACGCGGATACGACCAGATACTTCGACCCGAGTCTGACGTCGCGACGATCGCGGGGGCGCCGCCTCTGGGTGGTGGCGAGCTCGCCCCGCCCGACACGGCGCGCCCGGCGAACGTGAAGACGACACGAACGACATCGCCCACGGGGTTCAGGCGGGACTGGTAGGCGACGCCGAACGCGATCCGCTGGATCTCGAACTCGCCCCGCGCCCTCAGCGTGTGCTCGGTCACCTCCACCTGCACGGGGATCGTGAGCGGTCGCGTCACCCCCCGGATCGTGAGTCGACCGATCACGGTCACGCCGGCGGACGCGCGCTCCACTCGCTCGCTCTCGAACGTCGCCGTCGGAAAGCGCGCGACCGCGAAGAAGTCATCGCTCCGGAGGTGATCGTCGCGAAGACGATTGGCGGTGTCGATCGAGGCCGTCTCCACGGAGAACGTCACGCGGGCGTCGGCGAGGTTCTCCCGATCGAAGGTCACGCGTCCGCTGAACCGATGGAACCGACCCTCCGCGTTCATCAACCGCGACGTCGCGAAGAACTTGAGCTCGCTGCCGGTGGGCTCGACGACGAACGTGGTCGGCGCCGCCGCCGCGCCCAGCGGCAGCGCGAGGACGAGGAGGAGCGCGAGCGCGATCAGCTTAGGCGTCGGCGCCGTCGCCGAGGGTCCACGCGAGGGCGTCGGCGGCCCGCGCATCGCCGGGGCGCCCGCGCTTTCGCAGCTCCGCGATGACCTTGCGGCGCGCCGCGGGCGGCCGATTCTGCCCGAGCTTCCATTTCGGACGAACGCGCACGACGTCGAGCCGAACGGCCGCGAGGAGGGCGATGGCACCCGCGTAGAGCGGATCGTCCGCCGCCACCGGGCGAAAGCCGCCCTCCGGCTGGTAGCGCTCGAGGAGACGGATCTGCTGGGCGGCGACGGCGGCCGGCTCTTCGATGACGGTCGCGTCGCACTCGAAGATCACCGTACGGTGATAGGCGGTGGCGGAGCCGCCGTACTCCGGATGCACCCAGTACGAGGGAATGACGCCGAGCACTTCGTCGACCTCGAACACGGAGCGGCGCGAGGCCTTCAGGTCGGCCACCTGCTCGTCGGCGCGCACGAGGTGGAGGTCGAAGCGCCCGTCGCCGTAGAGAAACGGGTAGAGACCGACGTGCGGGGTCCCATCGCCGCCCACCGTGACGAGCCGGCCCATCTCCTGCGCGAGGACGAAGCGGTGGATGTCGGCGGCATCGATCTTCGCGTAGTAGTCGTGGAAGATCACCGGCGCGCCCTCCGCTCCTGCGCGCGCTCCTTCACCATGGCGCAGAAGTACTGGTGCACGGCGGAGTCGTCGGTCAGCTCGGGATGAAAGGTGGCGACGAGCACGCTCCCCTCCCGCGCCATCACCGCTTCTCCCGCGTGGGTGGCGAGGGTGGTCACGCCCGCGCCCACCCGCCGGATACGAGGGGCGCGGATGAACACCATCTCGAGTGGCGTGGGCGCCATCCCCCCCAGGTTCACCGTCCCCGGCGTGGCGAACGACTCCCGCTGGCGGCCGTAGGCGTTGCGTTCGACACCGACGTCGATGAAGCCGAGCGAGAACTGGCGTGGATTGTCGACGTCGCGCGCGAGCAGGATGAGGCCGGCGCACGTTCCGAACATCGGCTTGTCCGCGGCGTGGAACTTCTCCAGCGCGGGCACGAACCCCCACGCATCCATGAGCTTGAGGAGCGTCGTGCTCTCGCCGCCGGGGATGATGAGGCCGTCGAGGTCCTCGAGCTCCTCGGGCTTGCGCACCTCCACCGACTCCACGCCGCACCTGACGAGCGCTTGGCGGTGGAGGGCGAAGTCCCCCTGGAGCGCGAGGACACCGACGCGCACGGCCTCGGTCATCGCACGATGAGCGCTACCAGCCGCGCGTCTGGAGCAGCTGGTCCGGGCCGAGCTTCGAGGTCTCCAGCCCGACCATGGCGTCGCCGAGCTCCTCGCTCACCTTGGCGAGGACCGCGGGGTCCTTGAAGTGCGTGGTCGCTTGCACGATCGCGCGCGCCCGCGCGGCCGGGTCGGAGGATTTGAAGATCCCGGAGCCCACGAAGACCGCCTCCGCCCCCAGCTGCATCATGAGGGCGGCGTCCGCGGGAGTGGCGATGCCGCCCGCGGAAAAGTTCGGAACGGGAAGCCGGCCGTTCCGGGCCACCCACCGCACGAGATCGTAGGGAGCACCGAGCGTCTTGGCCTCCGTCATCATCTCCTCGGGCGCGAGCATGGTGAGCCGGCGCATCCCGCTCGTGAGGGCGCGCATGTGGCGCACCGCCTCCACGATGTTCCCGGACCCGGCTTCGCCTTTCGTCCGAATCATGGCCGCGCCCTCTCCGATGCGGCGCAGGGCTTCGCCGAGATCACGGGCACCGCACACGAAGGGGATCCGGAACGCGAACTTGTCGATGTGGAAGTGCTCATCGGCGGGCGTCAACACCTCCGATTCGTCGATGTAGTCGACGCCGAGCGCTTCCAGGATCTGCGCTTCCACGAAATGGCCGATGCGGGCCTTGGCCATCACGGGGATGGTGACGGCCTGCTGGATCTCGCGGATCTTCTTCACGGGCGACATCCGCGCCACGCCGCCTTCCTTCCTGATGTCGGCGGGCACGCGCTCGAGCGCCATCACGGCGGCGGCGCCCGCGTCCTCGGCGACCTTCGCCTGCTCGGCATTGGTGACGTCCATGATGACGCCGCCCTTCAGCATCTCCGCGAGGCCGATGTGCTTCCTGTCCGCGATCCTGAGCTCGCTCGTGTCCGTCATGTCGATCTCCTTTGCTTCGTCTAGACCACCGGCACCGCCGCCCGCTCCACCGGGCGCCGTCGAGGTCGTCGCCGCTCGTCCTTGATGATCTCCGCCAGCCGCCGCACGCCTTCGTCGATCCGTCCTCCCGCCACCGCCGAGAACGACAGCCGGAGCGTGCGCTCTCCGCCACCACCGTCGCCGAAGAACACGTCGCCCGGGGTGAAGGCGACGCCGCGCTCGATCGCCCGTGGCAGGAGCGTCGCCGCTCCCAGCTCCGGAGGCAGCGTGAGCAGCATCGAGAAGCCGCCCTGCGGCTCCGTCCAGGTGACGTCCGCCGGCATGCGACGGCGCAGCGCGGCCAGCAGCAGTCCGCGGCGCCGGCCGTACTCCGCGGCCGCGCGCGCGATATGGCGATCGAGAAGGCGCCGCTCGCAGAAACGGTGGACGGCGGCCTGGATGAGCGCGCTCGTGTGGAGGTCGGCGAGCTGCTTGGCCGCCTGCAGCCGTTCCGTGAGGGCCGCCGGCGCCACCAGCCATCCCAGCCGCAGCCCCGGGAAGAGGATCTTCGAGAACGTCCCGATGTAGATGACGAGACCGTCCCGGTCCCGCGCCTTCAGGGGGGCCACCGGGCGCGGCCCGTACTGGAGACCACCGTCGAAGCCGTCCTCGACAATGGGCACGTGGTGACGGGCCGCCGTCTGGAGCAGTCGCCGCGCCGCCTCCGGACTCATCGTGAGTCCGGTGGGATTGTGGCAGCTCGGCTGGCAGTAGAGGAGCTTCGGCGCCTGCCGCTCGAGGACGCGCTCGAGGACCTCCATGCGCAGCCCCGTCGCCTCCCACGGCACGGGGGCGAGCTGGGCGCCGAAGGATCGGAACACCTGCATCGCGCGCGGATACGTCGGCTGCTCGATGGCGACGGTGTCGCCGGCGTCCACGAGCGTGCGTGCGATGAGATCGAACCCCTGCTGCGATCCGTTGACGATGAGGATTTCCCCCGGCCGCGTCTCGAGCCCGAAGCGCAGGAGGTACCCGCTCAGATAACGCCGGAGCGGCGGGTAGCCGCCGGCGGGGTAGTACTGGAGGAGCGACTCGCCTTCGTCTCGGATCACGGCGTTGAGCACGCGCCGGAAGGCCTCGGTCGGGAACAGCGCGCTGTCCGGCATGCCGCCCGCGAAGGAAATCATGCCGCTCCCCCCGCTGGCGGGAGTCATGGCGCGCCGGCGCTCGTCGTCGGCGGCGATGATGCGCGCGCTCCGGGAGAGCAGCCCGTCCCAGCCGATGGCCGCGCGGCCGGGGGGGGTCGGGGGAGCGGGCGTCGCCTCCGGCGCGCGTTCCGCCACGAAGGTCCCCTGCCCCACGTGGGCGCGCGTCCAGCCCGCCGCGCACAGCTCCTCGTAAGCCTCCGCCACCGTGGCGCGGTTGACGCCGAGGGTGTGCGCGAGCTCGCGCGTGGCGGGGAGCTTGATGCCGGGCGCGAGCAGACGTTCGCGGATGAGGCGTTCCAGCTGCGCCTCGATCTGACGGGCGAGGGGAACGGGCTTGGCGCGGTCGAGCTCGAGGTTCACGGTGTCATCCTATCCCAGCCATTTTCTGTGGAATTGGTCCCTGGTCAAGAGCCAATTGGCGCGCGCGGCCCCCGGCCATTCGAGGGCGCGGGAGCGCCGTATACTGGCCGCCATCTCCGACAGGAGGTGTCCCGTGGGCCAGATGAAGGACTTCGCCGGGCTGTTCTACCGGGAGGGCGCGCTCGATCCGAAGACCATGCAGCTGGTGGCGCTCGCCGCGATGGCGGCCGCCGGCTGCACGTCCTGAGTGCCCGGACGCTTCGCGGCTGCGAAGCAAGCCGGCGCCACCGACGACGAGATCAGCGAGACCCTGATGTACGCCATGCGCGGGGCGGCGCGCGCGACGTGGAGCACCATCAAGTACATCCCGGGCGTCGAGGATCTGAACAAGGAGTGGAAGACGACGTTCGAGCGCGAGACCGGGAAGTGACCTAGCGGCCGGCGCGGGCGGCGGCGCCGCCGGCCGTCCTTCCCCGCCCCTCCCCTCCGTGTGAGACTATCGAGCAGACGTTGACGCAGCGAACGACGGAGGCATCATGGCGGCGGGAGAAGCGCCGATCAAGCAGGCCATGAAGTGGATCGACGATCAGCTCGTCGACGATCCGAAGATCGATCGCGTGCAGCTCGTGGACGCGGCCTCGCGGCGCTTCGATCTCTCGCCCGTCGACGCCGATTTCCTGTTCCGTCATCTCGCGGAACGCGCGAAACAGACGTGAGCGAGGGCCACGCGCAGCGCGTGCAGACGCAGTTCGGTGCCACCGCCCAGGCCTATGTGGAGAGTGCCGGCCACGCCGGCGGCGAGGATCTCGAGCGGCTGGTGGCGTGGGGGCGCGCGCTGCGGCCCCGTCGCGTGCTGGACGTCGCCACCGGCGGCGGCCACACCGCGCTCGCCTTCGCGGGGGTGGCGCCGCGCGTGGTCGCCTACGACCTCACGGAGCCGATGCTGGCCGCGGCGCGGACGTTCGTGACCGGACGCGGGTCGCCGACGGTGGCCTTCGTGGCCGGCGACGTCGAAGCGCTGCCCTTTCGGGAGGCGGCGTTCGACGTGGTGACGTGCCGGATCGCCGCCCATCACTTCGCCAATCCCGCGCGCGCCGTCCGCCAGATCGCGTCCGTGCTCCGTCCCGGCGGCTCCTTTCTGCTCCAGGACATCCTCGGCCACGACGACCCCGCCGCCAATGCGTTCATCCTCGAGGTCGAGCGCCGGCGCGATCCCTCCCACGTCCGCGCCTACCGGGCCGCGGAGTGGAAGGCGTTCCTGCGCGGCGCCGGCCTCACGATCATGGACGACGCCGTTGTCGCGAAGACACGCCCGTGGGACGACTGGACGGGACGGATGCGGATGGCGCCGGCCGCCAAGCGTGAGCTGGAGGAGTTCGTGCGCGCCGCCCCCGAAGCCGCGCGGCGTGCGTTCGATTTCATCCTGGACGGCGAGCGCGTGCGGTCGTTCGCCGACCGGATGATCCTGATCCGCGCCGACCGCGACTGACGCAGAGCGCGACGACGCGCTAGGCGCGCGGCTTCAAGCGCACGATCGTCGCCCCCCAACCTCCGCGCTCCGCGGGAGCGTCGCGGAACGAGACCACGAGCGGGTGGCGTGCGAGCAGGCCCTGCACGATCGCGCGCTGGACGCCGATGCCCCGGCCATGGATCAAGCGCACCTCCGTGAAGCCGCGCTCGTGCGCCGCCGCCAGGTAGTCTTCCACCACGGCGGGAACATCGCGCGGCGTGAACGAGTGCAGGTCGAAGGCATCCTCGATGGGAACGGGAACGGTGTCGTCGTCGCTCAGAAGCGCGGGCCGCCGATCACGTGCTGTTGCCAATGCTGGAAGCTCGAGAGATCCTCCCCCGAGAGCTTGCACTGTCAGAAGGTGGCGGAGCGCTCGAAGAACGCGACGTCGACGACGCCGACCTTCTCCGCACGCGCGGTCTCCGCCACTTTCTGGGTCACCATCTGCCGAACGAACGGAATCGGGATGCGACCGAGACGATGCAGGACCTCGTCGGTGCAGCGCACGCGCGTTCCCGGAAGCACGGGGCCGTCCGCGGCGCCGGCCGTCTCCTCCCCGGCGTGCTCGCACGTCTCCGGCACCAGTTGCTGAAGTCGCAACGACACGTACTCGGTGACCCAGCCCTCGATGCCTCTCCGCGCGGACTCGACGTCAACGGTGGAGCGTTCGAGCTTCTCGCCGAGGGAGCCGAGCAGCGTCTCCAGGCGGCCGAGGCGCGCTTCCAGGCCGGCGAGGCGGTGATCGAGATCGAGATCGCGGTCGGGCATGCGTGCTGACTCCTTCAGCTCAGGGGTGGACGACGGGTGTGCCAGTCGGTGGCGCCCTGATACGCATCGGCGGCGCGGAGGACGGTGACCTCGTCGAACGGGCGACCCACGAGCTGCATGCCGATGGGCAGCCTGCCCGCGGTGAAGCCGCACGGCAGCGCGCACACCGGATGCCCGGAGAGATTGAACGGTCGCGTGAATCGCAGCAACGAGGAGCGCACGTCCACCGTCTTGCCGTCGATCGTGACCTCGCGCTCGCCGATGCGCGGCGCGGTGATGGGCGTGGCGGGCGCGAGAAGGACGTCGCGGCGGGCAAGGAGAGCGTCGACGGCGTCGCGCAGGCGCGTGCGGAACTGCTGGGCGCGCACGTAGGCGAGGCCGCTCACGAACGCGCCCAGGCGGAGGCGCTCGCGCACGTCGGTTTGATACTCGCCCGCCCGCGTCCGCAGCCACTCCGCGTGATACGCGAGGGCCTCGGCGGCTACGATCGCGAGCGCCGACGCGGCCGCGTGGCCAGCCTGCTCCAGGCGCACCTCGTCCACGCTGGCGCCGAGCATCTGGAACTGCGCGGCCGCCTGCTCCACGGCCGTGCGCACGTCGGGGGCGGCGGCGTCGACGAACGTCTCGCGCAGAACACCGATGCGAAGCCCCTTCACATCACGGGAGAGCGCCGCCGTGTACGCGGGCACCGGCAGGACGCTCGACGTGGCGTCGGCGGCGTCGTAGCCGGCGAGGCTCCCCATCAACAGCGCGCAGTCGGCGGCCGTCCTCGTCATCGGACCGACGTGATCCAGCGACCACGCCAGCGGCAGCACGCCGGCGCGGCTCACGCGTCCGTACGTCGGCTTGAGGCCGGTGATCCCGCACAGCGATGCCGGTATGCGGATGGAGCCGCCGGTGTCGGACCCGAGCGCGCCCGCGCACAGCGCGGCCGCCACCGCCACCGCGGAGCCGGACGACGAGCCGCCCGCGATCCGTGTCTCTGCCCCGTCCCAGGGATTGCGTGTGTCGCCGTAGTGCTCGTTCAGGCCTTCCGGCCCATAGGCGAACTCGTGCATGTTGAGCTTGCCGAGCACGATGGCGCCCGCGTCCACGAGCCGGGTGACGACACTGGCGTCCGCCTCGGGCACGGACTCGGCGAGGATGCGGGACCCGCCCGTCGTCCGGACGCCGCGCGTCTGGAAGAGGTCCTTGAGCGCGATCGGGATACCGTGCAGAGGTCCGGTGGCGCCGCCCGCCATGAGCTGCGCTTCCGCCGCCCGCGCGGCCGCGAGCGCCTGGTCGGCGCTGACGGTGATGAACGCGCGGAGCGTCCCGTCGAGGGCCGTGATGCGCTCCAGGTACGCCCGCACGACCTCGACCGGCGACACCTCCTTGGTGCCGATCATCCGGCGCAGCTCGGTGAGCGATGACCAGACGACGTCGGTCATCAGAGGATGCGGTACTGCGTGGCCGGCTCCACCGCCGACAGCCCGAGCGTTTCGAGATCCTGCAGCATCGCGAGCGCGCGCTCGAGCGCGGGCCGGATCGTCTCCAGATCCTCGTCGGTCCACCGGAAGCCGGCGACGCGCGCACAGTCGCGGAGTGTCTCGAGCGTCAGCGGTGTCATGCGCGCGAGGATACCGGCAGCGGCCGGCGCCGGCAAGCATGCGCTACAATGCGCGTGGTGGCCGTCGCGCTGACCGTTCTCCCCGACCTCGACGATCTCTCGATTCGCCGCGACCTCTCCGTCACGCCCGGCACCACGATCCTTCGCGCCGCCCACGGCGCCGGCGTCGACATCGTCGCCACCTGCGGTGGGCGGGGCCGCTGCACGTCGTGCCGCGTGAAGTTCCTCATGGGAACGCCGCCGCCGCCCACGATCATGGACGAGGTGCAGCTCGGTGACGAGCTGGTGCGCGACGGCTACCGGCTCTCGTGCCAGTGTCCGGTCGTCGAAGCCGCCACCGTGCAGGTATCGCCGCCGCTCGAAGAACGGTCGTTCCAGATCCTCGGCGCCAGCGGCGCCGGCCTCGCCGCCCTCGGCCGCGTTCCCATCGACTCCGGGATCGAGAAGCAAGTCGTCAAGGTGTCGTTGCCGCGCGACGAGCATCACCAGACGTCGGATCTGGAGCAGCTCCTCGCCGCCGTCGGCCTCGGCCCCGGCGACGTGAGCCCGGCCGTGCTGAGCGGGTTGCCCGCCGCCCTCCGCGACGATCCCGAAGGCGTCACCGTGACCACGTTCACGCCGCACGGAGCGGGCGCCCTCGGCCGGCGCATCATCGCCGTGGAGCGCGGCGACACGGCCGGGATGAAGTTCGGGCTCGCCATCGACATCGGCACCACGAGCGTCGTCACCACCCTCATCGAGCTCGACTCCGGCGAGCAGCTCGCCAGCGTCTCCAGCCTGAACCCACAGTCCGTGTTCGGCGGGGATCTCATGTCGCGCATCGCGTTCGCCCAGTTCAACCCCGCGAACCTGCGCAAGCTCCACACCCGGATCATCGGCCTCCTCAATCGTCACCTCGAGACCGTGTGCCGGGAGTCGGGTGTGCTCGCGAAGTGGATCTACAAGGTGGTGGTGGTCGGCAACACGTGCATGCATCACCTGCTCCTCGGCATCGATCCCTCCTTCGTGGGCCTCGCACCGTACGCGCCCGTCATGCGTCACGGCCTCACCGTGCCCGCCCGCGATCTGCTGCTGAAGCTGCCACCGGAGGCGCGCGTCTGCCTGCTCCCGCTGGTGGCAGGCTTCGTGGGCGCGGACGCCGTCGCCGTCGCCCTCGCCACCCGCATCGGAGACACTCCGGAGATCCGGATCGCCGTCGACATCGGCACCAACGGCGAGGTCCTCCTCGGCTCCCGCGAGCGTCTGTGGGCGTGCTCCGCTCCCGCCGGCCCTGCCTTCGAAGGAGCGCAGATCCGCCACGGAATGCGGGGCGCGCTCGGCGCCATCGACCGCGTCACCGTGGACGACGACATCCACGTCCACACGATCGGCGACACACCGCCGCTCGGCATCTGCGGCTCCGGACTCGTCGACCTCATTGCCGGCCTTCTCGAGGCCGGTGTCGTCGATCCCAGCGGGCTCATCGACGTCGACGGGCGGGACAGGCTGCCCGCCGGCCTTCGGGATCGCGTGCTCATGCGCGGCGAGGAGCGCCAGGTCGTCGTCGTCCGTGCCGGCGAGGGCGGCGCCACCCGCGAGATCGTGCTGACGCAGGACGACGTCCGCCAGGTGCAGCTCGCGAAGGGCGCCATCGCATCCGGCGTGGTGATGCTGCAACACGTGGCCGGCATCGCGACCGACGCCGTGACCGAGCTGATGCTGGCGGGCGGCTTCGGAAATTACATCTCCATCCCGAGCGCGCTTCGCATCGGGCTCATCCCGCCCCTGCCGCCCGCCCGGGTCCGCTACGTGGGCAACGCGGCATCGCTGGGGGCCCAGCTCTGCCTGCTCTCCGAGCGCGCGCGCGCGGACGCCGAGCGCGTGGCGGCGCGGATCGAGCACATCTCGCTCGCCTCCCATCCCGACTTCGAGCAGATCTTCGTCGACGCCATGAACTTTCCGTCGCCCTGATGGCTACCGCCGACGCCGTCCTCACCGGCGCCGCTGTCGGCGTCGACATCGGGCCTCTCGCGAGCCGCGTGGACGCGCGCTGGCTCATGGCCTTCGCGGCCGCGCTCGGAGAAACGCACCCGCGGTACTTCGACACCGCGGCCGGCGAGGGCCCCGCCGCCCATCCGCTGTTCTCCGTCTGCTACGAGTGGCCGGCGCTGGTGGCCGTCCGCGAGAAGGTGGTGCCGACGGGGCTCGCTGCGCGCGCCGTGCACGCCAGCCATCGGATCGTCCTCCATCGCCCGCCGCGCGCGGGGGAGACGCTCCTCACGAGTGCCCGCGTCACGCGCGTGGAGCCGCGCCCGGCGGGAACGCTGCTGGTCGTGGAGCTGGCAACGGTCGATGCGGGCGGGGGGCCCGTGACCACCACCGAGCACGGCTCCATCTTTCGCGGCGTCGCCACCGACGTCCCGGCGGCACCGCGCCGCCGCGCCGGCACCGATGGCTCTCCCTCACCGCCACCCGGCGGTGCCGGCACCAACCCTTCCGCGGGGCCGGATGAGATCGCCGCCCCCTCCGCCGCCAGTGCCGCCGGCGCCGGCACCGCAGGCTGGACGGAAACGATCCCGATCGCCGCCGGCGCCGCCCACGTGTACTCCGAGTGCGCGCGCATCTGGAATCCGATCCACACCGATATCGCGGCCGCCCGCGCCGCCGGGCTTCCCGGCCTCATCCTTCACGGCACCGCCACTCTCGCGCTCGCCGTCTCCCGCATCGTCGCGCGCGAGCTCGGCGGCGACCCCGCGCGCGTGCGTGAGGTCGGCGTACGGTTCTCGGGGATGGTCCGGTTACCGTCTTGCCTGAGCGTTCACGCAGAGCGGGATGCCGGCGTCATCCGGTTCCGCGCCACCGACCCGGCGGGGGCAGTCGTCCTCAGCGAAGGAGTCGTCACACCATGAAGCAGATGAGCCGTCGTGAACGGATCGTGGCCGCGCTCAACCGCCAGCCCGTCGACCGTGTGCCGTATGCCGTGTGGCGCCACTTTCCTCAAGTCGATAAATCGCCGGCGGGACTGGCGCAGGCCACGCTGCGGTTTCACGAACGCTACGGTTCCGACTTCTTGAAGATCACGCCCCCGGGTGGCTACGCGGTGGAGGCGTGGGGATGCGTCGAGGGCGACCTCGTGCGCGAAGACGGCCATCGTCCGTGTCTGACGTGCGCCGTGCAGGACAACGGCGACTGGAAGAAGATCCGCCCCCTCGACCCCACCACCGTCGCCGGCTACAACGAACATCTGGAGACGATCATCCGGATGGGATTCGATCGCCGCATCGGTGACGCCCCCGTCCTGCCCACACTGTTCTCGCCGCTATCGCTCGCCCGCAAACTCTCCGGATCGCGGTTCGCGAGCGACCTCCGCGATCGCCCCGCGGACGTCCTCGGCGCGCTGGAGGCGATCACGGAGACGCTGATCCGCTTCGCCGACGCCGCCCTCACCGAGGGAGTGACGGGGATCTTCTACTCGATCCAGGCCGCCAGCCGCAGCGTGTGCACCGAGGAGCAATACGAGCGCTTCGGCGAGCCCTACGACCGGAGGTTCCTCGAGTCGGTACGCGGCCGGTCGTTCCTGACCATCATCCATGCTCACGGCGACGCGCTGATGTTCGACCGTCTCGCCGCCCTTCCCGGTAACGCCTGGAACTGGGACGATCGCGCCACCGCCCCCACGCTCGCGCAGGCGTCCAAGATCGTCGGCGGCGCCGTGATCGGCGGCCTCGATCAGTGGAAGACGCTGCGCGACGGAACGCCGGAGGGCGCGGCCGCGGAGGCGCGCGACGCGGTGGCGCAGACGGGAGGCGTCGGCCTGATCGTCGCGCCCGGCTGCGTGCTGCCCTCGAACACGCCCGACGAGAACGTGGCGGCGGTGGTGCGGACGCTCGGCGGGCCGCTGAAGCCGCTGCCGGGGATCGTGCGCGCCTGAAGCGCCGCCCCGCTACTTCGCGACGTTGAAGCGGAAGTGGCAGATCTCGCCGTCGCGGACGATGTAGTCCTTGCCCTCTAGGCGGAGCTGCCCGCGCGCGCGGATCTGCACGAAGTCGCCGTCGACGGCCACCAGCTCGTCGTAGCCGGTGACCTCGGCCCGGATGAAGCCGCGCGCGATGTCGGAGTGGACGGTGCCGGCCGCGTCCTGGGCTCGCGTGCCCTGCGGGATGGGCCACGCCCGCACTTCGTCGTCCCCCACCGTGAAGAACGACACGAGCCCGAGCAGCGCGTAGCAATCGTGGAGGACGCGGTGGAGGGCGGGCTCCTTCAAGCCGAGGTCGGCGAGGAACGCCTGCTGCTCCTCGCCCGCGAGCTGGGCCACCTCCGCCTCGATCACCGCCGACACCCAGCCCACGCGCGTGCGCGCGCGCGCCGCCACCGCGTCCAGGTCGAAGGCGCTCACGACCCGATCGCCCTCCGCCACCGCCTTCTCGTCGAGGTTCACGCAATGGAGGATCGGCTTCTGGGAGAGGAACGTGAAGCCCCGGACGAGCCTCGTCTCGTCGGCGGAGAGCGTGACCGCTCGTAGCGGCGTCTCCGCCTCCAGCTCCGTCCGGAGGCGACGGAGCACCGCCTGCTCGTTCACCTCGGCGTCGGTGCGCCGCTTCTTGATCGACGCCTCCAGCCGCTCGAGGCGCCGCTCCACCACCTCCAGATCGGCGAGCACCAGCTCCATCTCGAGATCGAGGATGTCACGGCGGGGGTCGGGAGGGCCGAGGACGGCGTCGGGAAACGCGCGCACGACGTGGAGGAGCGCGTCCGCGCTCCGAAAGTCCTTGGTCTCGAGACCGGCGCGCGCGCCCTTCTCGATGCCGGCGAGATCGACGACCTCGAAGCTGGCGTAGGTCGTCTTCTTCGGGCGAAAGAGCGCGCGCAGGCGATCCACCCGCGGATCGGGCACGCGCGCCACGCCCGTGTGGAGCTCGGAGCGGCCCGTCTCGTAGCGCGCGGTGGGCACGCTACCCCCCGTGAGGAGGTTGAAAAGCGTCGTCTTCCCGCCCCGCGCGAGCCCGATGAGACCGATCTTCATGAAGCGATTATGCCATCGTCACCGACGGCGACCGTCGATCGCGATGACGCTCGTGATAGATTGAGCCCGAGTCAGCCCTCATCGCGAGGCCCGATCTGACCACCGAGCGGAGAGAGATCGACGCGAAGGGCGCGGCCGTCGCGTTGCTCGTCTCGGTGCTGTGGGGCGCCAACCCCGTGGTCATCAAGATCGCCCTCGCCGACGCCCCGCCCATCCGTCTCGCTTTCCTGCGCTTCCTCGTCGGCGGCGCCGTCGTCCTCGTGTGGGCGTGGGCGACCCGGCAATTCCGTGGCTTGACGGTGGAGCCCGCCGAGTGGCGGCCGCTCATCGTCCTCGGCCTCCTCTTCACGGCGCAGATCGGCGCCATGAACGTCGGCACCTCGCTCACGAGCGCCTCCCACTCCGCCATCCTGCTCAACCTCTACGCCGTGCACACGGTGGTGCTCGCCCACTTCATGATTCCGGGCGATCGCCTCACCGTGCGCCGGGTGCTCGGCGTCGCGGTGGCCTACTCGGGGATCGCGCTCCTGTTCGGGCGCCAGGCGAGCACGGGCTCCGCCACCCTCGTCGGTGACATCGTGATGTTCGCGAGCGCCTTCCTGCTCGCCGAGCGCACCGTCTATCTCGCGCGCGCCGTCCAGTATCTCGAGCCCGTGAAGCTGCTGCTGTCGCAGGCGGCCATTGGCACCGTGTGCTTCCTCGTCATCTCCGCGGTGTTCGAGTCCGGCCCCACCACGTGGACGCTCCGGCTGGCGGCGTCGGTGGCGTATCAGGGCGTTCTCATCGCCGGCTTCAATTTCGTCGTCAATCTGTGGCTGCTCAAGCACTACCGCCCGGGCGCGCTGGTGACGTTCTTCCTGACGCAACCGCTGTTCGGCGTCGTCGCCGCCGCCCTCCTGGCGGGAGACCGCCTCACGCTCGATCTCTTGCTCGCGAGCGCGGCGGTGGCGGTGGGCATGGGTCTCACCGCGCGCTGATATACTTGACCATGCCCACGCGGCCCTCCCGATCGCTCACGGTGGTGCCGAACCCGCATCCGGACCGTGACTACGAGGTCGCGATGGCGGTGCCGGAGTTCACCTGCCTGTGCCCGCTCACGGGACAGCCGGACTTCGCGACCATTCGCATCCGGTACGTGCCCGACGAGCACCTCGTCGAGCTGAAGGCGCTCAAGCTCTACATGTGGTCGTATCGCGACGAGGGCGCCTTCCACGAGGACATCACCAACCGCATTCTCGACGACCTCGTGGCGGCGGCGCGCCCGCGCTGGGCGGAAGTGGTGGGGGACTTCAACGTGCGGGGCGGCATCAAGACGGAGGTGCGCGCAACCTACGGCAAGCGGCCGGAGATCTAGCCGGCCTCAGGTCGCGAGGGCGAGGAGCACCATCCCCGCCAGCATGACGGCGCCGCCCAGCGCCGACTCCCGCACGCGCTGCGCCTCGCCGAATGCGAGCACCCCGATCGCCATCGCGAAAACGATCTCGACCTGCTTCACCGCCTCCACGTACGACGAGAGCGTGAGCGTGTAGGCGAGGCCCTGGCTGAGGGTGGTGAGGGCCGCGAACACACCGAGCGCCACGAACTCCTTCCAGTACCGCGGCACCGCCTGGAAGTGGCGGGCGGAGGTCCCGAGAGCGATAGGCGTCATCAGCAGACTCGCCGCCGCGTAGGCGCCGAAGGTCCCCGTGGGCGTGTCGGAAGCGAGGATCGCCTGCTTGATCGTGATCACGGAGGGCGCGTAGAAGAGCGCGGCCACCAGCGTCCAGCGCTGGCCGCGGTCGGTGAAGAGCACGGCGAGCGGCGCCAGCGGCGAGACCCGCGCCCGGGAGACGTTCAGCAGGTAGACGCCGGCGGCGCTGAGAACGACCCCGGCCACCCCGAACGCGCTCGGGCGCTCGCCGATGGTGACGTACGCCATGCCGAGCAGCACGAGGAGGCTCACCTTCCAGAGCGCGGTCACGAGCGAGATCTGGGAGAGCTTGAGCGCCTTCGACAGCGCGAGCGTCGAGATCGTCTGCGTGACCCCGAAGAGGGCGCACCACAAGAGGAAGCCGGGCTTGAGAGCCGGCCACCCCTTGGCGAGACAGAAGAGCAGCGCGAACGGCAGGAGGAACGTGAAGCGGCCCCACACGTTGATGTACTCGTCGAGCGCGTGACCGAGACGCTTCATCGTCGTGTTGCGAAGGACCTGGAAGAGTG
>DASXSB010000067.1:0-19385 GCA_036506275.1 Candidatus Methylomirabilota bacterium | reverse complement strand
GCGCTTCCGCCCGCAGATCTCGAAACGGTCCGTGATGCGCTCGTCGGCCTGGAGACCGACGACGGCGAACTACTCGGCCTCGGCGTCGTGACGGCGGTGGAGCCCTCGACGCTCACGGTGCTGACGCCCGCCGATGCGACGCGGGCGGCGGCGGTCGTGGTCGGGCGCGAGCGGTACGCGGGAAACTGACGAGCGCGGCGCGCGCCGGCGGTCGTGCCGGCGCGCGCGTCGTAGGCGGTTACTTCGAAGCCGATCCCGACGAGCTGGTGCTGCTGGAGCCGCTCGTGGACGGCGTTGCGCTCGGAGCGGACGAGGGAGACGACGTCGAGCCCGTCGTGGGCGGCGACGCCGACGGCGTCGTACGGTCAGGTGGAGAGCTCGCGCGCGGCGTGGTCTCGCGTCCGGAATCCGTGCACGCCGTGGCGAGACCGGCCACCAGCGCGAGCGCGCAGAAGCCGCTCAGTAATTTTTTCATCGCGGTCCTCCTCTGGCGGTGTTCCGCCAGGCCGTGGGGCTGCAACGGCGGTGCCGGAGACCTCGCTTGACACCACCGCCGGCTTTCCCTATTACGTTTTCCTGTTGGCGGATTTCCCGCGCCCACGAACGCGCGCCGTCCGCGTCGAGCAGAGGGCGCGGCGGTGGCGTTACCAAAGGAGACTCCCGATGAAGATCGAAGGCGCCCACGACATTCCTGTTCCTCGCCCGAAAGTGTGGGACGCATTCCTCGACCCCGAGCAGCTCCGTCAGGCGATTCCTGGTTGCGAGAAGCTGGAGGCCGTCGGTAACGACGAGTTCACGGCGGTCATGAAAGTGGGCGTGGCGGCCGTGAAGGGAACCTTCACGGGCAAGGTGAAGCTCAGCGACAAGCACCCGCCCGAGTCGTTCCGCATGGCGGTGGAGGGCAGCGGCGGTCCGGGATTCGTTCGCGGCGACACTCTCATCGCGCTCACCGAGATCGAGGGCGGCGGTACCCGCGTCACCTATGGGGCCGACGTGCAGGTGGGCGGCCTCATCGCGGGCGTCGGGCAGCGCATGCTGGGCGGTGTCTCCAAGATGATGGCCGATCAGTTCTTCAACCGGATGAGCCAGCTCCTCCAGGAAGCCGCGTGACGCGGATCCTCCTCGCGTAGCCCCGCGCGGCCGCGTCACGCGGCGCGTTGTCGTTCGCGCTCGCGCCGCCCACCGTGTTCCGTTCGCGCTCCGCACACCGCCGTCACTATCGTCGCTGCCCTCCGCCACGCCGATCGTCGCCGTCGCGTCGATCTGGGCACCGTGTGTTCACCGCCGCGTGCTAATTCGCCCCGCCGATGTCAAAGCGGCGGTTTTCGCTTCGAGCGCGATCGCAGAATCACGTGCTTACGCGACGCAGGGGCGGCGGGGAGCTTGCTTCTCACTGGATGGTCTTTCGCCATCTCGATAGATGAGGAGGGGTGAATGTTTGACCAGATCATCGCCCAGGTCCCCGAGCGCTGGCGCGAGGTGGTTGCGTTGCTCCTCGCGCCCGTCGCGTGGATTCCACGGATGCAGCACGTCTTGATGGACTTCTTCCTCGACAGCTCGCCGCCATCGTTGACGGCGGCGAAGTTCATCCTGCTGCTGTTCCCCGTGCTGCTGGGCGTGGCCGCCGTCTGGTGCACGCAGCTCTCCCTCTACACGTTGCCGTTCCGGTCCGGCCGCATCCGCTTCATCTCCATGATGCTGCTGACGTGGTGGGATGCGGCGCGCGCGGTGTGGCTCTACTGGGTGGGACTGGTGCGCTTCGGGGGCGTGGCGGTGGGCTGGGTGTTCAGCCTCGCCACCCTCTGCGCCAAGCTCGTGCTCGAGGTGCTCCGGCAGGTGGCGCTCATGCCGTTCACGGTGACGGGACGGATGACGCAGAGCTACTTCCAGCCCGGCGTGCCGTGGATCGCGTTCGTCATGCTGATCTTCTGGTGCGTGCTGGAAGCCGCCATCTTCAGCTACACACTGTTCCCGACCGTGAACGAGATGCTGACGGACCTGGTGGGCGCGGAAGAGACGGCGCGCTTCACGGGGCCCATCCTCTATTTCTTCCTGCTCCTCCTCATCATGGGCAGCTTCGCGTGCGTGCAGGCGCTCCTGGACGCGATCAAGAAGCGCGAGCTCAAGTTCATCGCGCAGATCGTCCTCGTGGAAGTGTTCGTCATGTTCTTCGAGGTCATGTTCCTCTACCGCGAGCTCATCGACGCCCTCACCCCGTGGATCGCCCAGCAGACGGGGGCGCGCATGGGCATCGTGTTCACGATCTCGCTCGCGACGTTCGGGTGGATCGGCATCCGCGGCATGACGTGGTTCCTCTTCGGGCAGTTCGGGACGCCGCCGCTCCTCGCGTTCATCTCGCGGCGTCCTCTCGTGGAGGCGCAGGCGGTGCCCATGACGAGCGAGGCGGTGGCCGCACCCGCCTGGTGGCGCGGGCCCGTGGAGGACTTCAAGCGCGAGATCGAGTGGCTCCACACGAGAAGCGATCAGCTCGTCGAGTACCTGGCGCTGCCGGTGGCGCATCTCCTCGCGGCCGCGCTCAACTTCGGCATGGTGCTCATCGCGTCCCGACAGGTGTTCGGTCTGCCCTTCAAGGGCATGAAGGAGATCACGGAGACGCGTGACCTCCTGGCCACCATGCACCTCCAGCCCCGAAAGCAGGGCACGCTATGAAGCCCGTCGTGAAGCGCCTCGAGACCTGGGTGGTGGCCGCCCTCGTGGCGGCCGCCGTCCTCACCGCCGCCTTCGTGGCGTCGGCGGCGGAGCCCACGGAGCGCGTGGGCCGGCAGGTCCTGTTCATCGGCGTCGACACCAGTGGCTCGTTCCAGAACGCGGGCTACGACGACGCCATGACGTTCCTCGCCTATTACGTCTACGGCCATCTCCACGAGTTCGGCGGCCTCGTGAAGCCGCGTGAGCTCTTCGTGGCCGCCATCGGCGGCAAGGACAGCAACGAGGCGAAGGCGTTTCACCCGATCCACGACTTCACGGGCAAGGACGTGAAGGCCATCGAGGCCGATCTCCGCAAGTGGTTCCCGCCCACCGACACCCTCACCGACTTCAACGTCTTCTTCCGCCAGGTGGCGCGGATGGCGAAGGAGCGCAATCTGCTCCTGACGCCGATCACGGTGATGGTGGTGAGCGACGGCATCCCGGACGTCCCGGATCCCAAGGTGAAGTCGGGCTCGCCGGGGTCGTACGAGCACATCGATCTCAGCTCGCTCGAGTACCTCGCCAAGAGCGTCACCGTTCGCCTCACCTACGCGAGCCCCAAGGTCGGGGACAACTGGCGACGGCTCGTGCCGCGTCAGCGCGTCCGCTTCTGGGCGGTGGAGCACGAGGTCATGAAGGGGTGGCGCAGCCAGATGAGACCGGATACCGATCTCGCCGCCCAGGACCGACTCTGGAAATGGGTGCGCGAGAACGTGGACTATCGCGTGCGTCGCGGCGTCTGACCGACGCCGTCCCGATCCCACCCGGCGCCCGCCGCGCGGCGAGGAGCTACCGCGCGGCGGGCGTCGCGCCCAGGATGCTCTCCACGAGGGAATGCATCGCCGGACTGTTCCAGTCGCGCGCCCCCAGCGCGTACCCGACGACGTCGCCGCCGGGTCGGATCAGGAACGTCGCCGGTAACGCCGACGCCCGCCACTTCCCGGCCGTCTCCATGTCGGGATCGAGCAGGAGCGGGAACGTCAGCGCGAGGCGGCCGGCGTAGGCTTCGATGAGCGCGCGGCTCGCTCCGCGGTCGACGTTGATCCCCACCACCATGACGCCGCGTTCCCGGTAGCGACGCCACAGTCGCTCCAGCGTTGGCATCTCGTCCGTACAGGGCTGGCACCACGTGGCCCAGAAGTTCAGCACCACCACGTGGTCGCTCCAGTCGGTGAGCGAAGCGCGGCCGCCGTCGAGCTTCGCCAGCGAGAAGGCGGGGCCGTGTTGCCCCTTCTTCAACTGCGTGATCCCGGCCCGGTCGAAGACGTCTCCGAGACGCCGCTCCTCGCCCGCCCGGCGCCCCGGCACCGCCCACACGAGGACGGCCACGAGCGCGATCGTGAGCGCGATGCCGACCACGCGCCGTCTTCTCGTCCCGTCCGCGAGCGTCGCCAGCCAGCGCCTCACGGGTCGAGCTTATACTGATTCGTCGCCGGCGCCGGAGCGCCGGGACACGCAAGGAGAACACCGTGAAACGAGCCCTCCGCACCGCCCTCGTCATCTTCGTCGTCACCGCGTTCGTCGGACCGGCCGCCGGCCAGGTGGACAAGCTCCTCAAAGATCTCGGCATAGGCGGCCAGACCTCTCCCGGCACCCAGACCTCTCCCGCCGCGAGCGGGCTCTCGGACGAGCGCATCGCGTCCGGATTGAAAGAGGCGCTCAACGTGGGAACCCGCAACGCGGTGAACCTCACCGGCAAGGTCGATGGATATTTCGCGAACCAGGCGATCAAGATCCTCATGCCGGAAAAGCTGAAGACGCTGGAGAGCGGTCTGCGGGCGGTGGGCTACGGCCCCCAGGTCGATGAGTTCGTGCTGAGCATGAACCGCGCCGCCGAGAAAGCGGCGCCCTCCGCGCGCACGATCTTCGGCGACGCCATCACGGCCATGACGTTCGACGACGCGCGCCGGATCCTGGGCGGCGGCGAGACCGCCGCCACCGAGTATTTCAAGGGCAAGACGACGGACCAGCTCACCACCGCCTTTCGCCCCGTCGTCGAGAAGAGCATGAACGAGGTCGGGGTCACGCGGTCCTACCAGCAGCTCCTCGGCCTCGCGAAGGCGGTGCCGTTCCTGAACCTCGAAGGCTTCGATCTGGATTCGTACGTCGTGGGAAAGGGTCTGGACGGCCTCTTCGTGGTGCTCGCCGACGAGGAGCGCAAGATCCGCAAGAACCCGACCGCGCGCGTCACCGAGCTGCTCAAGGACGTCTTCGGGAGGTGACCATGGCCGCCCCCTCGTTCGGTCTCACCCTCGCCAACCGCGCCGTCGTCCTCGGCGTCATCAGCGCTTCCGATCTCATCGAGCTGACGATCACCGCCGAAGCGTCGGGCGCGTTCGATGCGGTGTGGGTCGGTGACAGCCTCCTCGCGAAGCCGCGGCTGGAGTCCGTCACGCTGCTCTCCGCCCTCGCCGGCGCCACCACCAGGGTCCGCCTGGGCGTCGGCTGCATGGCGACCTTCGTCCACCGCCATCCCGTGATGCTCGCCCACCAGTGGGCGAGTCTCGACGTGCTGTCGGGCGGCCGCGCGTGGCTGGCCGTCTGCCTCGGCGGTCCCGACGAGGCGAGCCTCGCCCAGGCGCGTGAGCACGCCGCGATGGGCGTGCGCGGAAGCGAGCGCGTGGCGCGGCTGGAGGAAGGCATCGTCATCCTCCGCAAGCTCTTCGCGGAGAAGAACGTGTCGCACGCCGGCCGCTTCTACACGTTCGACGGCGTGACGCTCGAACCGCGGCCGGTACAGCAGCCGTGCCCCATCTGGATCGCCAGCAACCCCACCGGCCTCACGTGGAAAGGCGGCGCGAGCGCGTCCCCGGGGGCGGTGGAGCAGGGCTTCCGTCGGGTGGCGAGGTACGCGGACGGCTGGATGACGAACAAGGTCAGCCCCGACGAGTTTCGCCGCCAGTGGGCGCGCATCTCCGCCATGGCGCGCGAAGAGGGACGCGATCCGGCGCGACTGGGCAGCGCGCTCTATCACAACATCAACATCAACGAGGACCGCCCGGCGGCGCTTGCCGAGAGCAAAGCGTTCCTGGACCGCTACTACACGTCGAACTTCAGCGCCGCCTTCGTGGAGGGGTGGACGGTCGCGGGCTCGCCCGCCCGGTGCATCGCCGACCTCCGCGCCTACGTCGACGCGGGGCTGTCGCACATCGCGCTTCGCCTCACCTCGTGGGACCAGAAGGGACAGCTCAAGCGCTTTCTCGCCGAGGTGGCGCCCGCGTTCGCGAAAGGAGCCGCCTGATGCTCACGGGCATCGATCATCTCGTGATCGCCGTTCCCTATCTCGACGCCGCCCAGAAAGCGTACGCCGACCTTGGCTTCACGGTCGTTCCGGGCGGACGGCATACCGGCATCGGCACCTACAACGTGCTCATCGCCTTCGCGGACGGCGCGTACCTGGAGCTCATCGCCTTCTACGAGCCGCGTTCCGATCATCGCTGGTGGGCGCCGCTTCAAGCCGGCGGCGGCCTCGTGGATTACTGCATGCAGACCGACGACCTCGCGGGCGACACCGCCGCCCTCCGGAAGGCGGGCGTGAACATCGGCGACCCCGAGGACAAGAACCGAAAGCGTCCCGACGGCTATGACGTGCGCTGGCGATTCTCGCTCGCGCGCGGCGATCATCGCGGCGTGGCGCCGTTCATCATCGAGGACGAGACCCCGCGCGCCGAACGAGTGCCGCGGGAGACGACCCACGCCAACGGTGTCACCGGCGTTGCCGCCCTCACGGTGGCCGTCGAAGACGAGTCGGCGATACGTCGCTGGTACGCGCCGGTGGCGCCGCCGGGCGCGCGCGTCGTGAGGGAAGACCTGGCGGCGAGCGGCGTGCGGTTCGTGATCGGACCCCACCAGCTCGACTTCCTCGTGCCGCAAGCGGGGAGCGGGCCCCTCGCCGAAGCCGTCAAGACCCGCGGCCCCGGGCCTTATTCGGTCACCTTCACGACCACGGCCAGCGGCGCCACCCTCGATCCGGCGCGCACGAGCGGCGCCCGGCTCGCGCTCGTGAAATCGACGCCGCGCTGATCGTCAGGCGACGCGCCGAGAGCGTCTGTCCTCGAAGCGAGCCGTCTCGTCGGCCACGCCCACCCGGTGCACGTAGACGAGGTGACCGCCGATCCAGCCGGACACGGCGAGGATGACGGCGCCGACGATCGAGAGAATGAGCGGCACGCGGGAGCCTGCACCCACCCAGCGGTGGCCGGCGTCCGTGCGCAGATACCAGTTGACGGCGAAGAGCGCCACCACGCCGAGGTTCAGGATCATGTGCCACGTTCCGAGCCGGCGCGGCTCGCCCCGCAGCATGAAGTAATCCACGAAGCCCGGTAACGCCGCCACGAGAGCGCCGATGACGCCGGCGGCGATGTCATAGAACGCGAGCGTCTCCCACACCGGATTGCCCGTCGCCGCCGCCATGATGTCGAACACGAAGGCGGTCAGGAACAGGCCGATGGGGAAGACGACCAGCATCGGGTGGACGGGATGGTCGGCGATCGATGCTCGAGTGCGCATGACGTCCTCCGTCGGGAAGACTGATCGTACAGGCGGAAGTGCATCGGGGGTGCCAGCAAGACGCTCTCCCCACCGTAGGGGAGGGCGTTTCTTGCCGTTTTCGGCCGCTTCGTGTGACTCTCGCTCTGTGTTCACATGTACCCCCGCCGTGTCCGACGCCGATGTGCGCCAAGCGCGCGCCCTCTTCGAGGAATACGCCGCCTCCCTCGACGTCGACCTGTGTTTTCAGGGTTTTGCCGCCGAGGTGGCCGCGCTTCCCGGCGACTACGCCTGTCCCTCCGGCCGGCTCCTGCTCGCCCGTGAGGGCGCCGAGGTTGCCGGGTGCGTGGCCGTCCGTCGCCTGGAGTCCGGCGTCTGCGAGATGAAGCGGCTCTACGTCCGGCCCCGTTTCCGCGGCCGGGCCCTGGGACGTGCCCTCGCCACTGCCGCCATCGCCGAAGCCCGAGCCATCGGTTACACGAGGATGCGCCTCGACACGTTGCCGTCCATGAAGGAGGCGATCGCGCTCTACCGGGCGCTCGGCTTCAAGGCGATCCCTCCTTATCGCGAAAACCCCGTGCAGGGCGCCCTCTTCATGGAATGCACGCTCGCGTGAGCTTCGCGCGCGCCAGGCGAGGAGGCAGGGACATGAGCTCGCGGTCATGAAATCGATCTGGGGTTTCTGGACGCTCGTGCTGGTGGCGGTGATCCTCATGGGCGTCGCCACCGCCGTCGGCGTCTCCTTCGCCATCCAGCTCGGTCCCGACAGCAAGGCGTTCGTGGACGAGACGGTGCCGAAGATCGTGAAGTCGTGGGACGTGCAGGACCTCGTCGACCACGCCAGCCCGGACCTCCTTTCGGCTATCAGCCGGGACGAGCTGGACAAGGTGTTCGCGACGTCCGCGAAGCGTCTCGGCCATCTCAAGGCGTACACGGGGTCGTGGCAGGAGAGCGCGGACGTCAAGCTCTTCGATCCCCGCGAGAGCCACGCCACCTTCCTCTACATGACGGAAGCCGTGTTCGACGGCGGAGGCGCCACCATCGGCGTCGAGGTCAAGAAGCGCTACGGGATCCGCGCCCTCCTCGGCCGCGACGCGGACTGGCGGGTGACCAGCTTCACGGTGCGCGCGCGCACGGTCCTCGGCGGCGAGAGCAAGCCCGCCGCTACGCCCGCGCCGCCGGCACCGGCGGCGACGAAGGCGCCCGCGGAACCGTCGGCGCCGCGGCCGGTGCCGACCGACGTGAAGGCGGGAAGAGCGGCCTCGCCCGCGCCGGCGCCGCGGCCGGCGGCGACGGACGTGAAGACGGGGACAGCGGGATCGTCCACGCCCGTCCTTCCGTCAGCACCGGCGGATGCAAAGCCAGAGTCCCCCGCGCCCGCGACGGCGCCGACGGAGGCAAAGCCGGCGATCGG
Organism: Candidatus Methylomirabilota bacterium; assembly: GCA_036506275.1. Taxonomy (GTDB): domain Bacteria; phylum Methylomirabilota; class Methylomirabilia; order Rokubacteriales; family CSP1-6; genus DASXSB01. The sequence goes on along the minus strand of DASXSB010000067.1, from coordinate 10,774 downwards.
GGACTCGCCGGCGCCCGCAGCGCGACCGGCACCGGCCGACGTCAAGCCGGGCACCTCGGAATCGTCTACGCCCGCGCCCCGGCCAGCACCGACGGACGCAAAGCCAGACACAGGGGAATCGTCACCAGCACCAGCACGCCCGTAACAGTCAGCGTCGCCGTCACCCCGAAGGCGTCGCTGACCACCCCATAGATGCTGGGCGCGACGGCGGACGCGCCGATGCTGAGCGTGTAGTAGAGGCCGTACGCGCGCGAGCGCCGCGCGGGCGCCACGAGGTCGGCGACGGTGGCGTAGAGCACGGACGAGGTGCCGTTCAGCGCGACGCCGAGGGCGGGGAGAACCGCGAGCGCCACCGGCAGTGGTGCGGCCACGATGGCCAGGATCCCGATCGCGGTGACCGCTTCCGTCACGACCACGGTGCGGATCACGCCCACGCGTTCCGCGATCACCCCGCACACGAATTTCCCGATGGCGCCCCCCGCGAAGACGAGGGCGAGCGCGCCGCCCACGCCCGCCACCGACAGTCCTTTGGCGATCAGCGCGAAGGGGAGGAACGTCAGGAACGCGGTGCGCGTGCCATTGTCGACGATGCCGATGGCGGAGAGCGACGCGAAGCCGCGCCGATCCACGATTCCCCAGCCCGCCGCCGCCGGTTCCACGCCGGCCGTCGGCGACGGTGATGCGGGCCGGTCACCCGCACCCAGGCGGCCAAGAACGCCGAAGATCACGACGGCGGCCGCGAGGCCGATCACGCCGTAGGCGGCGGAGGCGGCCCGCCAGCCCACGACGGTCGTGGCGAGGGCGACCACCGCCGGCACCGCCACCTTGCCGAGGTCACCCGAAAAGTTGTACGTGCCGAGCGCGGCCCGTCGGCGCCCGCTCTCGTAGGCGCCGGACACCAGCGACGACGACAGCGGATGCTGCACGCCCGATCCCAGGCCCGCGGCCACCAGGAGCAGGACGAGGGAGCCGAATCCCCCCGCGGCGCCGAAGGCGATGAAACCACACGCCGTGACCGCGGTCCCCGCCGCCAGCAACCGTCGCTCGCCCCAGCGCTCGGCGAGGAATCCCGCCGGAAGCTGGAAGAGCGACATGCCGCCCGTGTACGCGGTGCGGAGGAATCCGACCTGGGCGAACCTGAGCGCGAACTCGGAGGCCCACAGCGGCAGAAGGACGTAGAGGACGTCCGCGAACCCGTCGTGCACGAAGTGGGTGCCGGCGGCGGTGCCGAGAACCGCGCGTGGGCGCGACGTCACCGCTGCATCATCCCCGGGCACCGGTGACCGCTTCAAGTAGAATACGGAGGCCTGCGGCGGGGCAGGGTGGGGAGGATCTCCATGCCGATCAGCATCACACGCGTGTACACGCGCACGGGCGACCGCGGGGAGACCGCGCTCGTGGGCGGCACGCGCGTTCCCAAGGACTCACCGCGCATCGTCGCCTACGGCACCATCGACGAGCTCAACGCCGTGGTCGGGCTCGTGCGCGTCTTCAACGAAGAGCGGCTTTCCGAAGGCGAGCGCCATCGCTGGCTCGACGACGTCCTCCGGCGCATCCAGAACGAGCTCTTCGATCTCGGCAGTGAGCTCGCCACGCCGCCCGGCGCCGAGTACGAGGGGATGTTCAAAGTGGGGGAGGCGCAGGTCACCGCGCTCGAGCAGCTGATGGACGAGTGCCAGGGCGATCTGACGCCGCTGAAGTCGTTCACCCTGCCCGGCGGCGGCCGCATCAGCGGCTTTCTCCACCAGGCGCGCACGGTGTGTCGCCGCGCCGAGCGCGAGCTGCTCCGCCTCTCCCGCGTGGAGCCGATCGGGGAGTGGCCGCTGCGCTACGTCAACCGGCTCAGCGACGTGTTCTTCGTCCTCGGCCGCTGGGTGGGCAAGCACCTCGGCGAAAAAGAATACCTGTGGGAGCGCGGCCTCCAGTCCCACGACCGACGGCGCGCGCCGCGGCCGCCGTCCGCATGAAGTTCGGCCTCTTCTTCGAGTTGTCAGTCCCGCGGCCGTGGACGCGTGAGTCCGAGCGCATCGTGTACGAGAACGCCCTCGAGCAGGTGAAGCTGGCGGACGAGCTCGGCTTCGACCAGGTGTGGGCGGTCGAGCACCATTTCCTGGAGGAATACTCGCACTGTCCCGCGCCCGAGCTGTTCCTGACCGCGTGCGCGATGGTGACGCGTCGGATCCGCGTCGGGCACGGCATCATCGTGTGCGTCCCCGAGTTCAATCATCCGATCAAGATCGCCGAGCGCACGGCGGTGCTCGACATCCTCTCCGGCGGCCGCCTCGAGGTCGGCACCGGCCGCTCCGCGACGTGGACGGAGCTGGCGGGCTTCAACGCGAACCCCGACCTCACCAAGAAGAGCTGGGATGAGTTCGTGCGCTGTCTGCCGCGGATGTGGACGTCCGAGCGGTTTTCCTACGACGGGGAGTTCTGGTCGATGCCGTCGCGCACGATCATCCCCCGCGTGTACCAGAAGCCGCACCCTCCGCTGTGGGTTGCCGTCACCACGCCCGGCACCGAGCTGGACGCCGCCGACCGCGGCCTCGGCAGCCTCGGGTTGACGTTCGGCCAGTTCGCGGAGCAGGAGAAGCGGATCGCCGAGTACCGGCGTCGCATCCAGCTCTGCACGCCGGTCGGCGAATTCGTCAACGACCAGGTCAACACGGTGAACTTCCTCTACTGCGACGAGGACGACGCGCGCGGTCTCGCCACCGGGCGCCGGATGGCCGATACGTTCAACTATCTCGCCTCGCAGCTCATCTCCGCGCGGGAGGCGTATCCCTCGAAGTCCTACCAGTCGCTCGGGCTCCTGCCCCAGCTCCGGCGCCAGGCCACCGGCCCCGACGCGAGCGCGCAGGGAGGCGATGGGCTGTGTCTCGGGGGGCCGGCGCGCATCACGACCGCGCTCAAGCGCTGGGAATCGGTCGGCGTCGATCGCGTGAACTTCCTCCTCAACACGCTGGAGGTGATCCCGCAGGCCGATGTCCTCGCGAGCCTGCGCCTGTTCGCGCGCGAGGTGATGCCCGCCTTCGCCACCGCGAAGAACTGATGCCGCTCTTCGGCGCCCTCGAGCTGGGAGAAGTCGCGGCACGACTCCCCGTGGTGCCGGACCTCGACACGGAGGCGTGGACGTTGCCGCAGGCCGAAATCCTCCAGCTCGCGTGGGAAGTCAACGACGACACGCAGGTGCTCCTGCCGAAGGCGATGCATCCCGCCATTCCGCCTTACGCCACGCTCCTGGTGACGCGGTATCCGGACACGCCGGTGGGGGCATTCGCGCTCGCCCAGCTCCGCCTCATGGGACGCGCGGGCGCCCATCCGCGCGGCTACGTGCTCGGCGCCGTCGCCAGCACGGAGGCGGCGGCGAGCGCACTGCGCGAGCGCTGGGGCTTTCCGGTGCAGGGGGGGGAGGTGACGCTCCGGCGTTATCACGATCGGATCGTTGCGCGCGTGACGCTCGGAGGCGAGGCCGTGCTGGACGCCGCCCTCCTGAATCCGGAGCCCATCTCGGGCGCGGACGTCCAGTACATCCACACGGTGACGCTCGCTTCGACAGAAGGCCGCCCCCAGCTGATCCAGGTCGATCCTCACTACACGATCCACAAGGCGGAACGCGGCCGCCCGCGCCTGGAGCGGCTCGCCGCCTCGCGCTGGAACGCGGGTGGGCTCGGCGTCACCACGCCCATCGCGGCCACCATCACCACCTGCGACACGGATCTGCCTCGCATCCGCTTCGTGATGGATCCCGAGATCCCGGTCGTGCGCGGCACGCGACGGATCCGCTGATGCCGATCCTCACCGCCCGCGGCGTCACCGTCCGCTTCGGGGGCATCGTCGCCCTCGACTCCGTGTCCTTCGACGTCGACGACGGACAGATCGTGGGGCTCATCGGGCCCAACGGTGCCGGCAAGACGACGCTCTTCAACTGCTTGAGCCGGCTCTACACGCCGAACGCGGGTGAGATCCTGTTCCAGGGGCGGTCCTTGCTGGCGGTGCCCGCTCACCGCATCGCGGAGCTGGGCGTGGGCCGCACCTTCCAGAATCTCGCCCTCTTCCCGAACATGACCGTGATGCAGAACGTGATGGTGGGCGTGCACAGCCGGACGCGCAGCGACTTCTTCAGCAACGCGCTCCGCCTGCGGTGGGTGGCGCGGGAGGAGCGCGACATCCGCGCCGCCGCCCACGAGCTCCTCGCGTTCCTCGATCTCGATCGGGTCGCGAACCATCCCGCCGCCGGCCTTCCCTTCGGGACGTTGAAGCGCGTGGAGCTGGCACGCGCGCTCGCGGGCGCGCCCCGCCTGCTCCTCGTGGATGAGCCGGCGGGCGGGCTCAACCACGAGGAGGTGGCCGCGCTCGCCAAGATCTTGAGGTCGATCCGCGACGCCCGCGGCGTGACCGTGCTCCTCGTCGAGCACCACATGGGGCTCGTGATGCAGGTGTCCGACAAGGTCGTCGTGCTCGACTTCGGCCGCAAGATCGCGGACGGCTCCCCGCTCGACGTCCAGCGCGATCCCGAGGTCATCCGCGCTTATCTGGGGACGGAGCGCTGATGGCGCTCCTCACGGTCGACGGGCTGGAGGCGCAGTACGGATGGATCAAGGTCCTCCACGGCCTCCACTTCGTGGTGGAGGAGGGCGGCATCACGACCATCCTCGGCGCGAACGGAGCGGGGAAGACGACCACCCTCCGCGCCGTGTGCGGGATGGTGAAGACGAGCGGTGCCATCACCTTCGACGGGCGCCGCATCGACGGCGCCGCTACGGAGACGCTGGTGCGGCTCGGCATCGCTCACGTCCCCGAGGGCCGGGGCACGTTCGTGAACCTGACGGTGGAGGAGAACCTGCGTCTCGGCGCCTACGCGCGCCGCGAGCGCGTGCGGCTCGCGGACGACTTCGCGCGCGTCTACCGCTACTTTCCCGTGCTGAGCGAGCGCCGTCGCCAGCTCGCGGGGACGCTCTCCGGCGGCGAGCAGCAGATGCTGGCGGTGGCGCGCGGGCTCATGCTCCGCCCGCGTCTCCTGCTCCTCGACGAGCCCTCGCTCGGGCTCGCGCCCATGGTGGTGCGCGAGATCTTTCGCATCGTGCGCACGATCAACAAGGAAGAGGGGGTCAGCGTGCTGCTCGTGGAGCAGAACGCGCTCCTGGCCCTGAACCTCGCCGACCAGGCCTATCTCATGGAGACGGGCCAGGTGGTGCGGTCGGCGCCGGCGGCGGAGCTGCAGAAAGACGACGCCATCCGCCGCGCGTATCTCGGTTATTGAGGGAGCCGTGGAGATCTTCTTCCAGCAGGTGGTGTCGGGGCTGGCCACGGGCGGCATCTACGGCAGCCTCGCCCTCGCCCTCGTGATGATCTACCAGGCCACCGACGTCGTGAACTACGCGCAAGGCGAGATGGCGATGTTCAGCACCTATCTGGCGTGGACGATGATCAACGCGGGGCTCCCCTACTGGCTCACGTTCTTCGCCACCCTCGTCATCGCCTTCGTGGGCGGTCTCGTCATCGAGCGCGTGATCATCCGGCCCGTGGAGAACGCGCCCATCCTCACCATCGTCATCGTCTGCATCGGCCTCCTCGTCATCCTGAACAGCGTGGCGGGCTGGATCTACTCGTACATCCAGAAGCCGTTCCCGAGCCCGTTCTCGGAGCGTCCCGTCAGGATCGGCACCGTGGTGTTCGGGGCCCACGACATCGGCGCCATCGGGGTGACGCTGGTCGTGCTCGCCTTCCTCTACGTGTTCTTCCGCTTCACCACCCTCGGGCTCGCCATGCGCGCGGCCGCCCAGAACCCGAGCTCGAGCCGGCTCTGCGGCATCCGGGTGGGGTGGATGCTCGCCCTCGGGTGGGGGCTGGCGGCGATGGTGGGCGCGGTGGCGGGGATGATGGTGGCGCCCAAGGTCTTCCTCGATCCCAACATGATGGCGGGCATCCTGATCTACGCCTTCGCCTCTGCCACCCTCGGCGGCTTCACGAGCCCGGGGGGCGCCGTGCTCGGCGGCCTCATCGTGGGCGTCTTCGAGAACCTCGTGGGCACGTACGTTCCCTTCATCGGCACCGAGCTCAAGCTGACGGTGGCGCTCGCGCTCATCCTCATCGTGCTCGTCGTGAAGCCGAGCGGGCTCTTCGGTCGTGCGGCCGTGCACCGCGTATGAGACGCTTTCCGACGTTGCCGGTGGCGCTCGCGCTGCTCGTGGTGGCGGCCATGTTGCCGTTCGTGATGACCGGCTTCCGCCTCTTCCAGTTCACGCAGGTCTTCATCTACGCCATCGCGCTCCTCGGCCTCAACATCCTCACCGGCTTCAACGGGCAGATCTCGCTCGGCCACGGCGCCTTCTACGCGGTGGGCGCCTACACGAGCGCCATCATGATCGATCACTGGAACGTTCCCTTCGTCCTCACCCTGCCGGTGGCGGGCGTGCTCTGTCTGGTGGTGGGATTCCTTTTCGGCATTCCCGCTCTCCGCCTCGAAGGCCTCTACCTGGCGCTGGCGACGTTCGCGCTCGCCCTCGCCATTCCGCAAATCCTGAAATATTTCGAGCACTGGACGGGCGGCTCCCAGGGCATCGTCTTGAGCAAGCCCGATCCGCCGGTGTTCCTGCGAGCGGCGGATGCCCGCGTGCACCTGACGCCCGATCAATGGCTCTACTTCCTGACCCTCGCCGTCCTCGTCGTCCTCTTCGTGCTCGCGTCCAATCTGCTCGCGGGGCGCACGGGACGAGCGATCGTCGCCATCCGCGACAACGCCATCGCGGCGCAGGCGATGGGTGTGAACAGCGCGCTCTACAAGTCGCTGACGTTCGGGGTGAGCGCCGCCTACACCGGCATTGCGGGCGCCCTCAGCGCGGGCGCCGTCGCCTACGTGGCGCCCGACACCTTCAACGTGTTTCTCTCGATCACGCTCCTGGTCGGGATCGTCATCGGCGGGCTGGCGTCGATCCCGGGCGCGCTCTTCGGCGCCTTCTTCATCCAGTTCGTTCCCAACTGGGCCCAGGAGATCTCGAAGGCGGCGCCGTGGGCCATCTACGGGATCTTCCTCATCGTGTTCATGTACGTGATGCCGCGCGGTATCGCGGGCTCGCTGCGGCTCGCGTGGGCGCGTCTCGGGCGCGCCCGCGCCGGAACCCCTACCGGCGCCTGACCGTTCCCTGAGGTAGGATACTGTGCGTAACACCGGCCATAGGTTTTCAACCCGACACGGGAGGATCACGCGCATGTCCAGGACACCGTTGACACTCGCTCTGCTCGCCGTCGTCGCGCTCGCGCTGGGGATCCCGGCGTCCGCGCAGACGCCCGGCGTCACCGCCACCGAGATCAAGATCGGCAACACGAACCCGTACAGTGGTCCGGCGTCGGCGTACGGCACCATCGGCAAGGCGGAGGCCGCCTACTTCAAGAAGGTCAACGAGGAAGGCGGGATCAACGGCCGCAAGATCAACTTCGTCACGCTCGACGATGGCTACAGCCCGCCCAAGGCGGTGGAGATGGTGCGGCGCCTCGTCGAGCAGGATCAGGTGCTGGCCGTGTTCCAGCCCCTGGGCACGCCCACCAATAGCGCCATCCACAAGTACATGAACCAGCAGAAGGTGCCGCACCTCTTCCTCGCCACCGGCGCCACCAAGTGGGGCGATCCCAAGAACTTCCCGTGGACGATGGGCTGGCAGCCCACGTACCAGGCGGAGGGCAAGATCTACGCGGCGTACATTCTGAAGAACCTGCCCAACGCGAAGGTCGGCATCCTCTACCAGAACGATGACTACGGGAAGGACTACCTGAAGGGCTTCAAGGACGGGCTGGGCGACGCCGCCAAGAAAGTCATCGTCATGGAGCAGTCGTACGAGGTGACCGACCCTACCATCGATTCCCAGATCGTGAATCTGAAGAACAGCGGCGCCGACGTCTTCTTCAACGTCACCATCCCGAAGTTCGCCGTGCAGGCCATCAAGAAGGTGCACGACATCGGCTGGAAGCCGCTCCACATCCTGAACAACGTCTCCGCCTCCGTGGGCCAGGTCCTGAAGCCGGCCGGGGTGGACGCCTCCAAGGACATCATCACCACGCAGTACCTGAAGGACCCGACGGACCCGCAGTGGAAGAACGATCAGGCCTACAAGGACTGGCTCGCGTTCATGAAGAAGTACTACCCGGAAGGCAACACCGAGGACGCCTTCAACGTCTACGGCTACACGGTCGCCCAGACGCTCGTGCACGTGCTGAAGCAGTGCGGCAACGACCTCAGCCGCGAGAACGTCATGAAGCAGGCGGCCAGCATCAAGGACCTGTCGCTCCCGATGCTGCTGCCCGGCATCAAGATAAACACGAGCGCGACCGACTTCTATCCGATCGAGCAGGAGCAGCTCGCGAAGTTCGACGGTGAGCGCTGGGTGCTCTTCGGCGAAATCTTCGACGCCGGCAAGAAGTAGCGTCCCCGTCCGACGGCGAGCGGCCGTCGCGCCGCTCGCCGCCCTCTCCGCGCCCACGGAGGGAAGCACTCGCCCAATGTTCCCGCTGAGCGTGTACGCCACGCAGGGGCTGCACGGCATCGTCTACGCCATGCTGCTCTTCCTCGTCTCGTCCGGCCTCACGCTCGTCTTCGGCATGATGGGAATCCTCAACATCGCCCACGCCGCCTTCTACATGCTGGGCGCCTACCTCGCCTATACGACCGTTCATGCCACCGGCAATTTCTGGCTCTCCCTGCTGGTGGCGCCCGTCGCCGTCGGGCTCCTCGGGGCCGCCGTGGAACGCTGGCTGCTCCGCCGCACACACGCCTTCGGTCACGCCTACGAGCTGCTCCTCACCTTCGGGCTCTTCTTCATGATGGCGGAGGCCGTGCGCTGGATCTGGGGGAGCTACACGCTCCAGGTCCCGGTGCCGGCGGCGCTGAGCGGCTCGGTGCCGTTCATGGGGAGCCAGTATCCCGTCTACCGCCTGTTCATCCTCGCGGTGTCGGGGGTGATCTGTCTCGCGATGACGGTCGTGCTCCTCCGCACCCGGGTCGGTATCATCATCCGGTCCGCGGTCTCCGACGCGGAGATGGTGAGCGCGCTCGGGATCAACACGCCGATGGTGTCGCTGGCGGTGTTCAGCGTCGGCTCCGCGCTCGCCGCCGTCGCCGGCGTCATCGCGGTGCCCTTCCTGCAGGCCGATCCCTCCATGGGCGCCGCCATCCTCACCGATGCCTTCGTGGTCATCGTCATCGGCGGCTTCGGCTCCCTTCTGGGCGCGCTCCTCGCCTCGCTGATGATCGGGGAGCTTCAGTCGTTCGGGATCCTCTGGTTCCCGCAGTTCGCGCTCGTGTTCCAGTTCCTGCTCATGGCGGGCGTCCTCATCGCCCGCCCCCAGGGCCTTTTCGGAGAAAAGGGATGAGGGCGGGGCGCATCGTCTTCGCCGTCACCGTCGTCGTCCTCTACCTCTTGCCGTTCGGCCTCGACACCCTCCGTCTTCGGATGGCGATCGAGGTCCTCTACTTCGGGCTCTTCGCGGTGTCGTTCAACCTGCTCTTCGGCTACGCCGGGCTTCTCAGCTTCGGACACGCCGCCACCTTCGGGGTGGGCGGCTACGTCGTCGGTCTTGCCCTGAAGCACGTCACCGGGCTGCCTTTTCTCGCGGCTCTGGCCCTGGGGGCGGTGGCGGGGGCGCTCGCCGGCTTCATCATCGGGCTGTTCTGCGTGCGCTTGCGCGGGACGTACTTCGCGCTCCTCACCCTCGCCTTCAGCCAGTTCCTCTACGCGATCGCCCTCAAGTGGCGCGATGTGACGCGTGGCGACGATGGCCTCCGCGTCACCGTGCCCGATATCACCATCCCCGCCCTGGGGACGCTCCAGATGGGGCGTGCGTCGCACTTCTTCTGGGTGGAGCTGACGGTCGTCCTCCTCTGTCTCGGCGCGGCCTGGCACTTCACGCGCACGCCCCTCGGCAACGCGGTCGTCCTCATGCGGGAAAACGACGAGCGCGCGGCCTTCCTCGGCTACAACGTCTTCGCCACCAAGCTCGTCGTGTTCACGCTCGCCACCGCGCTCGCGGCCGTCGCCGGCGGCCTCTTCGCGGGCTTCCAGCGCCTCATCACACCCACCTCCCTCGATCTGCCCCTCGGCACCGAGGTGGTCTTCATGGCGGTTCTCGGCGGCACCGGCGCCTTCCTCGGTCCCTTCCTGGGCGCGACCGTGTACATCGTGCTCCAGGACTGGCTCTCGAAGACCACCGAGAACTGGCCGTTCTTCATCGGCCTCCTCTTCGTCCTCATGGTGCTCTTCGCCCACACCGGGCTCATCGGGCTCGGCGCCCGGCTCCGCATCCGGCGCCGTACCCCGCTCCCGCAGCCGGCCGCGGGGGAGGCGGCATGACGCCGTCGTCGATCCTCGAGCTGCGGGACATTCATCACAACTTCTCCGGACTGAGCGTGCTCTCGGGAATCGACCTCGACGTGCGGGAGGGCGAGCGCCACGCCATCATCGGCCCCAACGGGGCGGGAAAGTCCACGCTCTTCAACATCGTCACCGGTCGCTACGCGCCCACTCGCGGCCGGGTCGTGTACCGGGGCCGGGACATCACGGGGGCGCCACCGCATCGCATCGCGCGCCTCGGCGTCGGCCGCTCCTTCCAGATCATCAACACGTTCCCCCGCCTGACCGTCTACGAGAACGTGCGGAGCGCAGTGGTGTCACGCCGGCGCCTGCGCCTGGACGCGTGGTCCCGGCTGGACGGCCGCGCCGAGGTGGCGGGGGAGACCGACGAAGTGGTGCGGCTGCTCGGTCTGCACGCTCGGCGGGACACGCCC
>DASXSB010000066.1:0-10102 GCA_036506275.1 Candidatus Methylomirabilota bacterium | reverse complement strand
GCCGGTGGACCACGTGGGCAACGTGTCGGCGTCTTTCGAGGAGGCGTCGCGTGTGGCGTCGCTGATCGCGTCGATGCGTGGCGGGTCGTGGACGCGCGGTGACGGCGTCGAGGCTTCGTTGCGCGACGACGATTTCATGGTGGTGGCGCCGTACAACGCGCAGGTGCGGCGACTCCGCCAGGCGCTGGACGCCGCGGGTCTCCGTGGCGTGCAGGCGGGCACGGTCGACAAGTTCCAGGGCCGCGAGGCGCCGGTGGTCTTCTATTCGATGGCGACGTCGAGCGCGGAGGACGTCCCGCGCAGCCTCGAGTTCCTCTTCTCGCGCAACCGGCTCAACGTGGCGGTGTCGCGGGCGAAGTGTCTCGCGTACGTGGTGGCCTCGCCCCGCCTGCTGGAGTCACGCGCGCGGACGGTGGAGCAGATGCGGCTGATCAACGCGCTCTGCCGGTTCGTGGAGATGGCGGAGGCGCAGACCGCAACGGCATAGACGCTTGCGCGAGCGGGGCTAGTGCCCGAGGCGCTCCTCGATATCGTCGATGCGGGCCTGGAGGGTGGCGACTTGCTGCTTGAGCTCGGCGAGGTCGCGGGTCAGGATTTCGCGCCGGCCGCGCTCGTCGGAAAGGGAGGCTTCGATCCGGCGCAGCGCCTGGATGATCGTCTGGTATTCCTGTTCGAGCCGCTCGAGCCGACGATAGATCTCGTCGAAGTGCCCGAGCATATCTCGCCGCAGATCGTCGAACCGAGCGTCGACCGCGTCGAACCGGCGGTCGATCTCCGTGAATCGGCGATCGATCTCCGTGAATCGGCGATCGATCTCGCCGAACCGGGTTCCGAGGAACTCGACGAGCTGTTCGTAGTCAGCCGGGCTCATGGAGGATGACTACCCCAGGCCGGGGCACCATTCAAGCCTATCCAGATGCCTCATGGTCGACAGTCGATCTCGCCCAGGTGCTCCAGCATCTCTCGGCGCAGGTCCGTCATCTGGCCGTTGACGCCGGCGATCTCGTCCTCGACATCGACTACGCGATGCTCGAGGCGCTTGCAGCGCTGGTCGATCACGTCGAGGCGCCGGTCCATGCCGTCGAGGCGCTGGTCCATGCCGGCGAAGCGAGCGTCGATGGCGTCGAAGCGGCGGTGGATCTCGGCAAACCGGCGTCCGAAGAACGCGACGAGATGCTCGTACTCCGCCGGGCGCATGACCCACGATTAGCCCAAGCGCGCGCAGCCTTCAAGAGTATCTGAAGAGGAACAGCGCCGCGCCGCCACAGCGCGACCGCGCCGCCGCCTACAGCGGCACCGCCGCGATCGCCTCGATCTCGATCAGCGCGTCCGGGTCCGTGAAGCGCGAGACCTCGACCATCGTGGAGGCGGGAACGTTGCCATCCTTGAAGTACTGAGCGCGGACCTCGTGGATGGCCGCGAAGTGTTCCATGTTCTTGATGTAGACGGTGACCTTCACGACGTCGGCGAGGGTGGCGCCCTCCAGCTCGAGGACGGCGGCGATGTTCTTCAGGCACTGGTGCGTCTGGGCGCGGATGTCGCCGACTCCCACGAGGCGGCCCCCGGCGTCGCGCCCGAGCATTCCCGAGACGTAGACGAGGCGGGCGTCGCTGACGCTCACGCCGTGGGCGAAGACGCCGGACGGGCGGCTCAGCTTCGGGCTCGCGAGAACTTTGCGCTTCACGGCGGTCCGAGTCTAGCATCGTGCGCGGGAGGACCCGAATGAACGTGCCGCCCGCGATCGCCCTCAGAGCCGTCGTAGCAGCACTCGCCGCCTGCGCCGCTTTCGCCGCCTGCGCGGAGCAGTCGGCAGCAGCCGCCGAGCAAGTCGTCGACGTCCCCACGCGCGCCGGCGTCACCGAGCGCTTGCTGCTCCTGACCACCGAGCAGCCGAAGGCGACGGTGGTGCTGTTCGCCGGCGGCCACGGAGGGCTCCAGATCGGCGGCGATGGGAAGCTCGGATGGGGCGGCGGCAACTTCCTCGTGCGGAGCCGGAAGCTGTTCGCTGATGAAGGCCTGATGGTCGCGGTCCTCGATGCGCCGTCCGATCGTCAGAGCGAGCCGTTCCTGAACGGGTTCCGGCAGACCCCGGCGCATGTGGCCGATGTTCAGGCGGTGGTGGCGTGGCTCCGGCAGAAGGCGGCGGTGCCCGTGTGGCTCGTGGGGACGAGCCGGGGGACGCAATCGGCCGCGTTCGTCGCGACGCAGCTCACGCCGGCGCAGGGCGGGCCGGACGGGCTCGTGCTCACCTCCACCATCCTCTCCGATCCCCGCGGGCGGCCCGTGCCGGACATGGAGCTGTCGCGGCTCACGATTCCCACGCTCGTCGTCCATCACAAGAACGACGGCTGCCGGCTCTGCATGTACCGCGACCTTCCGTTGCTCACGAAGAAGCTCGCGACCACGCCGCGCAAGGAGCTGCTCTCGTTCGACGGTGGCACCAGCCGCGGCGATCCGTGCGAAGCGTTCGCCTATCACGGCTACAACGGCATCGAGCGCGAGGTGGTGGCCGCCATCGCGGCCTGGATCACCGCGAAGTAGCAGCGCGCGAGGAAACTCAGGCGGCGGCGCTGCTGCCGATGAGATTCGAGAGCAGCGCCTGCGACACCGGCTTCACGAGGTGGGCGTCGAAGCCCTCCTCCTTGGATCGCTCGCGCATGGCGGTCTGGCCGTAGCCGGTCACCGCGATGAGCGTCACCCCCTGGCCGATCGGGCTCTCCCGCACCGCGCGCGCCACCTCGTAGCCGGTGATGCCCGGCAGGCCGAGGTCGATGAGGATGACGTCGGGAGGCTGATTGAGGGCGAGGGCGAGGCCGTGCATGCCGTCGTCCGCTTCCGTCACCTGGTGGCCGAGCGATTCGAGGAGCAGCCGTAGCGCCTCGCGGGCGTCGTCGTTGTCCTCGATGATGAGCACGCGCCGCGAGGGATCGGGTCCCGCCGGCGCGCTGGCCATCTGCGAGACCTTCTCGGTCTCGACGGGCAGCCGCACCGTGAACTGGGCGCCGCGCCCCACGCCCTCGCTGGCGGCGGCGATCGTTCCCCCGTGCATCTCGACGAGGCGACGGCTGAGCGAGAGCCCGATTCCGAGCCCGCCCGCGGAGCGATCCAGGGGCTGTTGCCCCTGCGCGAACAGCTCGAACACGCGCGAGAGCGTTTCGGGCGCGATGCCGACGCCGCTGTCGGTCACGCGGAGAATGGCATCCTCGCCCTCGCGCGCCACGTCGACGTCCACGGAGCCGCCGGCGGGCGTGAACTTGAGCGCGTTCTCGAGCATGTTGGTGACGATCTGGGCGAGGCGCGTGCTGTCGGCGTTCACGGTGATCGACTCCGCCCGAAAGGTCAGGCGGTGGGCGCGCGTCTTGCCGCTGTCTTGCAGCGAACGCAGGGAGATGGCGGCGATCTCGGCGAGGTCGAGGGGCTGGCGGTTGAGCGTGATCTTGCCGACGCTCGTGCGCGCCACGTCGAGGAGGTCGTCGACGAGCCGCGCCAGGTGCTTCGTCTGGCGGCTGATGATCTGATGCAGGCGCCCCTCCGATTCATCGTGCGGCCCCCGCCGCTCGAGGACGGAGACGGCGGTGGAGATGGCGCCGAGCGGGTTGCGCAGCTCGTGGGAGAGCGTGGCCAGGAACTCGTCCTTGGCGCGATTGGCCTCGGCGGCGGCGCGGTAGAGTTGGGCGTTGTCGAGAAAGATGCCGGCGAGGTCGCTGATGCCTTGCACGAGGCGCACCTCGTCGTCGGTGAACGACCGCCGCTCCCGCCACCAGATCACGAAGAAGCCGCCCACGGGCCGGTCCTTGATGCGAATGGGCACGAAGAGATCGGACTGGTGGGGGAAGCGCTCGTAGCTCGCGCGATCGACGCGGGGATCGGACGCCATGTCGTTCGTCCACACGGCGCGCCGCTGCGCCCACGCTTCCTCGATGGCGCGGTGGTTCTTGATCGGGATCGGGATGCGACGGAAGGTCTCGATCATCTCGGGCGGCACGTGATAGCCGGCCACCGGCGCCAGGTGCTCCTGGGCGGCGTCGGCGAGATACGCGCCCACCATGTCGGCGCCGATCGCGTGCGCGATCTCGCGCGCCACCCGCCGCATCGTTTCCGTGGGGTCCAGCGTCGCGCTCAAGGCGCGGCTCACGGCCAGCAATGTCTCCGTCTCGCGCAGCCGCGTGGTCTCGCGCTGCTTGCGCGGCGCGGCATCCCGCAGGATGGCGAGGTGACGGCCGGCCACGAAGCGCGCGGTGGCGTTGTACTCGATCTCCATGACGACGCCGTCGGGACGGATCACGCGAACCTCGTTGCTCTGCTCGCCCGTGCGGAGAAACGTTTGCCACGCGCCGTCGAGATCGATCCCGGGCTCGAGGAACTGATCGAACCGCCGTCCGAGCAGCTCCTGGCGGGGCAGGCCGAGGAGACGACAGGCGGCGGGATTGGCGTCGACGAACGTTCGCGAGTCGTCGACGACGATGACGCCGTCGAGGGCGGCGGCGACGATGGCTTGGGACTCTTGCTCGGCGGACACTGCGTCGACTCCGGCAGCAACCTACTTCTCGATCGTGGGCGTGGTCAAGTTCTGGCGCGTCCTAGAGGGTTGCAGGAATCACAATCCCAGTCTCCCTGGCAGGCATTTTGCTCCTTTAACGATCTGCATCATTCATAACGAAACGGAGGAGGGTCAGCTCATGGCACATCGAATGACGACGCTGGCGGCCGCCCTCGGCCTGACGTTGGTCACGACGGTCGCGGCGCAGGCGGCGGATATCACCGGGCGCGTCGAGCGCATCGTGCCCGATCAGCAGGTGATCATCCTGAGCAACGGCGAGACGTACCGGGTGACGCCGAACACGGTCGTCTACGTGGACAACCTTCCCACGGCCCCGAGCTCGCTGGCGCCCGGTCAGACGGTCATGATTCGCTCCGGCGAGCTGGTGGCGCTGCAGAACGGACAGTACGTCCTGGTGCAGGCGCCCGCGACCGTGACCACGACCGTGGCCGCCGTCCCCGTTAACCGGCAGACCATCTTCGGGCGTGTGACGGACGTGGACAAGGACGGTCAGGTCAAGATCAAGACCGACCGGGACGAGTTCAAGGTCAACTTCTCGCCCGACGCGGTGCGGACGATGAAGAAGGGCGATACCGTGCAGGTCGACGTGACGGTGGCGCCTCCTGGCGCCATGCCGGCGGCGTCGCCCGCCACCGGCCGGTAACGCACCCTCGTTCGTGACGATCGAGAGGCCGGGGCCCGCGCCCGGCCTCTCGTCTTTTTTCTAGCCGACGGCGCCCTGCATCTCCGTGTAGAGCGCGAGGCGCTTCGCGCGAAACGTCCCCGGCTCGTACTTCCCGAGCCAGCCATCGGTCTCCGCCAGGAAGAGGCTGGCGTCGTCCGGCTTGCGGCCGGCCGCCTGCAGATCCTCCACGACGGACCGGAAGTAGTAGTGGTTGAAGAGCCGGTTGAACTCCGTGAAGTAGATGTCGGCGACGCGGGCGTTGCCGCGGATGATCACCATGTTCTCGTCGTTGTCCTTGGTGGAGGCGTCGCTGAAGTTGGCGGAGCCGGTGACCACGATGGGATCGTCGCCGAGCGGATCGCGCATCAGGAACTTGGAGTGGACGTAGCTGACGTGCTCGTTGAGGTCGAGGGCGCGCGCGTTGGTCTCCCGCGCCCACTGATAGACGGGATCCTCGATGTACGCGCCCCACGCCTTGTACACGTTGTTGGAGGCGTTGATGGCGACGAACGTCTGCTTGCTGCGGGGGTTGGGCGCGTCCTTCTTTTCGAGCAGGATGAACGTGATGTGGCTCTGGGCGGTGTTGTCCTTGAGCTGCTCCCGGAACGCCTGCCCGATCCCGAAGGCGAGCGTGATGAACGACGCCTGCGCCGCCGAGTCCACCAGGTTCACGTAGAGGTCGAGGGCGGCCAGGCTTGCGCGCGGGCTGAAGACGGGCGTCACGCCCTTCGGGATGGCGTCGGGCGTGTCGGGCACGCCGCGGATCGCCTCCACGGCGGCGCGGAAGGCGGCGTTCGCCTTCTTCGACGCGCTCGCGCTGTCGTCGGCCTTGCCGCCCGGATCCTGGCTCAGGAGCTCCCAGTACGTCTGGTACTGAGCAGCCACCTCGGCGTCGCGCAGCCAGTGGCCGACGTTCGTCTGGCCAGAGAAGGCGCCGAGCGAGATGTTGGTGGAGCCCGTCCAGACCTCCGCCGGCTGCCGGCGGGCGCCGCGGAGGAGGACCATGAACTTGTTGTGCTGGATATCGGAGGGGCGCGCCTCTCTCCGGATCACGCGCTTCCTCGGAATCCCGACCGTGCTGATCAGGGAAAGATTGTCCCGGCGCGGGAAGCTCGGATGGAAGACGTCCTTGCTGTCCGTGTACTCGTTGACCTTGGCGTCGATGATGATCTTGACGTCGACGCCGGCCGTGATGGCGGACGCGAGCGCGCGCGCCACCGGCTCGTAGCGGAACTCGTAGAAGCAGCAGAGGAGCGTGTCGCCCGCCTTCGCCTGGCCGATGAAGCGCAGCACGGCGTCGTCCAGCTCGCGCGTCAGCCACTGCAGGGCTTCCGCGCGGCGCGCGGGCGGCAGCTCGTCCGGCTTCTTGTTGCCGAAGCGTCGCGCGTAGGCCTGGCTGCTGGCGACGCCGCGGTTGAAGAAGACGTCGTGCTCGAGCGTGCTGAAGAGTGGCTCCGTGCGCACGTCGATGGGGACGGGGGCGGCGCTGCGGTCGAGGTTCTTCGGCTTCCCCTTCAGGGGATGGAACAGGTAGCGGTACTCGCGCTCCGGCTTGGCGGTGAAGTCGTCCCAGACGAAGCTCTGCACGGGATGGTCCCACGTGCTCACCTGCGTGTGCTCGTCCGGATGGGGGATGAGCGAGGGAAACACCTTGAAGCCGGGCATGACGTAGCGCTCGTCGGCGGCGGCATCGACGCGCTCGACCGCGAATCCCAGGAGCCCCGGTTTGGCGGCGGCGGCGGCGTCGATTCCGAACGAGATCGTGTTGACGCCCGACACCGCGAACACCTGGTAGCCGCCGACGCGCGCCGACTTGAAGCGCATCGCTACGTCGGCTTGGCGGCGGCGCCCCGCACCTCGACGCCCGCCCGCTTCTCGTAGGGCGCGATCACGCCCGCCATGTCGAGGTGGCCGAAGCCCTCCGCGTGCGCGGTCTCGTACGCCCGGCGCACGGCCTCCGTCACCGGCATCGACAGTCCGAGGGCGGCGGCGAGGCCGAGCCCGAGGGCGGCGTCCTTGCGGGAGAGACCGATGCCGAAGTGCGGCGTGAAGTCGCCCGCGAGCACGTTTGGAAAGCGCTTCAGGAAGTGGTGCGAGCGGCCGCCGCTCGTGGAGAGGATGTCGAACAGGCGCTGGGGGTCGATGCCGGCGCGCACGCCCAGCACCATGGCTTCCGCCGCGATGGCGACGTTGCCCACCGACATGATGTTGTTCACGATCTTCACGACCTGGCCCGATCCGAGCGGGCCCACGTGATGGATCTCGCTCCCGAGCACGCTCAGCACGGGACGGCAGCGCTCGAGCACGTCGGCGTCGCCGCCGACCAGGAAGATCAGGCGCCCGCTCCCGGCCTCGGCGGGCCCGCCGCTCACGGGCGCGTCGAGACAATCGATCCCGCGCGCGCGGGCGGCGCGCGCGACGTCGCGCCAGGTGTCGGGATCGGTGGTGCTGAGGTCGATGAACACCGTGCCCGCGCGGGCGCCGGCGAGCGCGCCCGCCTCACCGAGATAAGCGGCGCGCACGGCGGTGGGATCGGGAAGGCTCGAGAGCACGAAATCGGAGGCGGCGGCCACGCGCTGGGGGGAGGCGGCGGATGCAACGCCGTCGCGCTGGGCGCGATCGGCGCGGGTTGCGTCGGGATCGTAGCCGGTGACGGCGCAGCCGTCGCTCAGGAGCCGCCGCGCCATCGGCCCTCCCATGGTGCCGAGCCCGAGGAACCCGATCCGTGGCTTGCCCGTCATGGGCGGCTCAGAAGATCCGGGGCGGCTTTCCCTCCCGCTGATACCTGAGCGGCACCGTATCCAGGCGATCGGTCAGGTGCACGACGCCCTGGTCGTCCACCCAGCGATAGACCTCGGTGCGGCGCACCGGAGTCGGATCGCCCTGAGGTGTGATCATCGATGCCGGCGGCGCCGCTGGCGGTGGCGGCGGGACCATGGGCCCGGGCGGTGCCTGCGGTGGGTTGGGGATCCATACCCACGTGTACGGCGTGGTGACGCCGTCGCCGCGGAGCTCGTAGCGGCCCGTGGAGAATTCGACGACGCGCTGCATTGGCGGCGGCGGCGGCGCGCTGTAGGCCGGCATGCTGTAGCTGTACATGGCCGGCGGCGCGGCCGCGGCGTAGTAGCCCGGGTCGTAGTAGTAGGTCGGCACGGAGTACGCGTAGAACGGCGCCACCGCCCACGGGAAGAACCGGTGCCCGAAGAACGGATGGTGCGCGAAGCCGTGATGATGGAACGGCTGTGCGTGCGGAAAGCCGTGGCCGGCGCCGACCCGCGCGTGCCCGGCGCTGAATCGTGCCTGAGCGCCGGCGAAGCGGGCGTGACCGGCGCCGACGGCGCCGCGCCCGTGGAACCCCGGATTGGCGCTCGCGGTGGAGGTGGTCGTGAGGATCGCGCCCAGCGCGAGGGCGATGGCGACGGCGGAGACGGTCGGCGTGTTTCTCATGCTGTTCGCGCTCCTGTCGCGATACGGGAACTGTGCGCCTGTGGGCGCGGGTCGTCAAGCGGGATGACTCGGCGGTCAGCGGCATTGATTTTGCGGTATTCATTTTGCGGTTCAGTCTTGGTCTCGCGAGAAGGAGGACACCATGCCGGAACAGCGCACGCTCGAGCGGGCGCGCCAGGCCAAGCGACAGGGCAAGCGCCCCACCACCCAGGCCAGTGAGTTCGTCCGCGAGGAGATGCATCACATCCGCGAAGGCAAGCACGGCGCGCGGTCGACGAAGCAGGCCATCGCCATCGGCCTCAGCAAAGCTCGCCGCGCCGGCGTGAAGCTCGGGCCGGCGCCGGGCGCTCCGGCCTCGCGCACGACGCGGCGGCAGCGCAAGTCGTCGCCGAAACGCTCGCGCGCCATGCTTCGGGTGCTCGAGCGCGAGCCGCGGCGGGCGGCCACGCGGGGAGCGCTCGCGCGTCAGGCGCGGGCGTCGGCTCGTCGGCGCGGCCCCGCCGCGCGCAAGGCGGCCGCGCGGAAAGCGGTCGCGACGAAGGGGCGAGAGGGAATGAGAAAGGCGGCGCGGAAGGCGGCGGCAACCCGAAAAGCGGCGTAGCCGTCGGCACGCACGAACCGCGCTGGCAGGAGGGGACTATGAACCAGAGCCAGGGCCGGACGGTCAAGGACGTCATGATTCGCGACGTGGTGACGATCGATGCGTTGGCGACGGTGCTCCAGACGGCCGAACGGATGCGCGACGCCAACGTCGGAATGCTGCCCGTGATGGAGAACGACAAGCTTCGGGGCATCGTGACCGACCGCGATCTCGTGATCCGGGCGATGACGCGGGACGTGCGCCCGTCCGACGTCCGCGTCGGCGACTGCCTCAGCGAGCCGCCGCGATGTGCAGGACCGGACTGGAGCCTCGAGGAGGCCATGGAGGAGATGGCGCGGCAACAAGTGGGACGCCTCCCCGTTCTGGACGCCGGCGAGCGCATCATCGGGGTCGTGACGCTGAGCTCGCTCGCGCTCCGCTCCCCCAAGAAGCAAGAGACGCTCGAAACCGCTCAGGAGGTCTCGCGCCGATCCGCGAAGATCGCGTAGCCGCACGCGCCGCCGCCGCCGCCGCGAGCGTCGCCCCGGCGGCGGCGCGGTCGTCCCCGCGCTCGCCTGGCGTCGAGGGTAGAATCCCCGCCAGGAGGCCATCCGCCATGACGCCGATCGATCCCGTGTGGGCCACCGTGGCCGAGCTGTCGCGGGCGTTCGCCGCGCGCACGCTCTCCCCCGTCGACGTCGTGGACGCGCTGTTGGAGCGGATTCGCCGTCGCGATCCCGCGCTCCACGCCTACATCGCCGTCTACGGAGCGGAGGCGCGGCTCGCCGCCGAGGCTGCCGACAAGGCGATCAGGTCGGGCCACCGCGTGGGGCCGTTGCACGGCGTTCCC
>DASXSB010000065.1:0-37232 GCA_036506275.1 Candidatus Methylomirabilota bacterium | reverse complement strand
CGCACCGGGCGCCCCAGCCCGCAAGTAACGAGGCCAGGAACTAGGTCACGCGACTGCCGGGCTTGACCGCCTGGCTTCCCGCCTTGCAGAGCGGGCAGGCCTCGGGTGGGTAGTTGATGGCGCTGACGGTGGCGAGGGCCACCCGCTTGACCGCGAAGCTCGCCGCGCCGCCGCTGCGATCGATCAGCGACCCGACGCCCACCACCACGCCTCCGGCGCGCTCCACGCACTCCACCACTTCACGTGTCGAGCCGCCCGTGGTGATGACGTCCTCGACCACGAGGCACCGCTCCCCCGCCTGCAGCGCGAAGCCACGACGGAGCGACATCACGCCGTTGTCGCGCTCGGTGAAGAGCGCGCGCACGCCGAGCGCGCGGGCCACCTCGTGGGCGACGAGGATGCCGCCGATGGCCGGCGCCAGCACCGTCTGCACGGCGTCGCCGCGGAAGTGCGCGGCCAGCGCCTCGCCGAGGCGCGCGGCGTGCTCGGGATACTGGAGGACGAGCGCGGACTGGAGGTAGACGTCGGAGTGGAGACCGGACGTGAGGCGAAAATGCCCGCGCATGAGCGCGCCCGTCTTCTCGTAGAGGAGCAGCGTCTCCCGCTCGGTCATCGCGGGGTCACGAAACCGCGCTCGCCAGCTCGGCCACGACGGCGGCGGCGGCGGCGGCAGGATCGGAGGCGGCGGTGATGGGACGCCCGACCACGATGTAGTCGGCGCCGGCGGCGATGGCGGCGGCGGGCGTCGCCGTGCGGGCCTGGTCGTCGGCGCTGGCGCCCACGGGCCGGATGCCGGGGGTGACGATGACCCAGCGCCGCCCGAGCGCCCGGCGCAAGAGGCCGATCTCGCGCGGAGAGGCGACGCAGCCGTCGAGACCGGCCGTACGCGCGCCCTCGGCAAGGCGCAGCACGTGGGCGGGCACGCTCGCCGGCACCCCCAGCTCGGCATCGAGGGCGTGGCGATCGAGGCTGGTAAGAACCGTCACGCCGAGCACCAGCGGCCGCGGTCGTCCGACGTCGGTGGCCCCGCGCGCGGCGGCTTCCGCGGCCGCCCGCATCATCGCGACCCCACCTCCGGCGTGGACGTTGAGCATGAAGACGCCGAGTCGGGTCGCCTCGCGCACGGCGCCCGCCACCGTGTTCGGGATGTCGTGATACTTGAGGTCGAGGAAGACGCGGAACCCGCGCTTGAGCGCCGCCTCCACCGCCGCCGGCCCCGCCGCCGTGAAAAGCTGCGAGCCGATCTTGCAGCCGTTCACCACTCCGTGCAGGCGATCGAGCCAGGCCGCGGCGTCCTCCAGCCGCTCGGTGTCGAGGGCGACGAGCACCCGTTCCGCCACCGGCCGCTCAGCGGGCAGCGTTGTACTCCTGGAGCGTCTTCACGCGGGGCTCGCCCTTGAGGAGGGCCTCGATGGCGCCGAGGGCGGCGTGGGCGCCGTCGACGGTGAGATAGTACGGGATCTGCTGCGTGACCGCCGTGCGCCGGATCATGTAGGAGTCCTTGCGGGCGCGCCCGTCCTCGGGCGTGTTGAAGACGAGCACGATCTCCCCCTGCTTCATGAGATCGAGCACGTTCGGGCGATAGCCGTCGCCGACCTTGGAGATGACTTCCACCGTCATGCCATGACGTTCCAGCACGCGCCCGGTGCCGCTGGTGGCGACGAGGGTGAAGCCCATCTCGGTGAGGCGCTTGGCGAGAGTGGTGGCGGCGCGCTTGTCGCGGTTCTTCACGGAGATGAACACCTTCCCGGAGGTGGGCAGCGCGGACCCCGCCGCGATCTGGGACTTCAGATACGCCTTTCGGAAGTCGTGATCGATGCCCATGACCTCGCCCGTGGACTTCATCTCGGGGCCGAGGACCATGTCGACGCCGGGGAACTTGATGAAGGGGAACACCGCCTCCTTCACCGCGATGTGGCCCAGCTCGCGCTCCTCGATCTCGGCGATCGCGCTCACGGGATGGCCGAGCATGGCGCGCGTCGCCACCTTGGCGAGCGGCACGCCCACCGCCTTGGAGACGAAGGGCACGGTACGGGAGGCGCGGGGGTTGACCTCGAGGACGTACACGGTCTCGTTGCGGATGGCGAACTGCACGTTGATGAGGCCGACCACGCCGAGCGCGGTCGCGAGCGCCTTCGTCTGCGCGCGCAGCGCACGCACCTGGTCGTCGCCGAGCGAGTAGGGCGGGAGCGCGCAGGCGGCGTCCCCGGAGTGGATGCCCGCCTTCTCGATGTGCTCCATCACGCCGCCCACCACCACCTGCTTGCCGTCGGCGACGGCGTCGACGTCGATCTCGAGCGAGTCCTCGAGGAACTTGTCGATGAGGATGGGATGCTCGGGCGAGACCCGCACCGCCTCCGTCATGTACTGGCGGAGGTCCTCGTCGTCGTAGACGATGCGCATCGCGCGGCCCCCGAGCACGTAGGACGGACGCACGAGCACGGGATACCCGATGCTGCGCGCGATCGCGCTTGCCTCCGGCAGCGAGCGCGCGGTGGCGCCGGCGGCCTGGTTCAGGCCCAGCTCGTTCAGCAGCGAGCTGAAGCGCTGGCGGTCCTCGGCCCGATCGATGGCGTCGGGCGAGGTGCCGAGAATCGGCACGCCCGCGTCGCGCAGGGCGACCGCGAGCTTGAGCGGCGTCTGCCCCCCGAACTGGACGATGACACCCGTCGGCCGCTCCTTCGTGACCACGTTGAGGACGTCCTCCAGCGTGAGCGGCTCGAAGTAGAGGCGATCGGACGTGTCGTAGTCGGTGGAGACCGTCTCCGGGTTGCAGTTGATCATGATCGCTTCCACGCCGAGCTCCCGGAGGGCAAAGGCAGCGTGGACGCAGCAGTAGTCGAACTCGATGCCCTGGCCGATGCGATTGGGACCGGAGCCGAGAATCACGACCTTCGGCCGCTCCGAGGGCGGCGCCTCGTCCTCCTCCTCGTAGGTGGAGTAGAGGTACGGCGTGTGCGCCACGAACTCCGCCGCGCACGTGTCGACGGTCTTGAAGGTGGCGACGATGCCGTGCTGGAGGCGACGCTCGCGCACCTCCATCTCCGTGGCCCCGGTGAGCTGCGCCAGGCGTCGATCGGCGAAGCCGAGCTGCTTGGCGCGGCGAAGGACGTCCGGCTCCGTGAGGGCGGCGCGCGTGATGACGGGTTCGTAGGCGACGATCTCGCGGATGTTCTCGAGGAACCAGGGATCGATGCGGCTGAGCGCGTGGATCTCGGCCGTCGACATCCCGGCCCGGTAGGCGTCGCCGATGGCAAACATGCGATCCGGGGTAGGGACGCTGACGAGACGGCGCAGCTCCTCCTCGCTCACCGGACGATCGAGGCTCAGGCCCCAGCGGTCTTGCTCCAGCGAGCGGATCGACTTCTGGAGCGCCTCCTTGAACGTGCGCCCGATCGCCATCGCTTCCCCCACCGACTTCATCTGGGTGGTGAGGGTCGGATCCGCTTCCGGGAATTTCTCGAACGCCCACCGTGGGAACTTCACGACGCAGTAGTCGAGGACGGGCTCGAAGGAGGCCGGCGTCTCCCGCGTGATGTCGTTGCGGATCTCGTCGAGCGTGTAGCCGACGGCTAGCTTGGCGGCGATCTTCGCGATGGGAAACCCCGTCGCCTTGGAGGCGAGCGCGGACGAGCGCGAGACGCGGGGGTTCATCTCGATCACGACCATCCGCCCGTCGGCGGGGTTCACCGCGAACTGGATGTTCGAGCCGCCCGTCTCCACGCCGATCTCGCGGATGATGGCGACGGCGGCGTCGCGCATGAGCTGGTATTCCTTGTCGCTCAGCGTTTGGGCGGGCGCCACCGTGATGGAGTCGCCCGTGTGGACACCCATCGGGTCCACGTTCTCGATGGAGCAGATGATGACGACGTTGTCGGCGAGGTCCCGCATGACCTCGAGCTCGAACTCCTTCCACCCGAGGACCGACTCCTCCACGAGGACGGTGCCTACCGGGGAGGCCTGGAGTCCCCACCGCACCGCCTCTTCCAGTTCCTCCGGGTTGTAGGCGATGGAGCCGCCGCTGCCGCCAAGCGTGAAGGAGGGCCGGATGATGGCGGGGTAGCCGGTGTGGCTAACGATCCGGCGCGCGTCTTCCAGGCTTCGGGCCTGGCCCGAGCGCGGGAGGGCGAGGCCGATGCGCTCCATCGCCTTCTTGAACAGCTCGCGGTCCTCCGCCATCTTGATCGCGGGCAGCTTGGCCCCGATCAGCTCCACGCCGAAGCGGTCGAGTGTTCCGTCCTCGGCGAGGGCAACCGCAAGATTGAGGCCGGTCTGTCCGCCCAGCGTGGGAAGCAGCGCCTGCGGGCGCTCGCGCTCGATCACGCGCGCCACGAAGTCCACCGTGAGCGGCTCCATGTACGTGCGCTGGGCCAGCTCGGGGTCCGTCATGATGGTGGCGGGGTTCGAGTTCACGAGCACGACCTCGAAGCCCTCCTCGCGGAGCGCCTTGCAGGCCTGGGTGCCCGAGTAGTCGAACTCGCACGCCTGGCCGATGACGATCGGCCCCGAGCCGATCAGGAGGATCTTGTGGACGTCAGTGCGTTTCGGCATGCCGTCCGTGCGTCACTCTTCCACGAGCCCGTAGACGATCGACGTCTCGGGGGCGGCTTCCTCGCGCTTGTAGAGGACGTCGTCGAGGCGGCCCGCGCCCACCCATACCACTTCGCCACCGCCCCAGAGCTGCTCGCCGAGCACGCTCATTCGCTTGTCCACGCGCTCGCGGATGGCGTGCGCTTCCAGCGAGTTCTCCGTCTGCGTGGTGAAGGAAGCCCAGTCCGGCTTGTGACCGACGCCCTCGACCTTGCGGTACGAGATCAGGTACTTCGGCATACGGTGCTCAGCCTCCCTTCTTCTGCATCAGCGTCTTGAAGCGGTCGAACAGGTAGTGCGCGTCGTGCGGTCCCGGCGACGCTTCCGGATGGTATTGCACGGAGAAGACCGGCAGCTCGCGGTGACGCAGCCCCTCGCACGTTCCATCGTTCAGGTTCACGTGGGTTGGCTCCCAGCCGGCCCGCGCCACCGATTCGGGATCGACGGCGAAGCCGTGGTTCTGGGACGTGATCTCGACGCGCCCAGTGGCGAGGTCCTTCACGGGATGATTCGCCCCGTGGTGGCCGAAGGGCAGCTTGTACGTGCGTCCGCCGGCGGCGAGACCGAGGATCTGGTGGCCGAGGCAGATGCCGAAGATCGGCACGCGCCCGATCAGCTTCCGCACGGACTCCACCAGGTACGGAGCCGCCTCCGGGTCGCCAGGGCCGTTGGAGAGGAAGACGCCGTCGGGTTTGCGCTCCAGGACTTCTTCCGCCGTCGCGTGGGCGGGGAGCACCGTGACGTCGCAACCCGTGCTGCGAAGCTGGCGCAGGATGTTGAGCTTCGTTCCCGCGTCGTAGGCGACGACCCGACACGACGACAGCGGCGCCGCCACGTAGCCCCGCGCGCGATCCCAGAGGCCCTCCGGCCACCCGAACGGCGCGTCGGTGGTGACCTCGCTCACGAGGTCGCGTCCCGCCAGGCTCGGCGGCAGCGTGCGCGCGCGCTCGACGAGACGCCTTGTATCGAGCTCCACGGAAGAGATGAGGCCGTCCTGGGCGCCGTGGTCGCGGAGGTGGCGCGTGAGCGCGCGCGTGTCGATCCCCTGGATGCCCACGATGCCGTGCGACTCCAGATAGGCGGCGAGCGTGGTGCGGGACCGGTAGTTGGAGGCGACCGTCGACGCCTCCTTCACGACGAAGCCGTTCACCCAGGGCCGGCGCGACTCGACGTCGTCTTCGTTCACGCCATAGTTGCCGATCATGGGATAGGTCATGGCCACGATCTGGCCGCGGTACGAGGGATCGGTCAGGATCTCCTGGTAGCCGGACATGGCGGTGTTGAAGATGACCTCGCCCGAGGTCTCGCCGACGGCGCCCAGCGCCTGGCCGCGGAAGACGCGACCGTCGCGCAGGACGAGCAGGGCCGGCATCATGGGCTCACCACGCGCCCGCCCACGATCGTCTTCCACGGCCGGCCCCGCAGCGTGAAGCCGCGAAATGGCGTGTTGCGGCTGCGCGAGTGGAAGCGCTCCGGCTCCACGCGCACCTCGGCGTCGAGATCGAGGATGGTGATGTCCGCGGGGGCGCCGGCGCCGAGACTGCCGCCGCGCAACCGTAGCAAGCGCGCGGGATCGGTGCTGAGGCGCGACACGAGGGTGGCGAGGGGAAGGACGCCGCCGCGCACGAGGCGATCGAGTAGCAAGGAGACCGCGGTCTCGAGGCCGACGATCCCGAAGGCGGCGTCGTCGAAGGCACCTTCTTTCTCCGCCAGCGAATGGGGCGCGTGGTCGGTGGCGATGCAGTCGATGGTCCCATCCGCGAGCGCTTCCGCAAGCGCCTCCACGTCGCGCTTCGTCCGGAGCGGCGGATTCATCTTGGTGTTGGGATCGTACCCGCGCACGGCGTCCTCGGTGAGGACGAGGTGATGCGGCGTGACCTCGGCGGTCACCCGCACGCCGCGCGCCTTGGCGTCGCGCACGAGCCGCACCGCGCCCGCCGTGGAGAGATGCGCGATGTGCACGTGCGCGCCCGTCAGCTCGGCGAGCAGGATGTCGCGCGCGACCATCACGTCTTCGGCGGCGGCGGGCGCGCCCGCGAGGCCCAGCTCGGTGGAGACGATGCCCTCGTTCATGCACGTCCCGCGCGCGAGGTGCGGGTCCTCGGCGTGGCTGATGACGGGCGTGCCGAACGGGAGCGTGTATTCCATGGCGCGCCGGTAGAGGCCGGCGTCGGCGACCACGTTGCCGTCGTCGGAGAAGGCGACGCAGCCGGCTTCCGCCAGCTCCGCCAGCTCGGCGAGCTCCGTTCCGCCGAGCCCGCGCGTGACGGCGCCGATCGGGTAGACGCGCACCACGCCCTCGGATCGCGCCTTCGCGAGGATGTAGTCGGTGACGGAGCGGTTGTCGTTCACGGGATCCGTGTTGGCCATGCAGCAGACGGCGGTGAAGCCGCCCGCCGCCGCCGCCCGCGTGCCGGTGGCGACGGTTTCCTTGTACTCGTACCCGGGCTCCCGGAGATGGACGTGGATGTCGATGAAGCCCGGGCACACGACCTTGCCGGCGGCCTCGAGCACGTCGCCCTTCGCCGGCGCGGGCAAGCTCGGACCCACGCGCTGGATGACGCCATCGGCGACGAGGACGTCGGCCTGCGCGTCGACGCCGTTGGCGGGATCGATGACGCGTCCGTTCCGGATCAGCATGTTCATGCGGCGCGTTCGTCCTTTCGCCCGGCGAGGAGGACAAGGACGCCCATGCGCACGGCGACGCCCTTCGCCACCTGGTCGAGGATCACCGAGTACGGTCCGTCCGCCACCTCCGGCGACAGCTCCACGCCCCGGTTCACGGGACCGGGGTGCATGATCACGACGTCCGAGCGCGCGTGGGCGGCGAGCTTCTCCAGCGACAAGCCCCAGTAGCGCGAGTACTCGCGCAGCGACGGGATGAGACCGCGCGTCATCCGCTCCTGCTGGAGGCGCAGCATCATGATGACGTCCACGTCGCGGATGGCGTCCTCCAGGCGATAGCTGACCTTCGCTCCCAGCTCCTGCACGAAGGGCGGGATCAGCGTGGGTGGCCCCGCCACCGTCACCGTCATCCCGAGCTTCCGCATCGCGTGCAGGTTCGAGCGCGCGACCCGGCTGTGCGCGATGTCGCCCACGATGGCCACGTGGAGGCCCTCGAAGTGCCCCTTGCGCTCGCGGATGGTGAGGAGGTCGAGGAGGGCCTGCGTCGGATGCTCGTGGGCGCCGTCGCCCGCGTTCACGATCGAGCACGCGAGCTCGCGCGCGAGCAGCTCCGCCGCGCCCGCCGAGCGGTGGCGCACCACCACCACGTCCGGGCTCATCGCCTCGATGTTCTTGGCGGTGTCGAGGATGCTCTCGCCCTTGGCGGCGCTGGAGCTGCTCCCGGAGATGTTGACGACATCTGCCGACAGCCACTTGCCCGCGATCTCGAACGACGTGCGCGTCCGCGTCGACGCTTCGTAGAACAGGTTGACGATGGTCTTCCCGCGGAGGGCGGGGACCTTCTTGATCTCGCGGGTGGCGATCTCCTGCAGTGACGCCGCCGTGTCGACGAGCAGCGTGATCTCGCCGGCGTCCAGGTCCCGGATCGTGAGCAGATCCTTGCGCGTCCACGCCATGTCAGGCGTCCTCCGGTTCTTCGATGACGACGCGGTCCTCCCCGTCGTGCTCCCGCAGCCGCACGGAGACTGTCTCGCGACGCGACGTCGGGAGGTTCTTGCCGATGTAGTCGGGCCGGATGGGTAGTTCTCGGTGGCCGCGGTCCACGAGGGTCGCGAGCTGGATCATGCGCGGGCGGCCGAGGTCCACGATGGCGTCGAGGGCGGCCCGGATGGTGCGGCCCGTGAAGAGCACGTCGTCGACGAGGATGACCGTCTGGTCCTTGATCGAGAACGTGATGTCGGTGCCGCGGATGACCGGCACCCCCCGCACGGCGAGGTCGTCCCGGTAGAGCGTGATGTCGAGCGTCCCCACCGGCAGCACGGCCCCGTCGATCTTGGCGATCTTGCTCGTGAGCCGCTTGGCGAGGGTCACCCCGCGCGTCCGCAGCCCGATGAAGGCGAGATCGGCGGCGCCGGCATTGCGCTCCAGAATCTCGTGGGCGATGCGGGTAAGAGCGCGATCGAGGCCCGCCTCGTCGAGAACCTGGGCCTTCTCGCGTAGGCGCGGTGCGGGGGTCGACATCTCCTCTCCTTACGAGCCTCGCGGGGCTCACTTAAAGGAAAGCGCGTATGCGTCGCTCGTCACTCTACCGTCGCGGGCGTCCTTGTGTCAATCGCGCCCTGGAGCCCTATCCATTGCGAGGCGTCAGAATTCTTTACACCACGTGATGAGCTCATTCGGCTCATGACGTGGTGAAGTGAACCGCGACACCGGGTTCTGGCTCACGGGCGGATGGGATGCCCGCGTCACTCGTGTGTCGGAGAGCTTGACACTTCGACGGCTCGCGTACGGCAGCGTGCGACCGAAAGATTGAATAGCTATCGTGACAAATCTTTAGGGGCGCGTGAGGGCGACGCGCCGCTGGCACGCGCGGTGCAGCCTCTCGCGCCGTTCCAATTTCCCGAACCCTTACCTGCCGCCGCGAAGGGGGAGACGACATGCCCAGAATCACACAGATGTGGTTGGCAACGGCCGTTCTGACCTTGCTGCTGACGCCACTCGCCGTGGATCCTGCGGCTGCCGACTTGCTCGGACCAACCCCGTACACTAGCTTTTCCGCCGACAGCCCGTTCCGGGGAGTGACGTTCAATGGCTATTTCCAGTTCGAGAACTTCGACGATCACGCCCTCAACGCCCCCGGAGTGAGCGTGAATTCCGGAGCGGCGGTCAGCACGAGCTCCGGGTTCAACGGCTCGATCATCGATCAAGTCGGTCTCGCCGGCGGTTGCCCGCCAGGCGGAGCGGCGGTTGCCTGCGACACGCTGTTCTTTGGGTCTGGCGCGACCGGCTTTACATTCACGTTCAACGCGGGTGTGCTCGGAGCGCTTCCGACGCATGCCGGAGTGGTGTGGACGGATGGCGCCGCCGCGATCCACTTCCATGCGTTCGATCAGAATGGCGCAGAAATCTCGCCGCCGGGGCTGACGGGCAACCACGCGGACGGCTCGTTCAACGGCACCATCGAGGAGGACCGTTTCTACGGCGCCATCAATGCCGGCGGTATCTCGAGGATCGTCATCAGCAACGATTCGGGCGGAATCGAGGTCGACGACCTGCAGTACGGTCTCGTGACGGGCCAGGTTTCCACGGTCCCCGAGCCGTCGAGTTTGCTCCTGCTCGGCCTTGGTGCGCTTGGCGTCGGATGGAGGAAGCGCCGGAGCTCGCGTCGATAAGGCCACAAATCGGTGGCGTTGCGCTCCAGGATCTCGTACGGCGATGCGGGTGAGGGCTCCAAAGCCCTCCCTGATGCCGACGCGTCGTCGTCGTCTACGTCAGCCGTTAGCGACGATCGGCCCAGCGAAATTGCACTTGCTTCGATCCCTGCGCGGGGATCGTTACCGTCTGGCTCTGCGTCTGGTCGCCTGCCGTCGCCTTGAGCGTGTATGATCCCGGCGGGAGTTTTGCGAGCAGGATCGGCCCCGTCATCGTCGTCTCGAGCATTCGCTCGCCGGCTGCCGACTCGATCACGATCACGACGCCCGAGAGGTAATGGCCGGAGCTCCGGGCGGCGATAACCTTGAGGTTGTAATCCCGCTCCTTCGCAAGGAGCTCTTCGCGCTCGTCGCTACCGACCCCTCCGGAGATGTACGGCACGTCCGCGGCTCGCGCGATCGTCGCCAGCGTCAACAGCGCCGCCGCCATGGCGAGTGAGCAGCACGTTTTCGTCATGCGCATCGTCACGAATGACCCCGGCCGGGACGGTCGCGCCGTGGGAGGGACATCGCGGCAAACCTAGTACGGACGCGTCCGGGATGGCAAGCGCGCGGTCAAGAGTAGTCGCGATCCAGTCGTTGATCCTCATACGACGAAGGATCCTCGATGGGTTCGAGATGGGTGTCGACCGTCACCGCCGGCACGCGCCCGGCGATGCGGCGCTCGATCTCCTCCAGCAGGTCGTGGCCCCGCTGCACCGTCCAGCTCCCCGGTACGAGCACGTGGAACGATGCAAAGCGACGCGCGCCCGACCGGCGCGTCCGCACGGCGTGAAAGCGTAGCCCCTCCGATCGAAACTCGTCGAGCACGGATTCCAGCACCGCGCGCTCGTCCGTCGCCCACGCCGCGTCCATCAAGCCGCCGACCGATTCCTTGAGCAGCCGCCAGCCGATGAACAGGATGTTGACGGCGACCGCGAGGGCAATGATCGGATCGAGCACGAGCCAGCCCGTCAGCGTCACCAGCGCCACGCCGAGGATCACGCCGCCGGACGTCCACACGTCCGTCATCAGATGCTGGGCGTCGGCTTCGAGCGCGACCGACCGATGCCGTCGCCCCGCGCGCATGAGGAACCGGGACACGAACAGGTTCAGCCCCGATGCGACGGTGGTGAGCACGAGGCCAACCTCGGCATGATCGAGCGGTCGTGGATGAAGCAGGCGGTAGGTCGCGGAATAGGCGATGGCGCCGGCGGCCACGACCACCAGCATGCCCTCGAATCCGCTCGCGAAGTACTCGGCCTTGTTGCGCCCGTACGCGTGCGCGTCGTCGGCGGGCGTGGCCGCGATGCGAAGCATCGCGAGCAACATCACGGCCGCCCCCACGTTGACGAGCGACTCCAGCGCGTCTGAAAGCAGACCGACCGAACTGGTGAGCCTCCAGGCGAGCGCCTTGAGCGCCACCGTGCTCACCGCCGTCGCGATGGAGAGCCACGCGTAGCGTGTCAGCCTCGCGGGCACGTCAGGTCCCGGCCGGTTCGTCATCGCGGGATCCCGCGCCCAGCCGTCGTGGACGGGGAACGCCCAGTTGAAGCGCTCCGGGACCGGAAGCGAGAACGCGCGGCCGGTCGCGGCATAGTCGGTCATGTTGCGCCGCCATGGGAGCCTCCGGCGGCGAAGCATAGCACCCGCGGTGACGCCGCCGCCGCCGCCCAGGGTCGGCGAGAACGCTACGCCCCCGGCCGCCGGGCCGTCTGGGCCCGCAGACGCGCTTCCTGCTCGCGCAGCTCCGGCGTGAGCGCCTCGCCGAATTCCTCGTTCTCGAAGACCTGGCGGATCTCGAT
This sequence comes from Candidatus Methylomirabilota bacterium, assembly GCA_036506275.1. Taxonomy (GTDB): domain Bacteria; phylum Methylomirabilota; class Methylomirabilia; order Rokubacteriales; family CSP1-6; genus DASXSB01. The sequence continues at coordinate 25,522 of DASXSB010000065.1, read as the reverse complement.
CTCGGCCTCGGTGCCGGGCATCGGGTTGGGGCACCGCTTGACCCACTCGATGGCCTCCTCCCTCGACCTCACTTGCCACAGCCAGTACCCGGCGATCAGCTCCTTGGTCTCGGCGAATGGCCCTTCGATGACGGTGCGCCGGTCGCCCGAGAAGCGCACGCGCGCGCCCTTGCTGCTCGGATGCAGGCCCTCGCCGCTGAGGAGGATCCCCGCCTTCGAGAGGTCCTCGTTGTACTTGCCCATCGCGGCCAAGAGTTCCCGGCTCGGCAGCTTGCCGGCTTCCGAGTCCTTGCTCGCCTTCACGATGATCATGAATCGCATGTTCACCTCCGCTCACTTCCTGGTCGAACGACCCGGCCCAGATCGACAGCCCGGTCGACGACGATCTCCGTGCGGCGCGAACGCTTGATTTTTTAAAACCAGCGTCCTATCGTCGCTCGGTCGTACCGTCGGTCATCATTGGCCTGCTGCACGCCGACGTTGACGTATGCGGACGGTCCTCTCTCTTCTGCAAACACCGGACCTCAGCGCCTCAGACGCCGTGTGAGGCGGGCGGGCATTGAGAACAGTGGCGAGACGCTATTGAAATATGGTCCGCCGCCCTGAGTGCCCAGCGGCGATGCGCGTCAACCTACCTACGCCCCCGCCAGGAGCGCTAGCAGCTCGTCGAGGTTGATCGGCTTCGTGAGGTGGGCCTCGAAGCCGGCGTCGAGGGCCTGGCGGACGTCTTCCGACTGGCCGTAGCCGGTGAGGGCGATGAGGCGCATGCGGTCGAAATCGGTGCGCCGGCGGAGGCGGCGGGCCACCTCGAGGCCGTCGATGTCGGGGAGGCCGATGTCGCAGAGCACGATCTCGGGCCGCACGCTCGCTACCACCGCCACCGCCTCCAGCCCGCTGGCGGCGGTGCTGACGCGCGCGCCCTCGGTTTCCAGCATGAACTGGAGCACGTCGCGCGTGTCCGCGCTGTCCTCGACGATCAAGATCGCGCGCTGGTCGAGACGGCGCGCGGGCGCGATGCGAGCGGCCGGGGTGGGACCGCCGGAGGCCGCGAGCGGCAGCCGCACCTGGAAGCGCGCTCCGTAGCCGAGCCCTTCCGAGAACACGTCGACGCTGCCGCCGTGCATCTCGGTCAGCCGGCGCACGAGGTCGAGGCCGATGCCGAGGCCGCCGCGGCGACCGGACGTGCTGCCCTGGCGGAAGACCTCGAAGATCACCGCGAGGTCTTCGGGCGCGATGCCTTCGCCGGTGTCCTCCACCTCCAGCATCGCTCCCGTCTCGTTGCCGAGCAGCCGCACCGCGACGTGACCGCCGGCCGGCGTGAACTTCACTGCGTTGGAGATCAGGTTGCTAGCGATCTGCTGGATGCGAGCGCCGTCGCCCCACATGACCATGGGCCGCGGGGGCAGATCGATAGTGAGGCGGAGCCGCTTGAGAACGGCCGTCTCTTCGTAGGGCTCCGCCGCCGCCCGTACCTGCTCGCGGAGGTCGAACGACTCGAAGCGCAAAGCGAGCTTGCCGTGCGTGATGCGCGAGAGGTCCAGCAGGTCGTCGACGAGGCGCACCTGATGGCGCACGTTTCTCCGGATCGCATCCAGCGCCTGCACGGTGATGGCGTCGGGCGTCCCGTGCCGGCGCAGCACTTCCGTCCAGCCGAGGATCGGCTGCAGCGGCGCGCGCAGCTCGTGCGAGAGGGCGGCGATGAACTGGTCCTTGAGTCGATTCGCCTCCTCCGCGGTCTCGCGGGCGGCGTCGAGGTCGGCGCGCGCCCGGATCTCTTCCGTAACGTCCTTCCATGTCACCACCGCCGCATAGATCGTTTCCTCCGGCGTCAGCAACGGGTGGGCGGCGGTGACCATCCGGCGCGTCCGCCCCCGCGCGTCGTCGATCACGAGGTCGACTCCCACCACCGTCTGCCCCGCCAGCGCGCGCGCGGACGGCACCTCCTCCGCGCGCAGTCGCCGGCCGTCGGCGGTGCGGATGTTCAGCCGGTCCACGCGCTCGCCGAGCGTGAGCGGCGCCGCCGTGCCGAGCATCTCCGCCGCGATCGCGTTCGTGAACAGGAGCGTGCCTTCCGCTCCCACCACGAAGATGCCATCGCTGGTGAGATCGACGATGGCGCGCAGCCGCGCCGCGTAATCGGCGAGGTTGCGCTCGAGACGGGCGGCGACGGTGACGTCGTGGAGCACGGAGACGGTCCCCACCACCCGCCCCGTTGCGCGGTAGGGCATCGCATTGACGATGTACGTGCGATCGTCCCCGCCGGTCACGATGCGGACGGCGGCGCCCACGACCGCCTGCTGCTCGGTGAGGGCGCGGATGATCGGATGCTGCTCGGAGGCGAGCGGGCTTCCGTCGGCGGCGGTGACGGCCAGGCGCGCCACGTGTTCGGTCACGGGACGGCCCACGTCCTTGTCGGCGCCGAAGCGGTCGCGCGCGGCCGCGTTCACGAACGTGACGAGCCCGTCGGGGTCGGTCACGATCACGGGGTCCACGAGCGCATTGAGGACGGCGTCGAACACGTTGCGGGGATCGCTGCTGCTCACCGCTCTACCTTACTTCGGAGGCGTGATCCCGTACAGCTTGACCTTTCGATAGAGGTGACTGCGCTCGATGCCGAGGCGGTCGGCGGTGCGCGTCATGTTCCAGTCCTGGGCGCGCAGCTCGGCAAGGATGTAGGCGCGCTCGAAGTTGTCGCGCGCGTCCTTCAGCGATTTTTCCCGCGCCTCCGCGCTCGCCCCCGCTTCCGGCTTGGGGCGGAGGGGAACGGGGAGATCGGCGACGTCGATCACGACGCCGGGCGCCATGATGACGAGGCGCTCCACCATGTTGCGCAGCTCCCGCACGTTGCCCGGCCAGTCGTAGGCGAGGAAGTAGGCGAGTGCCTCCCCCGACACGCGCTTGAGCCGCTTGCCGTTCTCCGCGCAGAAGATGCCGATGAAGTGGTCGATGAGGAGCGGGACGTCGTCCTTGCGGACGCGCAGGGGCGGCACCTCGATGGGGATGACGTTGAGACGGTAGTAGAGATCGTCGCGAAAGCTCCCGGCGGCGATGAGGGCGGCCAGATCGCGATTGGAGGCGGCGATCACGCGCACGTCGACCTTGATGGTGTCCTTGCCGCCCACGCGCTCGAACGCTTGCTCCTCGAGCGCGCGGAGGACCTTGGCCTGGGTCTTGAGCGACATGTCGCCGATCTCGTCCAGGAACAGCGTCCCGCCGTCGGCCAGCTCGAAGCGGCCACGCCGGCGCGCGAGGGCGCCCGTGAAGGCGCCGCGCTCGTGGCCGAACAGCTCGGACTCGATCAGCTCCTCCGGGATGGCGGCGCAGTTGACTTCCACGAACGCGGCATCCCGGCGCGCCGACAGCGCGTGGATGGCGCGCGCGACCAGCTCCTTGCCGCTGCCGTTCTCGCCGTGCACGAGGACGCGGCCGTTGCTGGGGGCGGCGGTGGCGATCTGCGCGCGCAGGGCGCGCATGGAGACGCTGTCCCCGATGATCTCGGCGCGGCGATCGAGACGCTCGCGGAGGGTGGCGTTCTCGCGCTCGAGCCGGGCGTAGTCGAGCGCGCGCGTGACGGTGAGCAGGGTCTTCTCCAGCGAGAGCGGCTTCTCGATGAAGTCGTAGGCGCCGAGCCGCGTCGCCTTCACCGCCGTCTCGATGGTGGCGTGGCCGGAGATCATCACCACCGTTACGTCGGGGCGAATGCGCTTGATGGCGGCGAGCGTGTCGAGGCCGTCCATGCCCGGCATCCAGATGTCGAGGAAGACCAGATCCGGCGCCTCGTCGGCGAGGAACGCGAGGGCGTCGCTGCCCGTTCCGGCCGCGCTCACGCGGTACCCTTCGTCCTCGAACACGCCGCGGAGGGCGGCTTGGATGGCAGGCTCGTCGTCGACGACGAGGATGTGCTCCCCTCCCATCAGACCTCCACCGGCACGCTCGCGCGGGACACCGGCACCTCGATGATGAAGCGGCTGCCGCGAGGGACATTGTCCTCGACCCTGATCGACCCGCCGTGGTCGGTGACGATCTGGTGCACGATCGGGAGTCCGAGTCCCATGCCGGTGACCTTGGTGGAGAAGTAGGGCAGGAAGAGCTTCTCCTTGGCGTCGGCGCCGATGCCGGGGCCGCTATCGGTCACGATCACGCGCGCGCGGCCGGTCGATTCCAGATAGGCGGTCTCCACGGTGACGTCGCCCCTGCCCCCCACCGCGTCCACCGCGTTGTCGACGAGGTTCAGCACGGCCCGCTTGATGTAGTCGGGATCGATGTCGAGGAGCGGCAGGTCCTCGGCGTGCCGCGTGGTCAGGGTGAGGCCGGGATGGGCCTCGCGATAGAGGCTCGCCACCGTCTCGATGAGCGGTCGCACGTCGGTGGGACGGGGCGTGAGGGCGGGCATGCGCGCGAACCGCGAGAACTCGTCCACGAGCCGCTTGAGGCCGTCCACCTCGTGGATGATCGTTTCCGTGCATTCGGTGACGAGCTCCCGCTCGTCCGCAGAGGCGCGCGTGAGCCGGCGGCGCAGGCGCTGCGCCGAGAGCTGGATGGGCGTGAGGGGGTTCTTGATCTCGTGCGCGATGCGCTGCGCCACCTCCCGCCACGCCGCCAGGCGCTGCGCGTGCAGCAGCTCCGTGAGGTCGTCGAACACCACCACCGCGCCCGCGTACTCGCCTTCGCCGCCGCGGAGGGCGGTGGCGGAGGCGAGAAGCGTCAACGCGGAGCCGTCGCGACGGAGCTGGAGCTCGAGAGAGGCGGTGCCGAACTTCGTGCGACGCGTCTTCTGCACGAGGGTCACCACGTCGCGCAGGTCTGGGCCCGCGAAGACCTCTTCGAGGAGACGGCCGAGGCTGACGGCGGCGTTGAGGCCGAACATCCGGGCGGCGGCCCGGTTGATGGTGGTGAGCCGCCCGAGAGGATCGAGGGAGACGACGCCGGTGGTGATCGCCTCCAGCACCGTCTCGATGTAGCGCCGGCGCTCCTCCAGCTCGGTGTGCTTGTCCTGGAGGTCGAGGTAAGCCTCTTCCAGGCGGCGCTTGGATTGCGAGAGATCGTCCGTCATGCGGTTGAACGACTGGACGAGGATGCCGATCTCGTCGTCCGCGCGTGCTTGCACCTTGTAGCTCAGGTTTCCCGCCGCCACCTCCCGCGTCCCTTCCGCGAGCTGCTCGATCGGCCCCGTGATGCCGCGCGCGAGGTAGAGGCCGAACCACGTGAAGGAGAACGCCACGATGAGCGTCATGAGGAGGAAGAGCAGGATGTAGATGCCCTTGATGGGGTTCTTCAGGAGCTTGAGCTGCTTGTACTCCTGGAACGCCTGCGAGATGCCCCGGACCTTCGCCTCCAGCCGCTCCGTGACGTGCAGGCTGAGGACGACCGCGCCCACCACCGACCGCCCGCTCCCGTGGCGCGTCCAGATCGGCGTCACCGCCTCGATGAGATCACCGGACGTCAGCTCGCGCACGGTGGTGACGTCCTGGCCGTTGAGACCGCGCCGGAGCTGTCCCTCGTCGACCTCGCGGGTGGGAAGGTCACCGAGCACGGGATCCTTCACGTGGACCAGCTCCTGTCCCCGTGGCCCCAGCACCGTCACCGCGCTGAAGCCGAGCTGGTCCTGCTGCTCCACCAGGTAGGCGGCGAGCGCCTCGCGCCGGTCCTCGGCGAGGAGACCGTCGCGCTCGACGACGCGCGCGATGTGCTGGCCGTGGCGGAGCGCCGTCGACTCGAGGTTGTGATAGTACGTCTGCGCCACGGACAGCGCCTGGTCGAGCGGGCGTTCCACCTGCGGCTTGAACCAGCCCTCGATGGACTTGTTGATGAAGTTCGACGCGATGATGAAGATCAGGATGGCGGGGGCGAGGGCGAGGGAGACGAAGGCGAGCACGAGCTTCGCCTTGAAGCGGGAGCCGATGACGTTGTGGCGGCGCTCGAACCAGAGCTTGACGAGGTTGCGGAAGAGCAGGACGAGCAGGAGCAGGAAGACGATCAGGTTCAGGTTGAAGAGCGCGAACACCACGATGTTCGAGGCGATGGGCAACTCGGGGGCGCCCACCCCGAAGTTGGTCGCGCTCGCGAGCGCGAGGAGGAGGAGAACGGCCGTGAGAACGACGAGGTTGCGCTTGCGCTGGGTCTGCTCGCTCAGGAGCGGCATGGAAATTTTTGTAGCGGGGTGGCCGGGGTCGGGTCCAAACGCAGGTGGCTTGCTGCAGGCACGCGCGGCTTCCCTATTGCACTCGGGCGATGGTGCGGTAGTCGGACTGGACCACGACCTGCTCGGCATGGCCGGCCATGCGGGTGAAGAACGTGTTCTCGCCGTTGAGCGCCGTCTCCGCGCGGACCCGAACGTAGATGACGTCGGCGGGATCGAGGTCGGAGGCGGCGGCAAGCTTGGCGGCGCGGGCATCGGACAGCACGCGCTGCGCGTCCCTCAGCTCTCGCGTCGTGTACATGGGGCGGATCTCGCCCTTGAGGGCGGCCACCTTGTACTCCTTGGTCACGACGTTGTAGCTCAGCGCCCGCTCCACCACGCGCGACACCACCAGTCGGTCGGTCTGGAGCCGACGGTACTGCCAGAGCTCGATGGTGAAGCGCACGTGGGCGGGGATCCCGCTGTGAATGCTCTCCAGAAACGTCTCCGGCACCGTTCCCAGCAGCACGACATGGACGGTGATGTCGTGATCGTTCAGGAACACGTCGAGGTCGCTGATGCGAAGCTCCGCGTACGCGGACGGGGCGACCGCCACCACCAGCGCCAGCAAGGACCAAGTCGACACGCGCAGGGAACGCATGGGCCGGACACGACATTATACGCCCCACGATAGGGCGTGGTGCCCGCCCTGCGGACCGGAGTGTCACGCTCTCGTTGGCGCCGCGGTACGGCCGCGCGCGTCGCCGAGGGCCGCTAGATGGCGGCGGGAGCGGGGACGGGAACGGGAACCGGTGCCCGACGCACGGGGGCGGTGACGGCGGCGCCGGCGGGGCGTCGCTCGAGACCGGCCGCGCGCTGCACGGCCACCACGAGGTCGAAGTTCAAGGCGTGACCGGCGTTGCAGCCGACGACGTGGCCGAGGAGCGGCCGCCCGAGCATCGCCAGGTCGCCGATCAGATCGAGAATCTTGTGGCGGACGAACTCGTCACGGTAGCGAAGGCCGTTGACGACGTCGCGGTTGCCGACCACCACCGCGTTCTCGAGGGAGCCGCCGCGCGCGAGGCCGTTCTTCCGCATCTTGCCGACGTCCTTCAGGAACGCATACGTGCGCGCGGGCGCGAACTCCTCCATGAAAAGCCGCTCGGTGGGAACCATCGAGAGCTCTTGCCGCCCGATGGCGGGGTGATCGTTGTCGAGCGTGTAGGTGATGCGGAACGTGTCGGCGGGCACGATCTCGAGCCACCGCCGCTCGTCGCCCACGCGCACCGCGTAGGGGACGACGATGGGGCGCCGCAGCGCGCTTTGCTGCTGGCGACCGGCCTGGATCAACAAGTTGACGAAGGGCTTCGCGCTGCCGTCGCCGGCGGGGATCTCGTTGCCTTCGACCTCGACGTCGAGATTGTCGATCCCCAGCCCGGCCGCCGCCGCCATGAGGTGCTCGATGGTCTGGATGCGGACGCCGTTCCGGCCGATGGTGGTCGCGTAGTGCGAGTCCACCACGCTGTCCGCCGCCGCCGGAATCGAATCGGGGTGGCCCTCGGCGCGGAAGACGATGCCGGAGTTGGGGGGAGCCGGCGATAGCGTGACTCGAACGCGTCTGCCCGAGTGAAGCCCGATCCCGTCGAGGCTCACCGGCTTCCGGATTGTCTTTTGATTCATCCGGGGCAGAAATATTAGCAATGCCGGTGCCACGGTGACGCGATGGCAGAAGTTACCGAATTGAAAGGCTCGCGAGCCGCGATAAGCTCCGGCCGGACGCCGGGCCGTCCCGCCCTGGAGACGCTATCGAGCCCCGATCGTCTCTTTTGCGAGACATTACACGTCGACGATCAGCCTCACCTCATGGCGGTCGTCGTGGACGGCCACGACAACGCCATGCGCGGTCGCGGCCTTGACGATCGTTCCGAGACGGTGTCGTGCGGGCGCGATCTCTTCCCCGTGCAGCACTCCGTGCGCGAAGCGATCGTCGAGCGCCGTCATCTCCACTCGCCGCGCCACGAAGCCCTCAATCTCGTGCACGTAGAGGCATTCGTTGATCCAGTTCACGAGCAGCCCTTCCGGAGAGTCTCCCTGCGCTCGCGCCTCGCGCGACTCGCGGACCTCGACGTCCTCCACGCTCACGAGAAGTCCGAACACCGCTTCCGCCGCCTTGGCGAACGCGCGCGCGCGCGTCGGCCCCCAGGCGCGGATGCCGACGTCCGCCTCCACGTCGAAGTACTCGTAGCCGGCCTCGTCCACCGAGCCCTCAGGCGAGGTCGCCGAAGCGCGATTGGAGGATGGCGACGGCGGCGGGTCCGGCGGTTTCCGTGCGCAACACGCGCGGACCCAGACGCACCGGGGTGAAGCCCTGCTCGTGAGCGGCCGCCGCCTCCGTCGGCGCAAGCCCGCCCTCCGGCCCCACCAGGATCTGCACGGCGGAGGGCGCCGCCGTCACCCGCCGCAGCGCCGAGCTCAGCGGCTCCGTCGCCTCTTCCCAGAAACAGAGCCGCAGCTCCGCCGTCGCCGCCTCCGCGAGCACCGCCGCCAGCGGCGCGGGCGCGTCCACCTCCGGCACCACCGGCCGGCCGCACTGCTTGCTCGCCTCCCGCGCCACGCGCTGCCACCGGCGCGCGCGCTCGCGCCAGCGCGCGGGGTCGAGCCGCACCACGGTCCGCTCCGTGATCACGGGCACGATCCGGCGCACGCCGAGCTCGGTGGCGGCGCGCACGATCGTCTCCATCTTGTCGCCCTTCGCGATCCCCTGCAGCAGCGACACCGCCAGCGGGGACTCCACGGCCGGTGTGCGGCTCGCCACGACGGTGCCGGATGCGGTGGCGCCGAGGGCGTCGATGCGCACCGTGTAGTCATGGCCCTGACCGTCGGCGGCGATGACCAGATCGCCCGGACGCAGGCGGAGCACGCGCATCAGGTGGTGGCTCTCCTCGCGGTCGAAGGCGACGCGGGTGCCGTCGATGCGCTCGGGTCCGATGGTGAAGCGCCGCACGCGTTACGAGCGTCGCACGCGTCAGTGCGCGCGCGGCGGCAGGGCCACGCGCTCCAGCTCGAGCGTGGCCCAGCCATCGGCGGTCGTGATCGCGCGCGGCACGAATCCGTGGCCGGTCATGGCCTCCGAGACGCAGTCGGCGTCGGCCTCGAGGATGCCGCCGAGCACGAGGGCGCCCCCGGGCGCCACGTAGCGCATGTACGCCGGCGCCAGGCGGAGATGGGCGGGCTTCATCAAGTTGGCGAGCACGAGCGGCACGGGTGGCACGATCACGGCGCCGGCGTCGACGAGCAGGCAGCGCACGCGGTCGCACACGCCGTTGCGAGCGGCGTTCGCGATGGCCGACGCGATCGCGTCGGGATCGGCGTCGACGGCGAGGACGGACACGACGCCGAGACGCGCCGCCGTGATGGCGAGGATCCCGGACCCGGTGCCGAGGTCGAGCGCGCGCTCCGGCCGCGAGCGCTCGACGATCGCCTCCAGAGCGGCGAGGCATCCCGAGGTGGTGGCGTGGTGCCCGGTGCCGAAGGCGCGCCCGGGCTCGATCGTCACCGCGAGACGACCGTTGGGCGGGGGCGTTTCCCACGGCGGCGCGATGACGAGGCCGCGGCCCACCGCCAGCGGGCGGAAGTGCTGGCGCCACGCCTCCGCCCAGTTCTCGTCGGCGACGGGAGCCAAAAGCGGGTCGTCGGCGGTACCGAAGCCGAGCGCCTGGAGGCCGCCGAGATAATCACGCACGCGGGCGGCGAGCTCGTCGCGCTCGTGGAGGTCGGAGAAGAACGCGCGCAATCGTGGGCCCCCGCCGGGCGTGTCCTCTTCCACGACGCCGAGGGCGCCCAGCTCCCACACGAAGTTCGTCAGGCCCTCGGCGGCGTCGTCGGGAACGCTGACGCTGAGCTCCCAGTAACGGGACACTGCGGATTACCCGATGAGCTTCTTCATGCGCTCGAGGAACGACAGCGACAGCGGACCATGCTCGCCCTTCGTCGCCGCCTCGAACGCCTCCAGGGCCTCGCGCTGCCGCGCCGTCAGCTTCGCGGGCACCTCGAGGATCAGCCGGTAGCAGGCGTCACCCCGCCCGCGTCCCCGCACGTGCGGCATGCCCTTTCCGCGCACGCGCAGCACCGCGTGCGGCTGGGTGCCGGGCGCGATCTTGATCTTGGCGACGCCGTCGAGGAGCGGGACCTCGATCTCGGTCCCGAGAGCGAGCTGCGGGAACGACACCGGCGTGTCGCAGTAGAGATCGGCGCCGTCGCGGACGAAGAGATCGTGCTCGGCGATGCGGACGAGCACGTAGAGATCGCCGGCGGGCCCGCCGTTCACGCCGCTCGAGCCCTCGCCGCCGAGGCGGAGCTGCATGCCGTCCTCGATGCCGGCGGGGATCCGCACCGCGAGCAACCGCTCCGCGCGCTGTCGCCCTTCGCCGCGGCACGTCGCGCACGGATTGCGATTGACCTGCCCCTCGCCGCGACACTTCGGGCACGGACGGGCGACGGTGAGGAAGCCCTGGCTGATCCTGAGCTCGCCGCGCCCATGGCAGGTGTCGCAGGGAACGGGACGGCTCCCCGGCTCGGCGCCGATGCCGTCGCAGTGTTCGCAGCGCTCCATCCGAGGAATCTGGACCTTCGTCTCCACGCCGGTGGCCGCTTCTTCGAGCGAGATCTTCAGCTCGTACTGGAGATCCTCGCCGCGCATGGCGCGCGAGCGCCGCCCGCGGCCGCCGCCCGTGAAGAAGTTGTCGAAGAGATCCTCGAACAGCGTTCCGAAGCCGCCCTCCGGGAAACCGCCGGCGGCGACGGTGCCGAAGCGGTCGTAATGGGTACGCTTGTCGGGATCGGACAGCACCGCGTAGGCCTCGTTCACTTCCTTGAAGCGATCTTCCGACTGTCGGTCGCCCGGATTGCGATCGGGGTGGAACTGCATGGCGAGCGCGCGAAACGCCTTCTTGAGCTCGGCATCGCTCGCCCCCCGCGCGACACCGAGCACCTCGTAGTAATCACGCGCCACTTAGGCGGCGTCCTCGTCGGGAGCGGCCGCTACCGCCACCAGCGCCGGTCGCAGGACGCGGCCGTTGAGCAGATAGCCGGGCGCCGTCTCGTGAACGACCGTGTCGGGCGCGGCGTCCGCGCTCACGATGCGCGCGATGGCCTCGTGGCGGGTGGGATCGAAGCGCGTGCCCACTGCCGAGTACCGCGTGAGGCCGTGACGCTCGAGCGCCTTCAGGAGCTCGCGGCGGATCAGCTCCACGCCGTCCACCACGGCCGCCGCCGCCCCCGCCGCCCGCGCCGCGTCGAGGGCGCGGTCGAAGTTGTCGACGACGGGCACGAGGTCGCGCAGGAGCGTCTCGTTGGCGTAGCGGCTCTGCTCCTCCCGATCGCGCTGGGCGCGCCGCCGCATGTTGTCCATCTCGGCGAGGGCGCGCAGGAGCTGGTCCTGCTTGTCGTCGAGCTGACGCTGGAGGTCGTTGTGCTCCCCCGCTCCCGCGCCGGTCTTGCCGGCCCCCTCCGCGGGCGCGCGGGTTCCGTCGTCCCGAGGATCCTCCATGGCGAGAATTATAGCAGCGGGGAAACGCGGATCAGGACGGCAGATACAGGTCTTGGCGCACCCGCGAGAGGGCTTCCGTCACGTGCCGGGCCGTCTCGCGCACGATCGACACCACCTCCGGGTAGGGGAGGCGACGCGGCCCCACCACACCCAGGATGCCGAGCACCTGGTCGCGGTACATGTAGGTGGACGTGATCATCGTGCACTCGCGCATCTGGGCGTAGGGGTTCTCGTCCCCGATGGTGACGCGGACGCCTTCGTCCTCGGCGAGCGAGGTCATGAGGTCGGCGAGCCGCTCCTTGTCCTCGAACGTCCGGAGGAGCGTGCGGGTCGTTTCCAGATCCCAGAACTCCGGGTGGTCGAGCATGTTGAGGGCGCCGCTCACGTAGAGCGTCCGCCCCCGCACCATCGCCACCACTTGCTCCACGATGCCGCCGCCGCGGGTGTGGAGCTTGTCGAGGGGATCGCTGGGCGCGCTCTCCATCTCGACGACGTCCTGCACGGTGCGACCGCCGAACCGCCGTGTCAGCTCCCGCGCGAGCCCGCGCACCTCTTCCGCCGTCAGGGGGGGATCGAGGGTGAGCGCGCGCGCGGTGATCCATCCGGAGTCCGTCACCACCACCGCCAGCGCGCGGTCGGACGCGAGCGGCATGAGCTCGACGCGCGCCACCACCGTGTGCTTGAGGGGGGGCGCCAGGAGGAGGCCGGTGAGCTTGGTAACGGTCGAGAGATGGGTCGACGTGCGCTCCATGAAGGAGTCGATGCCGGACCGGCGCGTCGCCAGCGTCTCCGCCCCCGCCGGCGCCGACGGCACCGGGGGCGGGAACGACTCCACGTAGAACCGATATGCCTTGTCGGTGGGGACGCGGCCCGCGCTCGTGTGCGGCTGCGCCAGGTACCCCATTTCCTCCAGGTCGGCCATGACGTTACGGAGCGTGGCGGGAGAGAGGCCCGGGAAATGCCGCCGCGCCAGCACACGGGATCCCACCGGCTCCGCGGAGTCGATGTACTCGCGGAGGAGGGCGATCAGGACCTCGCGGTGACGCGTCTCCATCTCACCTTAACTATCGGTTGCGTGCGCCGAAGTCAAGGCGACGACGGGAACGGGCGGGCCGTGCGCCTAGAGAAGCTCGACGAAGAGCGCGTCCGAGACCAGGAAGCCGGCCTCGGTGAGGCGAACCCGCGTCGTGTCGGCGGTGAGCATACCGGCCGCCTCCCAGTCACGGACGCGCGCGGCGAGGGCGTCGTCGCCCTCACAGCGCTCGTCGAACCAGCCGCGCGGGATTCCGTCCGACGTCCGGAGACCCAGGATGAGCCGTTCCGCGAGCTGCTGGCGCGTGCTCAGCCGCTCCGACGTCTCGATCGGAAGGCGGCCGTCCTCGAGGATGCCGCAGTAGCGTGGGAGCGCGCGCGCGTTGCCGTAGCGGACGTCGCCCACGAACCCGCACGCGCCCGGACCGCACGCGAGGTATTCCTGGGCGCGCCAGTAGATCTGATTGTGGCGCGAGCGAAAGCCGGGGCGCGCGTAGTTCGAGACCTCGTAGTGCTCGTAGCCGCGCGCGCGCGCCGCGTCCGCGAGCGCCCAGTACTGCGCGATCACGGTGTCCTCGGGCGGCAAGCCGGCCACGCCGGTGGCGCCCCACGCGCTCCCGGGATCGAGCGTGAGACCGTAGGCGGACAGATGATCGGGCGCCCAGTCGAGAACGGTCGCGACCGCGCGCCGCCAGCCGTCGACGTCGAGCCCGGGCACTCCGTACATGAGGTCCACGCTCACGCTCGGAAAGCCGGCCGCGCGTGCACCGTCGTAGGCGGCGCGCGCCTCCGCCGCCGCGTGCTCGCGTCCGAGGCGAGGGAGGATGGTGTCGTCGAGCGACTGGACGCCGAGACTGATGCGGGTGACGCCGGCCGCGCGATAGGCGCCGGCCTTGGTGGCGCCGAGGCTCTCCGGGTTGCACTCGACGGTGATCTCGGCTGCGTCATCCACGCGCAGGCGCGTCCGCACACGGTGGAGGATGGCGTCGAGCTCGTCCGGCTCCAGGAGCGACGGGGTGCCGCCGCCGAAGAACACGCTCGCGATCTCGACGGAAGGCGCCCACGGGATCGCCGCCACGAGGTCGATCTCGGTGGCGAGAGCGCGGAGATACCGCGCCATGTCGGCGCCGTCCATGGGCGCCGTGTTGAAGCTGCAGTAAGGGCACCGCTTCGTGCAGAAGGGGACGTGCACGTAGAGGCCGAGGCGGTGCTCACGCGGCGCGACGTCGGCGAGAACGCCGGGCGCCGCGGGCGCGGGGCGCGTTACGGGATGTACTTGGCGAGCCGCCACCAGCGCAACCAGTGCCGGTCGCTGTCCCACGACCAGTAGATGAGGAAGGCCTTGCCCTTGATCTTGTCCCGCTTCACGAAGCCCCAGTAGCGACTGTCCTGGGAGTTGTCCCGGTTGTCGCCCATCACGAAGTACGAGTCGGCGGGAACGGTGGTGGCATCGCAGCCGTACGCGTAGCCGCAGAAGCTCGGCTGGCCGCTCGTCGGCAGCGGCGAGTTGACGTAGCGCGTGTACGGCTCCTCGAGGGCACGACCATTGACGAACACCTGGTGACCCTTCACCTGCACCACCTCGCCGGGGGTGGCGACGACGCGCTTGATGAAGTCGCGCTTTTCATCTTGAGGATACTTGAAGACGATGATGTCGCCCCGCGCCGGCGGTCGCAGTCCGGGAAGCTGCCAGTCGGTGAACGGCAGCTCCGGCCCGTACAGGAACTTGTTGACGAGGATGTAGTCGCCGACGAGGAGGGTGTCCATCATCGAGCCGGACGGGATCGTGAAGGCCTGCACCACGAAGGTCCGGATCACGAGGGCGAGGAGGATGGCGATCGCGATCGCCTCCGCGTACTCGCGGACGAGCGACTTCCGGCGGCGTGACACCACGGGCTCGGCCGGGGGAGGCTCGGTGATGACCTGGGCGGCGCCGCCGTCGCGGCGGCCCGGCACCGTCGCTCTCAGCTTGCTCGGTTCCAGCTCGGCGTCGTGGTCGTCGATGCTCAACTCTTCAACACCGAGAGGAAGGCCTCCTGCGGCACTTCCACACGACCGACCTGCTTCATGCGCTTCTTGCCCTCTTTCTGGCGCTCGAGCAGCTTGCGCTTGCGGGTGATGTCACCGCCGTAGCACTTCGCGGTGACGTTCTTTCCCATCGCCTTCACCGACTCGCGCGCGATGACGCGACTGCCGATGGCGGCCTGGATGGCCACCTCGAAGAGCTGGCGCGGGATCACCTCGCGGAGCTTCTCCACGAGCGCCTTGCCCTTCTCGTACGCCTTGTCACGATGCACGATGATCGAGAGCGCGTCCACCGGATCGCCATTGAGCAGGATGTCGAGCTTGACGAGGTCGGACGGCCGGAAGTCCGCGAACTCGTAGTCGAAGGAGGCGTAGCCCTTCGAGATCGACTTCAGCTTGTCGTAGAAGTCCACCACGATCTCGGCGAGCGGGAAGTCGAACTGGATGTGCACGCGCTTGCCGAGGTATTCCAGCGCGCGGTGCTCGCCCCGCTTGTCCTGAGCGAGCTTGTAGATGGCGGTCATGAACTCGGTGGGCACGTAGACCGACGACTTCACGTACGGCTCCTCCATCTGCTCGATCTTGTCCGGCGTCGGCAGCTTGGAGGGATTGTCGATGTCGAGCACGTCGCCGGCGGTGGTGAGGACCTTGTACTGCACGGAGGGAGCGGTCACGATGAGCGAGAGGTCGAACTCGCGCTCCAGCCGCTCCTGCACGATCTCCATGTGCAGCATGCCGAGGAAGCCGCAGCGGAAGCCGTACCCGAGGGCGAGCGACGTCTCCGGCTCGAACGTGAAGGCGGGGTCGTTCAAGCGCAGCTTCTCGAGGGCGTCACGCAGCGCCTCGTAGTCGGTGTCCTCGATCGGGTAGAGGCCGGCGAAGACCATCGGCTTGGCGTCGCGGTAGCCCGGGAACGGCGCCGCCGTCGGGCGCAGCGCCTCCGTAATCGTCTCGCCCACCTTGGCGTCGGCCACGCGCTTGATGGAAGCGGTGATGTATCCCACCTCGCCCGCCGCCAGCTCCTCCACCGGTCGCATGTCGGGACTGAACACGCCCACCTGCTGGACGTCGTACGCCCGGCCGTTGGACATGAGGAGGATGCGCGTGCCCGCGCGCACGCGGCCGTCCACGAGGCGCACGTACACGACCACGCCCTGGTAGGAGTCGTAGAAGGAATCGAAGACGAGCGCCTTCAGCGGCGCCTCGGTGTCGCCGGTGGGAGGCGGGATGCGAGCCACGATCGCCTCCAGCACCTCCGGCACCCCCGTGCCGTGCTTGGCGGAGATGGCGAGCGCTTCCATGCCGTCGAGGTCCAGCGCCTCCGTGATCTGCTCGCGCGTGCCGTCCACGTCGGCGGCGGGGAGGTCGATCTTGTTGATGACGGGGACGATGGTGAGGTTCGCCTCGCTTGCCAGATAAAAGTTCGCGAGCGTCTGCGCCTCGATGCCCTGGGCGGCGTCCACGATGAGGATGGCCCCCTCGCAGGCGGCGAGCGCGCGCGAGACCTCGTACGAGAAGTCGACGTGGCCCGGCGTATCGATGAGGTTCAGCGTGTAGACCTCGCCGTCGCGGGCGCGGTAGAGGAGGCGGACCGTATGTGCCTTGATGGTGATGCCGCGCTCACGCTCGAGGTCCATGGAGTCGAGGACCTGGTCCACTGCTTTCTTGGCGTCCATGGTGCCAGTGAGGGCGAGGAGCCGGTCCGCCAGCGTCGATTTCCCGTGATCGATGTGGGCGACAATGGAGAAATTACGAATCCGAGCGGGGCCCATCGGCTCAGTCTAGCACGCGGTAGACCGCGGCTCGGCGCGGGCTGTCAGGGCCGGGAGAGCCGCGCGTGGTCGGGAACGACCGCGCCCGCCGCCAGCACGACGCCGGCCCCCACCTCCGCGTGCGCGCCGATGCGCACGTCGGCGGCGATCACGCAGTCCCGCAGCACCGACTCCGCGCCGACGTGGACGCGCTCCCACAAGACCGCGTTGACGACGCGGGCGCGGGCGCCGATCCGTGAGCTCTCGCCGATCACCGCGTGCGGACCCACGTGCGCGCCGGACTCCACGAGCACACGCGGCCCGAGCACGGACGGCGCTTCCAGGCGCGCGCCCGTCGCGCGCGCGCCGTCCGCCAGCCAGCTTCCATCACGCGGTGATCCCGGCGGCGACAAGGGCGATCGCACGCGGCCGTCGAGGAGATCGACCTGGGCCAGGTGATAGGCGGCGGGGCTGCCGATGTCCCGCCAATACGCGGGCTCCGTGAAGCCGAAGCACGGTACGCCGTCGGCGATGAGGGCGGGAAAGAACTCGCGCTCGATCGACGCCGGGCGGTCGGCGGGAAGGCGGGCCACGAGATCGGCGTCGATCAGGTAAATGCCGGCGTTGATCGTGTCCGTCGTCACCTCCTCCTCCGCCGCCGGCTTCTCGCGGAAGCGGCGCAGACGGCCGTCCGCCTCGGTCTCCACGAGACCGTAGGGACGGGGATCGGGCACGCGCGTGAGGAAGATCGTCGTGCGCGAGTGCATCGCGTCGTGAAAGGCGCGCATGGCGCCGAGATCGGCGTCGGTCAGCACGTCACCGTTGAGGACGAGCACGAGGCCGCTTCCGCCGCCCGTCTGCTCGAGCGCGTAGCGGACGCCGCCCCCGGTTCCGAGGGGCTCCTTCTCGACGACGTAGGTCAGCGTGAGACCGGGAGCGCGAGCGTCACCCAGCGCCGCCCGCACGTCGTCGACGCGATAGGAGCACGACAGCACGATGTCGGCGATGCCGTGATGCGCGAGAAGGGCGACCTGGTAGGCGAGAAAGGGACGATTGAGGAGGGGCACGACCGGCTTCGCCCGCGCCAGCGTGAGCGGCCGTAACCGCGTCCCCTGTCCGCCCGCGAGGATGATCGCCCGCGGGGCGGGCACCTAGGACCCCGACCAGGGCTCCGCTTCGGCCACGAGCATGACCGGAATACCATCCCGGATCGGGTACGCCTTCCGACACGCCGGACAGATGATCCGTGTTTCCTCGAAACGCAGGTCGCCCTTGCAGGCCGGGCACACGAGAATCGCGCGGAGCTCCTCGTCGATCATCGCTCCACCTTCCCCAGCTCGTTCTTGAAGTACGTGAGCGTCTTCTCGAGACCGGCGTCGAGCCCGGTGGCGGGCGTCCAGCCGAGGAGTCGCTTGGCGCGGGCGGCGTCGAGAACGCTGCGGCGCTGCTCGCCCGGACGCGCGGGCGCGTGCTGCGCCGGGCGCGTCACGCCCGCCGCGCGCGCAAGGCGGCGGTAGAGCTCGTTGACGGTCGTCTCCACGCCGGTCGCGATGTTGACGACGCCCGTCGTCTCCGGCTGCGCGAGGGCGCGCGCCGCCGCCTCCGCCACGTCCTCCACGTACACGTAGTCGCGCGTCTGGTCACCGTCACCGTTCACGAGACACGGCTCTCCACGCAAGATGCGATGCGAGAAGATCGCGATGACGCCCGCCTCCCCCAGCGGATTCTGACGCGGGCCGTACACGTTGGCGAGCCGCAGCGTGAGCGGCTGGCCGCCCGTGAGCCCCGCCCAGCATTCGAGATAGCGTTCGGCGGACGTCTTGGAGACGCCGTACGGCGACGTCGCCCGCGTGGGATGGTCCTCCGGCGTCGGCAACACCTCCGTGTCGCCGTAGGCGGCGCCGCCCGTGGACGTGTAGACGACGCGGCGGACGCCGGCGCGGCGACACGATTCCAGCAGCGTGATGGTGCCGATCACGTTGACGCTGGCGTCGAAGACGGGGTCTTCGACCGACCGCGACACCGCGGCCTGGGCGGCGACGTGGACGACCGCCTCCGGACGGGCGGCGGCGAAGACGTCGTCGAGACGCTCGCTGCGGATGTCGCACACGACGAGGGTGGCGGCGGGATTGACCAGCTCGCGGCGGCCGGTGGCGAGATTGTCGACCACGCTCACCGCGTGACCGTCGGTGAGCAGGCGGTCGGTGATGTGCGAGCCGATGAAGCCGGCGCCTCCGGTGACGAGGACGTTCATGCGCGGGCCGCTCCCCGGAACCAGTCGAGGGTGAGACGCAGACCCTCGTCGGTGTCCACCCGAGGCTCCCAGGCGAGGAGTCGGCGCGCGCGCGTGATGTCGGGCTGCCGCACCTTGGGGTCGTCCTCGGGGAGGGGACGGAACACGATCTCGCTCTTCGAGTTCGAGAGGCGGAGGATCCGCTTCGCGAGCTCGAGCAGCGTCATCTCGTGCGGGTTGCCGATGTTCACGGGCTCGTTCACGGCACTCGCCATGAGGCGCCCGATGCCCGCGATCAGATCGCTGATGTACTGGAACGATCGCGTCTGCGACCCGTCGCCGAAGACGGTGAGGGGGGCGCCGGTGAGGGCCTGCGTCATGAAGGCAGGGATGGCGCGGCCGTCGTTGGCGCGCATGCGCGGACCGAAGGTGTTGAAGATGCGTACGATCCGCGTGTCGACGCCATGCGTGCGATGGTACGCCATCGTCATCGCCTCCGCGAATCGCTTCGCCTCGTCGTACACGCCGCGTGGTCCCACCGGATTCACGTTGCCCCAGTAGTCCTCCCGCTGCGGGTGGACGAGCGGATCGCCGTACACCTCCGAGGTCGACGCGAGGAGGAAGCGCGCGCGCTTCGCCTTGGCGAGGCCGAGCGAGTTGTGGGTGCCGAGCGCGCCCACCTTGAGGGTCTGGATGGGGAACTCGAGATAGTCGCGCGGCGACGCCGGACTCGCGAAGTGCAGGACCCAGTCAAGGGCGCCGTCCACGGTGATGTATTCGGTCACGTTGTGCCGCACGAGCGTGAAGCCCTTGCGGTCGGTGAGGCCGGCGAGGTTCTGGGGCGAGCCGGTGAGGAAGTTGTCCATGCAGATCACGTCGTCACCGCGACCGAGGAGGAACTCGCAGAGATGCGAGCCGATGAAACCCGCCCCTCCCGTCACTAGCACCCGCATCCGCGTCGACGTCCCCGCGCCCGAGCTTACGCGGGAACCACCGGCTTGCGGCCGATCGAGTGGTACTCGAATCCGAGACGGCGCATGCGTTCCGGCTCCCAGAGGTTACGGCCGTCGAAGACGACGGGACGCCGCATGCCGGCCCGCAGGCGCTCCAGGTTGAGGAACTTGAACTCGTTCCACTCGGTGAGGAGCGCGACGGCGTCGGCCTCGGCGGCGGCGGCGTAGGGCGAGTCGCAATAGGTGACGGCGGCGGGAAGGACGTCGCGCGCCTTGGCGGTGGCCACGGGATCGTAGGCGCGCACGATCGCCCCCCGCTCGAGGAGGCTCTTCACGACCTCGACGCTTCGGGCTTCCCGCATGTCGTCGGTGTTCGGCTTGAAGGCGAGTCCGAGCACCGCCACCACCTTGTCGTCGAGGGGAGCGAGCGCCTTCTCCACGATCCGCACGAAGTGCTGCGCGCGAGAGACATTGACGTCGACCACGGCGCGGAGGAGACCGAAGTCATAGCCGAGGCTGGCCGCGGTGTGGACGAGCGAGTCCGTGTCCTTCGGGAAGCAACTTCCCCCGTATCCGAGGCCGGCCTGAAGAAAGGCGGGGCCGATGCGGGGGTCGAGCCCCATCCCCTTCATGACGTGCGTCACGTCCGCGCCCGCCAGCTCGCAGATGTTGGCGATAGCGTTGATGAACGAGATCTTGGTGGCGAGGAAGGCGTTGGACGCGTACTTGATCATCTCGGCCGACGGCACGTCGGTGATGATCATCGGCCGCTCCAGGGGCGCATACAGCTCGAGGAGGGCCATCGCCACCTGCTGCGACGGCGCCCCGATCACGATGCGATCGGGACGCAGGGTGTCCTCGATGGCGGAGCCCTCGCGCAGGAACTCCGGGTTGGAGACCACGTCGAACGGGATCGGCGCCGTCTGATGGCGCGTGATGACGTCGCGCACGAACTCGCCCGTGCCCACCGGGACCGTGGACTTGTTGACGACCACGGTGTAGCGCTCCATCGCCCTCGCGATGCCCTGGGCGACGGCCTCCACCGCGGCGAGATCGGTCTCGCCACTGGCGCCGGGCGGGGTGCCGACGGTGATGAACACGATCACCGATCGCCGCACGGCGGCCGCGAGGTCGGTGGTGAACGTGAGGCGGCCATCGGCGGCGTTGCGCGCCACCATCTCCTCGAGACCGGGTTCGTAGATCGGCATGCGGCCGGCGCGGAGCGCCTGGACCTTGTCGACCTGGTTGTCGACGCAGACGACGTCGTTACCGAGATCAGCGAAGACGGCGCCGGTGACCAGACCGACGTAGCCAGTTCCAACCACGCAGATGTTCATTGGGCGAGGACCTCATGATAGCAGAGGTGCGGCCCGGGAAGGAACCGCAGAGCGATTGGAGAAATGACACCGGGGCGGGGGCCGCCCTTTACACCACGGCCCCCGGATGATCAGGCGCTAAAGGGGCCCTCGTCGTCCTCGTAGCTGAGACCGTCGATCTGCGTCCGGGCGTCGCGCATCGCCTCGTTCAGTGAGTCGAAATGCTGGCCGGATATGGTGATCGTGTTGCTCTCGTCGCGCGCCTTCCACATCCACTCCCGGCGATTGCGGCCGACGGGCATGAACTGCACCCGGACACTCGTAGCGCTCTCCATCTTCTCCTCCTACATCTGCCCCGTTTCCGGGGTGCTGCAGAGGAATTTGCAAAGCGAATGCCATGGAGTCGGTCAAAATACGTGCGGTCACGAACGCCAGGCTAGGACGCGATGGTAGGCGCCGGCGCGTCGTCGATCTCGGTGTCGTCGGGCTCGCTGGCCGTCCAGCGGAAGAACACCACCGTGAAGGCCACCAGCGGCACCAGCCCGGCCGGCACCCACATGATGAGCCCGCCCAGGCGCTGGTCGGCGAGGACGTCGAGGCCCGTGATGCGGGGCGCCGCCGCGTAGAACGGATACAGCGGCTGCTCGGCGGCGGTGATCATCGCCGCCACCGCCGTCATCGGCATCCCGAAGGCGAAGAGATAGAGGATCTGTGCGGGGTACGAGGCCGGCGGCAGTGACGCCGACGCCGACAGCACCGGCCACCAGCCAAGGACGGCGGTGGCGATGAGCACGAGGTGCTGGATGACATGCCAGCCGTGGTGCTCGAGCGCGAGCTCGTACGGACCCGGAAGGTGCCAGAGCGCGAGGGCGGCCGCGTAGAGGGCAAGAGCGGGAAGCGGCCGCGTGATCCACCGGAGGGCGGCACCGGCGAGCGGGCGGCCGAGGAGCGGCGCCGTCAGGCCGTCCACCATGAAGGTGGGCGTGCCGAGGAGCAGCAGGGGCGCCACCACCAGCGTCAGGACCACGTGCTGGATCATGTGAGCGCTGAACAGATAGTAGTCGCTGAGATCGTGGAGAGGCCCGTTGAGGGCGCCCGCGAGCGCCGCCAGGCCGGCCACGAACGCCGCCGCCCGTCCCCACTCGACCGCCCGCCCGGCCCGACGATAGGCGAGGACGTAGGCGGCGCCGACGAGAGCGATCCCGAGCAGCACGTCGACGTGCATTTCGCCCGTCGTCCACGGTGCCGCCGCCGCCGTCATCGCCCGAAGACCAGGAACGCGCCCGTGAGCGTCATCAGCGCGACCGCGATGCCGGTGGCGATCGCGAGCGATCCCCCGAAGAGTCCGGAGAGGGGGCGGGCGTCGTAGCGCAGGTGCATGTAGAAGAGCACGACGAGAGTGAATTTCCCGGCCGAGAGCACGAGCAGGAGCGGGATGAGGATCGGCGTGAGCGCGCGGATGTAGATCACCGCGAACTCCAGGGCCGTGACCGCGCAGAGGATGACCGCCACCTTGACGTACGTCCCTGTCGAGGCGTGGTCCGGGGCCGCGGGCGCGGAAGCGTCCGCGTGCGCGGCGGCGGTGGAAACGGGTGGCGTCACCATCCGGGGATGCTCATCAGGGGATGAGATAGACCACGGTGAAGATCACGATCCACACGATATCGACGAAGTGCCAGTAGAGACCGGCGACCTCGACCTTGATGGCATCCCGCGGCGCCAGGCGTCCTCGCATCTCGAGCACCCACAGCGTGAAGAGCCAGAAGACGCCGAGGGTCACGTGCCCGCCGTGGAATCCCGTGAGCACGAAGAAGGAGGACCCGAAGAGATTCTGCTGGAGCGTGAGGCCTTCGTGCACGAAGTGCGTGAACTCGTACGCCTGGAAACCGAGGAAGATGAGACCGAAGACCACGGTGCCGAGCAGCCACAGCCGCGTCTGGCGATGATCGCCGCGCTGCACGGCGGCGAGCGCCAGCACCATGAGCAAGCTCGACATGAGGAGATCGAACGTGCTGAGCGTGGTCACGGGGATGTTCAGGATCTCGTGCGGGTACGGCCCCGTCACGCTGCGTCCCCGATAGGCGAGATAGGTCGCGATGAGGGTGCCGAAGAACATGCACTCGGAGCCGAGGAAGGTCCACATCGCGATCTTGCGCCGATCGACGGCGAGGTTGCCGATCTGGTGCTCGTGGGTGGGCTCGCGGTGGTGCTCGAGCGCGAACGCCACCGCCGCCGCCAGCACGATCACCCCGCCCGCGATCACGAGGAGCACGTGGCTGAGAGCGCCCACCGCCGCCACGAAGAGCCCAACGGCGATGACGACCGGCCAGTACGACGGCGCCGGCAAATGGATGCCGTGCGGCTCGACGAGCGGCGGTATCGGCGGCGGTCGGCGGCCGTGACGGTCGCCGTGCTTCTCGCGCCAGAAGCTGTCGCGACCGTACACGGGCGGAATGCTGTCGAAGTCGTGGGGCGGGGGCGGTGATGAGGTCCGCCACTCGAGGGTGCGGCCATCCCAGGGATCGGCAGGGGCGGTCGGGGCCGCGCGCAGGCTGCGCAAGGCGTTCACGAGCACGAGGAGAACGGCCACGCCGATGCCGACGGCGCCCACCGTGGACGCGAAGTTCCACGTGCCCCAGCCCGTCTCGGGTGCGTACGTGTAGATCCGGCGCGGCATCCCGACCGCGCCCAGGTAGTGCTGCGGAAAGAACGCGAGGTTGAACCCGAGGATGAGCGTCCAGAAGGCGAGCTTGCCCAGCCGCTCGTCGAGCAGGCGCCCCGTCATCTTCGGCCACCAGTAAAAGGTGGCGGCGAGGAGGCCGAAGAGGGAGCCGCCGATGAGGACGTAATGCAGGTGCGCCACCACGAAGTAGGTGTCGGTCTGCTGGAGGTCCACGGGCGGCGACGCGTGCATGATCCCGGAGAGGCCGCCGATCGTGAACATCGCGACCAGCCCGACCGCGAAGTGCAGCGCGGTCGTGAATCTGATGCTGCCGCCCCAGAGGGTGGCGAGCCAGTTGAAGATCTTCACGCCGGTGGGAATGGCGATGAGCATGGTGCTGATGGCGAAGGCGGCGTCGGCGACGGGCCCCATTCCGGCCGCGAACATGTGGTGCGCCCACACGCCAAATCCAAAGAAGCCGATGAGCACCCCGGAGTAGACCACCACCGGCGCTCCGAAGAGCGGCTTGCGCGCGAAGGTCGGTAGCACCTCGGACACGATGCCGAACGCGGGCAGGATCAGGATGTAGACCTCGGGGTGGCCGAAGATCCAGAAGAGATGCTGCCAGAGCGTGAGGTCGCCGCCCGCCGCCACGTCGTAGAAGTGGGTGCCGAAGAAGCGATCGAACATGAGGAAGATCAGCCCCACGGTGATGGCCGGAAACGCGAGGACGATGAGGAACTGCACGACCAGCGTCATCCACGCGAAGACCGGCATGCGCATGAGCGTCATCCCGGGCGCGCGCATGTCGATGATGGTGACGATGAAGTTGACGGCCGCCATCAACGACGAGGCGCCGAGGATCTGCAGGGAGAGGAGCCAGAAGTCGATGTTGAGCCCCGGCGAGTACTGGCGCAGGGTCAGGCTCGTATAGCCGAACCACCCGCCGTCGGGCGGCGCCCCCACCAGGAAGCTGGAATTCAGGAAGATTCCGCCCGCGAGCAAGATCCAGTAGGAGAGCGCGTTCAGACGCGGGAAGGCGACGTCGCGGGCGCCGATCATCAGCGGGACCATGTAGTTGAAGAGGGCCGCGTTCAGCGGCATCACGGCGAGGAAGATCATCGTGGTGCCGTGCATGGTGAAGAGCGCGTTGTACGTGGGCGCCGACACCAGCGCGTTGTCTGGCACCGCGAGCTGAAGGCGGATCAGCAGCGCCTCCACCCCGCCCACGAGGAAGAAGGCGACGGCGGTGACGCCGTAGAGGATGCCGATGCGCTTGTGATCGACGGTGGTGATCCAGCTCCACACCCCCGTCGCCGCCGGCGCGTGCGCGTGCACGGCGTCCTCCCGGAAGAGCGCGACGTCGCGGGTGGCGCTCATTTCAGGCTGATGAGGTAGGCGGCGACGGCGCGGGCCTGATCGTCGCTGAGCCCGAGCGCGGGCATCTTGGCTTCCGGCTTCAGTGCGGGCGCGTTCTTGATCCACGCGCGGAGGATGTCGGCGTTGTTCGGGAACATCGCGGCCGCGAAGGTGGTGCGACTGCCGAAGTGCGTGAGGTCGGGACCGAGCGTTCCCGCCGAGACGCCCTTGATGGTATGGCAGCCCACGCAGGCGCTGGCGGCGAAGATCGCTTTCCCCTCCGCCGCCGGTCCTTGCGGCTCCGCTGCCTGCGTCCGCTGGGAGGCGGCCCAGCGCTCGAAGGCGTCGGGAGCATCGACGAAGACGCGAAATCCCATGTGGGCATGGGAGGCGCCGCAGAACTCCGCGCACTGTCCCCAGTATTCGCCGGGACGATCGGGCGTGAACGCGAGCTGGTTGAGGCGGCCCGGCACCACGTCACGCTTTCCGCCGAGGGGCGGGGCCCAGAAGCTGTGGATGACGTCG
>DASXSB010000064.1:0-11456 GCA_036506275.1 Candidatus Methylomirabilota bacterium | reverse complement strand
GACGAGACAGATCCCGGTGCCGAGCTTCAAGCGCTTCGTCGCCGCCCCCGCCGCCATCAACGCCACGAACGGGTCGTAGGACGACCAGTAGTCGCGCGGCAGCTCTCCGCCGCCCGGCCACGGGCTGCGCCGACTGGCCGGGATGTGCGTGTGCTCGGGAAACCACACCGAATCGAAGCCGCGCTCCTCGAGGGCGCGCGCGAGGTCGTCGGGCGCCATTGCATACTCGGTCGGGAACATCACCACGCCGTAATCCATGGAACCCTCCTCGGTGGTTAGCCTTTCACGCCGCCGGCCGTGAGACCTTCCACCATGTACTTCTGTAGATAGATGTAGGCGGCGATCACCGGCAGCGTGGTGAGCACGGCGCCCGCCATCAAGAACCCCCACCCGTAGACGTCGCCCGTGATGAAGCTGGAGAGCCCGACGGGCAGGGTGCGGAGCTTCACGTCGGTGATGAACACGAGCGCGTAGAGGAACTCGTTCCAGGCCTGCGTGAACGCGTAGAGGCCGGCCGCGAGGACGCCGGGCGCGGCGAGCGGGAGCACGATCCGCGCGAAGGCGCCGAAGCGGCTGGCGCCGTCGATCATCGCCGCTTCCTCCAGCTCTTCCGGGATGGACTCGAAGTAGCCCATGAGGAGCCACGTGACGAAGGGCACCGTGAAGCTCGGATAGGCGGCGATGAGCCCGGCGAGGCTGTCCGCCAGTCCGAGGTTTCGGATCTGCGCGTAGAGCGGGATGAAGAGGATCGACGGCGGCACCAGGTACGTGATCAGCACCGCCGCCGACATGAACGCGCGGCCGAGGAAGCGCAAGCGGGCGAGCCCGTAGGCGCCGATGGTGCCGATGGCGGTCGCCAGCAGCGTCGAGCTGACCGCCACCGTGACGCTGTTGCGGAACCATGCCCCGAAGTCCGTCTGCTGGAGCAGGTGCCGGAAGTTGTCGAGCACCACGGGATCCGGCCAGAACATCGAGGTGAGGCTGCGCATTTGCGTCTCGCTCTTGAGGGCGGTGATCGTCATCCAGTAGAAGGGGAAGACCACCACCACCACGAGGATCGCGAGAACGGCGTAGGCGGTGACGTCGGGCAGGCGGCGGGCGAGGGCGCGGCTCACGTGCGCTGGCCCCGCCGCATGTAGCGCGCGAGCACGATGATGACGGCGGCGAGCGCGGGCAGCATGTAGAGAGCGACCGCGATCGCCTCCCCGAGGCGTTGCGCGCCGAACGCGATCTCGTACGTGAACACGGGCAAGACCTGGGTGGCGCCGCCGGGGCCGCCCTTGGTGAGGATGTAGACGATCTGGAAGTCGTTGAAGGTCCAGATCGTGGAGAGGAGCGTGACGATGATCAGGATGTTGCGGAGCCCGGGCAGCGTCACGCTGAAGAAGCGCTGGAACGCGCCCGCCCCGTCCACGGCCGCCGCCTCGTACAGCTCGGCCGGAATCGCCTTCATGCCGGCGAGAAAGCTGATGCCGAAGAAGGGAAAGCCGCGCCAGATGTTCACGGCGATCACGGACGCCATGGCGGTGCCGGGCTCGCTGAGCCAGCCCACGCCCTGGGGCAGGAGCCGGAGCACGCGCACGAGCAGATAGTTGAGGACGCCGAGGCTGTAGTCGTAGATCCACAGGAAGTTGAGCGCGGAGACGACGGTGGGCGCCACCCAGGGAATGAGGAGCACGCCCGTCCAGAAGCTCCGCCCGCGAATGCGCGCGCTCAGCACGAGCGCCATCGCGATGCCGAGGACGAGCTTCACCGCCACCGAGCCGAACGTGAACACGAACGAGTTGGCGACGGCGCGCCGGAAGAACCCATCCCCCGTGAGCCTCACGTAGTTGTCGAGTCCGACCCACACCGGCGCCACCCCGACGTACTTGCGCGTCATGCTGAGGTAGATCGCATAGCCGAACGGGTAGGCGACGAGCGCCAGCACGAGGATCGCCATCGGCAGCACGAAGAGGTAGCCGAGGCGATAGTCGCGCCCGAGCACGCGCGCGAGGGAGAGATCGAGCGTGGCGCGGGAGAGGGAAGCGCTGGCGCGAAG
This sequence comes from Candidatus Methylomirabilota bacterium, assembly GCA_036506275.1. GTDB lineage: Bacteria > Methylomirabilota > Methylomirabilia > Rokubacteriales > CSP1-6 > DASXSB01. The sequence continues at coordinate 9,415 of DASXSB010000064.1, read as the reverse complement.
GCGCGCCGCCGGCGTGGCCATCGCCGCCGTCCTAGGTGCGGCGCATCTTGTAGATTTCCTCCACCCGCGCGTGTGCTTCCTTGAGGGCGGCCTCCGCGGAGAGGCCGCCCACCACCACCCGCCCCGCCATGTCGGTGAGGACCTTCTGTCCCTGCACCTCCGCCGCCGCCGGCGTCATGGGGCCGGGATAGCCGATGTTCACGCAGCGCAGGATATTCTGGATGATGGCGTCGTAGTTCGGATCGCTCTTCCAGTACGGATTGTCCACGCGCGCCTTGTACACGGGTCCCGCCTGGCCCACCGACACTTGCAGGTATTCGGTGAAGCGCTTCTCGTCCTCGACCCAGCGGATCAGGTCCTCGCAGAGCTCGGCGTGCTTCGTCTTCTGGAAGATCGCCCAGTTGTAGCAGCTCGACCCCACGAAGCTGCCCGCGGGACCGCCGGGGGTGAGCACGAGCAGCGTGTTGGCCGCCAGCTCGTGCTTCTTGCTCACCATCGCGTAGTAGAGGCTGGCGCCGTTGTTGGTGGTCACCAGCTTGCCCGCCATGTACGCCTCGTTGTTCGAGGGGTCGGTCCATCCCATGACGCCCGGCGGCTGGATCTTGTGCTTCTGGATCGTGTCCACCGCGAACTGGAGCGCGGCCGCGTTCTGCTTGAGGAAGGTCGTGCCGAGGGCGGGCTTGCCGTCCTTGTCCCACACGCCCCCGCCGTAATCCCAGAGGATGTTCGACATGAAGCCGTCGCCGTCGTCGGAGCGGTTCAGCGTCTGGCCGAAGCCCCAGAGGTCCTTGGACGGGTCCTGCGTCTTGCGCGCGAACTCCACGACGTCGGGATCGTAGACCTTGGGCGGCTTCAGGCCTTTCGCCTCCATGATGTCCTTGCGGATGAAGAACACGGTGGTCATCGAGTAACGGGCCACGGCCAGGAACTTGCCGTCGAGCTTCATGGCCCGCTCCGCGAAGGGCAGCAGGCCGCCCTTCGCGCTGGCGACGTCGGTGGCGATCTTGGTGGCGTCGCGGAGCGCCGCCTTGTAGCGCATGGGACCGTAGAGGTTCATCTCCGCCATGTCGGGCGGATTGCCAGCTTCGATGGCGGCCACGAACTTCTGCTCGCGATCACCGAAGGTGGCCCAGTCCGTCTCGACCTCGACGTTGCGCTCCTTCGCCCACGCTTCGATCTGCCGCGCCACCACGTCGTTGCCGGCGGTGACGAAGCTCTTGAAGAGCCAGACGCGCAGCTTGGTCTTCGGCTGCGCGGACGCGCGGCGGCGCAGCACGGCGAGCCCGGCCGCAGTGCCGCCCGTGAGGACGACGGCCCTGCGCAGGAACTCGCGGCGAGCGATGAGGCCGGCGTCGAGCTGGTCGGCGAGATCGCGGAGCCGTCGGTCCATCGTGTTCTCCTTCATGGTCTACCGGACCTCGTTGTCGAGGATCTGGTCGAGGGTCTGGCGGCGGCGAATGAGGCGAAGGCCGCCGTCGGGATCGAGCATCACTTCCGGCGCCTGCGGATACGAGTTGTAGTTGATGGTCGACATCGCCGCGCAGTAGGCGCCGGCGCCGCCCACGATCACGAGATCGCCCACGCGCGGCCGCGGCACCCAGCGCGGGCCGAGACCTTCCGGATCGCCGGGGGCGGGCGTGAGGATGTCTCCCGATTCGCAGCACGGTCCGACGAACACGACCTGGGCGGGATCGCGTCCCGTCGCCATGACGTCGATCGGGTGCTGGGCGCCGTAGAGCGAGGGCCGCGTGACCTCGGTCATGCCGGTGTCGAGCTTGGCGAAGACGTAGCCGTCCTTGCCGGTGTCGACGACGTCGATGCACGTCGCGACCACCGCGCCCGCGTTCGATACCAAATAGGTGCCGGGCTCGATCTCGAGGTGCAGCGGACGGCCGTGATGCTCGCGAAAGGCCTCGAGCTCGCGCCATACGTGTCCGGCCACCTCGTCCATGTCCGCGCTCGGCTCCTCCGGCATCCGGCCCACCTTGAAGCCACCGCCGAGGTTCACGATGACGACGTCGGGAAGCTCGGCGGCGAGATCGAGCGTCATGCGCGTCACGCGTCGCCAGATGTCGGGCTCGGTGCCGGAACCGATGTGGGTGTGGAGCGTGCGGAGCGTCAGCCGATGGCGCGCGGCGAGCGCCTTCACGTCGCCGAGGTATTCGTGCCAGATCCCGAAGCTGGCGGAGGGACCGCCGGTGTTCGTGCGCTTGGTCGATCCGCTGCCGAGCCCCGGGTTCATGCGCACGGCGATGGCGTGCCCGGGGGCGGCGGCGCCGATCGCTTCCAGTTGATGGAGCGAGCACGCGTTGAGCCGCACGCCGCGACGGACGTGGTCGGCGAGCCGGGTCGTCGGCATCTGCGAGCTCAGCTGGATGTGGTCGGGCGGAAAGCCGGCGCGCAGCGCGCGCTCCACCTCGAAGTCGCTGGAGGCGTCGATGTGCAGCCCGAGGCCGCGGAAGAGGACGAGGATGTCGCGGGTCGGGTTGGCCTTCATGGCGTAGCGGAGGGTGAAGCCGTGGGGCGCCCTGAAGTCGAGCAGCCGGCGCGCCGTGCGCTCGAGGGCGGCCCGGTCGTAGACATAGCAGGGCGTGCCGAAGCGCTCGCGCACCTGGGCCGCCTGCTCGCGGGTGAGGAACGGGGTCATGAAAGGCCGCCCTCCGTCGGTCACTGCGAGCGGGAGTATACGCGAGGCGCCGCCGTCATCGCGAGGCGGCCGCCCCGGGCTTGCGAAGGACGCGTGTTCCGCGCATGATGCGACGACCACGCGGCGCGTCCGCGGACGCGGTTTCCGGAGGGAACGTCATGAGCCTGTTCAAGCAGATCAGCCACGTGAGCATCACCGTCACCGACATCGCGAAGGCGCGCGACTTCTACACGGGTCTGCTCGGCCTCGAGGAAATCCCGCGCCCGGCCTTCGACTTCCCGGGGATCTGGTACAGCCTGGGCGGTGATCTGCAGCTCCACATCATCCTCAACGATCAGCTCGTCCGCCCCGCCGTCGAGCGCGAGTCGATCGTGGCACGCTATCCGCACTTCGCCCTGTGGACGGACGACGCGGACCTCACCGCCGGCAAGATCGCGGAGCTCGGGCTGCCGTGCCGGGACGTCGTCTCGGGACCGACCGGTCTCCGCCAGATCTTCGTCAAGGACCCCGACGGCAACATGGTGGAGTTCCTGGGGCCGTCGAAATCCGCCGGCACCCGGCGCATGGAGCGCGCGTGATCCGACGGCGCGGGTGGACACCGGCGGCCGCGTTCGCGAGCGCGCTGCTCGTGGGCGCGTTGCTCGCGGCCGGCATCGCGTCGGAATCGGCGGCACAGGCGAAGCCGGAAGGCGAGATGCGGTGGGCGCTCTATGTGACGCTCTCGCCCGTGTGGTTCGATCCCGCCGAGGTCACGGGCCAGCTCACACCGTTCTGGATCCTCTACGCGCTCCACGACGCGCTCGTGAAGCCGATGCCGGGCAACCTCATGAGCCCGAGCCTCGCCGAGTCGTGGACGGTGAGCCCGGACCAGCGCACGTACGAGTTCAAGCTCCGGGAGGGCTTGAAGTTCCACAACGGCGATCCGTTCACGGCGGAGGACGTGAAGTTCAGCTTCCAGCGCGCGAAGGGCTCGAAGACCCTGCGCGAGAAGGTGCGCGAAGTCACGGTGGTCGGGCCCCATCGCGTGCGCTTCCAGCTCTACGAGCCGTGGCCCGACTTCATGACGTTCTACGGCAGCATCGTGTCGGGGGCGGGCTGGATCGTCCCCAAGAAGTACGTGGAGCAGGTGGGCGACGACGGCTTCAAGAAGCACCCGATCGGCCTCGGTCCCTACAAGTTCGTGAGCCACACGCCGGGTGTGGAGCTGGTGATGGAGGCGTTCGAGGGCTACTGGCGGAAGACGCCGTCGGTGAAGCGCGCGGTCTTCAAGAGCGTGCCCGAGTCCACCACGCGCATGGCCATGTTGAAGCGCGGCGAGGTCGACGTCGCCTATCTCCTCGAGGTCCCGCAAGCGGAGGAGGTCAAGCGCAGTTCGAATCTCAAATTGGCGTTCTCGGGCGGCATCGCGATCTTCTACCTCGACTTCCTCGACCAGTGGGATCCGAAATCACCGTGGCACGATCGCCGCGTGCGTCTGGCCGCCAACTACGCCATCGACCGCAAGGCGCTGAGCGAGGCGGAAACGCTCGGCGCCTCCAAGCCGGCCGGCAACGTCATCCCGCGCGCCTTCGAGTTCGCGCTGCCGATCGAGCCCTATCCCTACGACCCCGCCAAGGCGAAGCAGCTGCTCGCGGAAGCGGGTTACCGGAACGGCTTCGACGCCGGCGAGCTGCACCAGCTCCCGCCGTACTTCTCGCTGGGAGAAGGGATCATCAACTATCTCCAGGCGGTCGGCATCCGTCTCAAGCTCCGCCCCATGGAGCGAGCGGCGTACTTCTCCGCGCTCGCCACCAAGAAGCTGAAAGGCGTCTGCGTGTGCACGAGCGCGCTCTACGGGAACGCCGCCTCTCGCCTCTCGGAGACGGTGCCGACGGACGGCACGTATGCGTACGGCGGCTATCCCGACATCGACGCCCTCTACAAGCAGCAGGCGGTGGAGACGGATCGGAAGAAGCGCGAGGCGCTCCTCCACCAGATCCAGCAGCTCTTGCACGAGCGTGTCAGGTTCGGGCCCATCTACGAGTACATCTGGCCGAGCGGCATCGGGCCTCGCGTGGCGGAGCCCGCGCTCATGCTCATCAATCCCTATCCGTGGTCCGCACCGATGGAAGAGGTGCGCCTGAAACCTCAGTGAGGTCCTGATGCCCGGGCCGCTCGCCGGTGTCCGCGTCGTCGATTGCACCACCGTGGTCCTCGGCCCGTGGGCGGCCCAGCAGCTCGGCGACCTCGGCGCCGACGTCATCAAGGTGGAGCCGCCCGACGGCGACACCACGCGCCAGCTCGGCCCCATGCGGAACCCCGACATGGGCGCCTTCTTCTTCGCCGTGAACCGCAACAAGCGCAGCATCGTGCTCGACCTGAAACAGCCGGCGGCGCGGCAGGCGTTGCTCAAGCTCTGCGAGCGGGCCGACGTCTTCATGCACAACTATCGTCCTCAGGCCGCGCGCCGCCTCGGGCTCTCCTACGAGATGTTCTGCGCCGTCAATCCCAGCATCGTGTACGTCGGCACCTACGGCTTCCGCGCCGCCGGTCCGTACGGCGACAAGCCCGCCTACGACGACATCATCCAGGCCGCGTCGGGCGTAGCCTCGCTGCAGACCGCGCTCTTTGGAGAGCCGCGCTACGTGCCGACGATCGTCTGCGACAAGACGAGCTCGATGGCCGTCCTCGCCTCCGTGCTGGCCGCGCTCTATCACAAGGCGCGCACGGGCGAGGGGCAGGAGGTCGAGGTGCCGATGTTCGAGAGCCTGCCCGCCTGGGTGATGGTCGAGCATCTCTACGGCGAGACGTTCATCCCCGCCGTGGACAGCGTGGGCTACAAGCGCGTGCTCAACCGCTACCGCCGTCCTTTTAGAACCAAGGACGGGTACCTGGCCATCCTGCCCTACACGGACCAGAACTGGCGCGACTTCTTCGTCATCGCCGGCCGCCAGGATCTCCTCGCGGACGAGCGCTTCAAGACGCTCAAGTCACGCCTCCAGCACATCGAGACGCTGTACGAGGAGCTGGGGAAGATCGCCGCCACCCGCACCAACGCGGAGTGGCTGGCGGACCTCGATCGCCACGGCATCCCGGGCATGATCGTGAACTCGCTGGAGACGCTCCTCCGCGATCCCCAGCTCGAAGCGACCGGGTTCTGGCAGCGGCGCGAGCATCCGAGCGAAGGCACCGTGCGCATGTCCGGCATCCCGACCACGTACGGAAAGACGCCCGGCGAGATCCGGTTGTTGCCGCCGCGCCTGGGCGAACACACGCTCGAGATCCTGCGCGAGGCCGGCGTCGGCGCCGCCGACATCGCCACGCTGCTCGAGAGCGGAGCGGCGCGCGGGGAGAGGCGGCCGCCGCCGTGAGCGAGCCGCGGACGATTCGCGGGCGCGTCGCCGTCGCCGGCGTCGGGGAGACAACCTACTACAAGCACGGCCAGGCACCGGAGTCCGAGGTGGTGCTGGCGCTGCGGGCGATCCTGCGCGCGTGCGAGGACGCCGGGCTCGACCCGCGCGAGATCGACGGGTTCGCCTCTTACAGCAACGATCGCAACGACCCGTCGCGGCTGGCCGCCGCCCTCGGGCTGCCGGAGCTGCGCTTCTCCAACATGCAGTGGGGCGGCGGCGGGGGCGGAGGCTCGGCGGCGGTGGGGAACGCGGCGGCCGCCATCGCCGCCGGCTACGCGGAGTGCGTGGTCGTCTTCCGCGCGCTCGCGCAGGGGCAGTTCCAGCGCTTCGGGGCGGCGCCGCCGGCGGCGACAGTGGCGGGCGAAGCCGCCCTCACGTTTCCCTATGGCGTCATCTCGCCCGCGCAGCGCTTCGCCATGCGTGTGATGCGCTTCATGCACGAGCACGACATCCGGCCCGAGGCCCAGCGCGCCATCGCGCTCGCCTCCTACCACCACGCCCAGGCGAACCCGCGCGCGGTGATGCACGGTCGACCGCTCACCGCCGAGGCCTACGACGCCTCGCGCTTCATCGTGGAGCCGTTCCGGCTCTACGACTGCTGTCTGGAGAACGACGGCGCCGCCGCCCTTCTCCTCGTGGCCGCCGAGCGCGCGCGGGACTTGCGCCGCCCGCCCGTGTACGTGCTCGGCGTGGGCCAGGGCTCCGAATATCGCAACGGCGCGCGTGGCCACAACGCCCCCACCTACGCGTCGGCGAGCTTCACCACGGTGGCCCCGCGCCTCTATGCGATGGCCGGCGTGGGGCCCAAAGACATCGCGGTCGTGCAGAGCTACGAGAACTTCACGGGCGGCGTGCTCATGAGCCTGATCGAGCACGACTTCTTCGCGGCCGCGGACGCCAACGAGTTCTTGACGCTCGAGAACCTCATCGCGCCCGGCGGGCGACTGCCGTTGAACACGAGCGGCGGCAACCTCGCCGAATGCTACATGCACGGGCTCGAGCTGCAGATCGAGGCCGTGCGCCAGCTCCGCGGCGAGTCGCCGAACCAGGTGCCGGGGGCGCGGGTGGGGATGGTGATCTCGGGTCCGATGGTGACGCCGGTGTCGAGTATGATTCTCGGCACCGCGGATGCGCTGTGAACGCGCGGGCGTCGTATTTGCCGCCCGGCCTTCCGCGGCCGGTCCCGGAGCCGGACGGGCTGGATGCGCCGTACTGGGACGGCACGCGCGCGGGCGAGCTGCGCGTGCAGCGCTGTCGCCGGTGCCGCGCCTGGCAATGGGGCCCGGAGTGGATCTGTCACCGCTGTCTCGCGTTCGACATGGAGTGGACGGCGGTCGCGCCCCACGGCGTGATCTATAGCTGGGAGCGGGCGTGGCACCCGGTGCACCCGGCCTTGCGCGGCCACGGGCCGTACGTGGTGGTGCTGGTCGAGCTGCCGCACGCGGGCGGTGTGCGTATGATCGGTAATCTGATCGGTGATCCGATGCAGGAGGTTCGCATCGGGACGCCGGTGGAGGCGCTGTTCGAGGCCCACGACGAGGTGGCGCCGCCGTTCACGCTGGTGCAGTGGAGGAGGAGTCCATGAGCGTAACCGAGCTCACCGTCAACGAACCGAACCTGTGGCGCCTCCGCACGCCCGGCCACGCCGACTGGCCGCGCACCGCGCGCCCCGGCGATCCCAACAAGTACTTCGTCGTGTCCGCCGACGCTCACGCCAACGAGCCCGGCGATCTCTGGGCCAAGCGCATCGACGACAAGTACCGGGCGCGGGTGCCGCGCGTGATCACGGACGAGCACGGGGTCAAATGGCGGATCTCGGAGGGACATCGTCCCGATCGCCTGCGCACCGACGACCTCGAGGGCGAGGACCGGCTGCGGCAGAATGCGGGAGCAGATCCCGCGCAGCGCCTGCGCGACATGGATCGCGACGGCATCGACGCCGAGGTGATCTTCCCGAACAAGGGGCTCGCCATGTGGGCGACGCCGGATCCGATGTTCGCGATGGCGCAGTGCCGCGTCTACAACGACTGGGCGTGGGAAACGTTCGGGCCCTACAACGACCGCATGTCTCCCGCTGCCGCCATCGCCACCGGCGATCTCGCGGGCTCGCTCGCGGAAGTGCAGCGGGTGGCGAAGCTCGGCTTCCGCGCCCTCACGCTGCCGTGCAAGCCGATCTGGGGCGGTCACGACGTCGATCACCCCAACTACAATCTCCCAATGTTCGACCCGCTGTGGGCCGCCATCCAGGACGCGGGGCTGCCGATCACGTTCCACGTCTCCACCGGGCGCGATCCCCGCGCCGCGCGTGGCAACGGGGGGGCCGTCGTGAACTACGTGTCGCACGCGCTCGCTCCCAGCATCGAGCCCGTGGCGAACCTGTGCGCGTCGGGTGTCCTCGCGCGCTTCCCGCGCCTGCGCTTCGCCACCATCGAGGCCGGCATCGGCTGGGTGGCGTGGCTCCTCGACGCCATGGACGAGGCGTACCGCAAGCACCACTTCTGGGTGCGGCCCAAGCTCGCCCTGCTGCCGAGCGAGTACTTCCGCGCCCACGGGTTCGCGTCGTTCCAGGAGGACGCGGTGGGGCTGGCCCTCGCGGAGAGCACGAACCTCGTCGACTGCTTCATGTGGGGCAACGACTATCCGCACCACGAGGGCACGTGGCCGCATTCCGCGGAGGCGATCGAGCGCACCATGGGCCATCTCTCCGACGCCTCGCGCGCGAAGGTCCTCGGCCTCAACGCCGCTCGCCTCTTCGGCTTCGACGTCCCGGCGGCCCGCCGATGATCACGAAGTTCGCGACGGTCTACGCGGGCCACATCGACCTCCCCGACATGGGGCAGGCGGCGACGCCCGCCAACGAGCGGCGGTATTCCAACGAGCGGCTGGCGAGCGTGTTCGAGAAGACCGATGCCGTCGCGACCGCCATGGACCGCCTCGGCTATCACGCGATCTGGCTCGCCGAGCACCACTTCCAGCACGAAGGCTACGAGTGCCTGCCGAACATCCTCATGTCGGCCGTGCACCTCGCCCACGTGACCCCGCGCATCCGCATCGGCTGCGGCTTCAACATCACGCCCATGTGGCACCCCCTGCGCCTCGCCGAGGACTTCGCCGTCGCCGACATCCTCACGCGCGGCCGGGTAATTTTCGGCGTCGGCCGCGGCTACCACACGCGCGAGGTGGAGACGTTCGGCGCTCCCATGCTCGACAGCGAGGCCAACCGCGCGCTCTTCGAGGAGCAGGTCGAGATCATCCTCAAGGCCTTCGACGAAGAGTCGTTCTCGCACCATGGCAAGCACTACACGCTGCCGCCCGCCGTGCCCTACCGCGGCTACGAGCTGCGCGAGCTGACGCTGGTGCCGCGCCCGCTCCATCC